>CAZAPT010000015.1:0-82743 GCA_964487335.1 uncultured Dehalococcoidia bacterium
TAAAGTAAGCGCATCGTGGGCGACGATAGTGGCCTCCGTTTGGTCGGCGTAGTCGCGCTCGGATTGCTCCTCCCGTTCCTCTTCTTTCTTGGCCTGGCGATTGGCGTCAATAGCGGCACGACGGCCCTCGGAGTCATCGTCGAAATGATCCTGGTCGGATTGGCGACGTCGGTGACGTCCTTCGTCGTCAGCCGTAACTTGGCGTTCTCCTGCCTCATCTCCTCGATCGTGACCGTCGTCTCCGCCCTCCTGGTAAGCGCCGCGATCTCGAGCATCCACTACGACTAGGCGGCCCGAGTTCCTCAGCCCCAGTACTTGATGCCGCGTCCGAGTTCGTCGCCAACGTTAACCCACGTTCATGCCCCGTTTACCCGCCGCTAGCCGCCCGCCGTTAAGTTCAACTTGGGAGGCAACCTATGATCGACGCAAAACGGACGAGCGCAACGAGCCGTGACAGCGGGTTCGAGCACACGCTCGAAGAGCTGCGGCTCGAGGCGTTCCGCGTCTACGAAGCGATTCGCACCGTCCAGCGCCAACGCGATGCGATCCAGCCCGAGCGTCGTCGCGCTCTCGCAAACGCCGCATCCCTCGCAGCCGGACTCTCCGAGCGCGCGCTGCTCGCCAGCCGCCGAATCGAGCTTCGCCGTGACACGGTCTTCGCTGCCGCCTCGGGCAGGCACGTCGCGCGAATCAAGGTCCCGCGCCAGACCGCGCCAAGCCGCGCGATGCGAAGTACGGCGCACCGCTGAGGGTGAACAGTCCCTCCAACGTTAACGCGCTGATAATCACCGCCCCTCCCGCGCACCACTAGAATCCTGCGCAGCGAGGAGAGCCCAATGACATGGGTACGCACGGCCATACGATCGCTCGCGCACGCTGATTGGCTCATTCTCCGGCGCGACGAGCTGCCCGAGATCGCGCTTCTCTCTGCCTCGCTCATCCTGATCATGCGGCTCGCGGGGATCTGACAACGTTCCGCTCGACAAGACGGCTCATCACCTGCCAGTATCCCATCGTCGCTGGCGGGCATTGATCGCGCGCGAAGGCTTGGCGCGCACCCGATGAGTTATCTCCAGGCGATCATCATCGGCATCATCCAGGGGATTACCGAGCTATTCCCGGTATCGAGCCTCGGGCACTCCGTGCTGGTGCCGGCGCTCATCGGCGGAAGCTGGGAGAACCTCGTCACCCAGTCGTCCACTGGTAACAGCGAGGCCTCGCCGTACCTCACGTTCATCGTCGCCCTGCACGTCGCGACGGCTCTGGCGCTGCTCTTCATCTTCCGTTCGACGTGGATCGAGATCACCAAGGGTTTTGTCGCGTCGCTCCGACGTCGTAGCATCGAGACATCGTCCGAAAGGCTCGCGTGGCTGATCATCGTTGCGACGATCCCTGTCGGCATCACCGGCCTGCTGTTCGAGCACACCTTCCGCACCATCTTCGCGAAGCCGCTCGCAGCCGCGATCTTCCTCACCATCAACGGCCTCGTGCTGTTGGCGGGCGAAGCGCTCCGCCGGCGGGCCGAATCACGAGCCGAGGTCGCCGCGGCCGCGGAGCTATCCGCCGGCGGCGTCGCCACCGTGGTGAAGCCTGCGCACATCACCGTCGATACCGTGCGCCGCCGCGACGCCGCGGTCATCGGCATCTTTCAGACCTTCGCCCTGTTCGCCGGCATCTCTCGGTCCGGCATCACGATGGTCGGTGGGTTAGTCGCTGGCCTCGATCACGAGGACGCCGCGCGCTTCTCGTTCCTGCTCGCTACGCCCGTCATCCTCGCAGCCGGTGTGCTGAAGCTCCCGACGCTCGCCGGTGACGGCGGTGCGCACATCCGCGGCCAGGTCGTCGTCGGGTCAGTCGTGGCCGCCGCCGCCGCGTACCTCTCCACGAAGTTCCTGCTGCGCTTTTTCGAAACGCGAACGCTCACGCCGTTCGCCGTGTACTCACTCGTCGTGGGCGGCCTCTGCATCATCCGCTTCGCCTGACCGCCAACCCGAATGTGTTGCGACCTCAGGAGCGCGGCAGATCCAGACGATCGACGCCGGAGTGCGCTCCGCAACCTGCTGCACATAAAATCACTTCCGACCCACTCTTCGCGGCACCGTTTCGCATTACCTGACAAAGGAGCGCATTAGTTTGCGCGTTATGTTTTGTCGGGCGCCGACGTCGCTTGACCTACAGCTACACGCGACTTACATTCGCAATCGCGAGAGTCGAGCGAACCGCGCTCGGAAGTGCGCTCTCACGGACTAGCCGAGAAACGGATTCTCCGTCTGGTTCCCCGGAGCGACCCCACCACACTTCGAAACCTCGCGTCTTGCCCAACTTCCGTTCGCCAAGCGAACGCTGCCTGGAATAGTTGAGTGGTAGGGAGGCCGAGCATGCTGCGCTATATCCGACAGATCGTTTCATCGAGGGAGCTGGGCAGAACCACAATTGCCGCGGCCTTACTCCTGGCGTCGTTAATCGCGATTGCCGGATTGGTCATCGGCCTCACATTCTTCGGCGGAAGCTCTGACAAGGCCGACGCGCACGTCGATCCGGCGGGCTGCGACCCCGGAGTCGGCTCGGGTAGCGCGTTCATCCAGGGTTCGCCAAACTCGCTCATCGTAACCGTCGGCACGAAGATCACCTACACCGTAGGCGCCGGGTACCCAGCACCGCCCGTCGGCGTGGGTTGCACGGCGTTCAACGTCAATGTGTTTCTTCAGACGCCGGACGGCGTTTGGCAGCCCGTAGTGTGCGTTATCCCGACGCTGACTTCGGGATCGCCGACTACTACCTGCGCAAACACCGTGGATTACACAGTCACCGGCACGGAGGGCGCTCTCTTGGAGGCCCACGTGCACGCGAAAGCGGATAAGCACGACCGCGACGCGGATTGTATAGACCCCACCCTGACCGATCCCACGAAGATCGACCCGTGTTGGGATGCAGGCCAAACGTCAGTGATACCGTTCGTGCCGCTGACCCCGACGCCGACCATCACGCCCACTAACACACCGACCGAGACGCCGACCAACACGCCGACGCCGACCAACACGAACACGCCAACGCCCACCGACACGCCGACGCCCACCAACACGGCGACCGATACGCCGACGAACACGCCGACTCCGACGAACACGAACACGCCGACGCCGACAAACACCAACACGCCGACGCCCACCAACACGAACACGCCGACGGCTTCGCCAACGGCGACCGCGAACGGCTGTACACCTGGCTTCTGGAAGACCCATCCAAACGTGTGGGGTCCGACGGGTTTCACGCCGGGCCAAACGGTCGGCAGCGTGTTCACAGTGCCGTTCTCCGCGCTTTCGAATGCCACGTTGATTCAAGCGCTGGCATTCCAGGGTGGAAGCACCGTGCAAGCGGCTGACGCGATCTTGCTGAGGGCAGCCGTCGCCGCACTACTCAACTCGGCTCACCCGCTCGTCGGGTACCCGCTGACGACGGCTCAGGTGATTGCTCAGGTCAACGCCGCCATCGCGACCGGCGACCGCGGCACGATTCTCGCCCTCGCGTCGCAACTCGATGGGTTCAATAACGCCGGTTGCAGCATCGACGCTCACGGGAACCCGATCTGACCGGCTTAATCATGTAGAACCGCGAGAGCCCCGGGTATCCCCCGGGGCTCTCGGTTTTTTCAACTGCAGCGCGACTAGCGCGTCACGTCCAGGTTGTAATTAGCGTTCCCGCCTGACATCAACACGACGCGAAGGTCGTACTGAGCCGTTGCCCCCGGCATGTACGTCAATGTGAGCTGGCCAGTTGCGCCGGATACCTGGGACAGCAGAACGCCGGTGGGACCGTACAGGCAGAGCTGCAGCCCAGACGAACCAGTCCAGGTCAGCGTCGCCCTCATCTGGCGGCCGTTCGCGAGCCCGATGCCGTTGTCCGACGCCGGCGCCGAAGGCTTGACCCTGCCGCTGAACGAGGTGGTGCTCGTTGTTGCCGTAGCAGTCGGCAGCGGCGGGCTCGTCGGCGTGGCTGTAGGCGTGTTCGTGCTGGTGTTCGTCGGCACCGGCGTGTTCGTCGCCGTTGGTATTGGCGTGTTGGTGCGTGTCGGCGTGGGAGTCGCCGACGGCGCTGCCGGCGCGGTCGCAGTTGGCGTGGCCGTCGCCGAAGGCGCAGCAGTGTTAGTCGCTGTAGCGGTTCTGGTGCTCGTCGACGTCCCCGTTGCGCTTGCGGTCGGCGTGGGCGACGCACCTGTGGCGGGACATCCGATACCGGCGGCAGCGAAAGCGCCGCAGATGTTGAGCCGCCCCCATCCGTACGTTGAGTCCCAGCCCACCGGATCGAGATCCGTAGCGCCGCTGTACAGGAATGACGCTGCTTGACCCGGCGCTATGCCGCGGCTGAGAAGGAGCGCCAGCGCGCCAGAGACGTGCGCCGCGCCGAACTCTGAGCCGCTGAAGCCGATGCAGCAGCCCTGGCGTGCGAGCGAGAGCACGCTCATGCCGGGCGCCACCAGCCCGAGCTGCGATCCGCGCCCCGAGAAGCTCGCAACCGCATCGGTCGAGTCGGTGGCGCCTACCGCGATGACGCCAGACAGGTTCGCCGGATAACCGACATACCCGGAGTAGTTTCCCGCCGACGCCACGACCAGGACACCCCGGTTCACGGCGTTCGCTACCGCTGCGTCGATGTCCGGAGAGGCGGATGCCGGGTTTAGCGATACGCCGATGTTGATGATCTGTGCGCCGTTGCTCACCGCCCAGTTGATCCCGCCGGCGAGCGCGGCGTTCGGGCAGGTTCCAGTGAGATCACAGACCTTGACCGGGAGTAAGGTGACGTGCCAGGCCACGCCGGCCATGTCCGCCCCATTGTTGGTCGCGGCTCCGATGATGCCCGCGGCTGCGGTACCGTCGCCGTAAGTGCCGAAGTCATCTTGCGTGCCGGACCCCGGCGAGACGGCGTTATAGCCTGCGCCCAGCTGGCCCTGGAGGTCGGCCGCGGTCGCGGTAACGCCGGTGCTCACCACGGCGACCTTAATCGTCGAAGCGCCCTGGCTCAAATCCCACGCCGCCGGTGCGTTGATTCGCTGGAGAGCCCACTGCGATGGAAATTGCGGATCATTCGGGACGGTCTGGGCGCCAACCCCGCCGCTCGGGACCAGCGCTCCCGCGAGGACGGCGATGAGCGCCACACCAGCAAGGGCCAACGTTGCGCGACTCCGCGCCGAGGCGGCGAATGACTTCAAGTGGACCCCCAGGATCGCGGGACCCTCGCCCCGGACGCGCGTATGCGGCAGACGCCGTTACGTTCGAACCGGTGGGCGCGTGCAGGCCCAACCCCGACCGGCTTAGTACTCGACGCCGCTAGGAATGGTCTGAAGTGATTAGAGGCCCAAGCGAGGCGATTTCTGAGGGAAAAGACCTAGGAGGAGAGAGCAGCAGTCACCTAGGGTCCGTTGTTATGTCGTTTAACGTCCGAGGGCGGCGCAGGACGATCTTTCGGAATGTGCCTTCAGACGGCTCGCACCGCCTAGCACCAGAGGCTCAGGTTGTAGGTGGTAGCACCTCCGGACACGAGTGCGACCCTGAAGTCGTATGTCCCCGACGCGACGAGGATGAGCGACAGTGTGATCGATCCGGAACTCCCGGTTCCATACCCGACGACCCCAGCCGTTGGGCTATACGCCGTCATGGCAAGCGTCGACGATCCGGACCAGGTAACGGACCCGTGAAGCGAACGGCCCGCAACACAACTGATTCGATTGTCTGCAGACGGCGAGGATGGGATCAGCTTCGTCGTGTACGTCAGATGCACGGGCGTCGCGACTGCCGTCGCCGTTGCCGGTATGTGAGTTGCGGTAGCGGTCCGCGTCGCGGTTGCCGCTGCCGGTTGAGTCGCTGTCGCGGTACCGGTCGCCGTGGCGACCACAGGCTTTGTCGCCGTCGGAATTGGCGTGTTCGTTGGCACTGGTGTCGGCGGTGGTGACGATCCTGCCACCGGACATGCGATCCCTGCCGCCGCGAGCGCCCCACAGACGTCTAGTCGTCCCCAACCATACGTCACATCACGTCCGACGGCTCCTAGATCCTTCGCGCCCCTGTACAGGGCCGAGGCTGCCTGGGACGCGGGTACACCCGCGCCGAGGAGCAGTGCGAGGCTCCCGGACACATGCGCCGCCGCAAACTCCGATCCCGTGAACGAAATGCAACAACCCTGGCGCGCAAGCGACATCACGCTCACGCCTGGAGCGACGAGCGACAACTGCGAGCCCCGTCCAGAGAAACTTGCGACCGTGTCAGTCGCGTCTGTCGATCCGACCGCTATCACGCCGGACAGGTTAGCTGGGTATCCGACGTACCCCGCATAGTTCCCCGCCGACGCGACGACGAGCACTCCCCGAGCCAAAGCATTCGACACCGCCGCGGTCACGTCAGATGACGACGCGGTTGGATTCAGCGCGACGCCGATGTTGACGATCTGAGCGCCATTGGTGACCGCCCAGTTTATGCCGTTGGCCAGCGCCGCGTTGGGACAGTTCCCGGTCAGATCACACACTTTGACTGGGAGCAGCGTGACCCGCCACGCCACGCCCGCCATGTCCACGCCGTTGTTCGTGACCGCTCCGATAACGCCCGCCGCAGCCGTGCCGTCACCGTAGGTCCCGAAATCGTCCTGCGTCGTTCCGCCGGGCGAGATCGCGTTGTACGCCGGACCGAGCTGCCCTTGTAGGTCCGGCAGATTAGACGTTACGCCTGTGCCCACAACCGCGACCTTCACCGCGGCGCTCCCCTGCGTGCGATCCCACGCTTGGGGCGCTCCGACCTTCGGAAGGGACCATTGGGAAGAGAACTTCGGATCGTTTGGAATCGTCTGTCCGCCCGCGCCACTTCTCGGCACTAGCAAGAGAACGACGAGAGCCGTCGCCGACATCAAAACGAAAGTGATGCACGAGGCAGTTCTCGTAAATAGGATCCGAGACATCACGTACCTCCTCCCGCCAACACCCCCTCATCGGCCCGAGCAACCTTAGCCAATCACCACAACGCTGCGCACTGCGGGATCAGCCGCAAATACGCCCCAGTTGACGGAACGAGGAGGAATGAAACTAGGTTTACGCAGACTTGGAGCGGGAGTCGATTCTACGGAGAAATATCGAAATCCGCGTCAGAGACAGAGCCGGATAGCTCGCTCGCCTCTACAACCCCGGTCGGCCCCTTTGCATAAAGCGGCACGCCGGAGGCGCTGAAACAATAATCCAGGTCGCCGTCAGGTTCGTTTGAGGGGGAAGCGATCGAGAAACACCGTGTGTTCTCGTTCGCAACCTCGCGACCGTCAACTTCCTTGATGTCTAGCGTCCCAAATGTTCCAGACGGCGGGAAAACAATCGGGCCGGCTGAAAGCGGCAGCGGCGCACCGAACGGTTGCATGTCGACGCAGTCCCGGTTTCCAGCTTCGGATGAACAGCCGATCGTCTTGCCGGCGCCATCAACCGCGATCTGGACTGAGGCGGTGTCGGAACCGGCCGGTATCGTGTCTACCCGTGCGCGCGGTGCAAGGTTGAAGACGACATAGCTGTCCCCTTCGTCGCCTCCCTCGGCGCTCGTCTGGTACCGCACCTTGTACGTTGCCTGCTGTCCGACGAGCCACAGCACGGCGAATGCATCGCGGTCGGCAGCAAGTTGCAGCGTTGGTTCCGCCGGCGGGCGAGACGACACAGCAGCCGTGGGACTTGCGGATTGACTCCCTGCGGAAGGCGGGGTTCGCGCCGACCCGGCCACCGTTGACACCGCCTCCGGCTGGTTATCGGCCTTTGCCGACTGTCCGGACGATGATGATGTATCAGGCGTGTACCAATGGAGCCACAACTTGTCGGCTGTCATGAACGCAGCGACGATAAGCACGATACCTACGATCGGAAGCAGCCTCGCCGCGGCGTTAGTCATGTTCCGAGATCACCCTGTGACTAGGCATTAAGCCCTTCCTCACGATCGCACTTTCTCGCCTCCGGTAGGGAATGGCGAAGCTGTGCAGCTCGGACGGTCGGCCGTGTAGATAAGGTGCCAGCGGGGGACCGGCGGACGATCATAACGAGTGCTCACGCCGTCAGCAACCTCCCCGCTCAGTGGATTGCGCTCTCGCTGTGTACCGATGCGGACGACCATCCACTCGACGGGAACGGCGTACACTGCGGCGGCATCTCGCGACACCGAGGTAACAGTCGTCACTGAATGCGGTTGGACTCGGAGCGCCGCATGGAGATGGACAGCCGATGGCAGCGATGGTTGCGAAACAGCTAAGCATCACATCGCCGCAACGGAAGCGCGTCACAACAACCACAGACAGAGGACGCCCCGAGCGCGACGCTCAGCCTCAGACTACGCGTGGCGTGGTTCAGCTAAAACGAGAACCTCGTTCAGCGAGGTAGAACATCGCTCGCGTGCTCGTCGCACAACTAGGCGAGCAGCGTTGTCACAGCTTGGGTTCCACAGCTACGAACGGAGGTCGAACAGATCCTCAGCCGCGCGCCATCCCGGCGGCGCCCACCAACCCCGCGTACAACTCTCCCACCGCGTCCGCGACGTTCGCCCACCGGAACCGCTCCACCGCCTCGCGCCCGGCGCGCCCGAACGAAGCCCGCAGCTCGTCGTTGTCCAGCAGCAGCTCCAGCCGCTCCGCGAACGGTTCCGGGCATCGCCACGGGATGAGATACCCCGTCTCGCCGTCGCTCACCGTCGTCGCCAGCCCGCCGACACGCGAAGCCACCACCGGCGTCCCGCACGCCATCGCCTCCACCGCCACCATCCCGAAGCTCTCGTAGTACGACGGCACGACGCAAACATCCGCGGCGTTGTAGTACAGCGGCAGTTCCTCGTGTGCGACCGCCCCCACGAACGAGATGTGGTGGTCCACCCCCAGCTCCACGGCCAGCCGCTTCAGTTGCTCGACTTCCGTCTCCGCCCTCGCGTCGCCGCCGACGATCAGCACCCGGAAGTTCTCGTCGTCGTGCAGCTCCGCCGCCGCGTGGATCAGCACGTCGATCCCCTTCAGCGGCTCGATGCGCCCCACGAACAGGATGATCCGCTCGCCGTCACGAAGCTGCAGCCGCGCCCGAGCGAGTTCCTTCTCGATCGGCGAGAACAGGTCCAGGTCCACGCCGCACGGCACCGCGACGATTCGCTCCCGCTCCGCGCCATACAACGATGCCAGCAGCTCAGCTTCGTGCTCGCTCGCCACGACGATCCGGTCCGCCATCGACGCGATTTCGCTCTCCGCCGCGATCCGCACCGACGTCTCGTGCTCCGTGATCCGCGCCCGGATCTTCACCTCGCCGAGCGTGTGGAACATCGCGACGTGCGGCACGGCCCATCGTTCCGCCAGCCGCACGCCCGCCCAGCCCGACATCCAGTAGTGGCTGTGTACCAGGTCGTACGCCGCCCCCTCCGCTTCCGCGAACGCGGCGATGTTCGCCTCGAACTCCGGCAGATGCTCCGCGATCGCCCCCTTCTCGAGCGGCGCCAGCGGCCCCGCCGCGATGTTCACCACGCGCGCGTTCGGCCCGAACGGCTGCGTCTCAGGCTCCGCGCCCGAAGTAGCGCGCGTGAACACGTCGACGATGTGCCCGCGCGCCCCGAGCTCGCGGCTCAGCTCTCGCACGTACACGTTCATCCCGCCGGTCTCGCGCCCGCCCAGCGTCGCCAGCGGCGACGTGTGCGCGCTGATCACCGCGATCCGCAGCGCGCGCGGCGCTTCGCCGTCTCGTGTCTCCGTCGGGTTGTCGTGGATCGCAGTCATCGACTCAGGGCCAGCCGGTAAATCTGCTGGTCCTTGCCCCCCAGGTCGTACTTGTAGCTCTCGTCCCCCCGCAGGAAGTCGACGCACGTCCGCCCCGCTTCGATGGCGTCGCGCATGAGCAGCGCCTTCGACATCAGCCCCACGGCATAGTGCGAGTACTGCGGGTCGTAGCCGCTATTGTACATATAGAGCTGCCCGCCTAGATCGAAGTTCAACACGGCCGCTACCGGCAACTCGTCGAACGTCAAGAGATAGAACCGCACCAGCTTCTCCGAGGCCATCTTCGCCGTCATGTCGCGGAAGAATGCCTCGATCCCCCGCCGCTCAAGGAACTCCTCCTTGTGATGCGATGAGATCCGCATCAGCCGGAAGAGCACGTCCAGCTGCGCGCACGCTTCCGCTGGCTCCATCATCACCTTCAGCTCGACGTTCCCGCCCGCCGTGTCCAGCCGCCGCAGCTTCCGCCGCAGCTCGTGCCGGTCCTTCTTCGAAAGCAGCCCGAGGAAGTCTTCCCACGTCTCCGGCAACTCCACCCGCGGCGCCTTCGCCTCCTCCGTCCGCTCGACGGCATACCCGCGCGCCCCACCCGCCGCCGCGAACCCCTCGAGCGCCGGCGATGCTTCGTGCAGCCCGCGCAGTTCAATCGAATGGATTCCGTCCGAAGCTAGTCGTTCCACCACAGGCCCGAAGAACTGCCCCTCGAACCCCGGAGTCACCACCACGTCCATGTAGTCGCAGATCGAGTAGTGCCCGACCAGCTCGGCCTTGTCGCCGTCCACGAGCATCGGCGCCACGCCGATGAGCCGCTCGCCGTCGCGCGCCGTCAGGATCCGCAGGTCGCGCCCGTTGAGGAAGTGGTCCAGCCACACCCGTTGCCACGCCGGCGTCACGAACGGCACCGGCATCGTCGCCTGGTCGATGAGCCCCTGCCATTCGCCCGAGGCCTGGTCGAACGGCTCGTCGCGCACCGTCAGCGGCGTCACTTGCCGCACACCAGCGAGAGGAATTCGCCGCGCGTGACTGAGTTCTTGCGGAACGACCCCCGCGTCGCCGACGTCACCATCCGGCTCCCCGGCTTCTCCACTCCGCGCTGCGTCATGCACAGGTGCTCAGCCTCCATGACCACCGCCACGCCGTCCGGGTGCAACGACTCCATGATCGCGTCTGCCACCTCGCCGGTCAGCCGTTCCTGGAGCTGCGGCCGGCGCGCGTAACCCTCGACCACGCGCGCGAGTTTGCTCACGCCCACGACGCGCCCGTCTGGCAGGTAGCCGACCGCGGCCGTCCCGTGGAAAGGCATGAAATGGTGCTCGCACACGCTGTAGAAGGGGATGTCTCGCAGTATCACCATCTCGTGATGGTCCGCGTCGAACCCGACCTCCAGGTGCTTCCGAGGGTCTTCCCGAAGGCCGCAGAACAGCTCCGCATACGCCCGCGCCACTCGCTCCGGCGTCCGCACCAGCCCCTGCCGCGTC
Organism: uncultured Dehalococcoidia bacterium; assembly: GCA_964487335.1. GTDB lineage: Bacteria > Chloroflexota > Dehalococcoidia > DSTF01 > JACRBR01 > CAZAPT01. Next base: position 11,226 of record CAZAPT010000015.1, read on the forward strand.
GGGTCCTCGCCGATCGCCTCGATCATCTCCCGCACCGCCCGCTCGATCCGCACCAGATCGATGGAGTCGGCGTCACGAAGGTCCGGCAGCCGTTCTACAGTCATATATAAAGGGTACCGATCGCGCTTCGAAGGGCCGCGAGAAGGAAGTTACCGCTGTACAAATGCTAGCAGCGCGTTTCCGCGACGGTCAACGACATGCGAGCGACGTCAACCCTTCGCACGACGCCAGCGCTTGCCTTTAGGCCTAAATGACCAGTATTATGACCACATGGATAGAACCTTGACTGCTACCGAAGTGAAGGCGAAGCTCCTCGCTTTACTCGACGACGTGCAGGACGGCGAGGAGATCGGAATCACGCGCCATGGACGCGTCATCGCGCGCTTGACCCCGGCCAGGGGACCACATGCGTTGCGCGGGAAGTTGGCTGGCGTGGCGTCGACCAACGCGAGCGATGAAGAGCTCTTCAGCACTGGCGTGACTTGGGACTGGACATGACGACCGTCCTGCTCGATTCGCATGTCTTACATTGGTGGGCCGCCGAACCGCAGAGGTTGAGCAGATCTGCAATGCGTGCCGTGGATAAGTCCGACGAACTCGCGGTTGCTTCGATCTCGTGGTTCGAGCTCGCGCGAATGGCCCACCACGAGCGGATCAAGTTGACGGTACCCGTTCGGTCGTGGCTGGATGAGTTGGCGAGCCAGGTTCGAACGATGGGGACGACGAACGCTATCGCAGCGACCGCCGTCGAACTGCCGCCCTCCTTTCCAGGTGATCCCGCCGATCGTCTAATCTACGCAACTGCAATCGAAACCGGCTGGCCGCTTATCACGAAGGACCAGCGACTCTTAAGCCACGTCCACAAACCAAAGATCACCATCTGGTAGAAGCGGCACAAACCTAGCGCGCGAGGATACGCACGTGCAGCGTGAGACGATCGGCGCGGAGCCATCCCACCCCAACGGCCCCCGCACCTTCGCGCACTCCTTGCGCGATGCCGTCGGCCTACCACCCGGCATACTCGATCGCCTGCGCGCGCTCGAAGACGGCCGCCACCCCACGCTCACCGATGTCCGTGCTGCCCTCGGCCTCCATCTCAATCTCAATCCGTTCGATGCCGCGCGGGGCAACTGGTACCCGCCCAACACCACGCCCGATGACACCGATCTCGCCCGCGTCATCGACGCCATGTACGGATCGATCACCTCCCCGCGCATGATCCGCGCGACGATCTATGACTCCGGAGTGCACGCGTCCCGCGACGAAACGCCGATCGCGATCCGCGAAGGCGAACACCTCGTCATCTACGCGATCGCCGAAAACCACACCGATGGTGACGTCGACTTCTCCGTTGAGGGCCGCGGCGAAGGCGCCGGCATCAGTGTCGAAGCGCGCCGCAGCGCATCGCTCTTACTCGATGCCGGCCCCATGCCCGCCGGCAAATACCACCTCCCCGTGCTGATCGTCGCCGATGGCAAACCCGCAACGCTTGACCTGCCAATCGAATGCGCGCCGAGCGGCGCCATTGCCGTCCGCGTACTAGACGACGACACCGGCGCCACCATTCCTGCCCGGGTCTACCTGACGGATGATCTCGGTGCCGCATACCCTCTCGGCGCCAACATCCGTCGCGACATCCACGGCAACGCCTGGTTCCACGCCGGCAGCGCGTTCGAAGCGAGAGTCAGCGGCGGCACGACGATAAAAATCGTCCGCGGGATCGAGTACGAGGCCTTCGAGACGGACGTCACCGTCGCCGGCGATCAGCGCGTCGAACTCACCGCCCGCCTCCGTCGCTGGTCCCACATGGCCGCCGACGGCTGGTACAGCGGCGACGTCCACGTCCATCTGCACTACGGCGGCGAGTACCTCCTCACGCCGGAAGACGCGTCGCTCGCGCAGCGCGCCGAGGACGCCAACTTCATGAACATGATGGTCGCCAACCAGGGCAGCGGCTGGGTGCACGACCAGCCGTACTTCACCGGCGCCCCGAATGAGCTGAGCGACGGCGACCACATCCTCCAGTGGGGCGAGGAGTACCGCAACGACTTCTACGGACACATGTGCATGTACGGCATCCGCGAGCTGGTACCGCCGATCTACAGCGGCTTCCGCGAGAGCGAGCACGCCGATGACATGCCGCCGAACGCGCACGCCGCGCAGCACTGCCACAGCGTCGGCGGCACCCTCAGCTACGCGCACCCGGTCTTCGACAGCATCGAGCTCGACCGCGTCTTCAACCGCAGCCGCACCGTCGAAGCGAAAGAGCTGCCCGTAGACGCCGCCCTCGGCCACATCGACGCCATGGACGTCATGTCCTACCCCGGTCACGAGCTGCAGACGTCGGCGCTGTGGTACCGCCTGCTGAACTGCGGCCATCGCCTCGCCGCGACTGCGGGCACCGACACCTTCATGAACTTCGCCGACATGGGGCGCTTCAGCAACCCGCCCGCGGGTGATCGCGTCTACGTCCGCATCGCTGGCGCATTCACGACGCAGTCATGGTGCGAAGCCGTACGCGCCGGCCGCACCTTCGTCACCGATGGCCCGATGCTCAGCCTCAGCGCCAACGGCCACGACATCGGCGACACGATCGAAGCGAAGCGCGGCGACGTCATCCACGTCGAAGCAGCCGCCGGCTCCTACGCCCCGATGGACGTCCTCGAGCTCGTCGTCAACGGCGAAGTCGTCGCCTCCGGCGAAGCTACCGACAACGGCCGCACCGCATCACTCACACACGACCTCCGCATCGACGCGTCCTGCTGGATCGCCGCCCGCGCCCGCGGCCCCGCCCACCCCCTCGTCCTCGATGACCTCGTCTTCGCCCACACCAGCCCCATCTACGTCACCGTAGACTCCACCCCCATCTCCCGCCCCGACGACGCCCGATACTTCGTCGACTGGATCGACCGCCTCATCGCCATGGCGGAGACCAAAGGCGTGTATCACTCCCCCGCCGACCGCGACTCCGTCGTCGGGCTCTTCCGCGAAGGCCAGAACTACTACCGCCAGCTCGCCACCTAGCGGTGCCCACACAAGCACGCTCGCTAACCAGGCTCGGCCCGATGGCGAGCAGATATTAAGCCTTGACTTATATTAGCATCTCCGCATATACCCACTCGTGACAGTCTTCACTGCACTCTCCGACCCTACCCGCCTCCGCATCCTCGACCTGCTGTGCAAGCGCGACCGGTCCGTCGGCGAACTCGTCGATCAGTTCGACATTACGCAGCCCGCCGTCTCGCAACACCTCAAGGTTCTGCGGGAGGCGGGCCTCGTCGGATCGCGCGCAGAAGCTCAGCACCGCATTTACAGCATCAACCCGAAGCCGCTACGTGAGCTCGACTCATGGTTACGAAAGTACCGCAAGTTCTGGGCCACCAAGCTCGACTCCCTCGAGGATCATCTGGATCAACATCCCTAGGAGGCCAACCATGTTCGAGCGCGAGAAGATGGGCGAAATCATCGACGGCCACACCGTGCGATTCGTCCGTGTCGTCGAGCACTCGTGCGACCGCGTGTGGCGTGCGATCACCGACGAGACCGAACTCGCACATTGGATGGGCTATCCCGTGCGTTTCGAACCTCGCGTCGGCGGACGCGCGTACCTCTTCGGCGAAGACGAGCGCATCGAGGGCAACGTGTTCATCTTCGAGCCGCCGCGGACGCTTGCCTACAGCTTCGCCGATGTTCGCAACCCAGAGCACATGGCGCGCGCGGAACGGGACTGGACCGTCCGATGGGATCTCGAGCCCGTCGGAAGCGGGTTGTCGCATCACATTCGTTCAGCGCTGGCTCGGCGGCGGGCAGCTCTGGGGCCTAGGAGAAGGCTGGCACGGATTCATCGAACAGCTGGTCGCGTACTTCGAATGCACCCTCGATCAGCGATGGGACGAGTTCCGAAGCTATGGCTCCGCTGACACTGCAGGATCGAGCCTCTACCGAGCCCACGTGACGAAGGAGCTCGTCGCATGGGCAAGAAACGTCGCGACCAGCGCCCGTGACGCAGTCGATCGCGGCGAGCCAGCGACGTTACGCGAAAAGATCGATCGCCTGGAACTCGCGGCGAGGCAGCTCGGCCGGATCGCCGAGCAAGAAGGAGCGCGCCCCAACTACGACTTGCATAAAGACGTGCACATGGAGAGGCCCTAGCGCGTCGAAACAATCCGCTGCTGACTTGATAGAGATGGAAGAGCGCACCACCAGAACAGCAGCCCTACGCCACCCCCGCCGGCTGCCAAGGCACCTCGAATACCGCCACGCTCTCGGCGAAGCCCTTGAACACCCGCTGGCCACGCGGTTCGAACCGGAATCGCTTCCCCAGGCACAGCTCCCGCACCACGTTCGTCGTCAGGATCTGCCCGGGCCCCGCGTCGTCGCACGCCCGCTTCGCGAGGTTTACCGTTGATCCGAATAGGTCATCGCCATCCTCGATCGGCTCCCCCGCCGACAGCCCGATGCGCACCATCATCGCCTCGCGTGCGTCGTTCGCGTTGTGCTCGTCGAACGCCTGCTCGATAGCGATCGCGCACTCCACCGCCCGTGCGACCGAGTTGAACGACGCCATGATCCCGTCGCCGGTATGCTTGACCTCGCGTCCCGCGTGCACGTGCAGGCACTCCCGGATGATCGCGTTGTGGCGCGCCAGCAGCGCAAACATCGCGTCGTCCCCCAGCTCTCCCGCCCGCGCCGTTGACCCCTCCAGGTCGGTGAACATAACCGTGCGGAATCCGCCGTCCGGCGCGCCCGTCTCGGGCACCCACTGCCCGTTCGGAAGCTGCTCGTGCCGCGTCCCCAAGATGGCGTCTACGGTCTCCTCTTGCACCTCGATAAGCTCATCTGCCACCAGTCCGTGCGCCTCCTTGTGCACCGCGTTTGCTGCGTCCTTCGATGGCGCGTCCACAAGACAGAAGATCTTCCCGGCATCCTGGTTGAACCAGTACGTCAGGTATTTGGTCTGGTACTTCGCCTGCGTTTCCAGGTCGAGCTCGTGCGCGGCGACGACCTCGTCCGTCGTGACGCCCTTCGCGTTCCGGTGCACGTCCATAAACAACGGCATTCACGAACCCCCTGAGTCCCACAGTGTACCGGCGTCTCACACGGTCGATCCCCGTCGGCGCCGAGATGCATGCCGCGCGGGCATACAGCCACGGGTCCACTATTGAAGACTGCCTGCCTGCCGTAGGGGTACGAGGAAACGATGCGTGTGAACGACGCGCCCGATGTCTAACAACCTATACGCCCCGGCACGCCCTCGCGGACGCACGATCCGCGCCGAAATTCCATGTCATCCCGCCCGCCCTGCAAGCAGACTGAGAACCTCTCGACCGCCATCACCCGCGTCGTCTGCTCGGCTCGTCGGAGGCAACCGTGGCCCACAACGCCTCCCCTGCCCATTTCCCTCTTTACCATTCACTCTTCACTCTTCACTCCTCACCACGCTACAATCCGAACACATGACCTAAACCCCACGGGAGGCCACTCACGCCCCTCTCCCCCACAGAAGACCGGCTCCGCAAAGTCCTCGAATTCGAGCGCAAGCTCCGCTGCACCGACCGCGCCGTCACCGCCGGCCTCGATGTCTTCCTCACCAACATCACTCTCCACGAAGCCTCACAGCTCGCGCCCGACGTCGCCTCCCACATCCGCGCCCTCCCCGGCGAGGGCTACCGTGCCCTCCCGACCACCGCTCGCCGCCGCTGGATCGACGCCACCCTCGAAACCCTCAGACCCCGCAACGGCCGAGGTTCTCGCCCCACGACCACCCGCACGCCGGCGCGTTCCTCATCACTAATCACCAATCACCAATCATCGTCCGCCGGCCTTGACGCCACCGTCACTGTCCTGAAGCGCGTCCCCTTTACGCTTAGCGTGAAGCTCGAGAAGCTTGGCGTCCGCAGCGTCCGCGACCTGCTGATGCTCTTCCCCCGACGCCACGCCGACTACGGCGATCCCGTCCCCATCTCGCAGCTCGAGATCGGCCGCGAGCAAACCGTGCGCGCGCAGGTGTGGAGCGCGAAGGAGAAACAGATCGGCTTCCGCATGCGCGCTACTGAAGCGACCATCGGCGACGCCACAGGCATGATGCCGTGCGTCTGGTTCAACCAGCCATGGATCGCGAAGCAGCTCCCGACCAACGCCGAAGTCGTCGTCTCCGGCCGCGTCTCCGAGTACAAGGGCCGCCCGAAGTTCGACAACCCCGAGTGGGAGCTGTGGTCCGACGACCTCCTCCACACCGGTCGCCTCGTCCCCGTGTACCCGCTCACCGCCGGCGTCGCGAACCGCACCGTCCGCCGCGTCATGCGCGAAGCCCTCGACCGATTCGGTGAGCAGATCGTCGATCCCCTCCCGCGCGAAACGCAGGAGCGCCTCGATCTCGTCGGCCTCCCCTGGGCCGTCGCGCAGATGCATTACCCCGCGGACCGCGCGGCGCTCGAAGCCGCCCGCAAGCGCCTCGCGTTCGACGAGCTGCTTCCCATCCAGCTCACCATGCTCCTGCGCCGGCGTATGTTCCAGAAGTCCGCGCCGGCGGAGCCGATCCCGATGTCGCCACAGCTCGAGCGCGCGTTCGTCGATTCGCTGCCGTTCGCGTTAACCGGCGCCCAGCAGCGCGTGCTCTTCGACGTCGTCAACGATCTCCGCCGCCCCATCCCGATGTCACGCCTCGTCCAGGGCGACGTCGGCAGCGGCAAAACCGTCATCGCCGCCGCGGCCCTCCTCGCCGCGATCGAGAACGGCCGCCAGGCCGTCATGATGGCCCCGACGGAGATCCTCGCCGAACAGCACTTCCGCACCCTCCAGCAACTCTTCGACGCCCACCCCGACCCCCTCGGCAGTGCCCCCAACCTCGTAGTCGCACCACTTCCAACTTCCAACCTCCAACCTCCAGCCAACCAGCTTCGCATCGCCCTCCTCACCGGCGCCATGAAGCCCGCACACCGCCGCACGCTCCACGAAGCCCTCGAGCGCGGCGAGATCGACATCGCCTGCGGCACCCACGCCCTCATCCAGGGCGGCGTCCGCTTCCACGACCTCGGCGTCGCCGTCGTCGATGAGCAGCACCGCTTCGGCGTCATGCAGCGCGCCGCCCTCCGCGAGAAGGGCTCGCAGGCCGCGCACACGCCGCACATGCTCGTCATGACCGCCACTCCGATCCCGCGCACCCTCGCGCTCACCGTCTACGGCGACCTCGACATCTCCGTCGTCGATGAGATGCCACCCGGCCGCCTCCCCATCAAGACACGATGGATCGCGCCCGAAGATCGCGCCGCCGCCGAACGCTTCGTCCGCGAGCAGGTCGCCGCCGGACGCCAGGCCTTCGTCATCTGCCCGCTCGTCGAAGAGTCCGAGTCGCTCGACGTGAAGTCCGCCACCGCGGAGTACGAACGCCTCCGCCGAGAAGTCTTCCCCGACCTCCGCCTCGAATTGCTGCACGGACGCATGCCCGCGAAGCAGAAGGACGCCGTCATGCGGCGCTTCCGCGACGGCGAAGCCGACATCCTCGTCTCCACCGCGGTCATCGAGGTCGGCATCGACGTCCCCAACGCCACCGTCATGCTCATTGAGGGCGCCGAGCGCTTCGGCCTCGCCCAGCTCCACCAGTTCCGGGGACGCGTCGGCCGGGGCGCCGACCAGAGCTACTCCCTGCTCTGCAGCGAAGACCCGAGCGACGAAGCCCGCCGCCGCCTCGAGTTGATGGAAGAGACCTCCGATGGCTTCCGCCTCGCCGAGGCCGACATGGAGATGCGCGGCCCCGGCCAGTTCTTCGGCACGAAGCAGTCAGGCCTCCCGGGCCTGAAGGTTGCCCGCCTCAGCGACGTGAAGATCATCGAGATGACCCGAACCGAAGCCGAGCGCCTCCTCGAAGCCGACCCCGGCCTCACCGCCCCCGCCCACGCCGCCCTCAACACCGAGGTCCGCGCCCTGATCGACCACGTCGTAGACGAAGAGCACTGATGCCGTCCGCGATCACGCGCTCGAACTCGGGTCGCTTGCGGAACGGCCACCGGGACTTCTAATCCAATGATTGCAGGTTCGAATTCTGCCCCCCCGCCATCATTCGAGCGGAGGCGCAAGCTCGCGATCTGGTCACGATGGTCATTCAATCGCGCCACGCGCCATACTCCCTCGATGGAGCCTCAGGTTCGCTACTGCATCGGGACGGATGGCGTACGAACCGCCTACACCATGGAAGGCGCAGGTCCGCCTCTCGTCTTTGCTCTGTGGGGCCCTGCTAGCATCGAGTTCGACCACCAACTCGATGAGGCCGCGAACTTCTATTCGGGGCTTCAACCCGGAAGGACGATCGTACGGTATGACCACCGCGGCTGGGGCGCTTCTGACCGGGACGTGGCCGTCACGGTCGACACATTCGTTGGCGAGTTGGCGTCACTCATCGATCACCTTCGACTGGAGACGATTGATCTATTCTGTGGCCCGGACGGCTGCATGGCGATCGCGTTCGCGGCTCGTTATCCAAACCGCGTGCACCGACTCGTGCTGTGGCAGCCAATCGAGCGCGTCGCACCCGGGTCGGATCCTGTAAATGCTGCCCAGCAGCTACTCGTTAGCAGGCAGTGGGCCGGCGCAACTCGTGTGCTTGCCGACATTGAGGCCCCTCACGCGCCATTGAAAGTCAAGAAGTGGATCACCAAGGTCTATCGCAGTTGCTGGTCGCCGGACGGATTCGCACGCGCGACCGCCTTCTCGGGAGACGTTTCGACAGAGACGTTGCAGGTCGAATGCCCGACGCTTGTCATCTATCCCCGTGGTTCGGACGCTACCGAACAATCGAAGGAGATTGCGTCGAAGATCCCGGACTGTAGGATCGTGGCAATCGATGGTGATGATCCGTTTCTGTACCTCTGCGCGGACCGGCTGGTCCCTGTTGTCAACGAGTTTCTCCAGGTCGAACGATCGAAAGACGTTGACGTTGGCAATGGACGCGGCCTTCGCACGATTCTCTTCACCGACCTGGTCGGCCACACCGAGATGATGCGCCGGCTCGGTGACGACGGCGGCCGCGCTGTACTCCGCGAGCACGAGCGCATCACCCGCGAGCTGCTGAAGCAGCACGGCGGCGCCGAGGTGAAGACGATGGGCGACGGCTTCATGGCGTCGTTCTCGTCCGTCACGAAGGCGATGGACTGCGCCATCGCGCTCCAGCGTGCCTTCGCGGCGCACGAGGGCGAGCCGCTGCATGTTCGCGTCGGGCTCAACGCCGGCGAGCCGATCGAGGAAGACGGCGACCTCTTCGGCTCGACGGTCATCATGGCATCCCGCATTGCCGCGAAGGTGGATGCGGGCGAGATCCTCATCCCCGAGCCGCTGCGCCATCTGCTCAGCGGCAAGTCGTACGTCTACGCCGACCGCGGCGAAACAATGCTCAAAGGCTTCGAAGACGCCGTCCGCCTCTACGAAGTGCGCTGGCGCGACTGACGGGTCGACCCCGGCCTCACCCCCGCCCTCGCCGACCTCAACACCCAGATCCGCCCTCACCAACCATGTGGCGGATGAGGAGCACTACCTGCCCGCTCACCCACGACGAAGTTGCCGACTCATTCTCGACTCCCCAAACGTTGACGCCCTACTCCACCCTACGTCACGTCGCCCGCGCGGGGCCTCACACCGACACCGTAACCCGGAGGAACGTCGCCGGGATGATCGTGCGCGCCGGATCGCTGTTCTCGTTCTTCGCCACGAACAGCTCTTCCATCTCCTTCTGCAGCTCCGGTGCCCGGCCGTTGCTCTCCGCCGCGGCGAACGCGTTCATCGTCGGTCCGTAGTACTTCCGGAACTCGTCGACGAATTCCCCGGGAGAACCCGCGAAGTTGAACATGTACGTGTCTGGCACGCACGAGATCTGCCCGGCCGGCACGCCTGCGCTCCCAAAGCGCTCGACGACCTGGTCGTTCACGCCCCACGTCATCGGGCTGATGAAGCCTTCCGGCGGCGGCGGCGAGTAGGCGGCGCTGATCTTCAGGATCTGCGCCACAAGCGTCGGGTCGTTCGGGATCCAGTTTCCCATGACAATGCGGCCGCCGGGCCGCGTGACCCGCACCATCTCCTTCGCGACGTCCATCGGCTTCGGAGCGAACATCGCGCCGAAGATGCTGACCGCAAGGTCGAAGCTGTCCGACTCCAGGTCGCGGAGATCGCACGCGTCGCCCTGCTGGAAGCTCAGGTTCTTCAGGCCCTGCTCCTTCGCGCGCCTGTTGCCCGCCTCCACCAGGTTCCTCGCGATGTCGACCCCGAGGACGTCCGCGCCGAGTTGCGCCGCCGGTAGCGCGGTCGTCCCGTCGCCGCAGCCGAGATCGAGCACCCGGGCGCCCTTCGTGACGCCGCCGATGCTCTTCACGAGCGCCTCGCCGCTATCACGCATGCTCGCGGCGATGCGCGTGAAGTCGCCCTTCTCCCAGAGCGCCTGGTTCGGACTCACCTGGGTAATCTCACTGGTCGTCATGGCCACGTCCCTTTCTCCAGCTCACGCCTGCCTGTTCGCCAACGGCCGCAACGGCGCGATGAGATAGCGGTCGGGCTTCGTGTCTGCCTGCTCTCCTTCTGTCGGTCTCGCCGTCGATGGATCCGCAGGCATCACGCAGTGAGTCTCGCGCCTGGCGCTGCCCGTCACATCGTGGGGAATACGGAGATTAGGGATCGGCGGTACGCAGATCACGATGCGACGATATGTGGCGCCTGAGGCGTAGGGGCAGAGACGCGAATCATGCTGCCTGATACACCAGCTCGATGTCCCATGAGGTCGCCAATTCGATGCGGCCGACGAGAACCACACATCACGCTTTGTGGCGCGACTCATTCTCGTACGCAACGATGTGCCCAGCCTCGTACGCGAGAGATCCGCCCGCCGATGCGCGAGGAATGCATGTCACAACCCCTCAACCTCCGCGACTTCGAGGCCCTGGCGCGCGAGCGCACCGATCCCGGACCCTTCGCCTACTATGCCGGCGGCGCCATGGACGAGGTCACGCTCGCCGAGAACGAGGCCGCCTTCGCGCGCCGCCGCTTCCGGCCTCGCGTCCTCGTCGACGTCTCGAACATCGACACCAGCACGACCCTGCTGGGCACCGCCGTCTCACAGCCCTTCGGCATCGCGCCCACCGCCCTTCACGCGCTGGCGCATCCCGAAGGCGAGTGCGCAACCGCGCGCGCGGCTGCCGAAGCCGGCGTCATGTTCTGCGCGTCCACCAGCGCATCTCAATCGCTCGAAAACATCGCGGCGGCATGCCCTGGCCCACGCTGGTTTCAGCTGTATACCCAGGACAACACCGGCGCCCGCTCCGAGCGCCTCGTCCGGCGCGCAGCCGAGGCCGGTTACAGCGCAATCGTGCTGACGGTGGATCTTGCGGCATCGGGGCGGCGCGAACGCGAGCTGCGCCAGATCTGGGATATCGACGCGAACGCATGGGGTAACTTCGCCGACGAAGGCGGAAGAGGCGCGATGCCCGGCGTGCCAAACACCTTCTCTTGGCGCGATCTGGCGTGGCTACGCGAGGTGACCCCGTTGCCACTCGTGCTCAAAGGCATCATGACGGACGAGGACACGAAGCTCGCCGTGGAGCACGGCGTCGATGCCGTTTGGGTATCGAACCACGGCGGCCGCCAGCTCGACCGCACGCAGGCGACAATCGATGCCCTCGAGGAGGTTGTCGATGCCGCCGCCGGCCGCCTCGAGGTCTATCTCGACGGCGGAGTGCGTCGAGGCACCGATGTCGCGACCGCGCTCGCGCTCGGCGCGCGCGCCGTGTTCGTCGGACGGCCCATCATCTATGCGCTCGCCTACGACGGCGCGAACGGCGTGCGCCTCGCCCTCGACCTGCTGGCAGCCGAGCTCCGGAGTGTGATGGCCCTGCTCGGCACGCCATCAGTTGGGTCCATCACACGCGCGCACCTCGTCTGACCGCACCACGGGGAACGCCCCCTCGAAGCCGACCCCGGCCTCACCACCACCCAGCTACCCCGGCGGCCGAGGCAACTGCGACAAACTCACCAGCGACCCCGCCAGCAGCACCACCCCCAGCCCCACCAGACCGTACCGTACCCCGCTCCCCGCGAACTGCGTGCTGATCCCCACGATGAACAGCACGCTCGCAAGGAACAGCACCACCCGGATGTAGTCGTCCGAGGTCGAACCGGCGCTCTCACCGTCCCTGAACTGCTGGTCGGCCTGGTCGTCGAGCTGCTGCGCGCGCTCTAGGTCCGGCTGCACGTACTCCGGCATGAATGTCGGCCCTGGCGGAGCATTGGGGTTCGTGGCCGGTGACGTGGCGAGCCATGCATCAAACGCCACCTTGAACTCCGGCCGAAATCGACGCGCGGCCACATCCATCGCGGTTTGATTCCCGACCGAGTATGCCGCGTACCACGCCGAGAACGTGGACGAGTCGAAGTTGCGAAACTCCAGCGCCGTTTGTTGTGCGCGGTTCGCCTGCGATCGCGTAGTCGCGGACTCCGCGAGCTTCACCCGCGACTCCGTGCTCCACTTCGCCGCCCCAAAGCCGGACCACGCGCCCGTGAGCGCCACAATCGCCAGCAGGACCGCCTCCGCCACCGAAAGTAAGCGATCTGATTGCCCCGTGCGCGTAGCCGTGTGCTCCTGATGCCGCGCGATGTCATGAGCGACCTCAGTCGAATTCGAGCCTTCCATCGCGACACCTGGCGCTAACGCGGGAAGTTTGCCCGCCGTCTCTGAGCAGCGACGCGCACCTGGGCTCCACCGCACACGCCGCTACTCGCACGATGCGTCGCAAGTCCGCACCGTTACCCACAGCTGTTCTCCTCGCGGCGAACGCGCTTAGTTGGTTCGCGTCAGTTGCCCGCGTTTCGAAGCGCCGTTGCGCTGCGGAACACGCACGCTTCGAGGCGCCGTCTCAACTCGCCCGCGCCCGAATGCATCGATGCGTCCCCAGCGACCGGGGATGTCCAGCAACGCCACGTGCCCCAGCTTCGAAGGGATCGCCGGATCGACGATCAGGTGCTCTCCCTGCGGCTCGAGGCCCAGCATCGTCCGAAGGAGCAGCAGTGGCGCTCCGGTCGACCACGCTTGCGGGCTGCACGCCGTCGGGTACTGCACCGGATACCGCGTCAGCTCGCGCTCGTACCCGCCGAACGCCTCTGGCAGCCGCCCTTCGAAGAACTCCGCCGCATCCAGGATGCCCGCCGCAATGCGTGCCGCCTCGTCCTTAAATCCGTACCGCCGCAGACCCCAGGCGATGAACGAGTTGTCGAACGGCCAGATCGTCCCGACGTGGTAGCCGACCGGGTTGTAGCGGCCTTCTCCTTCGGCGAGCGTCCGCACGCCCCAGCCGGAAAATAGGCGAGGCCCCATCAGGTGCGAGACGATCGCTTTCGCCTTCGACTTGTCCACGATCCCGCTCCAAAGCAGGTGGCCGTTGTTCGAGGACAATGCGTCGACTTGCGTCCCGTCCGGCTCCAGCGAAAGCGCGAAGTACTCGCCGTCCGCTACCCAGAAGTCTCGGTTGAAGCGATGCTTCAGGTCCGCCGCCTGTGCTTCGAGCGCATCTGCGAACGGCGCATCCTTCCACACCTCCCGTGCGAGCCGCGCCGCGCGCATCTTCGCGTCATACGCGTAGCCCTGTAGTTCACACGTCGCGCGCGGAAAGCCCGGCAACTCGCCGCTTCGATATGAGATCGAGTCCCACGAGTCTTTCCAGCACTGGTTCTCGAGCCCGGTCTCCCGGCGTCTCTCGTACGAGATGTATCCGCTTCCCGTCAGGTCGCCGTATTCATCGATCCATTTGAGCGCCGCCCGCGCCTCCCCCTCGAGTTTGCGAACCAGCGCCCGGTCCCCCGTCCATCGCTCGTACTCGTCGAGTAGCACCACGAAGAGCGGCGTCGAGTCCGCCGCACCGTAGTACGGTGAGTGCGGACGCTCCTCGAACGCGCTCATCTCGCCGTATCGGATCTCGTGCAGGATGCGTCCCGGATCCTCGTCCCGGAAGTCGTCGGTCCGGCTGCCTTGCCAGTCGGCAAGCGCGAGCAACGTCGAGTTGGCAAGCTCCGGCGTGAACGGCAGCGCCTGGAGGCTCGTCAGAATGCTGTCGCGCCCGAACATCGTCATGAACCACGGCAAGCCCGCCGCCGGAAGAGCCCGCCCTTTGAGCACCGGCGGTGAGAATCGCAGCGCCGCCAGATCGACGAGACTCCGCCGGTATGTCGCCCTCAGCGGCTCATGCTGACTCTCGAGGCGCGGTGCATCCCCCATCCACCGCGCGAGGTTCCGCTCCATGTTCGGCCGTGCATGCCGCTCACCGCGACCATACTTGGGCCGCATATACGTGCCCGACGCGCCCCGCGCCGTCACGACATTCAGGTCCGTCGACCATGACCCATGCGGCTCGATCGTCGGCGCGAACTTCAATCCGTCCGCGGCGACCTCCGCCGGAATCGACGCCGAGATCACCGTTTCCCGGCTGAAGGTTTCTCGCTGGTATCCAAGCACGAGGTTCCCGTCGTCCAGGCGCGTGTAGTACTCCCCCTTCTTCGTGAGCGCGTCCTTCACTTCGAACAGGTCCGCAAAGTCCGAAGCCGCGTCGATCTGGATGATGGGATGCACCGCCTCGTTGCTGTGATTGAAGACCGTCAGCTCTTCGTGGAACCCGTCGCCTACCGCCCGCAACCGGATCACCGACATGTTCGGGTTCACGTAGACCGTGCCTGTGTCCGGGACGAGGAAGAACCGGGTCTCGAAGTATTGAAGGTTGTCCACGGACAAAGCGCTCAGCCGTTGTCCGTCGATCGTGAGCAGCCATTTCGAGAGGAATCGCGTATCAAACGAGAACAGGCCTGTCGCGTCAGTCGGTGACGCGTCGATATCGCCACGCGTATCGCTCACGACGAACAGGTTTCCATCGAGGACGCTGACAGTCTCCTCAGTCATCGCGTGCTCCTTGCGCTCGCTCCGACAACATCCCCGTCGGCGCCGCCGGATCTCGGAAAGATCCGCTGGACCAGCACGAGCAACTCGCTGTCCCCGTCCACCATCAGCTCGCCGCGCAACACCGCAGCGAGCGCGCCGGTGCGTCCACATACGACACGGTCGAGCACCTCGCGGTTCCCGCGGACGACGCAGTCCGCTCTGCGGTTCTCCCGCATCACCTTCACCTCTCCCTTGTCGATGACGACAAGCGCCGGCACGTCGTCCGGATCGTCCGCGACGTCGAACCGGATCGTCCCGCTGATCTTGCGAAGCAGCGCAACGCAATCGCTCGTCGAAAGTGAATCGAGGAACTCGGCCGCCGTATCTACCATGTGTCCACCCTGCCTATGGATTGCGCTCAACGGACACCCGCCGCGCGTCGCATTTGAGCAGACACGACCGCCACGCGTATCGCCGTGATGTTAGGCACGCAGCAGCGCCCCACGCAGTGGGAAGAAGTGACCGCCGCTCTGGCCAAAGTTAGCTTGCCCTCGGCTGCCGCACCGCGGGACGCGCTCCACGTGCAGTCAGCGAAGTCCTGACGACCAGCGCAAACTCGTGGCCGTCCTGGTGAGTCCACCTGGATCCGGTCTAGTGCGCTCCGCCTACCGACGCCGACGCGCGCCCACGTACCAGGCGCTCGCACCGAAGGTCAGCGCGACCGCGACCACCGCGCTCAACCCGAGCGCCAGACCGTCGCGAGCACCGTCGCCCTGCCCTGCTGCATCAGCGGGAGCGCTACCGCCACCGAGATGCACCTCCGCCTCCCCACCCACTCTCACCGGCGCGGACGTGGCCGTCGGAGTAGCGGTTGCCGTCGCCGTGGGCGGCACCGCCGTCGCCGTCGCCTCCGCACACGTGATCGTCGCATCCGTCGTCCCCGTGGGAATCGTATTCGAGTTGTGATCGAAGAGTGTTGAGCCGAAGGCCGAGTCCTCGGCATATGTCACCAGGTGGAGGGTAAACGTTCCGAGCGTTCGGCAGATCAGTTGTATCGTCTCGACGGGACCCACATAGGTGTGCGAACCACCGTAATCGTCACACGAGTCTTGCAGTGTCTCGGTGCCCGGTGGTCCATAAAAGACATCGTTTGGTGCCTGACACCCCTTCATCGGCGATGAGTTCGATACAAAAGTAGAGCCGCCAAAGTCTAGTGCCGAATCGGTCCAGCGCACTTCCACCTCATAGCCTGGTACGAGACGCCTCCCAGCGTGACATCGATCCCGATGAGAAACAGCGACGATACAGCGGCGGTTCGCGTCGTGTCGATGTTCGATGTCGATGGATCAGCATCGATCGCGAGACCACAGTTCGAAGAACACGGCGTCAACGTCGCAGTTGCTGTCGACGTCGCCGTGGCTACCACCGTGTTCGTCGAAGTCGGGCACGCTCCCGGGCACGGCGTGGAGGTCGCGGTTGGAGTTGCGGTGGCGTCAGTGCAGGTGACCGTCGCATCGACCGTGCTTGTCCCGAGTGGAGCGGCGGCCGGGCCAATCATAGACGTGCCGAAGTTCGGGTCTTCTGCCTGCGTAACCAGGTGGATCGGGAATGTACCCAGGCTCAGACAGCGAATTTCGAGAGTCTCGATGCGGCCGGTGTAGGTCTGGCTTGTGGCGCCACTACCGCAACCATCCTGGACCATCTCCTGTCCACCGGACATGACATCCCTCGGCACCTCGCAGCTGAACGGCGAAGCGGCGGCTACGGCGCGTGTGCCCGTGTACTGAAGGTCTGCCCCCGGCCAGGACACCTCGAATTGGAGTCCATAGTACGGTTGCGCAACTTGCGTAACGTTGATCCCGATCGAAAACGTGGACCCCGGCGGCACCGTGATGCTCGAATCCATCCCCTGCGTCGAGGGATTCGCGTCAACCGCGATCTCGTTCGAAGGCGCGGCGTCCGCGGTCGCGCCACCGCGAATCCCGCCCAAGCCCAACGAGAAGACCCCCACGACAGCGACGGCGCAGACCATCGAGAAAACAAGCGCAGAGAGACGGCCCATGACGGACTCGCGCGGCACGCACCGGAACCTGCGGGGATCGCAGCGATAATAGCTCGCGCTCGAACGGGTCTGCAACGCTATTGGTTACTGGACGGATGCGCCTGCCTGCTTACCGAAGCGGCGTGAATGCCTCCCTCAGCTCGGCAGCGAACAGCTCCGGCTCCTCCCACGCGGCGAAGTGCCCACCCTTGTCGACCTCGTTGAAGTACATCACGTTCGGGTACGACGCCTCGACCCAGCTTCGGGGGCTCCGCCAGATCTCGCCGGGGAACGTGGTGAAGCCCACCGGCAGCGAGACCGGCGGAGGAGCCTTGCCGGACGCTGTCGCAAGAGCCCGGACTTGTCCGTCCTCCCAGTACGACCGGGCCGCCGAGGCGCCGGTCCCCGTCAGCCAGTACAGCGTGATGTTGTCGAGGATGTGGTCGCGGCTGAGATTGCCCGATGGTTTCTCGTCGACAAAGACGCGCGACATCTTGTAGTACGCGTCCGTGTCGTGGTCGAGCATCCACGCGGCGAGCGCCACCGGTGAATCCAGCAGGCCGTACCCGATCGTCTGCGGCCGTGTCGCCTGCTCGAGGAAGTAACCAAAGCCACTCATCCTGAACGTGTTGATCGCGTCGATCGCGGCGCGTTCTTCCTCGGTATTCCCGGGCATCGGCGCACCGGCCAGGGTCGTCACGAGCAGGTTCATGTGGATGCCGAGCAATCCCTGAGGAGCCTGCCGTCCCATCGCGTCGGTGACGG
The DNA here is from genome assembly GCA_964487335.1 of uncultured Dehalococcoidia bacterium. Taxonomy (GTDB): domain Bacteria; phylum Chloroflexota; class Dehalococcoidia; order DSTF01; family JACRBR01; genus CAZAPT01. The sequence goes on from CAZAPT010000015.1 coordinate 28,928, forward strand.
CGGCGCCGACGTCGCCGCCCTGGGCCACGTAACGGGTGTAACCGAGGCGGCGCATCAGCTCCGCCCAGGCCTGCGCGACGCGGCCGACGTTCCAGCCGAGCTCGCGCGGCTCGCCGGAGAAGCCGTAGCCGGGCAGGGAAGGCAGCACGAGATGGAACGCGTCCTCGGCTTGTCCGCCATGCGCCGTCGGGTCTGTGAGCGGGCCGATGGTCTCCAGCAACTGGATGACCGAGCCGGGCCAGCCGCGCGTCATGATCAGCGGCATCGCGTTCTCGTGCCGCGAACGGACGTGGATGAAGTGGATCGCGTCCCCGTCGATCTCGGTCATGAATTGCGGGAGCGCGTTAAGCCGCGCCTCCGCCCTGCGCCAGTCGTAATCCGACGCCCAGTAGCGCGCGAGCTCGTGAAGGGGCGCCCTCTGGACACCTTGCAATCGATCTTCGACGAGCTCCTCACTGGGCCACCGTGTCGCGGCGACGCGGCTGCGCAGGTCAGCGAGCTCGGCTTCCGGAATCTGGACGTGGAACGGGCGGCTCTGGTTGACAGCGGTCGTGGTGGTCATGGCAACCTCCTCGTTGACGGATCTCGATGAACCTCAGCGAAACGGCCGGAACGCTTTGCGCATCTCTTCCGCGAACAGTTCCGGCTCCTCCCAGGCAGCGAAGTGCCCGCCCCGATCCACCTCATTGAAGAACACGAGGTTCGGGTAGACCTTCTCGGCCCAGCTGCGCGGTGCCTGGAAGATCTCGTCGGGAAACACCGTGAAGGCGACCGGGAGCGACAGCTCAGGAGGCTTCTGTCCCGACGCGAGCGAAGCATTAATCGTCTGCGCGTTCTCCCAGTACAAGCGCGCCGCTGACGTGGCCGTGTTCGTCAGCCAGTACAGCGTGATGTTGTCCACGATCCTGTCTCGCGTCAGGCCCCCCGTCGGCCGGCCGTCGAGGAACGCGCGCGAGATCTTCTGGTAGCTGTCGGTGTCGTGGTCGAGCATCCAGGCCGCCAGCCCGACGGGCGTATCCGCTAGCCCGGACCCGAGTGTCTGCGGCCGCGTATTCATCTCGGCGATGTAGCCCCTCATGAAAAGCGCAGTCACCGCGTCCAGTGCCGCGTGCTCCTTCTCCGCACGCGAAGCGACGACGGCCACTCCGACGCGCTTGAACAGTCCGTGCGCGACCTCGCCACCGAAGACGGCGGCGAGCACCTCGGTCGGGAACGTGCTGAGGAGGTTGAGGTGAATGGCTAGTAGCCCACTCGGCGCCTGACGCGCCATTGCATCAGCGACCGAGGCGCCCTGGTCACCTCCCTGGGCGACATAGCGCCGGTAGCCGAGCCGTCTCATCAACTCGCTCCAGGCTCGCGCGATGCGGTCGGCGCCCCACCCCGCCTCCATAGGCGGGTCGGAGAAGCCGTAACCGGGCAGCGACGGAATGACTAGGTCGAACGCGTCCTCCACGGGTCCGCCATGCGCCGTCGGGTCGGTAAGTGGGCCGATGATCTCGAGCATCTCGATCACCGAGCCAGGCCAGCCGTGCGTGATGATCAGCGGGAGCGCATTCTCGTGCTTCGATTTCACGTGGATGAAGTGGACGTCGATGCCGTCGATCTCGGTCTTGAACTGCGGAAGCGCATTGAGCTTCGCTTCCAGCTTGCGCCAGTCGTAGTCAGCCGCCCAGTACCGTGCGAGCGCCTGCAACGTCGCGAGCTGTACGCCCTGCGTCGCATCTGCGACCAGCTCCTTCTGCGGCCAGCGTGTCGAATTGACGCGCCGTCGCAGCTCATCGAGCTCTTCCTGCGGGACTTGGAGGTGGAACGGACGGATCTGGACCGCGGCCGTGGTTGTCATCGCAACCTCCATTCTGATCTTCAGAGACGTACCCTGCGTCCTCCGCTACCGAAGCGATCTGAACCCAGCGCGCACTTCCTCGCAGAAGATTTGCGGCTGCTCCCAGGCCGCGAAGTGTCCGCCCTTCGCGACCTCATTGAAGTAGATGAGGTTCGGATAGGCCCGCTCCGCCCAGCTCCGCGGCGCCTGATATGCCTCGCCGGGAAACACGCTCACTGCCACGGGAATCGAGACGCCCTTGGCGTTCCAAAAGCCACCCCTGTACTCCCAGTACAGGCGAGACGCAGAGACCCCCGTGTTCGTCAGCCAAAAGAGCGTGATGTTGTCGAGGATCTCGTCACGCGTTAGCTCGCCCGCGGCGCTCGTGGCCCGGTTCAGACCCGCGGCGACGGCCGCGGCCGGTTGGCCGCCACGGTCGTCGTGGTCGAGAAGCCACGCGGCCAGGCCGACCGGCGAATCCGCTATTCCGTATAGGGTTTGCGGGCGCGCCGCCATGTACTTTGCGTAGGCGACTCTTTGCTTGAACGTCGTGTCCAGCTGCTCGTACGCCCTTCGTTCGTCGGCCGAGAGACCGGGTGGCGCGGGGCCGCCGGCCAGGAGCGCGTCGTAGACGTCAGCCGGAACGGCGCCGGGATAGTTCGTGTGGATGGCCAGCAATCCCGGAGGTGCCTGTACGCCCATCAGGTCGACGACGAACGCACCCCAGTCACCGCCTTGGGCGACGTACCGGCTGTAGCCGAGGCGCTTCATCAATTCTGCCCACGCTCGACCCATGCGCTCCGGCCCCCAACCCGTGCTCGTCGGCTTTCCGGAGAACCCGTAGCCCGGCATCGACGGGATCACCACGTGGAACGCATCCGCCGCGCTCGCACCGTGTGCCGTCGGGTCCGTCAGTCGACCTATGATCTTCAACTGCTCGATGATCGAGCCCGGCCAGCCGTGATTGACGATGAGCGGCAGCGCGTCTTCATGCCGCGAACGAACGTGAATGAAGTGAATATCGAGCCCATCGATCTCGGTAATGAACTGCGGTAGGGCGTTAAGTGCCGCCTCGCACGTGTGCCAGTCGTATTCCGCCGCCCAATAGCGTGCGAGTTCCTGAGCCATCGCGAGCGGCACACCCTGCGACTGATCCGCGACGGTCTCCTTCTCGGGCCAGTTCGTGGCTGCGACGCGCCGGCGCAGGTCGTCGAGCTGCCTCTCTGGGATCTCAACGTGGAACGGGCGCAGCTCGGTGGCGGTCGTGGTGGTCATGAGACCTCCTTTTTGATGGACCCGGGCGACGCGTGGTCAGAAATACGGGGTGAACCGGGGCCGCCAGCACCCTGTCTCGATCGCGTGCGCCCGTTGCCCATCACGCTACTCCCGGAGGCGCGGGCACACCCAGTCATATCGCTGCCAGTGGTAGGCATCTTCGGAGTGATTTCCCCCACCGGGCTACACAGACGTAGACGCAGCCCGTCCTGCTGTTGACCGGTGCGCGCGACGATCAACGCGACACGAACTTGCAGGCCAACTCCAATCAGGAAGCGATCCCGACCTCGCCAGCGGTGTCGGGACGCCATCCCCTACTAAGACCTGACCCCGCACTCGCCGTACGATCTCCGCACGATGACCAACCAGCGCGCGAGCACATCCGTGCCGACTCGGAGATTGCCCGAACCAGGTCCGCCGGCGCACATAACGTTTGATTGCTTTTCTGACGATCAATCAAAAGACAATCTGAACAATCAAAGATCCGAATCTGAAGCGCCGGCGCCACCGCCCTCCCAGATTCACCACCCTGCCAGTACCCGGAAAAACAAAGAACATTAAAATACCCGACATAACCCAGCGGGGCGTTGCCAAGGGACTAGCAACCCCCTTCACTCTTCACGACTCACTGTTCCGTGCGTCTCGCCGCACCGCGCGGGCATCGCTAGGATGCCCAACATGGATCTTGAGCTGCGCGGGAAGGTCGCCCTCGTCACCGGCGCCAGCCGGGGCATCGGCCGCGCGATCGCCCTCGCGCTCGCCGCCGAGTGCTGCGACGTCGCGCTCGTCGCCCGCGGCGAAGACCGCCTCCGCGAGGCGGAAGCGGAAGTGTCGGTGGCGGGCGTGCGCACCGCCGCGATCCCCGGAGACGTCACTGTCGCCTATGACGTCGCCCGCATGGTCCGGGAGTGCGTCGAGCGGCTGGGGCGGCTGGACATCCTGGTCAACAACGCCGGCGGCTCCTTCCCTGACGAGGACGCCGGCTGGGAGAACGCCTTCCGCGCAAACGTCGAGTCCGCAGTTCGCGCCACCCGGGAGGCCGTCCCGCACATCCGCAACGCGGGCGGCGGCGCCGTCGTCCATATCGCCAGCATCTACGGCCGGGAGTCCGGCGGCGGCGCACCCTACAACGCCATGAAGGCCGCCATGATCTCCCACGCCAAGCAGTCGGCGCTCACGCTCGCAAAGGAGGGGATTCGCGTGAACGCGATCGCCCCTGGATCAGTGGCGTTTCCGGGCGGCTCCTGGGGCCGCCGCGTCGAAGCCGACCCAGAGGGCATGGCGCGCTTCGTGGAGCAGAACATCGCGAGCGGGCGCTTCGGGACGCCGGAGGAGATCGCGAACGTGGTGGCGTTCGTGTGCTCACCGAAGGCGAGCTGGATCACGGGTGCTTGCATCAACGTCGACGGCGGGCAGTCGCGGTCGAACATTTGATGTCCGACCGACTGGACGCCTATGCCGCCGCGCTGCTCGTCGAGTGGTTCGGGGCGCGGACGGGACGCGCGTACGGCCTCGAAGCGGCGACGGGCGGCGGGTTCATCGCCCGTGCTGAAGACGCGACGGTGGCGGTGGCAGTCGCGAAGCTCTGGGAGCCGGAAGCAGACGCCGCCACCGAAGACGCCCGCGCGGCAATGGAGGAGCGCCTGTCCGCCGGCCTCGTCCGAGGGCCGCACATCCTCTGGGTGCCGCCCCGCGCTGCGGTGCCGTCGGATGAGCCCGACGCGTCCGACTTCGTGCAGCGCGTGCAGCAGGCGGCCGCGCCGCTCCAACCGGGCGGCCGCGCAGAGGTCGAGCTGCCCGTCGCCGTCCAGATGGCGAAGATGCGAGACGAAGGCGGCTACGCGTCCGTCATCGGCGGGCTAAGCCGATGGTGGACGCTGATCACTGAGCGCGTGAACGGCACGTTCCACGTGAACGCAACGAAGATGCGGCGGGCGCCGCAATCGTCGCAGCGGCGCGAGGCGCTGTTCGACCAGATCGGGGCGCTGTCGCAGGGCATCGAGACCGGCCAGGCGGTGGAGTTCGAGACGGTCGAGGCGTGGACGGTGCAGCGGCTGCCGTACGAGCCGCTCGGCCAGACCGGATTCGCGATCGCGCAGGCGCCGCCGAAGCTCGATCCATCCGAAGGCACGCTCGTTCGTCGCCTCGTCCGCAAGCGGCTGAAGGACGCACGGGGCGCGCTCGATGGCGTCGAAGCCGACACGAAGGCCGTCGCGCTCCTCGCGATCTTCGACTATGCCGAGCACGAGAATATCGGCTCCTTCGTGAAATCGATGGATCCGTCGCTCTACGCCGGCATCGGACTGCTGGCCGCCATTGTCGACGGCGAGGTCCGCCCGGTCTTCCAGCCGCGTTAGCGCCGATGTCGCTCAGAAGACATCCGGCGACTCGCCGATGAACTCCCACGGGATCTGCGCCTCATCGCTCACCATCTGCCCGAGCGCCTTGATCCCCGGCGCTTCCGTCGCCTGGTGCGTACCGAAGATCAGGTTCACGCCGCACTCCTTCGCGAAGATGCGGGTGAACAGGTTGCCCTCGCCCGTCACGTAGGTGTCACAGCCGACCGCTCGCGCGGCGTCGAGGTCGACCGTGTCGCCGCCACCGCCGGTCACGATGCCCACACGTCCGAACGTCTTCGCGTGCTGGTAGGCCTCCACCTGCACGCCCAGCTCGCGAGATGTCCGCTGGATGAGGTCGCCGAACGAGCGCTCTTCGCACTGTCCGGCGACGCCGGCGTGACCGGCGTGGTAGGGCATGAACGTCTGCTCCACCGCCACGCCGAGCATCGACGCCAGCACCCAACCGTTGCCGATCTTCGGAGCGCAGTCGAGCGACGAGTGCGCCGCGTACAGCGAGACGCCGGCCGCGGCGAGCGCCGCCAGCTTCTCATCGCGTAGATGCCGCTCGATCTCGGCCCACGGCGGATGGTGCACGATCAGGAGCTGCGCTCCGCCCTTCGCTGCGCCCATGACGGCCGAGAGCGAGGTGTTGACGGCGACGGCGATCTTCGAGACGCCAGCGCCTGCGCGGTACAGCAGCCGGTTCGAGTCGGGCTCCAGCGTTTCGTACTTGGGCGCCTCGAGCAGGTCGTCGAGGTACGAGGCGATGTCGTCGAGCGATGCGTTGCCGTGCATGGTGAGACGGTATCAGACTGCAGAGGATTGGCGCGCGAGGCTACGTTTTTTCGAAGCGCTCGACGTCCATTACGAACACGGTGGCGCCGCCGGTGCGGACTTCGATCGGCTCCTGGAGCACCGAGCCTTCGCCGAAGAACGGGAGGGTCTGCACCGGCACGTACTCAGTGCGCGCGTAGCACTCCATCCGCACCATGGCGATGATCTGGTCGACCTCGTTGGCCTCGACGCCGGAGAGGATGGTGGCGTTGCCCTTGTGGAGGAAGCCGCCGGTGCTGCTGATCTTCGTCGCCGGATAGCCCTGCTCGATGAGCTTCTTCGTGAGCTTCTCGGCGTCCGGATCGGAGGCGATGATCACGACGAGCTTCAGCTGACCGTTTTCCACGGCACCTCCCATCGCGAGGCCACCCGCCGCTTCCGGCGAATCGTAGGCGCGGCCCGCCGAACCTGTCAAACGAGGTGCGGTCTGTTAGGCTGCGAGTCTGGGCGGCAAGCGGCGGTTAGGCGGTCAAGTCGGCGCATCGCCGGCGGATAGTTGATGGAAGAGAGCTGCGAGTGGAGCCAGCGCCTCAGGTGACGAACGAAACACCGGCCGTCGATATGGACACGCTTGTGTCCCTATGCAAGCGGCGCGGCTTCATCTTCCAGAGCAGCGAGATCTACGGCGGCCTGCAGGGCGCGTGGGATTACGGACCGCTGGGCGTCGAGATGGCGAACAACATCAAGCGCGCGTGGTGGCGGGCGATGGTGCAGGAGCGCGATGACATTGTCGGCATCGACGCGGCGATCCTCATGCACCCGGACGTGTGGCGCGCGAGCGGACACGTCGAGACGTTCACGGACCCTATGGTGGACTGCCGGAACTGCCAGGGGCGCTTCCGCGCCGACGAGCTGACGTCCGACGTTTGCCCGAACTGCGGCGCGAAGGGACAGTTCACCGAGCCGCGGATGTTCAACCTGATGCTGCGGACGTTCGTCGGGCCGGTGCAGGACGACGCGGCGACGGTGTACCTGCGGCCTGAGACGGCGCAGGGCATCTTCGTGAACTTCGAGAACGTGCTGAACTCCATGCGACGCAAGCTGCCGTTCGGGATCGCGCAGATCGGCAAGTCGTTCCGCAACGAGATCACGCCACGCAACTTCATCTTCCGCGTTCGGGAGCTGGAGCAGATGGAGATGGAGTACTTCTGCTATCCGGAGGACTCGACGAAGCTGCACGAACAGTGGATGCGCGACCGGCTCGCGTGGTACGAGCGCTTCGGGATGAAACGCGACCGGCTGCGGCTGCGGGCACACGAGAAGGACGAGTTGTCGCACTACTCTCAGGCGACGTCGGACTTCGAGTATCTCTTCCCGATGGGCTGGGGGGAGCTGGAGGGGGTCGCCCACCGCGGCGCCTACGACCTGACGGCGCACGCGAACGCGAGCGGCAAGCAGTTGTCGTACTACGACGAGGAGCGCAAGGAGCACATCGTCCCGCACGTGATCGAGCCGGCGCTCGGCGTGGGGCGCTGCATGCTGGCGTTCATGACCGACTCGTACGCGGAGGAGCTGGACGAGAAGGGCGAGAAGCGCGTCGTGTTGCGGCTGCATCCGGCGATCGCGCCGATCAAGGTCGCGGTGCTGCCGCTGAGTCGCAATGAGAAGCTGACGCCGACGGCGCGCGACGTGTACGCGCGCGTGCGCAAGCACTGGATGACGCAGTACGACGACGCGCAGAGCATCGGTCGGCGCTACCGGCGCCAGGACGAGATCGGCACTCCACTGTGCGTGACGGTGGACTTCCAGACGGTGGAGGAAGACCAGGCGGTGACGATCCGAGAGCGCGACAGCATGGCGCAGGTGCGGGTGCCCATCGAAGGGCTGGTGGAAGCGCTCCGCGAGCGTTTGACCGACGTCGCCTAATACATGGCGTACGACGAGCGGCTCGCGGAGCGCGTGCGGAAGGCGCTGTCCGAGCGGAAGGGCGTGACCGAGCGCAAGATGTTCGGCGGCATCGGCTTCATGATCGACGGCAACATGTGCGTCGGCGTGATGAACGACGACCTGATGGTGCGGACGACCGCAGAGGGCTACGAGGACGCGCTGAAGCGCGCCGGCGCACGGCCGATGGACTTCACCGGGCGCGTGTCACGGACGATGGTGTACGTCGCGCGAACGTCCACCACGCGCGATGCCGATCTGAGGCGGTGGATCGAGACGGGTATCGCCGCCGCGAACGATGCGCCGAAGAAGAAGCCGCGCGAGGCCACATCGTCGAAGCGACGGAAGTAGCGGCGCGGCCCGCGGGCTGTTTCTTGTCCCTCATTCGCTACGAACGTAAGATCGCAGTCTCGCGCGCGGTGGCTGCGCGCCGGCAAGGCGGAGGCATTGGATGGTGATGAGGCAGCAGTACCAAGGGGTGATCGGGCGCTCGGCGCAGGAGTCGACGCCGTGGTGGCCGGAGCCGGTGCGGGCACGGGAGGGCGCGCCGAACGTGCTGTACATCGTGCTCGACGACGTGGGGTACGGGCAGATTGGTTGCTTCGGCGGGTTGTGCGAGACGCCGAACCTCGACCGGTTGTCGGCGAATGGGCTGCGATATCGCAACTTCCACACGACGGCGCTGTGCTCGCCAACGCGCACGTGCCTGCTGACCGGGCGCAACCATCACTCGAATGGCATGGCAAGCATCGTCGAGAACGCGAGCGGGTTTCCCGGGTACACCGGGGAGATCCCATTCGAGAATGGCTTCCTGTCCGAGATGCTCGTGCCGCACGGCTATGCGGCATACGCCGTCGGGAAGTGGCACCTCACGCCGCACAGCGAGATGAACATGGGGGCGCGAAAGGACCGGTGGCCGCTGGGCCGCGGCTTCGAGCGGTACTACGGCTTCCTCGGCGGCGACACGAACCAGTGGCAGCCGGAGCTGGTGTACGATAACCATCCGATCGAGCAGCCGAAGACGGTCGAGGAGGGGTATCACCTCACGGAGGACCTCGCGGACCGCGCGATCGAGTTCGTGTCCGATCTGCGGAACGCGGCGCCGGACAAGCCGTTCTTCCTGTACTTCTGCACCGGCGCGTGTCACGCGCCGCACCACGCGCCGCGCGACTGGATCGAGAAGTACCGCGGGAAGTTCGACATGGGCTGGGACGAAGCGCGCGAGCAGATCTTTGCGCGGCAGAAGGAGATGGGGATCGCGCCGCCGGGCACGGACCTCACGACGCGGCCGCCATGGATCCAGCCGTGGGACTCGCTGACCGACGACGAGAGGCGGCTGTACGCGCGGATGATGGAGGTGTTCGCGGGCTTCATGTCGCACACCGACCATCACATCGGGCGGGTGATCAGCTTCCTCGAGGAGATCGGCGAGCTGGACAACACGATCGTCGTCGCGATCTCCGACAACGGCGCGAGCGCGGAGGGCGGGCCGCATGGTTCGTTGAACGAAGCGAACTTCTTCAACCGCGTGCCGGAGAGCGTCGAGGAGAACCTGGCGAAGATCGACGAGCTGGGCGGGCCGAACACGTTCAACCACTATCCGTACGGATGGGCGTGGGCGGGCAACACGCCGTTCCAGCGGTGGAAGCGCGAGGTGCACGAGGGCGGCGTCGCGGACGCGTGCATCGTGCACTGGCCGAAGGGGATCGCGGCGAAGGGCGAGGTGCGCGGGCAGTACGCGCACGCGGTGGACATCACGCCGACGGTGCTGTCGCTACTGGACATCGAGCCGCCGCAGAGCATCGGCGGCGTGCAGCAGTCGCCGATCCAGGGGGTGAGCTTCGCGGAGTCGCTCACGGATCCTTCGACGCCGTCTCGGCACGAGACGCAGTACTACGAGATGCTCGGCAACCGCGCGGTGTATCACCGCGGCTGGAAGGCGGTGACCTACCACGGCACCGAGGGCATGATCTACGACGGCGTCACGGATCCGTCGAAGCCGTTCGACGAAGACCGCTGGGAGCTGTACCACGTCGACGAGGACTACTCGGAGGCGCACGACCTCGCGGACGAGTACCCGGAGAAGCTGCGCGAGCTACAGGCGATCTGGTGGGCGGAGGCGGGACGGTACGACGTGCTCCCGCTCGACGCGCGCAGCCTAGGGCGGGCGCTCGGACGCCCGCGACTAACCGGCCGGCGCAAGCGCTTCGTGTACTACCCGGGTGGGGCGTCGGTCGAAGCGCTGGCGGCGGTGAACGTGAAGAACCGGTCGCACAGCATCGTCGCGGAGGTGGTGATGCCGGACGGCGGCGCGGAGGGCGTGCTGATCGCCGACGGCGGGCGCTTCGGCGGGTATTCGCTGTACGTGCAGGGCGGGAGGCTGCACTACGCGTACAACTTCCTCGGCAAGAGCGTGACGACGATCTCGTCGACAGCGAGCGTGCCGAGCGGGGAGTGCGTTCTCACGTTTGGGTTCGAGAAGACGGGGCCGCAGCCGTTTGGCGCGGGCGGCGTCGGGCGGCTCTACATCAATGGCGAAGTCGCGGGGGAGGGAGAGATCCCTCGGACGGTGCCGTTCCTGTTCGCGCTGGGCGAGAGCCTGCAGTGCGGGCAGGACGCCGGCAATCCGGTGACGGAGGCGTATCGATCGCCATACGCGTTTACGGGAAAGATCAAGCGGGTGGTCGTCGATGTGAGCGGCAGCGAGCCGCCGCGCGACCTGGCGCAGGAAGCGGAGATCGCGCTCGCGCGGCAGTAGGCGTCATGTCCTCGCGCGAACTGTCGGCGGATCATGCATGTTGCGCCCCGTCAAGCGGCAGCGATCCGATTTCACGACCAACGCCAACGGCCATCTCGCAACGCGGCGCAACGACCGACGGTATGGTCGCCATCCCGGGCGGCCGGTTCCTCATGGGGACGGACGATCCGGTGCGGTATCCGGCCGACGGTGAGGGGCCGGTGCGCGAAGTGTCGCTGCGACCTTTCCTGCTCGATGCGACGGCGGTGAGCAACGCGCATTTTGCGGGGTTCGTCGAGGCGACGAGGTACGTGACGGACGCGGAGCGGATCGGGTGGTCGTTCGTGTTCGCGGGGCTGCTGCCGGACGACTTCGAGGACACGGCGGCGGTTGCGTCGGCGCCGTGGTGGCGGCAGGTGTTCGGCGCGACGTGGCGGCGTCCGGAAGGACCGCAGTCGGACATTGCCGATCGCGCGGATCATCCGGTCGTGCACGTGTCGCATCACGACGCGCTGGCGTACTGCGCGTGGGCGGGGAAGCGGCTGCCGACGGAAGCGCAGTGGGAGTACGCGGCGCGAGGCAGGCTCGAGCAGAAGCGCTACCCGTGGGGCGACGAGCTGACGCCGGACGGCGAGCAGCGGTGCAACATCTGGCACGGGACTTTTCCGTCGGAGAATACGCTAGACGACGGGTACTACGGCACGGCGCCGGTGGATGCGTTCGCGCCTAACGGGTACGGGCTCTACAACATGACCGGCAACGCGTGGGAGTGGTGCGCGGACTGGTTCACGCGGGATCATCCGCGCGGGCCGCTCGACGATCCGCACGGGCCAGAGCTTGCCTCGATGCGGGTGATCCGTGGCGGGTCGTACCTGTGTCACGAGTCGTACTGCTACCGGTATCGGGTGTCGGCGCGGAGCGGGAATACGCCGGATAGTACGACGGGGAATACCGGGTTCCGGTGTGCGGCGGACGCGTGACTTAGTCGGGCGGTGTGCCGAGCACTCCAGCTTCGCGGAGGGCGGTGATGCGAGCGTCGTCGTAGCCGAGGTCGCGAAGGACTTCGTCGGTGTGCTGGCCTAGCGTGGGTGAGGAGCCCTGCGGCGCGAGCGGCGTTTCGCTCATCTGGATCATCGGGCCGGCCATGCGGAGCGGACCCACGAGCGGATGCTCGAGCGACGTGACGAAGTTGTTCTGGAGCACCTGCTCATCGTCGAGGAGCTCTTCGGTGAACTTCAGTGGACCGGCGGGGACTGCGGCCTGGTCGAGTATGCGGAGCCACTCGTCGGTCGGCTTCGAGGCGAAGATGGCTTCTGCGTCGGCGATGAGCTGCTTGCAGTAGGCGATGACTTCCGGGTCCGCGTAGTCGATCTCGCTCGGCGCCTTGCCGACGCGCCAGTCTTCCATGGCGATCGCGCCGAGGAGGCGCTTTCGAAGCGGCGTGCTGAGACAGCCGACTGCGATGAAGCCATCGGCTGTCTTAAAGACGCGATAGTAGATGTTGCCGAGCGCCGGGCGGATGCCATGGATGACATCGACCTGCTCCTTGTAGCTGCCGCCGTTGTGGCGCAGCTCGTCGATCTTCTCGATGGCCTGCAGGCGCGACTCGGTGTCGATGGCTTCGATGGACATGAAGCGCGACGACTGGATGGAGAGGGCGCTCGACATCAGCGTGGTGTCGATGCGCTGACCGCGTCCAGTGCGCTCGCGTGCGTAGAGGGCCGCGCAGACGCCCCATGCCATCGCGAGGCCGGTGGAGAAGTCGGCCGACGGCAGGCCGTTGACCTGCGGCACGCCGTTCTCGTGCTTGGCTTCGACGGACATGAGGCCTGTGACCGCCTGGGCGATGATGTCGTAGCCGGGGCGATGGGCGTAGGGGCCGCGGCGGCCGAAGGCGGTGTTGTCGCAGTAGATGAGGCGCGGGTTCGAGGCGGAGAGCGTCGGGTAGTCGATGCCGAGCTTGGCGGTGACGTCGGGGCGGTAGTTGACGATGACGACGTCGGAGCGGGCGGCGATCTTCTGCGCGATCTCGCGGGCTTCGGGCTGGTTGAGGTCGAGGACGATCCCGCGCTTGCCGCGGTTAAGGGAGATGTAGCCGCGGCCTTCGCGCATGCCGAGGGGCTGGAAGCCGCGCCACGGCTCGCCGGACGGGGGCTCGACCTTGATGATGTCGGCGCCCATGTCGGCGAGCATCATCCCGGCGAAGGGGGCGGCGATGATCTCGGAGAACTCGAGGATCTTGATGCCGGCGAGGGGGCCGGTGTGTCCGTTTGTGGTCATGTTGCCGTCTTTTTCAAGCGACGTCTCGACGTGCGCATAGTATAGGCCGCGGCTACGACCCGAACATCCTGTTGATATCGAGGAACGACATCGACTGATCGCCGAAGGTGAAGGTGCCACGCTCCTTCATCTCGCGGGCTGCTTCCACGAAGGACGTGATGGCAACGCGCGAGAGCGTGCTGCCCGTGCTGAGGCGCTTCACGCCGAGGTCCTGGAGTTCGTCGAATGTCAGATGCATGTTCGCGAGGCCGACGATCACGTTGACGGGCCGGTCAACCGAGGTGACGACGGCGCGGATCTCGTCCGCGGTCGTCAACCCTGGCGCGTACAGCACGTCGGCACCGGCTTCCTGATACGACTGCAGCCGGCGGATCGTGTCATCGAGATCGCGGCGGCCGACGAGGAAGTTCTCCGCGCGCGCGGTGAAGGTGAAGGGGAACGGCTGGGCGTGCGCGACCTCGGCAGCGGCCTGCACGCGTTCGCGCGCGAGGGTATGGTCGTAGATGGAGTAATCGCCCTTCATGTCTTCAACGGACGCGCCGGCGAGGCCCGTCTGGGTCGCAAGCCTGAAGGTCTCAGCAACGGTCGCGGGGTCATCGCCGAAGCAATTCCCGAGATCAGCACTCACAGGGATATCCACGGCCGAGACAGCCGCGCGACAGTGCGCCATGACGTCGTCGCGCGAGACGGTGTTGTCGCGCATTCCGAGCGCGAAGGCCATGCCCGCGCTCGTCGTGGCGAGCGCCTCGAATCCCATCTGCTCGAGAATGCGGGCGGTGCCGACGTCCCAGGGGTTGGGGATGATGAAGGCGCCCTCTCGACGATGCAGGTCGCGGAACGCCTCGCCGTGCTCGGCCTGAGTTTTCATCGAATAGCTCCTTCTCTGAGCGCGGGTGGCACTCCTACAGGCGCTTCTCCATGGCGATGTGCGGGATGCCGACTTCGTCGTAGACGTCGCCGATGCGCTGGTAGCCGGCACGATCATAGAAGCCGGCGGCGTGGAGCTGGGCGCTGAGTTTCACGTGGGACATGCCGCGGTTCGCGGCTTCGCGTTCGAGCGCTTTGAGGACGTCGCGACCGATGCCGCTGCCGCGGTACGAGGGCAGGACGGCCATCCGCCCGATCTTGGCGTAGCCGTCGGCGAGGACGAGGCGTCCTGCGCCCACCGGCGTTCCGGCTAGGTAGGCGACGCAGTGGACGGCGGTGGCGTCGAGGTCGTCGAGTTCTTCTTCGCGGGGGATCTGCTGCTCTTCGACGAAGACGGCGATGCGGACGGCGAACGCATCGTTGCGCTGTTGCGGCGTCCTGGCGATGAGGGCTTCGGTCATGGGACGCGAGCGATGCCGTAGATGACCGGCAGGACGACGTTCATGCGCTCGCGGTCGATGCGGCCGACCTCGAAGCCCGCGGCGCGGATGGCGGATTCGGTGCGGCGGTTCGGGTGACATCCGGCGCCGACCCAGGACCAGACGGGCTGGGCGATGTCCTGGAGGCGGCCGGGCAGGCCTTCGGCGCGGACATGCTCGAGGAACCGGAACTCGCCGCCGGGGCGAAGGACGCGGCGGACTTCGGCGAGTGACTGGCCGGCGTCGCCGACGGTGCAGAGGACGAGGGTGGAGACGACGGCATCGAAGGAGGCGGGGTCGAATGGCAGGTGCTCGGCGGGGGCAGTCCGGATGTCGATGTTGCGCCGGTCGAGTGTGCGCAGGCGGCGCTGGGCGCGCTTGAGCATGTAGGGGTCGGGCTCGAGAGCGACGACGCGGGCTTCAGGCGGGTAGTGCTCGAAGTTGAGGCCGGTGCCAGCGCCGATCTCGAGGACGTCGCCGTGGAGGCCGGCGAGGAGCTCTCGGCGGATCTTGCCGATGGTGCGGCGCTCGGCGGAGCGGCTCATGCGGTCGTACATCGCGGCGAACCAGCGGTGGCCCCTGGGCTGTCCGGTGTCGGTCATGGGTGTCGGCTCCGTCGCTGCGGATCGAGGATATCCGCCGAGGACACGGAGGGCACAGAAGGGCCGTCCGGGCCCAGACGCGGCTCGCTAAGCAAGTTATGTCTTCGGTTTGATTGATCGGGGATTGTGTACTTCACTCAGATGAGTGATACACTCCGCCCGTGCGTAGTAGTCCCGCTTGGCAGTTCTGGTGGACGCCTCTAGTGTTCGCCGCTGCTCTGCTTGTCGCCGCCCCTTTTATCTATCAGCTCCCCTTCGCTGGTGCGCACTTTTGGTCGTGGAGTGCGACGAGTATAGGTGGGTTTTGTGCCGTTCTCGGCGGCATCGGCATACTGCATTTCCTCTGGGAACATCGCCCCAGTTGGCTCTTCGTTGGTAGCTCAGCGGTCGCCACCGGATCGATCGTCACTGACTCAGGAGATGTGGGCGCGGAGCCGACCATCGATCTCCTACGTCGCCACAGCCGCGTCGGGCGCATGGTGCGCGACGAAATTCGGAGTCGCGGAGCGACGATCCAACAGTTTGAGAATGTCTGCATGGAGTGGGCTAATCTGGTGCATCGTGACCTTGAAATGCGCCTGCCTACTAAGGCGGAGTGGTTCATGGATGAGTACGTGCCAGGTGGGCAACAGTGGCAACCGGGTGCTTCATTGGCCGTAGCGAACTGGGGGAACTACATGGATCGTCGGCTCAGTAAGCTTGCGGAGATCATCCGTGAACTGGGCTAGAAGTGGCTGCCTGACCGTGTGCATGATCGCCTTGTCTGCATGTGGTGGTGGAGCATCGAGCGATAGCCGCACGCCTCAGCCATCCGCGACGTGCTTTGATTTCCCGCCTGACGCCCTGACGCGGATTGCGGCCAGTCTGAGCACCAATGAGGCTGCGCTTGCAACGCGATTCCCTATCGCCTCTGCTCGTACCTACGAGGCATTCTTGACAGCGAATCCGCCCTCCGCCGAGGAGGCGGTGACGATGACGGCAGCGGCATCATGCTAAAGATACGAAAACGCCCGGCACAGGGCGCTGGAGCGCTTGAAGCCGGGCGTCTCGCGTTTGAGGTCGCCAAGTCAGAGCGGTCCCGCTCTCAACTGGGCGCGCCTACCTACCGATGCCATCATAGTCGGCTGGCGAAGCTGATTGCAATAGGGATGGACTGAACTTGACTAGAATCGAGGTGCCCTCGGCGGGACTCGAACCCGCGACCTCACCGGTAGGTAAGCGCTCTATCCAACTGAGCTACGAGGGCATTATTACTGCGGCGATCGTATCTGAGGAAGGAAACCCCCCGCAAGTGGGTAAGCCTTTACTCCTATACACGTATTCAGTTACTCGCCGTCAGCTCGGCATAGCGGAGCGTCTCTCCCTTGAGCAGGTTCAGAATGGTGTCTCGGAACCAGTAGGGGTTTTGACGGTTGTTGAACTTGAAGGCGACCTCATCGGCGTAGGCTTCGAGGTGCTTCTCGGACAGTTGGTGATAGGAGCCGACGATAGACCGCTTGAGCAGGCTCCAGACACCTTCAACGGTGTTCGTGTGGACGTCGGCCCTGACCCATTCTTCTTGCCGATGGTTGACCGTCTCGTGGCGGGTATTGCGGTCAGCGATGCCCAGGTACGCCGGCCACTCGTCGGTGTGGATGGCCACGGCTCCGTCGTCCACCACGGTCTTGATGAACGTGTGAAGCGTCTTGCGGTCGGCTCTCTTCTCCACCTTGAGGCGCACTTCTCCGCCCCGCTGGACCGCGCCCATCACCATCGTCTTGTTTTTCCGGTAGCCGTGGCCCTTGCCTCGCACCTTGCCACCCACCCACGTCTCATCGACTTCTACGATGCCCGTGAGCAGTGGTGCGGCGGCTGCGGTGTACGCGACACGGATGCGGTGTGTGAGATACCACGCTGTCTTGTAGCTCACGCCGAGGGTGCGCTTGAGCTGGTTGGAGCTAATGCCCTTCTTCGACTCGCCCATGAGGTAGGTAGCCGCGAACCACTTCCAGAGCGGAAGGTGGGTATCAGCGAACACGGAGCCAACCGTTACGCTGAACTGGTAGCCGCATGACAGGCACTCGAACAGCTTGCGCGTCTCGATCCGTGACACCTTCTCACCTTCGCAGCGCAGGCACTTCGGGCCGTCCGGCCAGCGCAAGCCTTCGAGGTAGGCGCGGCACTTGTCCTCATTGCGGAACTGGTCTACGAGGTCGATCAGGTTCATCGGGAGCCTCCTATGGCTAGGCCGAAGAAGAAGCCAGCGCACGAAATGACGAGCGAGGAAGCGGTGCGCCATCTGTTCGGCAAGAAGGCGCACGAGCACATGAAGCGGGTAGCGAAGGAGTCAGAGAAGCCGTTGAGGAAGAATGGAACGTCCACTAAGAACAAGCATAAGTGAGATACGGCTCTGAGTCAAGTATACAATCCCCGAATTGATCTTTGTTCTTTCGGGTACTGGCAGGGTCTGAATCTGACTGGGGCGGTCCGGGACGGTGACGCGGACTCGGATTTTTGATTGTTCCGGTTGTTTTTTGATTGATGTTCGGAAAAGCAATCAGACGTTATGTAGGGCTAAGGTCGCCGACCCAAGACGGCAGCCTGACACACGTACGCGCGGTCGCGCGGTCGTCGCATCTCCTGCGGCGACTCTGCGTGGGGCCGAAGTTCTGATGATCGACATGATGCGGGGATCGTAGCGACAAGCTCGGCGAAGTCGTAGCGACAGGCGGCGCGGGCGAGCGAATGCCCGGAGCGGCCGAGACGGTTATCAACGAACAGTTCGCCGGCGATAGAAAACGAGATGCGATGTCTCGCAGCTACGCTGCCTCTTGGCTGCTGTCGCCTGTCTTGCCAAATCGGCGAAGAGCGGGCGGCGGCCCTATGGCACGAATGGCGCTCCCGATCTGCGCACCAGCAGGGTAGTTACGACGTGGTCACCAACGAGGACCTGGGCGTGCGACACGACGTCGATGTCCTGGTGCAGACGGCGCTCCAACCCGTCGATGGCAGCAGTGAAGACCCTGGCGGCGCGGTCGTTCAACGAGGTGGCGCTCTTGTTCAGGTTTGGATCCTCCGGAAGCCGGTCGGACTGGGTCATGATCTCGTAGACGTATCGCATCGAGCGCGTCCCTTCGCAATGACGAGACCGGCGCTTTCCGGCGTGACCAACCGCAACCCCAGCTCGGTTCGCCTGATGCCGACAATCGGGGATGACGCCCGCCGCTGTCTCGAACACAAGATCAATACCACGGTTTCTCGCGGGCGAAGGAGAGCCGATTGGCACGTTATCGACAGTCCATATGGGCACCGTTGCACCACCGACCAATGGAGGATGCAGGAGGGGATTGGTGATCGATAAGATCGCGGGCATGAGGATCACGATTCGGTCGCACCATACGCAGGCAGTTGACGGGCTACGGGAGCACGCTGAGAAGAAGCTGGAGCGGCTCGAGCGGTACTTGCAGCGAGTCGGGGAAGTGGTCGTCGAAGTGGAGCGCGAGGAGACGCGGGCGGCATCGGACCGGTTCGAGGTGCAGATCCGGGTGCAGGCGGGGGCGACGGTGCTGCGGGCGGCGGAACGGAGCCGCGACGCGCAGTCGGCGTTCGATGCGGCGGCGGCGGTGCTATCGCGGCAGGCGCAGCGTCACAGCAAGCGGCTGCAGGAGCGGCATCGCGGGCCCGGCGGGAAGGAAGGCGGCGAGGAGGCGGGACGCGAGACGCGGGAGACGGGAACGCGCCCGACGCGTGGCGCTCGGCGCAGCGGCGACGACAGCGCGGAGGTGGAGGAGCGCATCGGCGGGAAGGTGGTGCGCGTACGAGCGTCGGAGGCGAAGCCGATGTCGGCGGAGGAGGCGCTCGAACAGATGGAGTTGCTGGGCGATGACGTGTTCCTGTTCATCGAGGCGGGCACGCTGGGATACGCCGTGCTGTACCGACGGAAGGGCGGGGGGATCGGGATGGTGCGGAGCGGGTGACGAGGGGAGTGAGCAGTTGACGGTGCATGGGAGGTCGTGAACAGGGAAAGGGCGCGCGGAGATTGAGAGAGGGGCGCGGCGCTCTTCGACGCGCCCCCGCACACTCGCGAGTGCTGTCAGATCGGGGCGTCAGAGGAGCGATGTCATGGTGAGGGCGCGTTCGATGAGGGTATCGAGGTGGTCGCAGCAGGCTCTTAGGAGTTCGACGCGCGTACGCCGACCTTCGTCGATAACGTCGTCGGCACTCGGCGAATGGCCGGCAGCAAACGCAGACGCGCGCCTCAGGTCGAACCCCGCGCCATCTTCGGGCGGAAAGCTGACGGTGACGCTGATCATGCGCGAGCCCAGCATGACGTGCACATCGTCGTGCGGGGACCAGTCGCCGCCGGGCTCGCGGCACCAGGAGCCGGCGGCCAGCATGGCGTTGACGAGCGAGGAGATGCGGTAGTCGGCCAACAGGCGCTGCGCCGTGATGGCGGCATCGAGGTACACGCGCTCGGGTTCAGGTCCATACTCGTGATCCCATACGTGCAGCGTCCAGGGTGTGCCCTCGCCACCAGTGATCTGCGCCGTCTCGGATGCGCGCGTGTAGGTGAGAATACTCACAGAAATTGCCTCCCTAGCATTGGGTATGTGGCCCGACCCCAATCATCCGATTCCGCGGGTGCGTGTTCAATAGGGAGTGCTAGTCATAGCCTCCTTAGAATTGGGGTGTCCCCGCGCGACAATAAGGTAATTGACGAGCATCCTCAGGTCTGTTGTGATGGACTTCCTCGCGACGCCCGGGTGGCTGAGGTAACCAGGCGAGGCGCTTGCGGGGACGATGCCCTCGGCGGGCGCGCGCCTCGTGCTTCGTCTGCGACCTCGGCTGCAGACCGCTTCGGAGGCGAGCGCCCGCCCCCACATTCACCCGCACGGCTGGCCCGAGTCCGGCTCCTGCCATAGGTGTTACGTACGCCGGCGATGCCCCGGCGTTGACGTCGTGGCGCGCACGCGCTGAGATGTAGTGGCACACCAGGCGCCATCGAGCGTGAGAACAGGGGTGCCGGTTGTCGGCAGCGGAGCTTTTCGAGGAATCCCGGACCGAGCGCGAGCGGGCACGGCTGCTCGCCGAGGGCGCGTTCGAGGCGAGGCTGCGCGTCGCGGCGACGCTGCAGCGCGCGCGGCAGACGCGCGACCGGAGCCGCGCCGCGTTGTATCGGCGGAGGCGTCGGGTCGAGCCGGAACAGGCTTCGAAGGTGGTGCTGCTCGACGGAGCGCAGGGCGCGGAAGGTGGAGCGGGCTGCGGGGGGGTCCTGATCGCGAGCTGAAAGCCCGCGCTACGGACGACGCAGTCCCGAAACCGTCGTTGCGGAGACAAAAGGAACGGGCCCGCTGAGCGGGCCCGTTTCCTTTGTTGCGGCGTGTTGCTTTGGCCTTACGGCGTGGAGCAGTTGGCGCCGATCTGGTTCAGGTCCGAAATGGCGTCAGCGATCGCGACAGCGCCGCTCGGCGGGCCCGTAAGCGCGCCGTTAGGGCTGCGGTCGAAGATGAAGCCGTTCGAGATCCCGTCGTTGTTGTCGTCACCAGCGTAGGTCTTGCCGTTCGCGTTCAGCGTGTTCGGGTTCACGCTGCTGGTGCCGATGTACTGCAAGATCGCGATCGTGTCAGCGATGGCGATTGCCTTGTTCTTGCCAGGAACCGAGCTCCCCGGGTTGATCGTGTCAACGTCGAAGAAGTCCCACTTGTTAAGGGCGTTGCGGCCACCGCCGTTGGAAATCGGCGACGCCGGAAGCGCCTCGCGGCGGTTGGTGCAGCCGTCACCATCGGAGTCGGCGTCACCACCGTTCGGGTTGCTGCTCGCAGGGATGTCCTGCTGAGTCGCATCCGTTGCGATATCAAGCCAGTCCACGGTCCCGTTCGGGTCGTCCTTACCACCGTCCGTGCAGTGGGTGGTGGCGGGGTCGCCCGGAGCCGTCGGCACCATGTTGGCAGCCAAGCAATCGGCGTTGCTGCCGTTGGTGTTCGACACCTTCGGGTTGAGGCACGTGGCCGCGCCAACACCGCACTGCTGGCTGTCAGAACCAACGACACTGGCGACGCCGAACGTGTTGCCGCAGGCGCCGGACGCCGCCGGGATTGCGGCGTTGTGGACCTCAGAGTAGTCCGGGCAGCCATCCCAGTCGGAGTCGCTGTTCTTGTCGCTGAAGCTGTAGCCCGGAACGACCAGGAAGTCCGGGAAGCCGTCATCGTTCGAGTCGTAGACGATGCCCTGCGTCGCAGCAGCGAGCGCGCCGTTGGTCGGCGTGCCCTGGGCCGCGTTGTTGTAGCAGACCGGGGACGGGGTCAGCGAGCCCGTGCCAACCTGCGTGTTGTTGTCGCAGAAGGTGTCGTGGTCGTGCAGCGGGCGCGGCGGGCGCGGGCCAGCGGCCGTGTTGACCGTCGTCTGGCAGGCGTCACCGATCGCGTCCGAGTTCTGGTCGATCTGGTCAGGGTTGTAGACGGTGGGGCAGTTGTCCGCCCAGTTGGCGAACGTGTCCCCGTCGATGTCCTGGTCAGGCGTCCAGGCTGTCGTGCAGGTGACCTTGACGTTCTTCTTGTCACCGTTCTCGGTGAAGTTCGTGGTCGAGTTGTTGCTGTACGCGCAGCCGGTCTCGTGCGTCGGGCCGGGAGGCGTCAACGCGTCGGCGGCACACGCCGCAGACTTGCCTGCGAAGGCCGCACCCGGGCAGTTGTTGCCGGTCGCCGGGTCCGGGTCGCAGCTGTCACCCATGCCGTCGCCGTCGGTGTCGGTCGTGCCGCTGGCCGCGGTCAGGGCGTTGGCCACCGGGAAGAGACCGACGTCCGGGTTCGGGCAGCGGTCGATGCCGGACGGGATGCCGTCGCTGTCCACGTCCTCAAGGCTCGACTCGGCGATCGCATAGTGGATCTGGTCGCCGGGGGCGCCTGTAAGTGCACGGATCGGAGTCGGCGTCTCGTGCGACGTGTGCGTCGTCGTGACGCCGTTGGCCGTCCAGGACGTGCCGAAGCTGTCCAGCGAGGTGCCGAGCGTGTGCACGGTGCTCGTGAACGGCGTGCAGGTCACGGTGGCCTGGCCAGCGCCCGGGTCAGCGACGGCGAGCGGGCGGACGTCACCGAGGGTGGTGATGGCCGCGTAGCCGGCGCCGAAGGCACCCAGGTTCAGCGTCAGGAAGTTGACGTCGGTCTGAGCAGCCTGCGGGACGATCTGGGCCACACCGTAGCCGCGGCCGACGAGCAGCGGGAGCGCCGTGTCGAGCACGAGCTTGATGTAGTCCGGAGTTCCGTCAGCGCCGTCCGGAACGCCGTCCGCGCCGACGGTCAGGTTGCCGCTTCCGTCCACACCGAAGGCGTCAGCCTGGGTGTCGGGCAGGGAGTCGGCGTCCGGACCGTCCTTGCCGCTGACGATGGACGTGGTCGCGCCACTGGTGTTGCCGTTGTAGATGGTGAACGTCTGGACCAGCGTAGTGGTGCCCGGCGCGCCGCACTGGGCGGGCGAGCCCGTCGCCGGGTTGACGTTGTCGGGCAGGTTCGCCGCGACGACGTTGGTGCTGATCTGGAAGTCCGTCGTCCCAACGGTGGACAGCAGCGGCGCCTTCGTGCCCGTGCAGGGGGCCGGCTCGGCGCCGCCCGTCACACAGGTGTGCACGTTGGACGTGTACTGCGTCACCGCGATGTCGAAGAACGGCGTCGTCGACGAACCGGCGGCCGGGCAAGAACCCGAGCCGAGCGGACAGTCGAGGCCGACCTGGACATCGAGGTTCGGCGCCGTGTTCGGCGCAAGGCCGCTCCACGTCGTCTTGTACGTAAAGTTAGAGATGAAGGGGTCGGCGTGTACCGTCCCTCCACCCTGGGTGGTCAGTCCGCCGGCGAAGAGAAACGCCGCGAAGACCGCCGCAACTCCCAACAAGAAGAGTTGCTTCATTGATGATCCTCCTGAACTCTGACGATGTTGGTTTGTAGGGCGAGACGATTCTTTTCGGCCACCTCCTTTTGCAATTTCTGTCCCTGGACCGGCGGCAACCTGAAGCCGCAAGCGGACCAGCCGGATACTGCGTGGCGGACGGGGGAGTTTAAGCCGGCTTGCGGACGACCGCTCATGGCGGTCCCGGTGGCCGGCGGTGGGTCGCTGCTTTGGAGACGAGCTTCCGGTGGCGCGGCGGACTCGTCAACAAAGGTGGCGGCGCCGGGCATGGCGTCGGTGCGCGGACCCGGTGACGCAGGTATAAGACGTCAGAGAGTCCGAGGGCGCACCCACCCCATGCCCAGCACTCGCCTCAGCCCTAAGTGACAATTGTGCGAAGTGTTCCTTCCCCCGGCCTTCTTTCCACCTTCTTTTCCGCCGTTCTGTCGTATAATCGCCATGCCAACGGCGCTAACCGCATAGCTTCTGCAGGCGGGGCACACCTCGATGGAATCGACAGCGTCCGCGACCTATCGCGTCCAGCTGCTGGGCGGGTTCGAGGTGCGAGCGGGGCCTCGCACGGTGATGGAACGTAGCTGGCCGCGGCGCAAAGCGCAAGCGCTGATCAAGCTGCTAGGGGTGCATCCGGGGCACCGGCTGCACCGGGAGCAGGCGCTTGATCTGCTGTGGCCATCGTTGGGGCCGGATGACGCGGCGAACAACCTCTATAAGAACCTGCACCACATCCGTCGTCAGGTACGTGGGGCGGAGGAAGGAGAGGACGCGCCGCTGGTGGTGACCTCGCAGAACATCCTGGCGCTGAGCGACCAGGCGACGGTGGACGCGGACGAGTTCATCGAGCGGGCGGAGCGGGCGCGGGCGGGGCGGACGGACGCATCGTTGTACGAGGCGGCACTGGAGGTCTACGCCGGAGATCTGCTGCCCGAGGACTTATACGAGGAATGGACGGAGCCCCTTCGGCAAGAGCTGGCGGAGACGCGGAACCGGCTCCTGCTGGAGGTGGCGCGGCTGTACGACGAGCAGCGCCGGTTCGAGTTGGCGATCGAGCGCCTCGAGCGCCTGATCCACTACGACGCGCTGCACGAGCAGGCGCACCTGATGCTGATGATGATCTACGTCGCCTCGGGGAAGCGGGACCGGGCGATCAGGCAGTATCAGCAGTGCCAGCGGGCATTTCAGCGGGAGCTGTCGGCGGCGCCGTCGGAGGAGATCGAGACGCTGTACGGGCAGATCGTGGCCGGGACGTAACGGAAGGATGAGCGCTGGCGATCAGTTGTCGCTCCACGAGCGCCGCGGCGGCGATCAGTGTGCGATCTTTCGCAACGAGACGACCGCGAAGGGCCGCCCGACTTCATCGACCTTTCTGCAACCCCAGACGCGGCGCCATGTCCAACGCTTGTCGCTGTCCTGGAGCCGGACGGCGACGTCGAAGTCGCCGGTCCAGCCTTCCTCCGCCAGAGGCCGCAGTAGCGCGTGATCGTCCGGGTGCACGAGCTCCGAGACGTGGCGGCCGCGGAACCAGTCCGGCGGAAAGCCGCTGACTTCGGTGGTCGTCTCGCTCGCGTAGGAGATGAGCCCATCCTCCACGACGCAGATCACGATCGGACGTTCGGACCCGTCGGCTACAGCGCTCATGTCGCTCCCTGCGCCGGACTGTTGATGGGAATTAGTTGGCGGCTCGCAGCGCAACGCGATGCTGCACAGCAGGCCTGATCATCTGCGCCGCGACTTCTGCCGTCTACTGAAGAGTCATTCAGGTTCCTGCTTGCAGACGACACCGTTGCGAGATTCAGCCGGGCCAGGAACACAGCCGACGCGCTCGATGGGCGGCACGACCACGCCGCGCGGCTACCGCACCATCGTCGCCACGATGCTCGCTAGAGGACTCGAAGGCCGTTCGTGCGCTAGCGGTTAGCTGGCGCGCGGTTCGCAGGGGCCGTCGTCGTCGAACTCACGGGACTGCTGCACGGTGAGGCAGCGCTCGCAGATGCGGCCGAGGCGGAGCCGGTGCCACTCGTGCCTGAGGCGGACGAGCTCGCGGGCGCTGTCGACCAAGGCCTCCGATTCGCGGATGAGGAACTTCGAGGTGTCGGTCGCCCGACGAGCGCCGTCTTTCGCTTCGTCTCGTTCCACGATGAATCACCTATGCATGGTGGCAGTGCGGACATCGTAGCAGCCGCCATCGCGCCCCTCGCAAGTGGCGCGGCTTGCGCCATCCCCGCGTAGGACGTCTCCGACCCGATGCTCTACCCTCGCGCCATGCGAGCCTCCCGCGTCCCGAACTGGCCTCCAGCCCCACCGCCAAGCGCACCTCACGCGCGGCCCACATGGCGTTTGATTGCTTTTCCCGAGATCAATCAAAGGACAATCAAAACGATCAACCGCGTGAATCTGCCCCGCCCCGGCGAGCGCCGTCCGCAGATTCGAGGCCGTGCCAGTACCCGAAAAAACAAAGATCAATCAAACGCCCCGACTGGATGGTCGGAGAGGCGTCCGAAATGATAAACTTCGTACGTGAGATCGAGAGGCGCTGAGGCTACGCGCCGCTGATTCCCTGAGACTGATTCGACCGCATGACCACTGACTCAAGCGCAGGCAATATCCGGCCGCGAGGCATCGAAGATGAGATGCGCTCGTCGTATCTCGACTACGCGATGTCCGTCATCGTCCAGCGCGCGCTGCCGGACGTCCGCGACGGCCTGAAGCCGGTCCAGCGGCGCATCCTCTTCTCCATGCACGAGATGGGCCTGCGCCCGAACAGCGCGTACCGGAAGAGCGCCGGGATCGTCGGTGAGGTGATGGGGAAGTATCACCCGCACGGCGACGCGCCGATCTACGAGGCGATGGCGCGGCTCGCGCAGGACTTCTCGATGCGCTACCTGCTCGTCGACGGGCAGGGGAACTTCGGCAGCGTCGACGGGGATCCGCCGGCGGCTATGCGCTACACGGAAGCGCGAATGTCGCCGATCACGGAAGAGATCCTGGCCGACATCGACAGCAACACCGTCGACATGGTCCCGAACTACGACGACTCGCGGACGCAGCCGGCGGTGCTGCCGGCGCGGGTCCCGAACCTGCTGCTGAACGGGCAGACCGGCATCGCCGTAGGGATGGCGACGAACATCCCGCCGCACAACCTCGGCGAGATCTGCGATGCGGTGACGCTGCTCATCGAGAACGGCGACGCGACGACGGAAGAGCTGACCGAGGTCGTCAAGGGGCCGGACTTCCCGACGGCGGGCCTGATCTACCGGATGCGGCGCGACTCGACGCTCGACGACGAGGGCAAGCGCCACGACGTCATGCGCGACGCCATCAAGGAGGCGTACGCGGACGGCCGGGGGCGCATCATCATGCGGGCGAAGGCGCGGGTGGAGGAGATGCCGCGGGGCAACCGCGAGCAGATCATCGTCACCGAGCTGCCGTACCAGGTGAACAAGGCAACGCTGATCGAGAAGATCGCGGAGCTGGTGAAGGACCGGAAGATCACGGGCATCAGCGACCTGCGCGACGAGTCCGACCGGCACGGGATGCGCATCGTGATCGAGCTCGGCCGCGAGGGGCAGTCGAACTTCGTGCTGAACCAGCTCTACAAGCACACGGCGATGCAGTCGTCGTTCGCGGTCAATATGGTCGCGCTGGACGGTGGTCAGCCGAAGACGATGGGCCTCAAGAAGCTGCTCGAGGCGTACATCGACCATCGGCGGATCGTGATCCGGCGGCGGACGGAGTTCGAGCTGGAGAAGGCGCGGGAGCGGGAGCACATCCTGCTCGGGTACCTGATCGCGCTGGGGGACCTGGACAAGATCATCGCGCTGATCCGCCGCGCCGCTTCGGCGGACGACGCGAAAGAGAAGCTCATGGCGAAGCCGTGGGCGATGTCGGACAAGCAGGCGCAGGCGGTGCTGGACCTGCAGCTGCGCCGGCTCGCTCGGCTGGAGCGCCAGAAGATCGAGGACGAGCACAAGGAACTGACGAAGCAGATCAAGTACCTCGAGGACCTGCTGGCGCACAAGCGGAAGATCGACCGGCTGATTAGCGACGACATGACGGCGATCAAGGAGAAGTACGGCGAGGACCGCCGGACGACGATCGTCGACTCCGGCGCGGAGGAGATCGCGGACGAGGACCTGGTGGCGCACCAGGAGATCGTGGTGACGCTCTCGAACCGCGGGTATGTGAAGCGGCTGCCGCTCGAGACGTACCGGCTGCAACGCCGCGGCGGGAAGGGCATCACCGGGATGGTGACGCGCGAAGAGGACGCCGTGAGCAGGCTCCTTGTGTGCGATACACACGATAACGTGCTGTTCTTCACGGCGCGCGGCCGCGTGTTCATGTCGAAGGCGTACGAGCTGCCGGATGCAAAGCGCCAGGCGCGCGGCGTGCCGCTGGTTAACGTGATCGACGCCGAGCCGGGCGAGGACATCACGGCGCTCGTCTCGATCCACGACTACGGCAAGGACTACATGGTGCTGGCCACAGCTAACGGCGAGGTGAAGAAGACGCCGCTCCCGGACTTCAAGGAAGTGCGCAAGAACGGCAAGATCGCCATGGGGCTCGACAAGGGCGACGAGCTGGTGTCGGCGAAGCTGGTGCACGAGAACGACGAGATTGTACTCATCACGTCGCACGGGCAGGCGATCCGGTTCAACGTGAAGGAGCTGCGTTCGGCGTCGCGGACGTCGGGTGGGGTGCGTGGCATCAGGCTCGCTAAGGGCGGGAAGGTCGTCTCACTCGAAGTGGTCACCCCGAACTCCGAGCTGTTCACGATCACGGAGCGCGGCTTCGGGAAGCGCACGCCGTTCGAGGACTACCCACGGAAACTCCGGGGTGGCATGGGCGTGCGGAACTACGACATCACCAACAAGACGGGCAAAGTCATCGCGTCGCGGACGGTGAACGCCGCGCAGGAACTGATCGTCATCAGCCAGGACGGCATCGTCATCCGCACGCGCATGGACAGCATCCGCATGACGGGCCGAGCGGCGCAGGGCGTGTCCGTAATCAACATCGGCCCGGGCGACTCGGTGGCGTCCCTGGCCACGATCGAGATGGGTGGGAACGGCAAGCCGGACGGCGGAAAGCAGGCGCGGTTGGAGGATGCGGACGTGCCTGAAGCCGAAGAGGAGGCGGACGCGCCGGAGACGAGGCCGGCCGCGAAGGCGCCGCGCAAGCCGACGCCGATCAAGCCGAGGCAAAACAAGCCGAAGTCTCAGCGCGCGGCCAGCCGGCCGCAGCCGAAGGCGTCGAAGGCACCCGCGAAGAAGTCGCCGCGCAAGCCCCCACCCCCGAAGAAGAAGCCGCGCAAGTAAGCTTCAACCCATGAGCGAACGGCTGTCCGGCGAGATGCCATCGGATCTCGTCGACTATCTCGCGGGCGGGAAGATCGTCGTCGTCGCGACGGTGGACGATGACGGCTCGCCGTACACGATGATCATGAACTGGGCGCTGGCGCTCGACGCGAAGACGCTGCGGCTGTCGCTGGACCGCCGCACACAGACGCTCCGCAATGTGGAGGCGAACGGGCGGGTGATGGTGGAAGTCATCGGTGACGGGCTCGCGTACGGGGTGCGGGGGACGGCGCGGGTGATCATCGAGGAGATGCGGCACGCGCCGGTGCCGAGCGCGATGGTGGAGGTGGCCGTGGATATGGTGAAGCGCGACCTCGTGCCGGGCGTGGAGATCGAGGGGCCTAAGTTCCGCTGGGGAACGCTGGCGGCGGTGATGGGGCCGGCAGACGAGTCGGGGTTGCGGGAGCTTCGGGAGTGGCGGGAGGGCCGGGGCTAGGCGGCGCCGCTCTCGGCTAATGCCCGGGCTCACGATTTCACCCGTCGCGATCGTCGCGGTATCTAGTTCGTCACAGCGCGGGGGCAACAAACCCGCCGAGTGCACGCTCGATGCAGCCCGCCGCTGCGAGGGCGACGTGGTCGCACCAGGCGCGGGCGACGACCTGCACGCCGACAGGCATGCCTTCGGGTGAAGTGCCGGCGCGGACGACCGCGACCGGGTAGCCGGTGAGGCTATAGGGGAGCATATAGATGAAGTCTTCGTCGCGAGGTGTGCGGACCTCCGGCGCGATGTCCTCGGCGATGGGACAGACGATGACGTCGTACTGCTCCATGAACTGCAGCGCGTCGCGACGGAACCGGTCCCACTCGAACAGCGAGCGCTCAATGTCTTCGCCGCTCAGGGTGGCCTCTCGGGTCGGGCGCCACTCGCTCAGCGAGATCGACTCCCGCCGCGCCCAATAGGTCCGGGTGATCCCGAGCGCTTCCTCGAGCCGTGGCGTCGTCGCCTCTTCGACGCGCGCGCCTGCGTTCTCCAGCGCTTTCGCCGCAGCGCGCGTCGCCTCGGCGACCGTCGGTGACGGGGACACGCCGGGAGCGTCGATGTACATGGCGACGCGGAGCGATCGCACGTCTACCGCATCGACATCACCGAGCGGAATCGGTTGGACGCCCGTGTCGTGGAAGTCCGGCCCGGTGATCAAACGGAGCGTCAATGCCAGGTCATCGACGTTTCGCGCGAGCGGGCCGACGACGGTTCGCGGATCGCTCATCGCGCCGATGCGCGGGAAGTGGCCGGTGTTGGGAACCAGCCCGGTCGTCGGCTTCAGCGCCGCGAGCCCGCAGCAATGCGCCGGCCAGCGGATGCTCCCACCCGAGTCGCTGCCAAGGCCAATCGGCGATCCGCCGGCCGCAATGATCGCGGCTTCGCCGCTGCTGCTCGCGCCCGGGATGCGGTCCAGGCCGTAGGGATTGCGGGGGCGCTCGTACACCGGTGAGCCGTCGTTGACGTTGGTCTTGCCGAGCAGGATCGCCCCGGCTGCGCGCATGCGGGCGACCACGATCGCATCACGCTTCGGCACGAAGGTCTTGCGATCGGCGAAGCCGGCGGCGCAGATCAGGCCTTCGGTCTCGAGCCAGTCCTTCGCTGTGAACGGTACGCCGTGCAGCGGCCCGACATCATCGCCACGTGCGAACGCCTCGTCTGCCGCGCGTGCTTCCCCTCGTGCGCGCTCGGCGTCCATCTGGACGACGGCGTGGATGCGCGGGTTGACCTCGGCGATCCGCTCGAGGTGGGACTCGATCACTTCGAGCGCCGACACTTCTCTCGCGCGGATGCGTTGCGCGAGGTCGATCGCGGACAAATGAGTCAGTTGTTGTTGTTGCGTCGCCACGGTGAACACTATATCGGCGCGGGAACCACCCGTCGGCGCGGTCAGACGGTGAGTTCGGACTGCGCCGGCGAGAGGACCATTATCGGGATCGTGCGATGTGCGCGCGTCTCGTAGCGCGCGTATCCGGAGTACATCGCGACGGCGCGACGCCAGATCTGGTCGCGCTCGGCGTCGGTGGCCGCGCGGGCGACGCACCGGCGTTTCTCACCGCGGATGTCGACGATCGCGGCGGGGTTGGCGCGAAGGTTGTGGCACCAGCCGGGGTGATGGGTGCTGCCGAAGCGGGTACCGATGAGCGCGATCTCGTCGCCGAGGTCGACGTAGAGGAGCGGGACCGTACGCGGCTTGCCGCTCTTCGCGCCCTTCGTGGTCAGCAGCAGCGACGGATAGCCGGTAGCCATGCCGAGGCGGCCGCGCGAGATGCGCATCAGCGGGACGTCCATGCGATGCGCAGTCTTGCGGAAGAACGACGCGCCGGGCTTCGACGAAATCACGCGTACGGTAATGCGCTGCCAAGCGGGACGGGTGGATTCGTTGCGCTCCTCCGGTCCTGGCTTTCGTGCCCCATGAGAAGCGGCGCGCAATAGGGCGAGGCGCTCGAGCGCCGGTAGGTCGATGCGCGCCACCCGGATGTTAGACGGGCGGAACATGCCGAGGATCCACGTGTAGTCGCGCTCCGGCGGGCTGGTGTAGTACGACGCGATCAGCTCGTCACCGCGGATGACGATCCCGGCATACGAGGTGTCGCCCGCGCTGGGCACGTCAGTGAGGTAGCGCAATCCCGGCGGCTCGACGAGATAGATCGACGTGCGCTTGCGGCTGAACATGCCACCTTGCTCAGCGACCTTCGGCGCGCGCGTGACCTGCTGGCGGCCGAACGCGTAGACGCGGCCGTTGTACGGGAAGAGGCAGGGACCATCGAGGCGGGTGACGTAACTCTTCGCGTAGGTCCATTGCATGAACGGCCGCTCTGCGACGGCGATCAGCGTCGAGGCCGTCGCATCGCCCCATTCGTTGCCGTTCCCTTCGAGCCGTGCCGTGGCAATGATGCGGCCGTCCGGCATGAACTCGAAGTCCGTCTCGTCGTTGCGCTCGCCTTCGTAGATCTGGGAGACGGGCGACCAGTCGACACCATCCGACGACTTGAAGAGCATCGACCTGCCGTGCTTGTTCCAGTACGCGGTGACGTACCACGTCGCGCCGTCGGTCGTCTTCGGGCGCCAGTACAGCCATCCGGGCTGGTTGACCTCAACGAATGGCGCCCACGTCAGGCCATCGTCGCTCGAGGAGTACATGGTCGTGACGGGCTCCGCCATCAGCGTGAGGTTCGGCAGCACGTAGACGAAGAGGCGACCGCGGATCTGCGCGAAGGTCGGGTCGCGGTATTCGCGCCCGGTCTCGTTCTTGAACTCTGTCACCTTCTCCCACGAGCGGGCATCTCGCGAACGCCAGAGCAGCAGCCGGCTGCGCCGCGATCCCAGGTGGTACGGCGACGTCTGGTGGCAGAGGTAGAACCAGCCGTCGAAGAAGGTGAGGTCGGTGTTCGAGTTGTGCGCGCCGTCGGCGACGGCATCCCACGTTTCGCGGACGACGTCCGGGTTCACGCCGGCGGCTTTAGGTCGGAGGAGCGCGTACGAGATCCAGCCAGGGATCACGAAGCGGAGCCGCTGCAGGCGGCCACGGAGGCGACGGAGACGGCGCTTCATGGCGCGACACTAGACGATCGGCGGGTTGTGCGGAAGTGCCCTCGAGATCGTACGTTCGTCTCTTCCGCGGGCCCGCGAATAGCGCATAGCCTGAGAGTGCGATGGACTACGACGAATCATTGCGGTGGCTGCGGACGCTGCCCGACTTCGAGCGGACGGGCGACTTCAACGAGCGGCCGGACCTGGCGCCGATGCGCGGGCTGCTGGCGGAGTTGGGCGACCCGCACCTTGGCCGCCCCACTCTGCACATCGCTGGGTCGAAAGGAAAAGGCAGCACCGGCGCGATCGCGGAGGCGATCCTGCGCGAGGCCGGCGCTCGCACCGGCTTCTACATCAGCCCGCATCTGCACCGATATAACGAGCGCATTCGGATCGATGGGCAGGCGGTCGAGCGCGAGGCGTTCGCCTCCGCGATGAGCGACGTGCGCGACGCGGTCGAAGGCGTCGCGTCGAAGTTCGCCGGGCGGCAGTTCCTGGCGTTCGACGCGCTGACGGCGTCGGCATTCGTGGCGTTTCACACCGCCGAGGTCGATGTGCAGATTGTCGAAGTGGGGCTCGGCGGTCTGCTCGACTCCACCAATGTCTTCGCCGACACCGCGGACGAGACGCCGCGCATCGTCGCTATCACGCCGATCAGCTTCGAGCACACGGCTGTGCTGGGATCGACGATCCCGGCGATCGCGGCGCAGAAGGCGGCGATCATCACACGCGGAGCGACCGTCATCGCATCGCCGCAGCGAGAGTCGGCGCTCGATGTTATCCGAGATCGCGCGCGCGAGCAGGATGCGAGGCTGCTCGAAGTGCCAGCGGTCTGCCGGATGACGCGCGTGAACGCCGGGGCGGACGGGCAGGACTTCAAGCTGCAGACGGAGCGCTCGAAATACGCGGGACGCCTGTCGCTGGCGGGGCGGCACCAACTGGACAATGCGGCGACGGCGATCATCGCGTACGAAGAGATGCAGCGGCTTCGCGGCGAAGAACTGGACCCGCAGGCCGCGCGCCGCGCGCTCGCCAGCGTGACATGGCCGGCGCGGCTCGAGGTGCTGAAACGGAAGCCGCTGGTGATCGTGGATGGCGCGCACAACGGCGACTCGGCGAAGCGGATGGCGGCAGCGCTGCGCGAGGACTTCCGCATCGAGCACGCGGTCGTGCTGTTCGGCACGCTGGCGGACAAGGATGTCGCCGCGATGGCGCAGGCAATCGCGCCGGCGGCGGACCAGGTGTTCGTGCCGGCATGGACGCACGCGAGGGGGGCAGCGCCAGACCCGATCGCGAAGGAGTTCCGCGATCTCGACGTGCCGGCGTCGATCTGGCCGGATGTTGGTGCGGCATACGAAGCAGCGATCGCGCAGGCGGGCGACTTCTGCGCGGTCGTGGCGTTCGGCGCGCTCGCGTTCGCGGCTGCGCTTCGCGAATACGTGCTGGGCATCGAATCGGATATCCTGCGATTGGCGCTGGCACAGGATCGCAGCGCACCGCGCGCGCCCGAGGGATAGGCGCAACACAGGACGGCAATGCAAAACGGCAGCAACGGTCGTCGCCGGGTCGTGATCACCGGCATGGGCACGCTCAACCCGCTCGGCAACAACGTCGAGGAGTTCTGGGAGGGCGCAGTCGCCGGGAAGTCGGGCGTGAGCTGGCTGACGCAAGTCGACTCCAAGGGCTACAACACTCACATCGCGGGCGAAGTGAAGAACTTCGTGCCGGAGGACTTCATCGACCGCAAAGAGGCGCGGCGGATGGCGCGGTTCTCGCAGCTGGCACTCGCGGCGACGCAGGAGGCGCTCGGCCAGTCGAAGCTCAACCTCGATGACGTCGATCCTTACAGGATCGGCGTGATCTTCGGGAACGGGATGGGCGGCTATCCGAACACGGACCAGGCGGTGAAGGACATCGTCCAGAAGGGCGGGACGCGTGTCGACCCGTTCTACATGGTGAAGATGCTGCCCAATATGGCCGCGGCGCAGGTGGCGATGCGATACGGAACGAAGGGCTACAATGCCACGGTCTCGACGGCGTGCGCTTCGGCGGGTAATGCCATGGGTGAGGCTCTGGAGATGATCCGGGGCGGTCGCGCCGATGCGATGATCACCGGCGGCACGGAAGCTGGACTCTCGGAGCTGGGGCTCGCGGCGTTCCAGGTGATGAAGGCGCTCTCTACCAACAACGACCCGCCGGAGGGCGCCAGCCGCCCCTTCGACGCAAAGCGTGACGGCTTCGTATCGTCGGAGGGCGCTGGCGTGTTCGTGATCGAAGCGCTCGAGCACGCGAAGGCGCGCGGCGCGATGGTGCTTGCCGAGCTGGCGGGATACGGCTGCACGTCGGACGCGCATCATGTCGTCGTGCCCGTCGAAGATGGGGAGACGACGGCCGCGGCGATGACGCTCGCGCTGAACGACGCCGGCGTCGAGCCGGGCGACGTGGACTACGTGAACGCGCACGGAACTTCGACGCAGATGAACGACAAGTACGAGACGGTCGCGCTGAAGCGAGCGCTCGGCGAGCTGGCGTACCAGATCCCGATGAGCTCGACGAAGTCGCTGATCGGTCACACGCTCGGCGCGTCCGCCGCGATCGAGGCGGTAGCGTGCGTGCAGTCGATCCTCACCGGCGTGGTGCACCCGACGATCAACCAGGAGTACCCAGACGCGGACTGCGACCTGGACTACATCCCCAACAAGTCGCGGCAGGCCGATGTGAAGGTCGTGCTGAAGAACAGCTTCGGGTTCGGCGGGCAGAATGCCTGCCTGGTGTTCAGGAAGTTCGAAGAGTAGGTGCGCATCCTCGTCACCGGCGGCGCCGGATTCATCGGCTCGTGGGTGGCGAAGGTCCTCCTCGACGAGCAGCACGAAGTCACGGTCCTCGACAACCTCTCGAAGGGGTTCGCGTCGCTCGTGCCGGAAGGCGCGCGCTTTATCGAGGGCGATCTGTGCGACGAAGAGCGGCTGCCGGATTGGCTGCGCGGCCACGACGCCGTCATCCACATGGCGGCGTTCATCGAGGTCGGGCGCTCGGTCGAGGAGCCGCTGGTTTTCGCCGAGAACAACATCGTCAACTCGGTGCGACTGCTCGAGACGATGCGCAGGGCGGAGGTGCCGAAGATCGTCTTCTCGTCGAGCGCGACGGTGTACGGCACGCCGGAGTCGCTCCCGCTGCGCGAGACCGATCCGCTAGGCGTGCAGTCGAATCCGTACGGGGCGACGAAGGTCTCGACGGAGGCATTCGTCGCCACGTTCAACCAGCTCTACGGCATCGACGCGCTCGTACTGCGCTACTTCAATCCGTACGGTCCGAACGAGCTGCACGAGCCGGAAACGCACGCCATCCCCAACTTCATCAGCGCTGCGCTCGACCGCCGGCCGATACCGCTGTACTGGAGAGGCGAAGTTGTGCGCGACTTTATTTACGTCGAGGACCTCGCCCGCGCGCACACTGCGGTGTTGCCGCTGTCCGGGCTGCAGTACTTCAACATCGGCTCCGAGACCGGCACGAAGATCATCGACGTGCTGGGACTGATCACTGACGTCCTCGAATATCACGTGGATGTCGAGGATCTCGGCGAGCGTGCCGGCGACGTGCCGGCGACATACGCGTCGTCCGAGAAGATCGCGACGGCGACGGGGTGGCGTGCGGAAGTGGGATTGCGGGAGGGGCTGGAGCGCACGATCGAATGGTTCCGCTCGCGGCGGTAGGG
Organism: uncultured Dehalococcoidia bacterium; assembly: GCA_964487335.1. Lineage (GTDB taxonomy): Bacteria > Chloroflexota > Dehalococcoidia > DSTF01 > JACRBR01 > CAZAPT01. Next base: position 64,505 of record CAZAPT010000015.1, read on the forward strand.
CATCGCCCTCTCGCTACAATGCGCCGAGAGCGGCGATCGGCGTAGAGCCGCGGGACGGGGCGCGTTGGGTACGGCGGACCTCCACATCCACACACGACACGGCGACGGCATGGCAACGGTGCCGGAGCTGCTGCGATACGTCGCGGAGCGCGGCGGGCTCGATGTCATCGCGGTGACGGAGCACGACACGCTGCGGGCCGCCGATGAGGCGCGCGAGCTGCACGCCCGGGGCGACTATCCGTTCGAGTTGATCTGCGGGATTGAGGTCACGACGCTCGACGGCCACCTGCTCGCACTGTTCATCGATGAGCCGGTCGAGAGCTTCCGGCGCATCGAGGAGGCGCTCGTGGCGATCCACCGGCAGGGCGGACTGGCCGTCGTCCCGCATCCGCTGTCGTGGCTCACACGAAGCGTCACAGAGCGCACGCTGGCGCGGGTGGCCGCGGTCCAGAACGACGCCGTTCATTTCGACGGCATCGAGGAATACAACAAGAGTCCCGCCGGGCGCGTCACGTCCGCGAAAGTGCGCCGACTGAACCGCGAGCGGTTCCGGCTTGCGTCGATCGGGTCGAGCGATGCGCACTTCCTGCAGTCGATCGGCTGCGCATATACGACGTTCGATGGGTCCAACGCATCGGACCTGCGCCGGGCCATCGAGAGCAGAACGACGAGTGGCGTCGCGGGAGTCGCGCCGCGGGCGTCCGAACTCGGCTACCGGAATATCATCTTGCAGCAGTGGCGAGGGATGATGGCGACGCCGCGGAACATGGGCTGGGGGCCGACGATCCGGAGCTTCTTCTCGAGCCGGATGCGGCATCGCACACCGCACGGGGATCCACCGCCGGCTGACACATCGACGCGACAGCCCGAAGGGGAACGGCGGTGAAGATCGCACTGGTGTCCCCATACGACTGGTCCGTCTCGGGCGGGGTGAACAACCATATCCACCACCTGGCCGAGCAGTACGTATCGCGGGGACATGCGCCGCACATCGTCGCCGCCGGGACGAAGACGCCGAAGCCCGAGGTGTGTCCGATCACGACGATCGGGCGGCCGATCCCGCTGCGCGTGAGCGGATCGATCGCGCGCATCACGCTGTCGCTGCGCGTCGCCGGGCACATCCGCCGGCTTCTGGACGCGGGGGAGTTCGACATCGTGCACGTGCACGAGCCGTTCATGCCGCAGCTGCCGATCAACTTCCTGCGCTACTCGACGAGCGTGAACGTCGGCACGTGGCATGCGGCGCGCGAGTCGAACTTCTTCTACATCTACGGGCGACGCCTCATCAAGCGATGGATCACGAAGCTCGATGGCAAGATCGCGGTATCGACCGCGGCGGTGAAGCACATCGAGAAGTACTTCCCGGGCTACTACAACGTGATTCCCAACGGGGTGGACGTCGAGCACTTCGCGCGCGAGCTGGAGCCGCTGCCGGAGTTCATGGACGGCAAGCGCAACGTGCTGTTCGTCGGACGGCCGGAGAAGCGCAAGGGCCTGCGATATCTCATCCGCGCGTTCGTCGGCGTCCAGCGCGCGATGCCGGACACCCGGCTGATCGTAGTCGGGGCGGGGCGCTTCGACCGCTACGAGCGGGCGGTCCGCAGCGCGGGGCTACGCGACGTCGTCTTCCGCAGCCACGTGCCGTTCGAGGAGCTGCCGCGATACCACCGGTCTGCGCACGTATTCTGCGCGCCGAACACGGGCTTCGAGAGCCAGGGGCTGGTGATCCTCGAAGCCATGGCCGCGGGCTTGCCGATCGTGGCGTCCAACATCGACGGCTTCGCCGGCGTGCTCACGCATGGAGTGGAGGGCGTGCTGGTGCGGCCGGAAGACGCGCAGGCGCTGTCGTCCGCGCTGCTCGACCTGCTCCGCGACCCGGCGTTGCGCGCGGAGATGGCGGCGCACGGGCGCGAACGCGCGGGGCACTTCAGCTGGGACCGCGTGAGTCAGCGCGTCCTTTCGTACTACGAGCGGCTGATCTACGAGCGGGAGCTCGTCCGGCGCAGCGGCGGCAACGGCGCGGGGACCCTGGGGGAAGGAGCGGAGCGCCTCAGCGTATAGGCGACTTGGCGGACGCTTCCGACGCGTACACGCGCTCCCCCGCCACCCACGTTTCCACCACCCGCAACTCGTCGTCCAGCAGGACGAAGTCGGCCGCCGCTCCCCGCATATACAGGCTCGCCGAGCGTTTCAAAACGCGTCCCGGGTTCCAGGACGCCATCGCAATCGCACGCTCACGCGGCGCGCCCATGTAGCGCACCGCGTTTCGCACCATCTGATCGAGAGTCGTCACCCCGCCAATGATCGTACCGTCGGTCGTGCGCACTGCCTTCCCGCCATCGACGCGGATCGCAACGCCCTCCCATTCCGCTTCGCCGTCCGGCGTGCCAGCTAGAGGCATGGCGTCGGTGACCAGCACGATCTCATCACTCCTCTTTGTGCGGTTCAGGAGCCGTGCCGTTACCCATCCCACGTGCTGGCCGTCGCCGATTAACTCAACACTCACCGCTTTTGCCGGTGGTAAGCCGAGCAGTGCGATACCGAGCACGCCGGGGTCGCGGTGGCTGAACGGGCGCATGGCGTTGAAGCAGTGTGTGACGTGCGTGACGCCGAGGTCGATCGCGTGGCGCGCCTGCTCGTACGTCGCGTCCGTATGGCCCATTGCGGCGGTGGCGCCCGAATCGACGACGGCGCGAGTCAGGTCGTCGGCGCCAGGGAGTTCCGGCGCGAGCGTCATCATGCGGATGTTGTCGCCGGACGCTTCGACCAGTTCGCGGTACTCCGCGACGTTCGGCGGACGAAGCCAACGCGGGTCGAAGGCGCCCTTCCGCACGGGATTGATGTACGGGCCTTCGAGATGGAAGCCGAGGATGCGGGCGCCGCCGGGCTCGAGGCCGACTGCGGGTGCGAGCGCCTTCAGACGGCGGACGATCGTGGCATGGTCGCGGCCGGAGGTGCTGATCAGGAACGACGTCACGCCGTGACGCACGACCCATCGGGCGTAGGCGCGGACTTCGTCAATGTCGTCCGTCATCAGCGAATAGCCGCCGCCCCCGTGGACGTGGATGTCTATGTAGCCAGGCGCGATCAGGAGTCCGTGGCCATCCCATACTTCCCGCCATTCGGGATCTCGGCGCGGGTCGGCGACCAGATCGTCGATCACGCCGTCGCGCATCACGACCGTGCGCACATCGGTGTCGGGCGAGTCGCCCGGAATGCGTACGATCTCTGGCGTCGCGAGGCGGACGTTCGTGATGGCCGTCGTCGTCATCCGGCGGAGGCGGCGCCGGGGTCTTCCGGCTGGCAGTTGCGGCACCAGCTCGTCACGCGCTGGTTCGGTGCGATCTCCGTGATGTGCGTCCCGCATCGAGGGCAGCGGCCTTCGCCGCCGGCGCCCTTGCGGTGCACCTTCAGGTGATCGCGCCACTCCTCGTAGTCCAGCTCGTCGCGGAAGTGCTCGCGGAGGATCGGCAGCGAGCGCCGCATGGTCTTGTGGATCGCGCGGTAGAGCGCGCCGATCTCGTCGTCAAACAGCGACGTGCGGCGGCGGAACGGATTGATGCGCGCTTCGAAGAGGATCTCGTCGGAGTAGGCGTTGCCGATGCCGGCTACGAACTTGTGGTTCGTAAGCACGTTCTTGACGGCGCCGGTGAACTTACGGATGCGCTGGCGGAATTCCTCCTCGGTGACGGCGAGCGCGTCCGGGCCCATCTCCGCCCATGTGGGAATCGACACGATGTCGTCCATGTGCACGAAGTAGATCTTCCCCATCAGGCGCTCGTCGGCGTAGCGGAGCTGCCAGCCGCTCGCGAGCGTCACAAGCAGACAGGTCTTCGCGCGCTTCTTCGCGGACGGCTTCACGTACTGAAAGCGCCCGGTGAGCATCGGGTTGATGGCGAGCACGTGCTCGTCGGCGAGGCCGAAGAGCAGGAACTTTCCGTGCCGCAGCACTTCGCCGAAGCGGTTGCCGGTGAGACCGGCAGCGACATCCGTCGCGGGCGTCCGGAAGATGTACGGGATGTAGGTCTCGGTGTTCGTGATCTCGACGCCGACGATGCGTTCGTTCAGGAACGCGCGGATGGCTTCGAGGTCGGGTATCTCCGGCATGCGTTCATTGTACGAAGCGAGCGCGCTGCTTCCGCCTCGCTGGAGCGGTCGATACGATCGTCTCGATGCAGATACGCACGCTCGGCAAGACAGAGCTCCAGGTCACGGACCTCTGCCTCGGGACCATGCAATTCGGTTGGACGGCCGACGAGCCGGCGTCATTTGCGGTGCTCGAAGCGTACGTCTCGGCGGGCGGCAATTTCATCGACACCGCGGATATCTACAGCCGATGGTCGCCGGGCAACCCGGGCGGCGTCTCGGAGGAGATCATCGGCCGGTGGATGAAGGAGCGCGGCAATCGTGACAGCCTCGTCGTGGCGACGAAGCTGCGCGGCGAGATGTGGAAGGGCACGGACGGCGAGGGCCTCGGGCGCAAGCACATCGAGCGCGCGGCGGAGGACAGCCTGCGGCGGCTACAGACGGACCGCATCGACCTGTACCAGTGTCACTGGCCGGACGAGGCCACGCCGATTGAGGAGACGCTCGCGGGGTTCGACGCGCTGACCCGCGCCGGGAAGGTGCGGTACATCGGCGCATCGAACTACTCAGCGGAGCAGTTCGACGAGGCGCTGGCGGTCGGCCGAGCGCAGTCGCTCCCGGCGTTCGCGTCGCTGCAGCCGCACTACAACCTCGTGCACCGCGAGGAGTTCGAGGCCGACCTCGAGGCGCTGTGCATGCGCGAGGGCGTCGGCGTGATCCCCTACAGCCCCCTCGCCGGCGGCTTCCTCACCGGCAAGTATCGCAAGGGCCAGCCGATGCCCAAGAGCCAGCGCGCCGGTCGCGCGAAGCAGTACATGAACGACAAGGGCCTCGCCGCGATCGATGCGCTCGATGCCGTCGCGCGCGTGCACAACACGACCATCGCGTCGGCGGCGCTCGCGTGGCTGCTGGCGAAGCCGGCGGTCACGTCGCCGATCATCGGGGCGAACACGCCGGAGCAGCTCGCCGATCTGCTGCCGGCGTCGGACGTGCGACTGACGGCGTCTGAGGTGGCCTCACTCGATGCAGTGAGCGCCGGGATGAAGTAGCGACGCCGCCGCCGCGTTGCGCACAATCGTCATGTGAAGGAGCCGGCATCGCATGGCGAAGGACCCGCAGCGCACCACCCGGACTGACTGGGGAAAGGCGTCACGCACCGGCGAGGAGCGCCGGTTCCTCGCCGGCCGATGGTCGCGCGCGGCCGAGCTCTGGCACGCGCTCCGCTACTTTTTCGAGTTCATCTACGGCTTCCGCAAGCTGCATTACGTTGGGCCGTGCGTGACGGTGTTCGGCTCGGCGCGGTTCGCCGAGGGCCACGAGTACTACGATCTGGCGCGCGAGACCGGCGGGAAGCTCGCGCTCGCGGGCTTCACGGTGATGACCGGCGGCGGCCCGGGGATCATGGAAGCGGCGAACCGCGGCGCGAAGGAAGCCGGCGGCCGCAGCGTCGGGTGCAACATCGAGCTGCCGAAGGAACAGCGGCCGAACGCCTACCTCGACGTGTGGGCGACGTTCAAGCACTTCTTCGTGCGCAAGTTGATGCTGGTGAAGTACTCCTACGCGTTCGTGGCAATGCCCGGCGGGTTCGGCACGATGGACGAAGTGTTCGAGACGATCACGTTGATCCAGACGGGCAAGATCTCAAATTTTCCGGTGGTGCTCGTCGGGGTGGAATACTGGACGCCGCTGATCGACTACCTCCGCGGCACGCTGCTCGAAGCGAAGGCGATCGATCCGGATGACATCTCGCACCTCTTCCTCACCGACTCGCCTGATGAGGCGATCGCACACATCCTGGCTGTCGTGACGGGCGAGTTCGGGCTCAAGTATGCGGCGGCGCACCCTTCTGCGACCTGAGTCGCTAGTACTTCGCTACTCCCCTGATGCGTACATCGCGGCGATGAGCGACGCCGGTCGCTGGTCGCCGGCCAGGTTGTTGTCCATCTTGTTCATCACGTAGCCGAACGCCAGGCCGGCGGCGGGATCCGCGAAGCCGACGGATCCGCCGGCCCCCGGGTGGCCGAAGCATCCCTCCGGGCCCATCGGCGAGAACGAACCTGGCAACATGAAGCCGAGGCCGAAGTGCGTCTCAACCATCGGGATTATCTTGTCCGGCCCGCGCGACTGCGTCGTCCGCAGCGCGTCGACTGTCTCCGGGCGCAGCAGACGCACGCCGTCAACTTCACCGATCGTCGCTGCGTACATGCGTGCGAGCGATCGGGCGGTGGTGATGCCGCTGATCGCCGGGATCTCGGCGGCGTGGAGCGCCCGGGTGTTCACGTCGCCTTCTTCCATCTGGGGGTTGGTGAAGACCTTCGCGGTGAGCGGCATGGTCTTCAGCCACTGTTCGCGCATCTCGTCGATGTTCGGCGGGCGCTGCGCCGCGATGAGCTTCGACACGCGCGGCTCTGCCGACTCCGGCAGCCCGATCCAGAAGTCGAGGCCGAGCGGTTTCGCGACGTTGTTGTGGAAGAACGTGCCCAGGCTCTCGCCGCTGATCCGCCGCACGACTTCGCCGACGAGCCAGCCGAAGGTCATCGCGTGGTAGCCGTGCGCAGTGCCCGGCTCCCAGTTCGGCTTCTGCGCGGCGATGGCGTCGATCGCGGGCGTCCACGCGATCATGTCGTCGACGCTTATGGGACGGTCGATCGCGGCGAGGCCCGCGCGGTGCGAGAGCAGCCATCGCACGGGGATGTTCTCCTTGCCCTCGGCGGCGAACTCCGGCCAGTAGCGCGCGACCGGCGCATCGATGTCCAGCTCGCCGCGTTCGCTGAGGATGTGCGCGCAGATCGCCGTCGCGCCCTTCGTCGTGGAGTACACCCACTGCAGGGTGTCTTCGCGCCAGGGAGCTCCCGCGTCGGGATCGGCGAGCCCGCCCCACAGGTCCACCACCGGGCGTCCGTGCGCGTAGATCGCGACGCCCGCGCCGACGTCACCGTTCTTCTCGAAGTTCTGCGCGAAAGCATCGCGCACACGTTCGAATCCCGGCTCGACGCGTCCATGGACTTCAATGCTCATCGCTGCTTCTTCTCCGTCTCCGGCCGCACCATCAGCACCGGCGCCGGGCCGTGCAGCGCGCGGTCGGCGACGCTGCCGAGAGCCAGGCGCGCGAGCCCGCTGCGGGCGTGCGTTGTCATCACGATCAGGTCCACCGACTGCTGCTCCGCGAACTCGATCAGCCCCTCGGCGACGGGGCCGCGGACGACGAACGCGTCTGTCTCCACGTCCTTCATCTCGTCCTGTTTTCGCTTGAGGTACGCCTTGGCGCCCGCATCCAGTTCCTGGTCTACCTGCGGCAGATAGGCATCGGGAAGCGCGTACGGATACGCCTGCACCGCCCACTTCACGACGCGCACGAGCGTGAGCCGCGCGTTCAGCTTCTGTGCGAGCTGGTGCGCGACGGGAATCGCCTGTTCCGCTCGATCGCTGCCATCGAGCGGGGTCATGATGTGCTTGATCGCGAAGTCGCCGGCGTGCTTCTTCTCGAGCGACTTCGGGCCGACAGCCATTACCGGCACCGAGGACTCACGCAGCAGGTGACCGGCGGTGCTACCGTAGGCCCACCGGCCGATCCCGGAGCGCGCGTGCGTCGCGATCACGAGGAGGCGCGCGCGCGTCTCCGCAGCGGCCTTCAGGATCTGCTCCGTCGCGTCGCCTGCGCGGATCATCGTATCGACGTTCTGGCCGTGGAGCCGCTTCTTCACGCCATCGAAGTAGTCGGTGTAGTGCGCGCTCGCCTTCTGCTCGATCTCGAGCGCCATCGACGGGAAGTCGGCCCCCAGCTCGCTCTCCGTGCCCTCCCACGCAGTGACGAGCACCACGCCGGCGTTCAGGCCGCGGGCAAGCGCCGATGCGTAGGGGATTGCGCCTTCGGCAAGCTCCGAGCCATCGAGCGGGACGAGGATCGGGCCGGTGTCTTTCATCAGTCCTCCTGCGACGGTCCAAGCCGTTCGGCGCGTGACTTCAGCGCGACTGGCTCGCGGTCATAATGCATGCGGTACTCGTCCGCCGCGTCGGCGATCTCGAATCCGAGGTCGCGGATCATGGCGATGTCGTCCTCGGGCCGTTGGCCCTTCGCGGTCAGGTAGTCGCCGATGAAGATGGAGTTCGCGATCAGCAAGCCCATCGGCTGGAGCGAGCGCAGATGGTGCTCGCGGCCGCCGGCGATGCGAAGCTCACTCTCGGGGTTCGTCAGGCGGAAGAGACAGAGGATCTTGAGGCAGCGCGTCGGCGTGAGATCCCATCGTCCACCGAGCGGGGTGCCTTCGATCGGGATCAGGAAGTTGATCGGGATCGAGTCGACGCCCAGGCCGCGCAAGGCGAACGCCACGTCGACGATGTCGTCGTCGGTCTCGCCCATTCCGAAGAGCGCCCCGCAGCATGGCGAGAGGCCCGTTTGCTTGACGACGCCTACGGTGCGCATTCGGTCCGCATAGTCGTGGGTGCTGCAGATTTCGCCGTAGAAGTTCTCACTCGTGTTGAGGTTGTGGTTGTACGCGAAGACCCCGGCCGATTTCAGCTCCGTCGCCTGCGACGGCTCGAGTAGACCCAGGCACGCGCAGACCTCGATGTCCGGCAGGCGATCGCGGACTTCTCGTACGGCGGTCGAGATATGCGAGACGTCGGCATCCGTCGGGCCGCGTCCCGACGCGACGACGCAGATGCGGCGGGCTCCGAACTCATGGCCTCGCAGCGCCGACGTGACGATCTCGTTGCTGGAGAGGAGCGGATACTTATCGATCTTCGCGCGTGAGAGCTTCGATTGCGAGCAGTAGTGGCAGTCCTCGGGGCAGATGCCGCTCTTGATGTTGACCAGGAAGTTGACCTTGACGCGGTTGCCGAAGTAGCGGCGCCGCACGCGGTGTGCGGCGGCGACCAGCGCGGGCAGGTCTTCGTCGGGCGCGCGAAGCACCGCGAGCGCTTCGCCACGCGTGAGGGCTGAGCCTTCGAGCGCGCGCTCGGCGAGTGCGTCGTAGTCGATGGGTGATGCTGGGTTCAGTGTCCGCTTCCTCGAGGGCTCTACTTCGATGAAGTGTCGGCGAGCTTCGGCAAAGGATCAAGATCATCGGGCCAGATGCGGTCGAGTACGCCCCACTGGCCCGGGTCCTTGCGCAGTTGCTCTTCAAAGATGTTGAGCAGGCGCTGCGAATTCACGCGCAGGTCTTCTTCGCGGCAGCCCGTGACTACCAGGTCGAGCGCCGGACCGATGCTGGCCTGGATCTTGAACCCGCCGGTCCGGCGCACCCATCCGGGCATCATGATCGCGTTCGTGCGCAACGCCAGGTCCACGGCGCCGGTCGGGAACCTCGCGGGCGAACCGCACAGCATCAGTTCCTCGCCGTGCTTCTGGATGTCGCGATCCATGAGGATCGCCACCACGCCGCCACCGCGGAGCCATGCCAGCGCCTTCTTCACAGCGCCGAGGCTCACGGGCTCGTACTCGTGGCCGTGCACCGCGCGCAGGCTGCGCATGAGGCGGCCCAGCTCGGGCGGATCCAGCGGCTCGACGAGGGCCAGCACGTGAATGCCGGCGGCGGCGAGGCCCTGCACCGCGAACTCGGGGTTGGCGTAGTGGGCCGACGCCAGCACGATCCCCCGACCGGTCGCCTGCGCCTCGCGGACGTAATGCAAGCCGGTGAGCACGAGGTCGTCGCGCAGGAACTTCCGCACGTTGATGCGGTGCATGCCGACGACATCGGCGTAGTAACGCCCGGCGTTCTGGGTGCATTGCCGTGCGAGGCGGTCTATCTCTTCGTCCGATGCGTCCGGCCCGAGGACGTGACGCATGTTGCTGCGCACGTTGTTCCGGATCGAGGGCCGCCAGGCGTAGACGCGATCGCTCACAACGCGGGCGATGCCGTATCGCCAGCCGAGGGGCATTCGCCCGATCGTGGCGACGACGATGCGCATCAGGTAGTACTTCCATTTTCGCGGGCGCGGGACGAAGCCCATCACGCCTGCTCGACGGCCGGGACCGTGCGGGTAGCGACGGGCGCCTCCCACAGCCGCCGGAACATGAACCACTGGTCGGGGTGCTGCCGGATAATGCGCTCGAGCGAGCGCATGATCAGGTGCGTCAGCTCGGCGACGTCCGCCGCTTCGACGCCGGATGGCTTCCAGTCACGCAGGCCGAAGTCCAGCACGGGCCGGATGTCCAGATCGTCCTTTGGCCCGCGAATGACGACCGCCGGCACCACCCACGCCCCGGTGCGGAGCGCGATGCGCGCGGGAGCGGACGAGACGAACGCAGGCGCTCCGAAGAAGTCCGTGCGGATGCCGAAGTCATCGCCGGCGACGTCGGTGAGGATCGCGAGCATCTCGCCGCGGCGCAGGGCGCGGAACACCGCCGGCCCGACGCGCTCGCGGCCAATGACGGTCATGCCGAGCTTTCGTCGCGAGCCCTGCACGAGCTCGTTCATGGGCGGATATGCGAAGGTCTCGGCGATCGCGTTGACCTTGTAGCCGTACGCGGCGAGCGCGGCGGCGCCGATGTCCCAGTTGCCGAAGTGGAGCGTCGCCAGGACGATGCCTCGGCCGCTGCTCGCGGCGTCGTCCAGGCCGTCCCACTGATCGAAGCGCAGCCGCTGCTTCACCTCGGTCTTGGTGAGCGCCGGGAAGTGAATGAAGTCGATGACGTACTTGCCGAAGTTGCGGAACGAGCGCCTGGCGACGGCAGCGACGTACCGCGGGTCGTCGCTGCGGAGGATGTGCGCGAGGTTGGCGTTCAGAGCCTTGCGGTGGCGCGGGAAGATGATCCAGTAGCAGATGAGCGCGATGCGCTCGCCGAACCAGTAGCCGACGCGGAGCGGGAACGGACGCGTGAGCAGGATCGCGAGGCGGAATAGCCAGTAGACCGTGCGATCGAGCAAACGCTCTCCCGAATTACCCGGCGATAAACTGCTCCACCATGTCGTGAGCGACGTCATCCGGGTACTGCTGCGGCGGAGACTTCATGAAGTAGGCCGAAGGTCCGAGCAGCGGCCCCGACAGCCCGCGGTCGAGCGCGATCTTGCAGCAGCGGATCGCATCGATCACGACCCCGGCGGAGTTGGGGCTGTCCCAGACCTCCAGCTTCACCTCCGCGTTCAGGGGCACGTTCCCGAAAGTCGTGCCCTCCATCCGAATGTAGCACCACTTGCGGTCCAGTAGCCACGGCACATGGTCGGAGGGGCCGACGTGGACGTCGTCCGCAGGAAGCTCATAGTCAAGCTGCGAGGTGACGGCGTTGGTCTTCGAGATCTTCTTCGACTCCAGCCGCTCGCGCTCTAGCATGTTGAGGAAGTCTGTGTTCCCTCCAAAGTTGAGCTGGTAGGTGCGGTCTAGGCGCACGCCACGCTCGCGGAAGAGCCGCGTCAGCATGCGGTGCACGATGGTGGCGCCGACCTGCGACTTGATGTCGTCGCCGATGATGGGCAGGCCGGCCTCCTCGAAGCGCTTGGGCCAGTAGCCGTAGTGGTCCCGAGCGATGAACACCGGGATGCAGTTCACGAAGCCGCATCCGGCTGCGAGCACCTGCTCGACGTACCACTTCGTCGCCTCTTCCGATCCGACGGGCAGGTAGCTGACGACGACGTCGGTCTCGGTCTCCTTCAGGAGCCGGACGATGTCGCCCGTCGGGCCCTTCGACTTGGTGATCACCTCGGACAAATACTTGCCGAGACCGTCGTGCGTCATGCCGCGGGTAACGCGAACGTCCTGGCGCGGGACGTCACTGAACTTGTAGGTGTTGTTCGGGGCGCTGAAGACAGCTTCGGACAGGTCGTGCCCGACCTTGTTCTCGTCGATGTCTATAGCGGCGACGAAGTTGATGTCGCGGACGTGGTAGCCGCCGAGGTCGACGTGCATGAGGCCCGGGATGAGCGCGTCCTCCTGCGCGTCGTTGTAGAAGTACCGCCCCTGCACGAGCGACGACGCGCAGTTGCCGACGCCGATGATGGCGACGTTGATCTTGCCCTTCTCACGCTCGCGCGTCGGTCTCGCGCGGGCCGCGCTGCGCGGCTTCGCCGGCTGTTTGCCATTCTTCTGGGCCATCTCTTCGGTCGCTCCTTCGCTATAGAACAGGGTCTGTTCGGGCATGCCCATCACGTCGCACACGGCGTCGATGAAGCGGCGCCCTGGCTGCTTGGCGCCGGCCTTTATCTGCGAAAGGTAGCCCTCGCTGACGCGGTAGCCGCGGCGGTCCAGCTCGGAGAGGAGCCACCGCTGCTTCTGCCCGCGCTGCTCGAGCACCTCGAAGACACGCGTCTTGACCATGCTTTACCTCCGACCGAGGCCGACTTTACCGGTGGCCACCCGACTGAGCGAGCGTTGGTCAACTTTCCTCACCCTAGCCGTCATCCGGTCTCCGCATCAAGTTACGAATACTTGACCATCGGTCTCAGCGTAGCTAGCGCGCGGCCGCGATGGCATGGGACGGATGCACCATCTTTCTGATGCGGGTCCGCGCTGGCCGTTGCGACGGCGGCCACATGGGGTCGCCCCTACACTGGCGATGGTGCCGCAGGCCTATGCGTTGGAACGTGGAGGAGCCAAGTGGTCGCAATCATTGTTCACGGCGGTGCGGGGTGGCGGCGGGACAATCCGCACCTGCCTGATGCGCTGGCGGCGTGCCGTGCCGCGGCCGCCGCAGGGCAGCGGATCCTGTTCGACGGTGGGGCAGCGATCGATGCGGTCGAGGCGGCGGCGGTGGTGCTCGAGGATGCGCCGGTGCTGAACGCCGGGCTCGGGAGTTGGCTCAACACATCAGGCGAGGTCGAGTTGGACGGGCTGATCATGGACGGTGCTACGCTCGACTTGGGCGCGGTCGCGGCGGTGCAGCGCGTTCTGCATCCGGTGAAGCTCGCGCGGCGGGTGATGACGGACACCCGGCATACGCTGCTCGTCGGCGAAGGCGCGTCGCGGTTCGCCGACGGAATCGGCTTCCCGCGCTGCGACGCATCGGAGCTGGTCGCCGCGGCGCACGGCCGGTTCGTGCAGGCGCCCTCGGACACGGTGGGAGCGGTGGCGCTGGACAGCGCCGGGAATCTCGCGGTGGCGTCGTCGACGGGAGGGATCCCGAACAAGATGCCGGGCAGGGTGGGCGACAGCCCGCTGGCTGGCTGCGGCGCGTATGCCGACAACGAGACCGGCGCTGCGACGGCGACCGGCGACGGTGAGGTGCTGACGAAACTCGTCATCAGCAAGCTCGTCTGCGACGCGCTCGGACGCGGCGAATCGCCGCAGGCGGGATGCGAAGCCGCGGTCGCGCTCCTCGACGGCCGGCTGCAAGCGATGGGCGGGCTGATTGCGCTCGATCCACGGGGACGCATCGGTGTAGCGTTCAACGCCGAGGCGATGCCGTACGCGATCGCGGTGGATGATCGCGACGTGGTCGTGTCATCGTCGCTGCCAAGCTCCTAGCGTCAGTTCACTCCGGGGGGAGGGTCAATGGCGATCGAACTACGCCGCCCCGAGCAGACCGATATCCCAGAGCTGGGCCGAATCTGCTACGAGGCGTTCCGCGACATCGCCGAGTCGCACGGGTTTCCGACCGACTTCGCGAACGTCGAGTACGCGCAGGGCGTCATCGGGCTGATGATGTCGAACGAGCAGGTCTACGCGTCGGCGGCGTATGAGGACGGCCGGCCGCGCGGCTCGAACTACATCAACATGTGGGGCGAGGTCGCCGGGATCGGGCCGATATCCGTCGATCTCGACGCGCAGGGAGAGGGCATCGGCCGGAAGCTGATGCTCGATGTCATCGCGCACGCACGCGCCCAGGGCATCGAGATGATCCGGCTGGTGCAGGACTCGTTCAACATGCGGTCGCTCGCTCTGTACGCGTCGCTGGGGTTCGACGTGAAGGAGCCGCTTGCGTACCTGCAGCTCACATCCAGCAGGCCGGTTGACGATGCGCTCCGTCCGGCCACCGCAGCGGACCTCGATGGTATGGATGCGCTCTGCCGCGACGTCTATCACATCAGCCGCAAGAACGAGGCCGCCACGATGCTCCAGCTCGGCTTCCCGGCGTTCGTGCTCGACCGCGGGCGCATCACCGGCTACCTCATCGGCGGCGCGATCGGGCACGGCGTGGCGGAGTCGGACGCCGAGATGCTGGCGCTGCTGGCAGGAGCAGGGACTACGGCGCCAGGCCTGATGTCGCTGATGCCGGTGAGGGAGGGCGAGCTGTACCGGCGGGCGCTCGCGGCCGGGCACCGCAACATCAAGGTAATGAACCTGATGGCCCTCGGCCCGTACGAGGAGCCGCGCGGCACGTGGGTGTCGTCCGTGATGTTCTGACGCGCTCGCGCTACCGGCCGGAAACACCGTTCTCGAATCGATCGCCTGCGCGCAGCCCCTTGGATGCGGCAAACTCCGCCGCGCTGATCTTCTTGCCGCCGGCCGGCTGCACGCGTTGCACGTGCAACGTCCCGCCTTCGAGCGCGACGGCGATGCCGCTGTCACCAGCCTCGATGATTGTGCCGGGCTGGGCGGTCTTGCCGACGCCGGACTGGAGCCGTGCGTCGAAGATGCGCACCTGCTCTCCGCGGAACGTCGCGTAGGCGCCAGGCTGCGGGTTCGATCCGCGCACCAGGTTGTAGACGTCCGAGGCTGGCAGCGACCACTCGATGGCGCTGTTCGAGTCATCGGCGGGCGCGTCGTACGTGGCCTTCGATTCGTCTTGCACGATGTGCGGCGCGCCGCCCTCCCGAACCATCCGCACCGACTCGACCAGCGCTTCGACGCCGAGGGGGAACAGCCGGTCAAAGTACAGCGACCCAACGGTATCGTCCGGGCCGACCTCGACTTCGCGTTGCAGCAGGATCGGGCCGGTATCAATGCCGGCATCCACCCAGAAGATCGTCACGCCGGTCGTCGAATCGCCCTGGCGAATGGCCCAGTTGATCGCGCTGCGGCCTCGATGCCGCGGCAGCAGCGACGGGTGGTACTGGATGGTGCCCATCGGCGGCGCGGTGAGCACACGCTCGGGCAGGATGTGCGTGACGAATGCCATCACACACAGGTCTGGCGCTGTCGATGCGTAGGATTCGAGCACGTCGGGCTGCTTGAGCTTGCCCGTCGGGAAGACCGGAACGCCGGTCGAGTCAGCGGCGGCCCACAGCGGATCAGGCCTTTCTGGCGATCCGGCGATCGACGACACGGCGACGATGTCTTCGCCAGCGTCGCGGAGGGCGCGAAAGACCGCGTCTCCGAACGTCGCCTGGCCGATGAGAGCGAGTCTCATTCGTGATCAATCCACGATCGACGAATAGACGATGCTCTTGAGCTGCCCACGGAAGTTGAACGTCGCCGACGGGATGAGCTGGGTCATGAAGATCACGACCAGGTCCTCGCGCGGGTCGACCCAGAAGATCGTCGATGCGGCGCCGCCCCAGTAGTAGTCGCCGGCCGCGATCGAACCGGCACTCACTTCGTCCATCGTCATCGCGAAGCCCAGGCCGAAGCCGACGCCTTCGTACGCCGTCTCCGAGAACGCGCCGAGCGCCATCTGGGTCAGGTCGCGGCCTCCGGTGAGGTGGTTCTTCGTCATCATGCGCAGCGTGCGCGGGCCGATGATCCGCGCTCCGTCCAGCTCGCCGCCCCGACGCAGCATTTCGGCAAAGCGGAAGTAGTCGGACATCGTGCTCGTCAGGCCGCCGCCACCGGAGAAAAACGCCGGCTTCTCGAGGTACGTGCTGTTCTCCGGATCGTCGATCAGCCGCAGCGACTTGTCGCCAGCGCGCCGGTAGTTCGCGGCGAGCCGGCTCTTCTTCTCTTCGGGAACGAAGAAGTCCGTGTCCCGCATCCCGAGCGGCTCGAAGATGACCTCTTTCAGGTACTCGTCGAACGGCTTGCCGGACAGCGCCTCGACGAGATAGCCGCAGACATCCGTCGAGTAGGAGTACATCCAGCGGTCGCCCGGGTCGAAGCGCAGCGGCACGTGCGCCAGCTTCTCTACGAAGCTGCGCAGCGTCTCCCCGCGGTTGCGCTGCGCGCCCAGCGAGACGTAGGCGCGGTCGGCGGGATGCAGCGCGGTCTCGCCGCCAACCAGTTGCACGAGCCCGCCGCCGTACGAGAGCCCGCTCTGGTGGCTCAGGATGTGCCGGAAGCTGATCGGCCGCTCCGGCCGCCGCGTCTCGATGTGCTCGCCTTCGCCTGAGACATAGACGCGCTGGTCACGCCACTCCGGGATCACGCGATGCACCGGATCGTTGAGCTGGAAGTAGCCCTGCTCGTACAGCGTCATCAGCGCGATCGAGGTGATCGGCTTGGTCATCGAAAAGATGCGGAAGATCGTGTCGTCGGCCATTGGCCGGCGCCGCTCGCGGTCCATGTCGCCGAGCGATCCCAAGTACGCGACTTGCCCGTGCCGGGCGACGAGGGTCTGGCACCCGGCGATCTTCCCGGGCTCGATGTAGTTGGTGCGGAGGTGCGCGGTGATGCGGTCGAGCCGTTCGGGCGCGAAGCCGGTTTGCTCGGGAGCTACGTCAACCATTGTCTCCTCGTTTCGTTGCTGGGTCGCGCCCTCTGCCCGGCGCCTGAACTCCGGCGCCGGTGCGCTTATGGTACGGCTGCCGTGCAATCGAGGGAACGGATCCGTGCTGCCTCCGTAACAGGTTTTTCACCACCAGCGCTTCGGGGGCGATTGCGGCGGGCTGCCTCAAATTGGAACAGTGCAACCATCACGGCGGCGCGGATAAGCGTCTGTCGACGGAGCGGAACCATGGACAGCGATGACATCCTCAGAGGACGTCTCCTCACGCGGCGGGAGGTGCTCGCGTTGTTCGGCGCAGCCGGGCTGGCAGCGGCGGTGGGGTGCTCCGACAGCGGGTCGTCGAAGTCGACGCCGATGTCCAGCGGGAGCACGGCCGCAACTACGGCGCCGACACCCGGTGCGACGTCTGCCGCGACGGCAACCTCCGCGGGATCTGCCGTCCCATCATGCATCGTCGTGCCGGCGCTCACCGAACGGCCGTACTACGTCGATGAGAAGCTGAACCGCTCGGACATCCGGTCGGACACGGCAACCGCCGCGGTGAAGGACGGCCTGCCGCTGGCGCTTACGTTCGTCGTCTCGCAGGTCGGGTCCGCCTGCGCGCCACTCGCAGACGCCACCGTCGATGTCTGGCACTGCGATGCGGGCGGCGTGTACTCCGACGTCTCCGATCCCAGCTTCAACACGAAGGGCCAGAACTTCCTGCGCGGCTACCAAGCGACCGACGCGCAGGGCCGTGCCGGCTTCTCGACGATCTATCCCGGCTGGTACCAGGGCAGAGCGGTTCACATCCACTTCAAGATCCGCACCAACCCATCGGGCGCGAGCGGCCACGAATTCACGTCGCAGCTCTTCTTCGACGATGCGCTGAACGCGGAGGTATTCGCGTCGCAGCCGTATTCGCAGAAGGGGTTCGGCTGGCTGCGCAACGACGGCGACATGATCTTCCAGCAGAGCAACGGCCAGCTCACGCTCGCGCCTGCGAAGAGCGGCGTCGGCTACGCGGCGACGTTCGACATCGGGCTCCAGGTCTAGCGGAAGCGGCGAGCGCGACCGACGGAAGTACGACGCGCGAATTTAACTCTCGACCGCTTGTTCAATGAGCGTCATCGTCATACGATCGGCGCCGCAGGGAGGTGGACCATGCGATTTGACCCGCGCACAGGGATGCGGCTGATCACGGGCATCCACGAGTTCTGGTACCGGATGACGGACGGACTCATCGGCGGAAACTTCATGGGCGCGCCGATACTGCTGCTCACCACAACCGGACGCAAGACGGCACGAAGACGCACGACGCCGCTCCTCTACCTGAAGGATGGCAACGACATCGTGGTAATCGCGTCGAACGGCGGGTCGGACCGGCACCCGGAGTGGTGGCTGAACCTGCGCGCAAACCCGAATGCGCAGATCCAGGCCGGGAGCCTGCGCCGCGACGTCCGCGCTGAGGAGACCGGCGGCGAAGAGCGCGTACGGCTGTGGGCGGACATCACCCGCGGGTATCCGGTGTACCGCCAGTACGAGCGCCAGACGACGAGAGAGATCCCGGTCGTGCGCCTCACGTCGACAGTTGCGGCGCCGGGCCCCTCATCGAACGGAACTGCGCGCGCCGCCGCCAGGCCCGCGAGCGCCGCGACGAAACCGAAGCGCGCCGCGGCGCGCCGCTCGACGAAGCGCA
>CAZAPT010000016.1:0-78987 GCA_964487335.1 uncultured Dehalococcoidia bacterium
TCCTTGAGCTGAACTACGCGGGGGTTGAATCGACTGTAATGGCCTTAACGATGATCTGTCAAAGAGTTTCTTATGTAACTTGACAGGGCCGTTCCATCTATGCCATCTGGGTTAGACGAGTGGGAAATCTGTTTGTCAGATAGTTGAGCCGTATCTGGACGACGCTGTCGAAGCCTTGACCGGCCCGGAAGGGCCTCGGGTAGACTGCGCCGGTTTGCCAGTTTCCTACCAAGTCCTCACCACACCCATTCACGAACGCTTGGCCCAGCCGACAACTAGAGCGTCAGGGAGTTGTCTCTGTCCTTAGGTGATGGCCCTATGCCTCAGGTTCAGCGAACCGCGCGGCGAGGCGATACGGGAGAGCAGGACTGCGCGCGAGCGCGTGCAGCAGGCAACGCGGACACGGTGCGTGCCGACGGGAAGCGCCGTGAGGGAGGAAGGTGCAGCAATGCGCGGAGCGAGGGCAAAAGTCATGTTTGGCGCGGCGGCCGTTCTGCTGGTCGCGGCTGCCTTCTCGGCGAGTACGGCGTTCGCCGCCAAGGGCGGCGGGGCGCAGACCGGCGGCAAGCACGGCGGCAGTGGCGGCTCGACGAACTCCGGAACGTGCGTGATCGCGCCGAACCCGCTCGCATATCGCACGTATGGGACGCTGACCGGTTCAGGCTTCACGCCGAATACGACGGTCGGCTACACCGTCCAGGGATCCGGCGGCACGGCCATGGGATTCGCAGACGTAGACTCGAGCGGGCACGTCACGTTGGGCGTCTACGGCGGATGGTTGGGCACGAACACCTTCACCTTTACCCGCGGACCGAGTTGCAGCGTACTCGTCCAGTAGTCTGAACGCAGTTCGTCTAACGACGTCAAAGGAGAGGGAGGACCAGTGTCCTCCCTCTCCTTATCTTTGTTGGCGCCGAGAAGCTGTGTTGTCCGCGTCGGACTCGCCGATATCCCGCACCATGCCCAGATCGTGTCGTGATGCGCGTTTGACCTCGACGCCCGCCCCCAGCTCCCGGGCAAAGCAAGAACGTCAGGCCGCGCCGCGGAGCTTCTCGATGTTCTCTCCGAGAAGGATCGCCTTCGTCCGGAGACGTTGTTCCGATAGCGTCCCACTCTCGTCGTCGAGATGCGTCTGCCAGTAGTGATGGGACTTCGCCAGAACCGTGATGACGCTCTTCACCTGATCCTTCAGATCGAATCCGCCACCGCCGGGCACGAAGAGGTAGTGGTCGTCGACGCGCGCATCGACGTTTTCGAGAATGATCGTGGCGCAGAGCCACGCGGCCATTCGTCGGGAGTTACAGGTCACGCGGAGCCACCTACCGGCAACGGGCTCTGCCCAAAGCATCGTCGTCTCAGCTATGCCGCGGATGATCTCGTCGACCGTGTCGTCTCGGACGACTTCGTCGGTCCCAGACGATGGGGCGCTCAACGCCTCATCCACGCCGCGATGAGGCGGCCCACCGTAGAGCGCGAGCTCGCAGAAGCCTTGCCACATCGACGCCCAATCGGGCCGGCCGTCGTCTCGATACTGAAACGGCGCCGATGCCATCGGCACCGCGGCAATCGGTTCGCCGTGATGATCCATCTGCTCGAGCCGCCGAATGCTCGGAGCCAGTGCCGAGGCGGTCTGCCACTCCCCATCGTCTACGGTCCAGAGCCCCACGTCTTCCTGGATGAAGGTGGACAGCGTGGCGCAGAAGTCCTGAAGGTCTGGGAGGTGCCTCATTCCGAGCGAGCGACTTGGGACGAGGAGGACCATGTTGCCCAATTGCTATTCCTTCCCGGCGCACCCAGCAGTGGCTAGACGTGTCCCCATAAGGATCGGCGGAGCCAGTCCAGCGGGTGACGGACGCCCGAATCTTTCGGGAATCTCCATTAGGGAAGACGCACTAGGCTTTCTTTCCCCATTGCCGCGAGCATACGCCACGGGAGAAGCGGTGACAGCGCACGATGGCGGAGTCGCGCGCCCACCCCTCTCAATAGGAGAGTGGGTGTTCAGACGGAATCGGTCTCCTCTGCGGCCGCGTGTGCACCCTCAATCGGTGTGGTGTAGGTTGAGCGCACTGAACGTCGACCCGTTAGCGGGGAGCTCGCGCACTGAAAGGTCTTCCTCCGAAGTCACCGCAGGCGCCGACGGCGGCCTTCATGGACCCACAGCTCGCGCCGTGGGTGCAACTCTCGCAGGTGTACTGGATGAGCTACAAGCTTCTCGAGCGTCGACTCTTGTACCTCGACGTATCATCGTCCCAGGCCCGTGTGCTCCTGCTCCTCTACCGTTCTGATCAGACGCTGAAGGTCAGCGACATCTCGACGCCCATGTTTCAGGAGGTGCAGACAATCACGGGAATGGTCCATCGCCTCGAAGCGCGTGGCTGGGTCGAGCGAGAGAGCGATCCGATCGATGGCCGCGCCGTCCGTCTCCGACTAAGCCGCGCGGGTCGCGAGATCGCGGCAGAGGTCGCCGCCGTAGCCGAGCACCTAAACGATCAACTCTTCTCCTCCGCGATCACCGATAAGGACAGCCGCCAACTGGTGCGCGCCCTGCGCAAGGTGCGCGACCACGCGTTTGAACTGCCGGAGACCGACTTTCGTTTGCGCCGCGCGCAGCGGTACAAGGCCTGGCGCGCATAGGCCTCCAACGAAAGCGTCTGTGCGCACAGTGGTGCGGGTCCGGTGAGTCCCGCGTCATTTGCGGGGCGGAGCCTCGCTGTTAAGTGAGCTGGGCGCTATCGCGACGCGCGTTCCACTGCGCGCTCCAATCGCCTCATCGCGTCAGGTATCGCGGCGTCCTGGATCGCACTGACGCAAGCGCGCACGAATCGGCCGCCCTCGCCGTTGTCGAAGAACGCTCGTCCGTCCACGTAACCCACTCCCTCCTCCCACGCCGCCGCGTACAGCTTCCGTGGGTCGACCGTCTCAGGGAGCTCGATCCACAGGAAGAACCCGCCCTGCGGAGTGCGCCGGCGGCCCAGTATCGGCAGCTGCTGGGTTAGCGCCGCCTCCATCGCGTCACGCTTCCGCCGGTACACGTCGATCATGCTGTGGACGTGTTTGTCGAACAGCCCCCGTTCGCAGTAGTCGGCGAGCACTCGCGACGTCCACGGCGACACTCCCATATCGAATCGGACACGAGTGATCGCGTCGATCACGGTCTTGTCGCCCATGATCCATCCAACGCGAAGGCCGGTCGCCAGCGCCTTGCTGAATGTCCCGATCAACACGACGCCGTCGCCGCCCGCCAACGCATACAGGGACGGCGGCGGCTGGCCATCGAATCCGAGGGCCCCGTACGCGTCGTCCTGCGCAATGAGAACATTTTCCGCTCGGCAGACGTCGATCACGCGCCGCCGCCGTGCGAGCGACATCGTCGCAGCCGTCGGGTTGTGGAAGTTCGACTGAGTGTAAAACAGCTTGGGCCGGCGTCCCGCGCGTTTCGTTTCGGCGATGGCGCGCTCGAGGTCGTCGGGGTCGAGACCGTCGCGATTGGTTGGTATGCCGACGATTTCGGCGAGACATGCAGTGATCGTGCGCAGGCTGCCGGGAAACGTCGGCCGTTCGACGAAGACAACGTCGCCAGGGTCGATCAGGGCCTCGCACAGGTTCTCGACGGCCCCGGAAGACCCGCAGGTGAGGACGACGTTGTCGTTGGTGGCATCGACGCCTTCACGAGCGTTAATGTCGAAGGCGAGCCACTCCCGGAGTCCCGGATATCCCTGTGGGCCGCCGTATTGGAGCGCGAGCCTGCCCGCGCGGCGGATCACGCGCTCGTTGGACTGGATGAGGTCCTCGAGTGGTAACGTATCCGGATCAGGGATGCTGAACGCGATCATACTCGACTCATCGCCGGACAGCGGCTCGGGATCATTCCCGCCGGCTGTCCAGCTGATCGCTGCGGCCCGGCGGGACTCGGCTTGCGCCCAGCTGTAGACGCGGGTGTCTTCGCCTTGTAGGTCGGTGCGTTTCTTCGCTGCCATTTGCTCAGCCTCCCGTTCGCCGAGTCGTTCACGGTGCAAAACGAAAGGCCCACCATTTCGGGTGGGTCTCTCGGTTCGATTTCGGTGCGCGTCAGTTACGCGAAAGTGGGACAGCCCTCCCGGTGGCACATCAAGCTGACGGCAAAGGCCGCCAGCCACATAGCGTCTCGACGTGCAGCGGTGTACGAACGCTTCAGCATCCGATTTCCTCGCAGGTTTCCGATTCTACAGCGAATGTCGGTCGGGTCTCAACCGGCAACCACAACGTCGGTTACCCCCTCAGCAGAGACTTGCTCAGGATGCCGCACGATCCTCCGGCGGGCGCGGCTTCTCGGGACGCGACCTCCGGCCCCGCCTCCATCGGTCGGCCGCTCTTTGATGGCTCCGTAGCGGCGGAGGCGAGAGCTATTCTACGCTCCCGAATAATGCCGTCAAGCAGGATCACGCGCGAGCGACATAAATTCTGCTCGGTCGGTTGATGCGGCTCTCGACAGCCTACGCGGCGCGGCTGCGGATCGGGCGCGCTCTCCGCGAGAGGTACATCGCGCTGTCGGCGAGCTTCACGAGTTCCGTCGCGATGTCGCCGTCGTCGGGATACACGGCGACGCCGACGCTGATGACGAGCGGCACACGACGACCGGTCCCGGGCGCCGTCAGTTGCGTGCTCTGTACAGCTTGCATGACGTCACTGCAGTAGCGCTCAGCGGCCTGGCGGTTCGTCTGGGGTAGGATCGCCACGAACTCGTCGCCTCCGTATCGGCCGACGAGCGCGCCGCCGCGTGAAAGAGCCCGGGCCACGAGCACCAGCGCCTCGTCGCCGACCAGATGTCCGAAGACGTCGTTCGTCTCCTTCATTCCGTCCACGTCGACCATTGCGACGGCACATCCGTCATCCGGATTTGTCAAGACGACCGCGCGCAGCTCTTCGACGATCGCGCCGTGGTTCAGGACACCGGTGAGCGTGTCTCGCCGTGATCGCTCCTTCTCGGCGTGGAGCGCGCGCTCGAGTTGTCGTTCTGAATTCGCCGCTCGCTCCAGCGTCGCCATGAGGTGCTCATTGATGGCCTCGAGCTGTCGGGCGTGGACGTGCACGCGGTCGTGAGCGAGCTTGAGTTCGGTGATGTCCCGGGAGAGGATAGCGAGGCCGGTGATGACGCCGATGCTGCTGACAACCGGACAGATTGTGTTGTCCATCCAGCGGCCGTCCCGCTCGTCCTCAAAGCGTTCGATCGTGCCCGAGCACAGAACACGAGCGTTTCGCGCCTGGCGCTCGACGGCGAGGTCAGCCGGGAACAAGTCGTAGACGCACGTGCCGACAAGTCGCTGTGGCCTTCGTCCCAAGTTCTTTCCGGCGAGCTCCTCGAGTCGCTCGTGTGCCTTCAGGTTGAGGGCCAGAATCGTCCCTTGCGGATCGATCAGCAGCCGCGCTTCCGTCGGCGCATTGAGAAGCGCGGTCAGGGCCTCGCGGTCCGCGTCTCGGTCGTAGCTCGGCGGGCCGACGGGCGCGCTTCGCCTGGTCGTCCGAACGGGGAGGTTGGCACGGAGTGGTGGGGTCATAGATTCTTATCGGCGGTTGGTGGGGTGGCTGACTTAGGGTTCGCCCGTACCAGGTCAACCTTGCGCGACCCAGCCGCCTTGTAGTCCCCACGTTGGGGAAAGCAAACACGTTGCCGGCCACGTTGGTCTATCCTGAGCGTCGAGTTTGAGAGACGAATCATTCCGCGACGCGATCGAACGAAGGACCGAAGAGCTGCTCGCGGACGAGGCGACGCGGGAGTGAGTGATCCGTCGCCTGGCCGAACTCGTCCTTCGCGAGCGCGCCCGCCTACTCGCACTCGAGAGACCCCTTACCGACGGGGAAGCCACGGCGCTCTGCAACATCGACTCCGCGCTCTCTGCGCGTGCCGAGCCGCCGATCGTGATCTGCATGATTGAACAAGGGCGGGTGTCGTACGCGAGTGAGACGACGATCGACGTGAGCGGTTTTCCCTCGGACCGGTTGCGCGGCCGCTCGGTGTTGGAGCTTGTGCACCCAGATGATCACGCACTGCTCTCGCCCCTCGCCGCCGAGGGCTGGACCGGCGAATTCGACGTCGCGATTCGACTACAAGACAGCGACATGCGCTGGACATGGCGTCGGGCGCGCGGCGTCCGGGACATCGATGACGCCGGGAGGCCCTTCGCCGTAGTCACGCTTCGGAAGATTGACACGTGACCCGGGTTTCTCCGTACGGCGCCTTGTCGGGGCGTTAATCGCGCGGAAGCAGCAGCCTCGTGATGTGGACGATGCTGCGCTCCGTCAACTCTGCGCGGCGTCGCCCGGCATCACGGGCTCGTCGGTACAGCGCTTCGTCGGCGCCCGCCGGCGTCTTCCCCCTGAGCCGCGTACGGTCCCAGTGCGCGAGGTCTGGATAGCGGGTGATGAGCAGCACTTTCGCCTGACGACCCGGCCCCGTCGCACGCCATTGCCCGACGGTCTCACACCCGTCTGACTGGAGGTAGGGCCAGATGCCTTCGGCGAACAGGCGCTCGAACTCCTTCCAATTCTCTTCTTGCACCCAGAACCAGCGATGGGCGTACACGCCGGGTGCATGCGGGCGGTCCACTCCACCCGCGCCGAGCACCGGCGAGAGCATCTCCCACGCGGACGCCTTGATCGTCGGGGTCCCAGCAAGCGTGCCGTCCGCATGGTGCGCGAGCGCGTCCTCGTCCCACGCGCGCATCAGAATGCCCTCATCCGATGCTAAACCGATCAGTCCGGCGCATAAGGCAAAGACAGAACCGCCTGCCGCTTGTGACGCGTCCGCAACGTGTCCAAAGATCTCGTCAGTGACGCGCGGCCACGACGCGCGTTTGATGCGGATCGTGCGATACTCGAACAGAGTCATGGCGCAGGACTAGCACACCGACGTCGTGCGGCGATGCAATCGATGATTCGTTGCACCGCCCCCTCGCTCACGTCGACGAGGACGCCTCACGATGCTAGGTCGCCATCGAACCACGCGTCAACGGGACTTTCGTTTACCTCTGAGGTTTAGCGGCGACGTCGAACGGGTTAGTTGACCTAAACTTTCGCGGGACACACGTAGACTCGCGCGGCGGGCATCACGCCGGCATTTCAGATCCCGCCGGTCATACCACGAGGCGCCGAGTGCCCGCCCCGCTTTGGGCGAGCACTCGGTGCACGCAACGGCGCGCGCTTCATGCATTTCGCGCCGGTAACGAGCCGCGAGGACGCGAGGGTGGGTCTCGGGAATTGCTCCTCGCGACTGGTCGTGAGAGCTACGGTGCTCCGCTTGCCGTCAAGGCGTCGCGAACCGCTCAGGCACCCACCATGACAAATGTATTGCAGACGCAGTCCGGTGACTCCGGGAAGGACTCCATGCACCGCCGTCGGACGACCCGTGTCGAGAGTATGTCATCCCGAGTTTGTTCCGTTTTCGCGTTCGTGACGAAGTCTTGCCTGCGTACTGAGAAGCGTTTGACGTGGCTCCTGGGCCCGCTTGCACCTGGGTAACATTGCCGCTGCGATGCCCGAGAGATGAGATCATCGCCGCGTTGATGTATTCGTAATCGTTACTTTGCTAGCGTGCGCGTGGCTCGGATCTAACTTATGCCCGACCCGATTCGGTGTTCCATCCGAGGATGCATTCGCCCAGCGACACGCCGCTGCCGTTGCTCGCGCCCGCTGTGCTCGAACGCCGACGGGATGGGGTGCTGGTGTCTGACCTGCGAGTCGCGACCACTCATCGCGCACGAGGATCCGCCAACGAAGGCGCAAGCTGAGAGAGCGCGCCGCCGACGAGCGTTTCGGAGCCCCGAGTTCCCGCTCCGGCGTGCACCGGACCCGGGCCGATCCGGCGACACCTAGCGCGCGAGCCAGCATCCGATTGTCGGCCAGTCTGATTAGAGGACGAAGCGGCACACTTTGAACGGCGACACCATGAAACCATCGTGCAACTCGCTACGGAGGGTCCTAGGCAAGAGGTGCAGTGCCAACGTCGCTCGAGGAAGTAGATCGAGCGAGCCTCGCGCGGAGGTCGGCGAGCAGTTGGCCCTGATGTCGCCAGATCACCCAGCCGTTCGAGGCCTTACCGCCGCGCAAGGCGGCCGCCGCTGCGGACGGTGTGGCGTACACGTGACCCTCGAGCTCGATCGCCCCGTCGCGAACCCGTGCGACGTGGCTCACGCCATACAGTGTGCATTCGAGTGCGCCGTCCGCCGGCAGGAGGCCTGCCTCGACGAGTTCGACCAGGGCCGGTCGAATCGCGCGACGCGGTCGTGCTGCTGGAACGGATGACGCCACTTCCGTCGAAGCGCCAACCTCGGATTCGGGGCCGCTCATCGCGACCGCCGGCATCGCTTCGACCACCGCATCGAGCACGGCCTGAGCGGTTACGGTCTCCCCGAACCGGTCTTTGACGGCGCGGCGGAGGGCACTGATAGCCGGCGACTCGGGTCGCGTCAGCTCATCTGCAACAACGCGTTGCACGAGCAGCTTGGTGAGGGGAGGTGACTGGGACAGTGATTCATGCGAAAACAGCGAGAGCACGGACCACGCCCTGGCGGCGGACCTGGCGTCAAGGTCTAGCCGCACCTCCGCGACACGTTTCGCTGCCAGCGGTCCCTTGGCATGCGCGTCGTACACCGTCCAGGCGAGCCCGTTTGTGATCAAACACCAGCGCACGCCTAGCACGCTCGCGTACTGAACGCATTGGGCCACGTGTTGATCGGTGATGGCATGCCGTATCGCCTTGGCCTCGACGATGGCCTGGGCTTGGCCGCCGGCGCTCAGCTCGTAGTCGACGAACTCCCGAGTCGCTGCGACCGGTACTTCCCGCCGGATGTCACCGATCGCCCGATAACCGAGAAGGGCAAGCAGCGGGTCGATGAGGTAGGCGCGGGTGTCCGCCTCGCTCAGATTCATCGAGGCGTAGTCGCGGGTCATCGCCGCGTGTTCGAGGAACTCGTTCTCGGGACTCCCCATAGCAGAGGGGAACTATATGGCACATACCTTGTACTTTCAACGTCGTTTGTGCTTGTAGGGATCTCGGCTTCGCTCGAATGAGTCCCTAAGATAGGCGGTGACAGCCTCTCGCGTCGTGACCCAGTTGCGCCCGATCTTCCGGGCACGGAGCGTCCCTCGACGAGCGAGTAACCCGAGGTGCTTCAAACTGAGTCCGCTGATGGCCGCCGCCTCGGAGAGCGAGATGAGCTCCTCGCGGTCCAACGGCCTCCCGGTTCATTACCTGGGACAGAGCGCACTATAGGTGGCGTCGCATCACCGGACAACGCCGGCGCAGACGGCGAGTGGCTCTCGCCCGCTGCGGCGAGCGGACCTATTCCGCCCTGCGGACGGCGCTGTCGAGACTCGGACGCTTCTAGGAACAAAGTGGCCGCCAACGCGACCGTTACCTCTGGGTGGTCCAACGCGACCGTTACCTCTGGGTGGTCAGCGCGCGTACGGCTTCGACGACATCCGCCTCCGGCTCGCTGAGTTCGAACTGGGCGTACGGCTGCATCGCCTCGTGCAGCGCCGTCACCGTCGCCTTCGTCTGCCCAAACATCTCGCGTACCTCCGGATGCACCGGGTCCTCGCCGTCCAGTTCTTCGGCAATCTCCGTCAGCACGATCTCCACCGACTGAAGTTCCTGCCACCGCATCGTCACGCCGGTTCGGATGCCGTCGATCAGCGCTTCCACGATCTCCTCGATGCTCGTACGGTCCTTGCGACGCTCGGCGCGCCACCATAGAACCGTAGAAAGAAGCCAGTGGTACTTCACGTCCAGCTGGCCGACGAGAAGATGTACGATCACGACGTACCGGGTGAGGTCGTCGGTCGCCGCCGAGACGAGCCGCATCAGCCGGTTGTACTCGCGGTGCTGTGCCGCCGGCATCAACCGGGTGATCGCTTCGTCCTCGTCTTTGCCCTCCTTCCAGCGCCGCAAGACGATGAGCACCCGCTCCCGCGCCGTCAGGCCGCCGTAGACGCCGTCGAGGCGACGGGCGGGAACGGTCACCGCCACCAGCCCCGCCGTCGTTTCGACGTGCGTGTCTCCTGCGCCAGGCGTGGCCGGATGGCGGCTTCGAGCTGCTGCAGCCGCTCTTCGTGGTCGGCGGCCTCGATCCCGCGCAAGCCTGCGAGCCCGGCCTGGATCAGGATGCGGCACCGCATCGGTCCCTGCGGGAGGGCCATCGCCTCGAAGGCGGCGATCTCGAAGAGGCGGAGTGCGTCGCCGACGGTCTCGAGCCCGCCGAACTCGTAGACGGCGCTCAGGGTGTGCTCGCGTTTCTTGTTGGCGCCACCGAGGCGGCGGGCCTCCGCCGCTTCCTGAGCGGTGGCCGGGCTGTGCCAGAAGCAACGCTCATCGCCCTGCAACGGCGCCTGGCGGCACGGTTGGCCGGCCTCGTTCGTCGCTGTGCAGGCCCGATCAGCCATAAGCATCGATAAGCATTTGGTTATCACTCGACTCGTGCTTATCCCCACCATCTTGCGATGGTGCGGGGTCAGCCGCGGGCACGTCCGACGGCTCGGGGGGCAGGATGATCAGCGGGATGTTGCGGCAGCCCTCGTGCCCATCATCCCATCGAAGCTTGATCGAGGTGGAAGCGTCCGGTTCGGCAACGACGGGAAGACGTTGCATGAACGACAGCAGGCTCCCTGCGGAGCCCGCTTCGGCGGAGCGCGCGAGACGGATCAGCTGGCGGTGTGCGTCATCGCGTGGGAGACGGCTGACTTCTGCGTCGGGAACGTCTCGCCGCACGCGCCGCAGCCGTAGGAATCGCTCCTCGCCGCCGCCCGCTGGACCTTGCCCTTCGCCTTCTTCGCGGCCTTCTTGGGCTTCGCGGCCTTCTTCTTTGTCGCCGGCGTTTTGGTCTTCGGCTCGCGCCGCGCTGGCTCGTTGCCCTGGACGCTCCAGAACCTCCACCCGTTGCAGGCCACGCCGCCCATCGCCGCCTTCCCCGCGGACGACGGGCTCCGGTGCTCGGTTCCGTCGTCGAGGCGGTAGCGGACGCCGCCGTTGATCTCCACCACCTCGCAGGTCCGGTCCTGCTTCTTGTACCGGGCCGTCAGCACGGTCCCCACGCTGAGATCCCTGTCTTCGATCGGCATTGCGTCGCTCCTTTGCTGCGCCCTCCCGTCGGGCGACGCCATTCATCACTCTCTGCTCGAACGAAGTCAACGACTCACTCTCCGTCGTCATATGTTCTAAACACTCCGCCGAACGCCCGCTGCTACGATGCCCTCAGCGCGCAGGGTCGCCAACCGGCCTTCGCGTGCCTCTCTCTCATGTCGCCGGACGCGCATGCGGCTCCCCCTCGTGTGCGTCCGGCTGACCCTTTACTTGCGCTTCCCTCACCGCCGTAACGCCCTCGTCGTGCTACGCTCGGCCTGGGCCGGTGTTCGGCATCCGCCGTCAATGGCGGCTTGTCTCAACCCGGACGCCGGTCCATCGCCGTCGATCAACGTTCGCACGATCTCGAACAGCCCTACTTCGATGCAGCCGACGCACGCGCCTGTCCGCGTGTTCCGCACGTGCACGAGCGAGCCGCGCGGGTCGCGCACGATCACGAACCCTGGCTCAGGCACCTCGCCTCCTTGCCGGTGAAGCTTTCGTAACGAGCCAGGATCACCGTGGCGTAGTGTTCGCTGATCTCCATGCCGTGGCAGACGCGTCCGGTGCGCTCCGCGGCGATCAGCGTGGAACCGCTGCCGAGGAAGAGGTCGAGCACGACGTCGCCCGGATTGCTGCTGTTGGTGATCGCCTTCTCCACCAGGGCAAGCGGCTTCATCGTTGGATGCGCCTCGTTCTCGGATGACCGGTCGATCTCCCACACGTCACCTTGATCGCGGTCGCCGCACCAGTGGTGCTTCACGCCTTCGCGCCAGCCGTACCAGATCGGCTCGTACTGCCTCTGGTAATCAGCCCGGCCCATGACGAACCGGTCCTTCTTCCAGATGATGGTGTCGCTCCAGTGCGCACCGGCCTCTTCGAGCACCCGCGAGACCAGCGGCCATTCCTTCGTGCTCATGCAGACGTAAAGCGCGCCGTCCACGTGCTCGATCAAGTTGTGGGCCCACGCGCGGCAGAACTGCTCCCACTGCTCCGGCGGCATTGCGTCGTTCTCGATCCGGCGCCGGCGCTGGCCGCGCTGCTGTCCGCCGTGATAGCCGAGCGCCACGTTATATGGCGGGTCGGTGAAACACATCGCCGGACGCTTGCCGTCGAGGAGGCGCTGAACTGCCGGCGTGTCGGTTGCGTCGCCGACAAGAAGCCGATGGTCGCCTAATGCCCACAGCTCGCCACGTTTGGTGCGTGTGGCGGCACGCGCGGCCTCCAGCGCGGCGTCCAGGTCGAAGCTCTCCGGCCGCTCGCGCCTCTCACGCACGTTGAGGCTCTTGAGCAGCCGCTCGAGCTCGCCTTCGTCGAAGCCGGTGAGCGTGAGGTCGGCGTCGGGCTGCAGGTCCGCGAGCATGTGCGCGAGCAGCTCTTCGTCCCATTCGCCGCCGATCTTGTTCAACGCGATGTTGAGCAGCCTGGCCTCCTCCTGGCTGAGGTCCAGGAAGATCACCGGGACACTTTTGATGCCGAGTCGCCGGGCGGCGAGCAATCGCTGATGCCCTGCAACCACGACTTGATCCGCGCGGCGTGCGAGCACCGGCTGAACAACGCCGAACTCGCTGATTGACCGGGTAAGCGCCTCCAGCTCCGCGTCGGAGATCCGCCGCGGGTTCGCCGGGTCCGGCTTGAGCTCTTCGATGGCGATGTGTTCGATGGCAATCTGCGCTACGGCCGCCATACGCCACCCTCTGGCTGGCACCACCGAACGCCGATACTTATGAGATGCTTCGAAAGCTGTTCCGGCGAAAGTCGTCTGAGCGCCACATCTATGAGTTGGACGACGTGGTCCAGACCGCGTCCCAGGGACGACGGCTCGCGATTTATGACCGCGAGACGAACGTCTACGCCTACTGGTACTTGGAATTGCGCGCCGGCGAGGAAGTGATGCGGGCGCGGCGCTACGGCAAGCCTCTGTCGGTGCTCAGTTTGTGGGCCCAGGGACCATCGGTGATCACGGGGTTTGCGGGCTACCTGCGTGAACACCTGCGAGACAACGACCTCGCTGGATACCTCAACAACGGCCACTTCGTCGTGGTGCTCCCGGAGACCGCGATTGCGGGCGGTGAGGTCGTGCTTGGGCGCGCCCTGAGTGCTTTCCCAGCCGCGGTCGAGGGCGCGGCCGTCGCCTATCCCGAGGACGGTTCCTCGTTCGATGAGTTGCTGGACATCGCGAAGAGGCGCATCTCGAACCCGGACCAGCGCCGCCGCGCGTAGGGCAATCTTCGTCCCGGTTGCCGTGCCGTTAGTTGTCATCCCCCATCCCCTTCTTGCCCAGGCTCGGTACGACACATACGATCAACTCCAAACCGGGATCAGCGACGGCGAGGGCGACGTCGACGTGTTCATCCATGTTGCACAGGTCTACTGGCTCCTCGCGCTGCTCGTTACTCTGGGGCTGCTGGGACTTGCCGTGATCAACGATCAGGCCGCACGGCTGAGGGCGCGTCGCCGACGGCAGCCCTGGTGGCGGCGCTGAACGGCGTCCGCACGATTCGGTCATCGTGTTCCCTGGTTTCGCGCCTTCGCGCACCAGCCGCACCGGTCACTGACCCGTGCGCTCGACATCGGCATCCGGCAGTTGGAACAGCGGTACTCCTGCGGGGGATGGACCGATGGTGGGCTCATCCCCCGCGCATCCCCCGCAGCTCGCGGGGCCGAGTTTGAATCTGGTTGCGGGGGTTGCGGGTAATGCGGGGGTTGATTCCCGCCTCGATCTTTTTCGCCGCCCTCGGGAGCAGCGGGCACCGTTTTTGTACCGACCCCGGAAACATCCCCCGCAACCCCCGCATCCCCCGCAAACGAATCTGATAAGGCCTCGTTTCCCTGCGGGGGATCTGCGGGGAATGCGGCTTCCAGCTCGCTATCCCCCGCACGCTCGAGCCGCCACGTGTTCACTTTGGCGTGCGAATCGTCGCCGCCGGCGCGGATGAAGAAATCGCCGAAGCGCCGGTCCCGTCGGAGCGCGATCGACCGACCAAGCCTCGCCTTGAGCGTGGGCTCGCTCGCGTCATCCTTCGATCCGCGGAACGCGCTTGGCAGTGCCTCCTGAGCGATCGCGAAGAGGTCCGCCACGCGCACCTCTCGATCGGCGTAGGCGTCCCACCACGCTGAGGTGAACTCGCGCCATTCCGCACTCTCGACATCCATCCGCTCGTGGAGCCGCTCACGGTTGTCGAGGAAGCCGGAGATTCCCGCTGTCTGCAATACGCCGCCGACGATCCGGCACCACTCCTCGTAGGAACCCAGCGGCTTCCCTTTGAAGTCGGGGCGGCCTGATGCGATCCAGTGGCGCACTAGGACCAGACAGGCCCACACAAGCTCGTGTCGATGCCGCATCGCCCACTCGGGCAGCGGGTGGCGGAAGTTCGCCCGATCCCACGGCCGGTCCATCATCGCGTCCAGGCGAACTGCGACCGCGCGCCGGCCTATGTCGGTGTCCAGCTCGATGTTGTTGCCGGTCAGCATCCAAATGGTTCGCGCGGGAAGCTTGATCTCTTCGTTCTTGGAAAGCAGACGGTCGGCCCACACGGTCGATGTCAGCAGTCCCGCCAGCGCCTCTGACGTGAGCCGGTGCTTGATGTTGTCGAACAGCGCGACGGCCGCGCCGCCGCGGAGGATCGAAGTGATCCGCTTGCGCCACTCCTCCTCGGAGCGCGCTGGCGTCATCACCGCCGGCGGAGCGCCGGTGAAGATCAGCCCCAGGCAACCGGCGAGCAGCGTCTTCCCACTGCCGGGGGTCGGCGCGTCGAACACGATTGCGGGGGTGGGGCCCGCGATCATCTCCCTCACAACGCCGGTGATCGGAACCGCCAGCGCGTGCGCTTTCGATGCGTCGTCGGCGAAGGGAAAGTCGCAAAGCAGATCGGAGAGGATCGTCTTCGCCCGGCGCACGTCAGTGGCGTCTGGGTTCTCCGGTACCGGAGGCACGGGCTCGCCCGACGGTTCGTAGTAGAGGCCGGTGGATGACTGGTAACCAAAGGTCAGATCGAGGGTGCCATCGGCCGCGAAGGCAGGGCTCCCGATGATCCCGCGAATCACGGGCAGGTCACGCGGGAGTGCCAGCATGTCCTCGACGACGTCTTTCGGCGGTCTGGCGGGCAGTAGGTGGCCGACATCGTCCCTACGCAGCCAGTCGGCGCAGCGGTCGAGGCGCCCGCGCAGGCGCGCCACGCCGAGATGGACGATCCTCGCGCGGCCGTCGTCGCCTCGCCCGATTTCGGCGAGCGCATCCCCGTGCCGGAAGAGTTGCGGCGTAGCGGTGTCCTCGTCCAGGCCGTCCCACCCGTCCTCGGCCATCTCCCGCAAATAGCGATGTGTGATCACGATCTGCTTTCGCCCATCGAAACCGACCACACGCGAACGCTGCTTGCGCCGTTCGATGAAGTGCTTCGCGATCGCGAAGAGCTCCTCATCGGGCAACGGAGGGCGGCACTGTTCGTTGTTGATCCCCCGGAGCACCGCCACCAGCGCAGACGGCGACATTCCTTCGATCCACACCTTGCCGGCGTAGGAATTGAGGGCGTTGTGACGTCCTTCTCCCTCGTAGATCTCCCCCTTCAGGTCCTCGTACGCGCGGCGAGGCTTCTCGGCGTCAGTGGCTAACTCGAGCCCGAATGAAGGCAAGAGGCGGCGGAGCCACTCGATCGGGTCCTCGACCTCCATCGGGGCGACGCCACGCGCGCTGATCGTCTCGTAGTGCTTGCCCGCGATCGTGCTGGGCGGCACGAGGACGTAGCCGCCCGATGCCTTCAGCTCTCCGAGCTTTCGCCCGTCGACGAGGTATAGATCTCTCCCACGCACCGGCTTGGGCACGCGCAATGCGATGTGCAGCCCGCTCCGGCGCGGTGTGCGGACAAGTTCCGTCTCGGCGCGTAGCGGCGCGTCGTTGGCGAGTTCTTCTGCGACGTCAGCGAGGTCGATGTCGATGCGCGCGACGGCTTCGGTCCGCTCGCCAACGTTCGAGTCAGGCCACTGATCCCACCAACGTCGGATGGCCCCTTCGTCGCACGAGGCATCGTTAAGCCCGTTCCTCGTCCTCGGGTGCTTGCCTGCGCTATCGCAGCGAACGCCCGTATGACAGACGCAAACTCCGGAAGCGTCCGTCGAATAGAGCGGAATGATGTACGCGCCCTCGCGGGCGCGCGCCAAAGCCGCCTCCAGAAGGGGGTTCAAAGCTTGACCACCCTTCGGACGTTGGTGTAGTTCTGACCTGCACGGATGCCCCTGCGGCTATTACGGTGATCCGACGAAGGAGTGCAGCTGCTCGGAGTCGACGGTGAGCCGCTATCAGAAGCGCATCTCGGGGCCGCTGCTCGACCGCATCGACATCTTCGTGGACGTGCCGCGCGTGGACTACGAGAAGCTGGCATCGGACACGACGGGCGAGCGCTCGCTCATTGTGCGTGAGCGCGTCGAGGCGTCGCGCGGCGTGCAGACGGCGCGGTTCGCAGGCACGCGGCTCGCCGCGAACTCGGAGATGTCGCCGACCGACGTGCGGGAGCACTGCCAGGCGAAGCTCGACGAGCAGGCGCAGTCGCTGCTCCGGCTGGCGATGTCGCAGCTATCGCTATCGGCTCGGGCGTTCCATCGCATCCTGAAGCTCGCGCGGACGATCGCGGACATGGCGGAGTCCGATGCGATCAGCGCGTCGCACCTGGCGGAAGCGATCCAGTACCGGCAGCGGGTGCGGGGGTAATCGAGCAGTGTCTGACGCCAGCGAAGCGCCGCCCGTACCGCTGTTCGCACTGTCGTCGGCGGTGTTCGTCGAGCGCGACGGACAGATCCTCATCCTCAAGCGCGCCGTCGGCGAAGCGACAGGCGGCTGGTACCTGCCAGGCGGCGCTTTGGACCTCGGGGAAAACGTCGAGGAGTGCGCGCGGCGGGAGCTGTTCGAAGAGTGCGGGTTGACGCCGGACGGCCCCCTTACCTGTGTCGCTGTCGCGCACATGCACGTGTACGGCCACGACTCGTTGCAAGTGTTGTACCGATGTGAGTGCGCGGACGGAGACGTGATGCTGAGCGACGAACACTCGGGAGCGCGTTGGATTGATCCGGTGGCGTATCGCGATCGTTACTTCAGCGACGATGTCATCAGCAATGTCGCGGGAGCGAACGCCCGGGCGGGCGAGATGCTGCGGAACATCCGAAGCGCGATCGACTGCTACCTCGAGCAGAGAGAGCGGAACCGACCGTAGCGGCTATTGCTTCGGGTGCGCGGCGAAGAAGTCCCACATCAGCGCGGTGGCATCGACGGACTTCGACGTTATGCCGATGGGCAGATCTAGGTGGGCGCCGGGCCAAGTGTGGCCGCCGCCGATCACGGTGTACAGGAGCGCCTCACCATCGCCGGCGAAGCAGTTGCGGAAGGTCGAGAGCTCTATGTCCGACGCCGGGCGCGAGATCGTCGGCAGCCCGTCGCAGCCGAGGTTTCGCGCCCAGGCGGACATCGTCGGACGAATCGCCGGCGAGGGGTCATTCGGGTTGGTTGATCCCTCGTACGGGACGAGCGGGTCTTCGGTGCCGAAGAAGCCGATGACGGGCGCCTTCGCGCCGCAGGCAACGGAGACAGCGGATACGAGGCCGACGGCGGCGATGCGGTCCTGCAGCTGACAGGCGACCAACTCGGCCATCGCACCTCCAAGCGAATAGCCGGCGACGTAGGTGCGGGCCGGGTCCAGGCAGAGCGTTGCGTCGAGCTTCGCGATCAGATCCTTCGCGAACGCGACGTCGTCAGGATCAGTCGCGCCGGCACGCGCGTTCCAGTACACGGGATCGCCCGTGCCCCACGGCGTGACAACGACGAAGCCGTTCGCGTCGGCGAACTCCGCGAAGCGATGGTACGTCGCGAACAGGTCGGCAGGCATGGCATATCCGTGGAACGCGAGCACCAGGGGTTGCACGGTCGAGCCGTCGTACGACGGCGGGATGTGCATGATGTACTTCCGGGTCAGGCCACCACTGTCGATCGTCTCGTTGAAGTCGCCGGTCGCGTGCGGCGTAGAGGCGCATCCGGTTGTCCCGATTGGCGTGGCGCTCGGTGCGATGGTAGGAGCAGAGGCGTGAGGTGAGGCGCTGGAGCCGCTGGTGCAAGCGATGGCGATGCCGGCGATCAGCGCGCAGACGAGGAGGCGTGCCGGCATCGCCGCATGGTAGCACGGCAAGCCATGCGCGCTTTCCGAACAACCGACGATCTAGTACGGTCGGCTAGAGCAGGTCCCCGGTAGCCATGCGCGTGCTGCCGTTCTCCTTGTACGCGGTGATGACGTTGCGGGCGATGGTCTGCATGTGCACTTCGTCCGCGCCATCGACGAGGCGCGCGCTGCGAGCGTTGCGCATCATGCGCTCGAGCGGCGTGTCGGTGGAGTATCCGAGCGCGCCATGCACCTGGATCGCGCGATCGACGATCTTCCACAGGGTGTTCGCGACGTGATGTTTCGCCATCGAGACTTCCTGGCGGAACGGCTTGCCGTTCTCGATGAGATAAGCGGCATGCAGGATCATGAGCTTGCCGGTGTACAGCTCCATCGCCGACTCGGACATCATCCACTGGATCGCCTGCTTGTCGGCGAGCAGCGAGCCGTGGGCTTCGCGGTTCAGCGCGCGGTCGACGAGCATCTCGAGCGCGACCTCCGCCTGGCCGATCCAGCGCATGCAGTGTGCGAGCCGTGCCGGGCCAAGACGGTACTGTCCTAGCAGGTGGCCGTGGCCGCGCTCGCCGAGCATGTTCTCGGCCGGCACGCGGAGGTTGGTGATGCGGATCTCGCAGTGGTTGCCCTGCCCGGCCATCGTGTCGATGTCGCGGACGATCTCCCAGCCTTCGCCCGGCAGGTCGACGAGAAACGCGGAGTTGCGCGCCTGCGGCGGGTCGGCGTCAGGGTCCGTGCGGGCGATCAGGATCGCGAAGCGCGCGCCTTTCGCGCCGGAGATGAACCACTTGTGGCCGTTGATCAGCCAATCGTCGCCGTCCTTCACGGCCGTTGTCTGGATACCTGTGGGGTCGGAGCCCGCGACCTCCGGCTCGGTCATGGCGAAGCAAGAGCGCGACCGGCCTTCTGCAAGCGGACGGAGATACTTCTCTTTCTGCGCGTCGTTCGCCGCATGGAGGAGGGTATGCATGTTGCCTTCGTCAGGCGCCTGTGCGTTGAGGATGAAGGGGCCCATGCCGGTGCGACCGGCCTCTGCGGAAACGAAGGCCATGGCGACAGGCCCGAGGCCCATGCCGTCCCAATCCTTCGGGAGATGCGGGTTCCACAGGCCCAGTTCGTGCGCGCGGCGTCGAAGGCCTCCGATGGCGGCGACGTAGCCGTTGCGGTCGGCACCGCCGTCCCGTAGTTTCTCTTCTGCGGGGCGAACCTCTTCGTCCATGAACTTGCGCACCCGCATGCGCACGTCCTGCACATCGGGAGAGAGAGTGAAATCTACAGGCATGGTCGTTCCTTCCTCGATTGATCAGGCAGGCGCCGACAGCGGCAGCCGCGAGGTGATTGTAGTCAGAGCGCGAGATAGCGTCACCCTCGCGCATGAGGCGGTGGGTCGATGACCGATCAGCCGCGGGGCATCGACCTGGCACGCCTGACGCCGTGGTTCAAGGAGCATGTTGCTCCTGTGGACGAGCTGCACGCCGAGGTGATCGGGCACGGGCGCTCGAACATCACGTACCGGGTGTCGTCGAACGCCGATTCGTGGGTGCTGCGGCGGCCGCCGATGTCGCACGTGATGCCGACGGCTCACGATATGAAGCGCGAGTTTCGAGTGATCTCTGCACTGAAAGATACCGACGTGCCGGTGCCGGAGGCGATCGCGCTATGCGAGGACGTGGCAGTGAACGACGCGCCCTTTTACATCATGGAGTACGTGCGCGGCATCGTGCCGAACGACGCGTCGAAAGTGGCACAGAAGTTCGATGCGCCGACGCTGCGGCGACTCAGCGAAGAGCTCATCGACACGCTGATGATGCTGCACTCGCTCGAGCCCGCGTCCGTGGGGCTGGCGGACTTCGGTAAGCCGCAGGGATTCATCGAACGGCAGGTGCGGCGGTTCGCCGGGCAGATCGAAGCGCACAAGACACGCGAACTCCCGGAGTTGGAGGAACTCGGCAGGCGGCTAGCGAAGGCGATCCCGCCAGCGTCGGGTGCTGCGATTATCCATGGGGACTACCGCCTCGACAACTGCGTGATCAGCGACGACGGGCACATCGCCGCGGTACTCGACTGGGAGATGGCGACGCTCGGGGACCCGCTCGCGGACGTCGGCATGCAGGTGATGTACTGGTCCGGCGCGGGCGAAGGCAGCGAACCGGCCCAGGGAGTGGCGGCGTCGGTGACGGCGCTGCCGGGGTTCATGCGCCGCGAGGACGCGATCAAGCGCTACGCCGAGAAGAGCGGGCGCGATCTGAGCACCCTCGACTTCTACATCGTGCTCGCGTACTTCAAGCTCGGCGTGATCGTCGAGGGGATTTACGCGCGGTTCCTCGAGGGCGGTACGGTTGGCGAGGGGTTCGAGGGGACGGGCGCGCAGGCGAAGAACCTGGCGCGGGCTGGGCTCGCGGTAGCGGACCGATCGCCGGTCGCGGCGCTGCGGGGTTAGTTTTCGCGACGGCACGCGGCACCATGTTTGATGCGACGCCATTCCGGTGGTAGCGTGGACTCCCCGACGAGTCGTCGAAGGAGCTAGCCATGGTCTTCCGTAGCCCCTGGCCGAGCCTCGAGCCATACGTGCAGATGCGCGTGCCGGAGCTGATCGGCGCCACCGTCGAGCGGCTTCCTGACAAGGTGGCGCTCATGACGGCCGAGGGGCAGGCGTACACGTACGGTGAGTTCTGGGCGGGCGTTCGCGGGATGGCGCGGGCGCTGCAGGACGAGGGCGTGCGCAAGGGCGACGTCGTCGCGATCTATGCGCCGAACTCCGTGGAGTACGCCGTGGCGCTTCACGGGGCGCTGATGGCGGGCGCGACGGTGACGACGCTGAACCCGCTGTACCGCGAGCGCGAGGTCGAGCATCAGCTCAACGACGCCGGCGCAAAGGTGGTGTTCACGCTGGCGCCGCTCGTCTCGATGGTCGAAGGGCTGCGCGAGCACATGCCGAAGGTCGAACAGATCCGCGAGCTGGAGTCGGCATGGGAGATGGCGCGCGGAGCTGCGGGAGCGCCGGACGACGTGCGTATCGATCCGATGAAGGACATCGCCGTGCTGCCGTACTCGAGCGGTACGACGGGGCTGCCGAAGGGCGTGATGCTGAGCCATCAGAACCTGACGGCGAACATCCGGCAGACGCTCGCGCTCGGCATGACAGCGGAAGACGGCGTCGTACTGGACTTCCTGCCCTTCTATCACATCTACGGGATGATGGTGCTCTTGAACTGCGGCCTGGCCATCGGCGCGACGCAGATCATCCTGCCGCGCTTCGAGCCGGAAGCGGCGATGTCGCTGATCCAACAGCACCGCGTCACGGACCTCTTTTTCGTCCCGCCTGTGGTACTCGCGCTCGTGAACCAGCCGCGCCTCGGTGAGTTCGATCTGTCGTCGCTGCGCTTCCTGATGTCCGGCGCGGCGCCGCTGCCAGCGGAAGTCGGGCGGCAGGCCGCGGAGAAGCTGGATTGCATCGTGATGCAGGGATACGGCATGACGGAGTCCAGTCCAATCACGAACGTCAACCCGCTCGAGGCGCCGCGCGATGGGACGGTCGGGCCGCCGGTCTCGGACACGCTCGAGAAGATCGTGAGCCTCGATAGCGGCGAAGAGCTTGTACCGGGCGAGGTCGGGGAGCTGCTGGTGTACGGGCCGCAGGTGATGCAGGGGTACTGGAACAATCCGGACGCATCGCGCGAGACGCTGACATCGGACGGATGGTTGCGGACGGGCGACATCGCGTCTGCGGACCCGGACGGATACGTGCGTATCCACGACCGAAAGAAGGAGATGATCAAGTACAAGGGCTACCAGGTGGCGCCGGCGGAGCTGGAGTCGGTGCTGATGGAGCATCCGGGCGTTCGCGACGCGGCGGTGATCCCGAAGGCGGACCTCGAAGCAGGCGAAGTGCCGAAGGCGTTCATCGTGCCGCGTGGCAATGACGTGGACCTGAACGAAGTTGCGGCGTTCGTTGCAGAGCGGGTGGCGCCGTACAAGAAGATCCGCGAGATCGAGTTTGTGGAGGCCATCCCCAAGAACCCTTCTGGGAAGATCCTGCGGCGGCAGCTGATCGAGCAGGAACGGGCGAAGAGCGCGACGTAGCAGTACAGTGCATGCCGCACGGCCCTTCGAATCGGAATAGTCGACGACGACAAAGGAGACGGTCATGAGCGAAGACGTACTGATCGAGAAACGGGACGACGGGATCACGAAGATCACCCTCAACCGTCCGGACAGCCTGAACGCGATGGGCGGTCAGCTTATGCCGATGCTCGCCCAGGCGCTCGCCGAGGCGAGCAACGACCGGAAGGTGCGGTGCGTCGTGCTGACCGGCGCCGGACGGGCGTTCTGCGCGGGCGGCGACGTGAAGGGCATGGCGGCAGGCCGCGATGCGATCGGCGACAACGGCGCGGCGGCGGGCTCGAGCTCAGCAGCGGCGGCGTTTCAGCGGGACGTGGAAGGACTGCGCGCGTCGCAGCGGGCGACGAGCTACATGCTGCACACGATGTCGAAGCCGACCATCGCGATGGTGAATGGCCACGCGGTCGGCGCAGGACTGAGCCTGGCGCTGGCGTGCGACCTGCGGATCGCGTCGGAGAACGCGAAGCTTGGCACGGTGTTCCGCAACGTTGGCTTCAGCGGCGACTTCGGAGGCTCATACTTGCTCCAGCGGCTCGTCGGGATGGGGAAGGCGCGGGAGCTGTACTTCACGGGCGAGATCCTCTCGGCGGACGGCGCATTCGCGATTGGCATGGTGAACCGCGTCGTGCCGCACGACCGCCTCGAGGCGGAGACGATGGCGCTGGCATCCCAGTTGGCGAGCGGGCCGACGCTGGCCTACGCGCGGATGAAGGAGAACCTGAACCGGGGCGAGTTCTGCGACTTCGGGACGCTGTTGGACCAGGAAGCCCTGAACATGCGGCTGTCGGGGATGACGAACGACCATCGCGAGGCCGCGAAGGCGTTCGTGGAGAAGCGGCAGCCGACGTTCAGCGGAAACTGACGGCTCCCTCGCAAGAACGGAAGTGTGCGGTCGCTAGGGCGAGCGGATCGATTCGATGCGGACGCGGAAGGTGCCGGAGGGCGCTTCGACCTCGACCTCCTCGCCGGCGCGGCGCTGATAGACGGCCTTGCCAACGGGTGAGGCGATGGAGATCTTGCCCTGCCCCGAGCGGACCTCGTCCGAGTTGACGAGGGTGTAGCTCTTCTCCTGGCCGTTGCGCAGATCCTTGATCTGCACCTGCATGCCGATGCGAGCGATGTCGCCCGGCTGGTCGGAACCGTTCTCGAGCACGACAGCGCGGCGCAGCGTGGCATCGAGCTCGCGGATGCGGGCTTCGACGTGGCCCTGCTCGTTGCGGGCAGC
Organism: uncultured Dehalococcoidia bacterium; assembly: GCA_964487335.1. Lineage (GTDB taxonomy): Bacteria > Chloroflexota > Dehalococcoidia > DSTF01 > JACRBR01 > CAZAPT01. The sequence goes on from CAZAPT010000016.1 coordinate 23,594, forward strand.
GTCGAGCGGGGCGTTCTCGCGGAAGTCCTTGTCGGCCATTGCACGCGCGAGATCAGCCTGGATAATCGGCCGGCGCTCCTTGAGTTGCTCCATCTCCTGCACGAGGCCGTCGTGGCCTTCGCGCGTGAGGTAGATCGGCTGCAGCTCGAGCTTCTCCGCGGTGGCGCTGGGCTTGTTGGCCTTACGCACGCGGAGGTGTGTCGCGAGGTTGGTTTCGGTGACGCCCTGCTCTTTCGCCCACTTCAAAAACGCGCGGACGAAATCCGCGCGCTTGGCTGCATCAGAGACAGTGGGCGGAAAGTTCTCCGCGTACTGCGCAATCTCATGACCTCGCATGGCGGCGAGATCCTTACTGGGGCCACACCAGCGGACGAACTTCAGGACTTCCGGTTGCGCGGACTGCCTTCCGGCGGGCTTCAGTGATGCGAGGTAGGCGTGCGCTGCCTGTTCGATCGTCCGATACGGCGTGTCACCTTCGGCCATAAGTAACCCTCCTGCACCATCCGATTTTAGGCGCGGCCCAAATGACGAGTCAAACATAAGGGCCGGTGCTATGCTCGCGCGGTGAAGACATTCACGGAAGACATGGCGCGGCTCGGAGTTCATCTAACCGAGCGGCAGCAGGAACAGTTCGAGCGCTATGTCGAGTTACTACTGGAGTGGTCGGCGCGAGCGAACCTCGTGGGCGACGCGAGCGAAGACGTCGTTCGGCGGCGGCACTTCTTCGAGTCGATCGCGCTGGGAGCTGCGCTGCGCGAGCGCGAAGTGCTGCGGCCCCGGTCAGAAGTGGTGGACATAGGCGCTGGCGCGGGCTTTCCGGGCGTGCCGATCAAGATCGTGTGGCCGGAGATACGGCTCACGCTGCTGGAAGCGACGGCGAAGAAGACGGCCTTTCTCGCGGCCCTGGTCGCTGCGCTGGGACTGGAAGGCGTACAGGTTGTGACGGCGCGAGCGGAGGATGCCGGGCACGACCGGGACTTGCGAGCAAGGTTTGACCTGGTGCTGGCGCGCGCAGTCGCGTCGGTGCGAACACTCGTCGAGTTGGCGCTGCCGTTCGCGCGGGTCGGTGGTCGCGTCGTGGCGCCGAAGGGCTCGCACGCCGACGCGGAGGTGGCGGACGCACATGGCGCGCTCGCGGCGCTGCATAGCAAAGCATTCGTGGTGCCCTTCGAAGTCCCGGGACCTGCGCAGAAACTCGTCGTGCTGGTGAAAGACGCAGAAACGCCCGAGGAGTACCCGCGTCGATCGGGGATGCCGAAGAAGCATCCGCTGTGATCGTCGCTTCGAGTAGCAGCCGTGCTTGGAGTCGTGGCCGGCAGTTACGTAAAGTACACCATGCTGGACATCGATCCTCATTTGCTGTATCAGGTAAGCGTTTAATCGTTTGCGGCAGGTCGTTCACCTGCCGGAAAGGACGCACATGATGATGTCACAAGCCGGGGGAATGGACATCGACATCGTGGTGCAACGGCTGCGCCGCATCGTGACCCTCGATACGAGCGTGTTTGAAGAAGTGCGCACAGACACGACTTCGACGGTGCCGGCACTCGTCGTGGCGGTGCTGTCCACGCTGGCGTTTGGGTTTGGGGGGTGGCTCTGGTGGGTGTTCGCGGACATCCCTGACAAGGGCAAGATGTTCGTGCAGTCGCTGATCTTCGGGAGCATCCTGTCGCTTCTGTTCTGGTTCATTTGGATCGCGATCACGTACGTGCTGCTCACGCAGGTCTTCCGGGCGCGCGCCGACGTCAACGAGCTGATCAGGGTGATGGGATTCGCGACGGTGCCGCTGGCGATCGGACTGCTGATGTTCATCCCTGAGGTGGACTGGGGGATCGGGCTGCTGGCCGTGGCGGTGTTTTTCGGGTTGACGACTATCGCAGTGCAATCGGCCACGGACGCGCCGGCCGGGCGTGCGCTCGCGGCGAACGCCGCGGGGTTCGCGATCTGGGCGATCGTGCTCGGGATCCTCGTCACGTCGCGACACGCATGGGCGCCGGGGTTCTTCGTACTGGACCGCGGATCCGACTACCTGCGAGACATCTTCGGATAGCCGCTGACCAAGCGGACCAATGCATCTTGAGACGGTAAGCGAAACCGTCGTTACTGGCGCCACCCCTCGATATACTCGCCCGCATGGAACTGCTGACGCAGATCCGCGACGAGCTGGCGTACGAGAGCAACGTCCGGAAGTCGTACATCTATCGCTTCCTGATGAACTTTCAGCTCTGGTGGCCCATCTGGGTCATCTATCTGCTGAAGGAACGCGGACTCTCGCTGACGCAGATCACGCTGCTCGACACGCCGTACTTCGTGCTGATGGTGCTCGCGGAAGTGCCGACGGGGGCGGTCGCGGACCGGCTCGGGCGCAAGACGGCGCTGATCTTCTCGAGCCTGCTGTTCGCGGTCGCGGTGTTCGTGTTCGGGATCGCGGACAACTACTTCGTGATCCTGATCTCGTATAGCGCCTGGGGGCTCGCGACGACGTTCCAGTCCGGCGCAGACACGGCGCTGCTGTACGACAGCCTGAAGCAGATCGGACGTGAGGATAACTTCCAACGGATCAACGGGCGCCTCTGGGCGATCACCTCGGCGGCGGCGCTGCTGGCGATCCTCCTCGGCGCGCCGCTCGCCTCGGCGACGAGCCTGACGGTCCCGATCCTGGTGAGCGCCGGGATCTGTCTGTTGGGCGTGCCGGTGGCGGCGACGATGCACGAACCGCGGCAACCTCGCGAGGAGGGCGCGGACTCATACGTGCAGATGGTGCGAACGGGCATCCGGGAAGCATGGGCGCACCCTTCGCTGCGCTACATCATCCTCTTCAGCGGCGTCGTCTGGACGTGCACGTTCGGGCCGATGATCTTCCTCCAGCCGTTCCTGCAGGAGCACGACGTGGGGATCGGCGGTCTGGGGTTCTGGCAGGCGCCAGTGCGTGCCGCGGGGATCGTGGCGGCGCTTCTCGTGGCGCGGTTCGTGGGCCGGGTCGGTGAGCGCGGTGCATTCTTCGCGATGCCGCTGGCACTGGCGGGGTGCTACTTCGCGCTTGCGGGAATCGACCACCTGTGGGCGTACCTAGCGTTCCTCCCCGTCGGGATGGTCGCGGGGATACAGAATCCCGTGCTGGCGACGTACGTGAACCGGCGCATCCCGAGTGAGCGCCGGGCGACGATGCTGTCGGTGCAGGCGGTGGTGGCGAGCTTGCTGACGGCGGTGATGGAACCGCTCGGGGGCTTCGTCGCCGATCAGCTCGGGCTGCAGGCGCTGTTCCTAATGTTCGCGGCGATCTCACTCGTGGTGGCGACGGGGATCCTCGTATTGTGGCAACGTGCGGAAGCCGCCGGCGAAGCGTCGACCTCGCTGCTGGCGGACGCTTCAACAGAACGCATCACGGTCTCGTGACCAGGCCTGCGTCGTCACGTGACCCTGCGTTTCGATGATCGCCGTCCTCTGCGGGGGCGTCGGGGGCTCAAGGTTTATGCGGGCGCTAGCGTCGGTGATCGACGCTGAGCGGATCGCGGCGATCGTCAACACGGGCGATGACGAGTGGTTCCACGGGCTGTACGTCTCGCCTGATCCGGACATCGTGACGTACGCGCTGGCGGGCGAGGTGGACGAGGAGCACGGGTGGGGTCTGCGTGGCGATACGTTCCGTTGGCTGGAGTCGCTCGAGCGGTTCGGGCACGACACCTGGTTTCGCATCGGCGACCGGGACCTGGCGACGCACCTGCACCGGACGCGTCTACTGCGCGCGGGATGGCCGCTGTCACGCGTCGCTTCGGAGATCGCCGCCGTGTTCGGCATCAGAGTACGAATACTGCCGATGTCCGATGACCGGGTGCGCACGGTCGTCGCGACGGACGATGGTGAGTTGCCGTTCCAGGAGTACCTAGTAAAGCGGGGTGCGCGCGATGCCGTGCAGGGCGTGTGGTTCGAGGGTGCAGCGGTTGCGATGCCGTCGCCCGGTGTGATCGAGGCGCTGCGCGAGGCGGAGGCGATCTTCATCGCGCCCAGCAACCCGATTGGGAGCATCGGACCGATCCTGGCGGTGCGTGGCGTGCGGGAGGCGATCGAACAGGCGAGAGTGCGGCGAGTCGCGGTGAGCCCGATTATCGCGGGGCGGTCGCTGCAGCCGCCGGCGGGGGAGATGATGGCGGGACTCGGGCATTCCGTGGACGTTTCGGGCCTGGCGACGATCTATGCGGGACTGATCGATGCGCTAGTCATCGACGAGGCGGACGCACGGTACGCGGACGACGTATCGGCAAAGGGCATCGAGCCGATTGTCGCGCGCACTCTGATGGACAGCGGGGAGGGGAGCAGCGAGCTGGCGCGTGCCGCGCTGGACGCCGCGCACGTCTCGTCCGCGTGAGACGTCTCGTCCGGACGTCCCGATAAGATACGGCTGAATGCGCGCCATCGCTGCCGGCAGGAACCGATTCTCCGCGCTCGACATCGCGAGCCGCGCGGCGATCCTTTCGTTCAGCACGAATGCCGCGCTGATGGTGCTCAAGCTTAGCGCCGGCCTCGCATTCGGGTCGGTCGCGCTTCTCGGCGACGGCATCGACAGCGCGGAGGACGTCTTTGCGTCAGGGCTGGCGTTCTTCGCCGTGCGGCTGGCGCTCCAGCCGGCGGACGAAGAGCATCCGTACGGCCACGGGAAGGCGGAGAGCGTCGCGGCGATGTCGCAAGCGGCGCTCATCGCCGGTGGCGGGATGCTCGTGGCGGTGGCTGCGGTGCGGCGGCTGATCTCCCATGATGTCGATGTCGTTGTCGGTCCGTCGCTCATCGTCGTTGCGGTGACGATCGCGACGAACCTCGCGGTGGCGCTGTATGCGCGGCACGCGGCCGAGGTGAGCGGGTCGGTCGCCATCGCCGCGGACGCGAGGCACCTGCTCACCAACGTGGTGCAGGGATTCGCGATCGGCGTGGCGATCGCGCTTGTTGGGATCACCGGGCGGTATTTCTTCGACCCCCTGGCTGCGTTGCTCCTCGCCGCGTACCTGCTCTGGACGGCTGCGGGCATTTTTCGGGACGCTCTGAGCGAACTGATCGACACGTCACTGCCTGACGAGTCGATCGCACAGCTGCGGGAGTGTCTCGCGCACGAGAGCCACGGGGTGCGTGGATATCACCAATTCCGGACGCGAAAATCGGGGCGGCAGAAGTACATCGACCTGCACGTTCTGGTGGACCCGGAATTGACGGTGAGCGACGCGCACCGTCTTGTGGAGGACCTGGAGAACGACGTCCGAGGGATCATTCCGGGGGCCGTTGTGACGGTACACCTCGACCCGGACGAACCGGGGATCATGCACCACGACAAGGACGAATCGCCGAAGGCTGACACGGGCCTTCGGCTGCATACGCACTGAAGTCGCATCGCGGGAGTTGGAGGGAATGATGCCGGGGCTCGAAGGGAAGGTGGCGATCGTGACGGGAGCAGCGCGCCATCGCGGCATCGGACGGGCGATCGCGTTGCGGCTGGCGGAAGAAGGCGCGGACGTGGTCGCTGTTGGATCGCGGCGGCCGACGGAGGATTACCCGGAGGCGGAGAAGGCGATCGGGTGGAAAGGCGCGACGTCGGTGGCAGCGGAGGTGGAGGCGCTCGAACGACGCGCGCTCGCTATCGATGCGGACGTGACGAAGCAGGCGGAGGCCGAGCGGATCGTCGACGAGACGATGTCGAAATTCCGGCGCATCGACATCCTAGTGAACAACGCGGGGCTGGGGATCTGCGGGGAACGGAACCTGTGGGAGATCGACCCGCAGGAGTGGTACCGGGTTGTCGATGTGAACCTAAACTCGGTGTTTCTGCTCACGGCAGCAGCGATCCGGAGGATGATCGATGGCGCGCGAGGCGGGAGGATCATCAACATCTCCTCGACCGCGGGACGGATCGGCGTGCCGCAGTACGGAGCTTATTGCGCGACGAAGTTCGGGATCATTGGGCTGACGCAGATGCTGGCGATCGAGGCAGCGCCGCACCAGATCACGGTGAACTGCGTCGCGCCGGGTTCGGTCGATACGGACATGATGGACGGGACGTTTGGACACATGGCCACGCGGTACTCGTCGGAGGCTTCGGCGATGAAGCAGGCGGTGGTGAGGACGATCCTGCTGGGACGGCAGGGACGGCCGACTGATATCGCAGCGGCGGTGGCGTTTTTCGCGTCGAACGATGCGGGGTGGATCACCGGCCAGACGCTGAACGTCAACGGCGGGACGCCGATGGATTAGCGCGATACATGGATTGGCCGCATAGATGTTGGCTTCGACCCTCGGGCGGCTAGCCGAGTTCTCCCACGGAATGCATCACGACGGTGAGGGCCGCGAGACCGGCGGTTTCCGCGCGGAGGACGCGCTCACCCATCGTCACGATGTCCGCGCCCGATCCTTCGGCGCGCTCGATCTCGTCGGTCGTGAAGCCACCCTCCGGGCCGACGAAGATGCTGACTTCCTCGACCGCGAACAGCTCGTCGATGCGCTCCGTCAGCACGGTCTGGATGTTCCGAGCGCGAATTCCGGCGGCCTCGTACGGCATGAGGCGGATGCCCGAAGCGGCGGTGATAGCATCATCAAACCGCTGCGGCGCTTCGATGGCCGGTACGGCGCAGCGCCCGCACTGCTCGGCCGCTTCGATGGCGATACGGCGCCAGCGATCGCCGCGGTTCCCCTGCGCATCAGGGCGGACCACGGCGTGAGCGGTCATGAGAGGAACGACATTGGAAACTCCGAGTTCAGTCGCCTTTTCGACGAGCCACTCGAAGCGCTCACCTTTGGTGATGGACTGGTAGAGGTTGACGCGGACGCGCGGTTCGGGCGGGCCCGGATGCCGCGCGACGACGAGGCCCGTTGCTCTTGCGTCGCCGACGTCTTCGAGCCGAACGTCGACGTCGATGCCGTCGCCCGCGAACAGCGCCAGGTGATCGCCGGGACGCATACGAAGCACCTTCGAGATGCGGCGTGCGAGTGCCGACGGTAGTTCGATGCGCTCCGACTCGAGCGCGATGGCTTCGACGTAGAATCGCCGCATCAGTGCAGGGCTTCGATGCAGCGCCATTCACCGATGGCGCGCACGCTCTCGACGCGGAGTCCCGAGGCAGTGAGGGCTTCCACCGTCTCGTGCTCGCGATCGGCGATGATGCCCGACGAGATGAGGCGGCCATCGACGCCAAGCGCGGGGACGAAGCTCGGCGCGAGGTCGATGACGGTGGAAGCGACGATGTTGGCAAGGATGAGGTCAAAGCGCTGGTCGACGACGTCGGCGAGGGGCTGCTCCCTCGTGGCGACACGGGCGGAGACGGCGGAACCCACGCGGTTTGCGTTCGCGTTCTCAGTCGTGATGCGCACGCAGTCGGGGTCGATGTCGATCGCCAGCACGCCACCCGCGCCGAGCTTCGCGGCGGCGATGGCAAGGATGCCGGAACCGCAACCGACGTCGAGGATGCGCATGCCGGCGCGGACGTGACAGTCGAGCGCCTCGAGGCACATGCGCGTGGTCTCGTGCTGGCCGGTGCCGAATGCCATACCGGGATCGAGCGTGACCACGACGTCGCCGGGTTCGGGCGCGTGGTCGCGCCATGACGGGACGACGACGATGCGACCGAAACGCTCGACGTGGAAGTGCTCCTTCCACGCTTCGGCCCAGTCTTCTTCGGCGACGCGGCGCTGCTCGAGGCTGGCGCGGAGGCCGGCGTCCGACAGCGCGGTCACGAGCGCGTCCATGGGCGAAGCGGATCGCAGATATGACCGGACGATTGCCGGGGCGTCGTCGCGGATCTCGGCGTCGAGTTCCAGGCTGCGCTGTAGGAACGGCATCTCGATGGCGGCACCGGCGCCCGTGTGCGTCCGCAAGATGTCGGCCGCGCGTTCGGCATCGGCCGGCGCGACGGCGACGGTCAGCTCGACGTAGTCCACGTCAGCCTTCGGCCGGGGCGGTCGCGGCTTCGTGTGCGGGCACTGCCTCGGCTGTTGCGTATGCGGAGGGTCGGCCCAGGCGCGCTTCGCGAGCGCGCTCGTAGTCCTGCCACTCGACGATGAGCTTACGGTGCGCGTAGTCGTAACCGATCGAGTCGCCGATCCATCCGCCGAGAAGGCCAGCGAAGATCCGTCCGCCTACGATAAGAGCGACAGTCGCGCCGCCGAGCGCCCAAAGCGACTGATGCAGGCGGTAGACGGCGAGGGCGACCAGCAGGATGAAGAGGAGCAGACCAAGGGCGAGGCCGGCGAAGGCGAACGTGTTGACGATGATGGCCTCGCGCTTGCGCATGCGCCTGTAAAGGTCGAAGAAGTCGATCGGGATCTTCGCAACGGGCTCGAACTGAGCAGTAGTGCGGCCGCAATGCGGGCACGCTTCGGCCTTCCTGCTCAGGGGCGTGTAGCAGTAGCCGCAGAAGCGGCCGACGTTCGGGGCTTCGCCGGCGAGCATGCTGGCCATGAGTTCATCGAGGCGCGGAGAGAAGACCGGGATGTCGGCAGTCTGGGGCGAGCCTGTCATGAGATCGTGGCCTGGGCGCGCGCGGTGTCGACGAGGGACTTCAATTCACGGAACCAGGCGAGCTTGTCGGCGCGCTGGTAGGCCGCCGTGCGTGCGCTCGTCGAGGGCATGACGAAAAACGCCGTTTCGGCCACGCGTTCATCCTGCAATCCGAAAGAGCAGGGATGCCCGGCGAAGGTCTCGTAGATCCGCTTGCCGTTGAGGCATGCGATGCGCGGCTGATAGCGCATGAGCTTCGTGCGAAGCGCTTTCGCGCCGGCGAGGAGTTCGTCGGTCGTGAGGTCACTGGCCGAGCGCGAGGGACGATCGACGATGTTCGTCAGCCCGATATTCCATTCGAGCACGCGGGCGTCGTCGGCGGGCGTTAGCCGTTCCGTGACGAGGCCGGACTCGAAGAGGAGCGGCCAGAAGTGGTTGCCGGGCCCGGCGTAGTGGTGCCCTGCTGCCGCCGACTTGAGGCCGGGGTTGATGCCAACGAAGACGAGATCGAGGCTGGCGCGGAGATAATCCGGGAGCGTCCGGTTCACATCGAAAGGTAACACACGCCCACGACGTTAGTCCTTCGATACCGGCTCGACGACGACAGCCGGCGCCGGCTCGGCAGGCTGCGATCGCCGTGCGCGCAGGACCGTGACGACGACCGTGACGACGAGCAGTGCAGTGAAGAAGAATTCGAGGAAGCGCGCCATGCGCTTGGTGTCACCGAACTCCAGGCCGAAGAGGCCGAGGACCACGCCCACCATCGCGAAGACGATGACCCATGCCGTCGCGCCCGCATAGTCGAGCGGCGCCCACGTCCGGTAAGGGATCCTGAACAGACCGGCGGCGAGCGGTCCGACGGCGCGAGAGTAGCCGGCGAAGTGATACGCGAGGATGATCCACGTGTGATTGGCTTCCATCTGCACACGGACTTTGTCGATGGCTTCACCGACGCCGCCGCGTTCGAATGACTTTCGCCAGCCGAAGCGACCGGTGAGATAGCTCAGCGTGTCGCCAATCAGCGCGCCCGCGACGGCAGCCGCGAGGACGAACCAGATGTTGATGGAGCCGTTTTCAGCGGAGAGGCCGGCGAGGATGAGAATGATCGAACCGGGGATGAGCAGCCCGAGGAACATACTGTTCTCGGCCAGGATGCCGAAGAAGACAACGTAGTAGCCGTAGTCGCGGAACAGTTGCTCGAGCTTGCGCAGGGTCCACTCGCTGAAGCGCTGGAAGACGTTCAGGTAGTCACTCAGCGGGGAAAATGGCGAGACGCGCGGCAAGATGATGAGCACGAGCACGCCGGCGAGCACAATCCAGCTCATATTGCGGCGAACCCACATCGCCGCGGCGCTGTCCTGGGGCGGAGTTTCTTCCACGAGGCCTCGATTATGGGCGGCGGGCTATTGAGCAGCGGCGTCGATCTTCGACGCCATGTCTATGTCCTTGTCCGTGATTCCGCCCTCACTGTGCGTCGAGAGCGTCATCGTCACCTTGTTGTATCGGATGTCGATGTCCGGGTGGTGGTCGGCAGCGTTCGCCGCCTCGGCGACGCGGTTCACGAACGCCATGGCTTGCTTGAAGTCGCCGAACTTGAACTCCTTGCGGATCTCGTCGGCCCTCCGCGTCCAGGCGGAGAGCGAACGGAGGCGGCTGTCGACCTGATCGGCAGTCAGCACGGGCATGTCGATGCTCCTTTCGCTGATGCAAACATTGTCGGGAAGGCGCGCAGCGATGGCAATGCTCCGACCATGTTCACGTGCGCCAACTACGCGATACGATCTTGACGGACACGAGAATGAGCGAATCTAGCCTGAAGCCAAGTTTCTTCGCGCGCGAGGACGAGTCAGCGGATCCGCTGTTCTACACAGAGCCTCGACTGCTCGTGCATATCGACGAGTATGCTATCGAGGCAGCGCGGCGGCTGTATACGGAATTGCTGCCAGCCGGCGGAGCGTTCCTCGACGTGATGTCGAGCTATCGGTCGCATATGCCGCGGGAGCTCGGGTGGTCACGCCTGGCCGGCATCGGGCTAAACGACGTCGAAATGCGCGAGAACGATCAACTCACGGAGCACGCGGTGCGTGATCTCAACGCCGAGCCGCGGCTGCCGTACGGCGATCAGGAGTTCGATGGAGCGGTGGTGACCGTATCGGTGCAGTACATGACGAAGCCGGTCGAGATCTTTCGTGAGGTGCGACGCGTGCTGAAGGATGCCGCGCCGTTCATCGTGACGTATTCGAACAGGATGTTTCCGACGAAGGCGGTCCGCATCTGGCGGGCCTTGGACGACCGGGAGCGCGCGGCGCTCATCTCGGTGTACTTCCGCGAGGCGGGCGGGTTCGGGGACGTGACGGCGGAGGACCGCAGTGTCGACGGCCGCGGGCACAACGACCCGCTATTTGCGGTGTGGGCGCGGCGAGTGGGAAGTTCGAGCCCATAATCGGAGTCCACGGGGTATAGCTTCAACGAGAGTAGCGGACGATACTGGTCGAACATAACGGGGGACGACGTGCTCGAACAGACCGCGCTGACCAAAGACGAACAGGCCCTAAAAATCTTCTCGTGGGCGTCTGCGGCGGCGAGCCTGCGGACGGCATATTACGGGTTACGGCTTGGCCTGCTGCGGACCATTGCATCGACGCCTGGCGGGCTCACCGTCGAAGGACTCGCGGAAGCTTGCGCCCTCGACGCGCGATACCTGCGTGCGTGGGCGAAGGCCGCGTATGCCGGTGAGGTCATCGAGTACGACGCGCTCTCGGGACGGCTACGTCTCGCTCCACACATGGAGACGCTGCTTCTCGACGACGACGACTTTCAGTACTCCGCAGGACTGGTGACGAACTTCGCGGTGGAATCGCGGTTCGCCGACCGCGTCGGCGACTGCATCGCCACCGGCGACGGCATTCCCTTTGCGGACTATGGCCCGGAGATGGTGGAGACAATCCATGCGTTTAGCAAGGCGGCGTATGAGCTGTTCCTTCCGACGGTGCTGCTCCCAGAGCTGCCGGAGCTGGGACGCCGTCTCGCGGATGGCGGCACCATCCTGGAGCTGGGATGCGGCGCCGGCGCGGGGCTTGTGACGCTCGCGCGCACCTATCCGCTCTGCACCGTCACCGGACTCGATCCGGACCCGACGTCGATCGCGTTCGCGCGCGCGAGCATCGAGGAGGCGGGACTGGGCGAGCGGGTGCACGCCGAGGAGATGCGGAGCGAGGACCTGACGAGCGAGGACGCGTTCGACTTCATCTACACACAGATATCGCTTCACGAGATGGACGACGCGCGCGTCGCGCTTGCCAACGCGAGACGTGCGTTGCGCGACGCAGGGACGCTGCTGATCACCGAGATCCGAGGTGCGGAACGCATCGAAGACGCGGTCGGACCGTACAACGCGGTGCTGGCGCACATCGACCTGTTCTACGAACTGCCACAGGCGATCGCGAAGGGCGGGCACGGCGTAGGTTTCTTCGGCGCTGCAGAGATCGAAGAGATGGCCTCGGAGGCAGGGCTGCGCAACGTCCGGGAGCTGCAACTCGAACAGCCGCTGTACGCGGCGTTCGTCGCGGAGAAGTAAGGCGTAGTCAGCGTGCCGCGCTACGGCGCGTGCGGCTTCAACACCTTGTTGTTCACGAAGCCCAGGGAATCGAACGGCCAGTACTCCAGCCAAGCCTGGCCGATGATGTTCTCTTCAGGCACGAAGTCGCACGTCTGCTGCTGCGTGCACTGGGAGTGCCAGGCGTGCGAGTCGTAGCTGTTACGGCGGTTGTCGCCCAGCACAAAGTACTGCCCCTCGGGCACGGTCTTCGGGCCATAGGTGTAGTCGGGCGTCGAGAGGATGTAGTCCTCCACGAGCGGGTTGCCATTGATGAACACCTTGCCGTCTTTCACCTCGACCGTGTCTCCGGGCACGCCGATCACCCGCTTGATGAAGTCGCGGCTGGTGTCGAGCGGGAACCGGAACACGATGACATCGCCTCGGCGCGGCGCGCGGAAGAGGTGGCGCTGTTGTCCGTGGTCGTCCGGGATAAATGGCAGGAACTTGTGCAGCGTTGACGTGTCGAAGCGGTAGTAGATCGCCTTGTTGACGAGCAGGTACTCGTTGCTCTGGAGCGACGGCTCCATGCTCTGGCCTTCGACGCGGAAGTTCTGGACGACGGCTTTCACTGCGAAGAAAATCAGCAGCGCCAGGATGACGGTTTCGATCAGCTCGCGTCCGTAGCGGCGCGCGCGGATGCCGCCGGCGATGCGGCGGCGTCGTTCTGCCGCGCGCTCGTACGGGAAGGCGCGGTCGTAGGCTCGCGGACTCAGTCCCACGTCTGCGGGCGAATAGGATAGCTCCAACGAAGCGGGGACGTCCGTATACGGATCGCGCTCGTAGTCGCCGAACGGATGGTGCTCGGCCGGGGCGAACCCGTATTGCGCGTCTGGATCGGAGCTGGAGTATGGCGCCGGGTCCGCGGGGTAGTCGGGCGCGTCATCACGAGCGCCGGGCCAGGCAGGCGATTCGGTGGAGAACGGGGTGGGTGGTGTCAGCCCATGCGCATCTGCGGACGGAGCCGCCGGGTCAGCGGGACCGCTGTGATGGCTCTGGCCGTCGGCGAATGGCGGGGTGGCGAGATGCGCCTCGTCGGGGGCGGCGGGCTGCTCGCCGGCCTCCCGACGACTAGGATCGTCGAACATAGGCCCGGTCAGTCTATCACGGCTTCGCAGCCAGCCGGGATACAACGCTCTGCTAGAATTGCGCCCATCAAATGAACGATCCCTCCGTCGAAACTGAGCGACCCGCAGTCGATGAGGCGGATCTCGTTCAGCGCGGACAAGGCGGCGATCTCGACGCCTTCAACCAGCTCGTCGACCTGCACCAGCGCCTCGTTTACAACGTGTGCCTGCGGATGCTCGGGCATCGGATGGCCGCCGAGGATGCGACGCAAGAAGCATTCATCTCGGCGTATCGCAACATCCGATCGTTCCGGGGCACTAGCTTCCGAGCGTGGCTGACTCGGATCGCCGCGAACGCCTGCACGGACGAGCTGCGGCGTCGAGGGCGGCGGCCAGCCCTGTCGCTCGATGCGCCTTCAGGAGCGAGCGATGAGGCATACGAGTTGGCCGACCCCGCGTCCGGTCCGGAGCCCATCGCGCTGCGCGGGGAGCAGCGGCGCAGCATCGAGGCCGCGCTGCTCCGGCTGCCGGAGGACCAGCGGCTGGCGGTGGTGATGTGCGACGTGCAGGGGTTCTCGTACGAGGAGGTTGCCGAGGCGATGCGTGCGTCCATCGGGACGGTGAAGTCGCGGATCGCGCGGGGGCGGGAGAAGCTGCGGCGCGAGCTGGCTTCCGAATCCGATGAGGGAACAAACCTGAGCGCGTGAGCGTCATAGAGCATGGACGGCCTCAGCATAGGACGATATTGGATTGAGTCTTGAAGAAGTTGTTATCGCTGTTCCGCCGCGACCACCGGCCCGATATCGACGGCTTGTCCGCGTACGCGGACGGCCGGCTCGCCCCGGGCGCCGCGGCGCGCCTCGAGTCGCACGTCGCCGGTTGCGCGGTGTGCGCAGCGGCGGTGGATGAGGTGCGGGAGGTGCGGTCGGCGCTCCGCGAGCTGCGGCAGGTGGAGGCGCCACGATCGTTCAGGCTGCAGGCCGGGCAGGTGCGGGAGCAGCCGATGCGACCAAGGCCGCGAGCGGGGGTCTATGCGGCGCCGGCGCTGGGATTCGCGGCGACCGTGGCGCTGGTCGTGTTGGTGGGCGTCGACCTGTCACAGGGCAGCGGCGGCGGCCAGGCGCAGCCATCAGCGAGCAACTTCGCGTACAGCGCATCTCGTGAGGGTACCGACAGCCCGACGAGGAGCGCGGACGCGGCGACGGCGAAGTCGCTCGAGAGCGCCGGGGCAGCAGTTGCGGCCCCCGCGTTTATCGCGACGCCACAGGCCGGGATGCCCCAGGACAACGGGGCTGCCGCAGCGCCGGGACCGGCTACTCCGCCAACGCCGCCAGCTGCGGCTGCAGACTCCGCGCAAGAGTTTTCGGGCGCCGGTCCGGGTACCACTGCCACCGCGGCCGCCGAGGCACGCGTCGCGGTTCCCACGGCAACGGCTGAGGGTTCGCAGCAGCAACCAGAATCTCATAACGGTGGCGGGACGGACTGGCTACGCGTTGGCGAGATCATCGCAGCGTGCGTCGCTCTGGGGGCGGCGGGCCTGACAGTTGGAGTGTTCAAGTTGAGGAGGAGCGAAACATGAAGGGTAAGAGGTACGGACTGCTCGCCATCATATCGGTGGTGGCGTTTGCGTTGTTCGTCGGCGCAACGTGTGCCGGCGATACGACGGTGCAGAACGGCGGTGACAACCAGCAGCACGGCGTCTCGGTTGCCGGCGAGGGCAAGGTCCAGGGGAAGCCTGACGTCGCGATGTTGTCGCTCGGGGTTTCGGTGCTGGCAAACGACGTAGCATCGGCACGAGACCGTGCGGCGAATGAGCTGGACGCGATGATCAACTCGATGAAGGCGAATGGCGTCGCGGACAAGGACATCCAGACGCAGCAGCTCAACATCTCGCCCGAGTACGACTACACGAACGGCCGACAATTGCTGAAGGGGTTCCGGGTGTCCAATACCGTCTCGGCGAAGGTGCGCGACATCAACAAGACGGGAAAGGTCGTCGACGATGCGGTCGCGGCGGGAGGAAACGACGTGCAGATCCAGGGCATCTCGTTCACGATCGACAAGCCGGATGACCTGCAGTCGCAAGCGCGGGAGCAGGCGATTGCCGATGCGCGCTCGAAGGCGGAGACGCTGGCGAAGGCGAGCGGTGTATCGCTCGGCGACGCAATCTCGATCACCGAGGGTGGCGGCGTGCAGCCGTTACCGGCGAGCCCTGCGCTCCTCGACCGGGCGGCTTCGGGCGCAGCGGCCGAGACGCCGATCCAACCGGGCGAACTGGACGTGACGGTGACGGTGAACGTCGTGTGGGCGATCAAGTAGCCAGTATCTGCTTACTGCTGGCCGTTACTGTTACAGCGTCGTTCCCGTGCGATGCGGGTAGCGCCCGGTGAGCAGCGAGGCGGCCATGCTCCGCGGGTGATCGCGGCGTGCTTTCCGTCGAGCCGAAACATCGTGGTCAGTCCTCGGTGTTCATGATGGCGGGATACGTCGGCGGGCTCGTTGTCGCGCACGGTATCGCTAAAGCGGTCTGGGTGGTACTTAGAATCGACGTCAATGGGAAGATGAGATGGGTTGTTCGAGACGCACATCGTCTCATCGATTCGGGGCGGACGAGGTTGCAGACGGCGTCGCGCGTGGAGCTCCTGGCGCGTCGGAGCAGGCCGTATCGTGCCTGAGGGGACGGCTGTTTCGGCCATGTACAATGAAGGACTACAGGCCATTCGGAATCCAAGCGATACACATGTATGACCACTGACAGGAAGCAGGACTACTACGACGTCCTGGGGGTTTCGCGCAACGCCAGCGCGGACGACATCAAGAAGGCGTTCCGCCGCCTGGCGATGCAATACCACCCTGACCGCAACCAAGGTGACGGCGCGGAGGCGCGGTTCAAGGAGATCAACCAGGCCTACGAGGTCCTCTCGGACCCCGAGAGGCGGGCGATGTATGACCGCTTCGGGCACGCTGCGGCGCAGGCGGACGGGCCGTTCGCACGTAACTTCGACGGGTTTGGGTTCGGCGGCCTGGGCGACATCTTCGACGCGTTCTTCGGTGGATCGGCGAGCCGGACGCAGCGCGGGCCGTCGCGCGGGGCGGACGTGCGGAAGTCCATCACGATCGCCTTCGAAGAAGCAATCTTCGGGACGGAGAAGCACTTCGACGTCACGACGGCGGAGCTGTGCAGCGCGTGTAACGGACTGCGATCCGAACCGGGAACGCAGCCCGAACGCTGCCCTCAGTGCGGCGGCTCCGGCGAGGTGCGCCGGGCGCAGCAGAGCATCTTCGGGCAATTCGTGAACGTCACGATGTGCGATCGCTGCCGCGGGGAAGGCCGCATCGTCACGCATCCGTGCAAGCAGTGCCGCGGTGCCGGGCGCGAGAAGCGCAAGCGCACGCTGTCGGTCAAGATCCCGGCGGGGGTGGATAACGGATCGCAGATGCGGCTTAGCGGCGAAGGCGAGCTGGGAGGGCATGGGGGCCCGCGCGGGAACCTTTACCTGGCGATCGGAGTGAAGCCGCACGACGTCTTCCGTCGAGACGAGGACGACATCGTGCTGGACCTCGAACTGAACTTCGCGCAGGCAGCGCTGGGCGACGAGGTCGAAGTGCCAACCGTCGAGAAGGAGCCACATGAGCTGCGGATTCCCGCCGGAACGCAGAGCGGCGAGCTGTTCGTGGTGCGCGGGAAGGGCGTCCCGCACCTGCGGGGCGGCGGGCGCGGGGATATGATCGTGCGGGCGAACGTCGTGACGCCGAAGAACCTCTCGAAGGACCAGAAGGACCTGCTCAAGCAGCTCGCTACGTCGATGGGATCGAACGTGAGGCCACAGGAAGACCGCGGGTTCATGGGCAAGATCAAGGACGCGCTGGGCTAGCGTCGCTGCGTCGCTACAACTTCTCGAGCCAATCGGATATCGCATCGACCGCCTCGGCCCAGACGTCTTGGCGCGTGCGGCCGGTGGCGCGCTTCACCGCGAAGCCATGATCTGCGGCTTCGAGGAAGTGCACCGTCGAGCGTTTCACGAGCTTCGCGGCCGCCCGGAGCTCCTCGGGCGAGGCGAACGCATCGCTGGTGCCAGAGCAGAACAGTACTGGCACATGCAGCGACGACAGATGCTCGACGCGCTGCTGATCGGGCTTGCCGGGCGGATGCAGCGGGTACGCGAAGAGCGCGATGGCATCGACCTGGGCGCGTGCGGCGACGACCTGGGACGCGATGCGTCCGCCCATCGAACGGCCGCCGACGATCAGCTTCGGCGACTCGGCGTGCAGACGATCGATGACGGCGGTCCACGTCGCTTCCAACACGGCAGGACGATCGGGCGAGCGCTTCCCCGCTTCCATGTACGGAAATTGAATGCGTACGACGCTCACGCCTCGGGACGCGAGCGCCTTCGACGCGTAGATGCCGAACGGGTCGTCGATGTTGGAGCCGGCGCCGGGCGCATAGGCGAAAATCCATCGAGCAGACCGAGACGTCGCGTCCGCGCGCACGGCGGTGACGCTACTGCTGCCTGGAACCTTGATCTCGAGCTTCTTCTCGGCCATGACCCGCAGCTACTGCGACTCTCCAATCCGCTGGACGACGAGATCAACGTAGGGCTTGAGCTCATCGCTTGACGGCGTCGCTTGCGCCGCCGATCCGACCGCTGCGGTGACGTTCCCCTTCCGGAATCCGACGACGAGGATGGTCAATTCGACCTGTGTTCCGGCGGCATTAATCTGGCCGTCGAGCGTGGCGGCGAAGGAGCCGTCTGCTACCTGGGGGAAATCGACCGCGGCGACCTTCACGGCATTCGGGTCGATGAAGAGTGTTCCGAACGCTCGGGCGAGCTCACCGGTCTGCGTGTATCGCTGGGCCGCCTCGCCGGCGCAGTCCTGGGCTCCCGAAACGGTGGAATACACGGTGAGCGACGAGAAATACGCGACGGTCTCGCCGCCGATGTAGGACGTAACGACGTCGGCAGGCTGGTTCGCGACGGTCCGGCCAAGCAGCCGGCCACATCGTTGAATCGAGGCGGCGTGGGTGGGATCGGCCGTGGCCGCGGCGGTGTTGTCTTGTGTGGTGTCGTTCATCGTGGTCCAGCCGGCCGGCAGATCCTTCGGGGTCAAGGAGGCATTTTCCAAGAGCGCCTGCGCCTGTTCGGTCGTGAAGGTCGTGGAACTCGCGGAGGTCGCAGTGGGCTCCGGCGTACTCGTGCCGGACTTGCTCGATCCGCCGCTGCACCCTGCGGTCGCCACGACGAACGCCGCAACGAGAACGGCGGACCAGACGCTCAACGGTTTCATGTTCGTTCTCCAATCACGCGCGAGGACTACCATCGCGGACGCGTGCGCTGGGGTCAAGCCTCGGTCGGTGTCGGCTCTATCGAGCGAAGGTAATTCTCGCGCAAGGCGATGGCGTTCGGCGCAAAGCGCGACTCGCGCACGATCACGGCGGCCGCGAGCCCGCTTAGCGAGTCAACGCATTTTGGCGAAGATCTGCGCGACAGCGGCAGCGCGCTCCCATCCTGTTCCTTCATTCTCGGCGGACCAGACGGCGGACAGCGTCTGATATGCAACGCCCCAAGCGATGATCCGCTCGCGCTCGAGGCCGAGACGTTCAGCAAAGATGTCGACACGGCGTCGCAGAAGGCGCTCGGGGTGCTGGGTCTTGAGGCGATCAAGCGGGTTGCCGAGGAATGCGCCGGTCTCGAAGGCGGGCTCGGCGACGACGCCGTGCGGGTCGATCGAGAGCCACGGTGCGCGCTCCGCGGACAGGATGTTGTAGTGATGTAGATCGCCGTGCACGACGACCTCATGGTCGGACGATCGTAGTAGTTCGTCGTATGTCGCCTCGCCGAGATCGAAGATCTCGCGGGCGAGCGGGCCGGCGCCGCCTTCGTGTTCTCTTCGATGCTTCGCGAATGCGGCGAACAGGTCGCGAGCGTTTGGCAGTTGGACCGAGTGGTGCAAGCACGTCCTGAGCTGGAGCATGACGTCGGACGCGATCTCGGTCCGGCGATCGTCATCTTCGATCTCGACCAGCATGGATCCGGGACGGAGGCGTTCGAGAAGCGCGATGCCACGCGTCTCATCGGATTCGACGAGGCGGACCATGCCGTGTCCATCGAAGTGGCGAATCGCGGTCAACTCGTGGCGGAAGTCGTCGCCGTGGGGACTGAGCTTGAGCACGGCTTCGGTCCCGTCAGCCCGGGTCGCCGGCGCGACGTAGTTGTAGGAGAGTTCGAATGGAGGACCGATCCGGACCTGGAGATCGCGCTCGCACGCGACGAGCAGCGACGGCAACGAATCGAGCCACCGGCGCCCGCGATCGCCGAGTGTGTGGATCAGGTTGCAAATTAACGCTTCTGGGAGTTCCACCGGTCGGCAGTATATGGACGAGGACCGCCGACGCGTGCTCCGGGGCGAGCGGGGGCGTACCCTTCGCGCATGAAACTTGCGCTCAACGGGGCGACGATCATGCGGTCGCCGCTGGCGGATGACGTCGAGATCGCGGCGGCGTGCGGGTTCGATGCGCTCGAGATCTGGGCAGGCAAGATCGAGGACTATCTCGCGTCGCGGACGCTCGAGGAGTTGGCAGAGCGAATGCTTACGCTCGGCGTGCAACCGTGGTGCATCAACTCGATCGAGGACATTACGTTCCGGGACGGGGATGGGCGGCGAGCGCTGATGTCTGAGCTGGAGCACGAGTGCGCAATCGCGCGGGCGATCGGGGCGCCGAGCATCGTGGTCGTGCCGGGACGACGGCCGGACGGGTACAGCGATCCTGAGTCGGTAGAAGATGCAACGGACGTTCTGCGCGCGATGTCGGACGTTGCGGGCGATGTGGGACTGGCGTTCGAGTTCCTCGGCAAGCCGCGTTGTTCGATACCGACGCTCGACCTGGCGATCGAGGTCGTCGATCGGGTTGACCGCGCGAACGTCGGGATGGTGATCGACGTGTTTCACTTCTACGCGGGCGGCAGCCGGCTTGACGATCTTTCCCGCGTGCCAATCGAAAAGCTGAAGGTAGTGCATCTCAACGGATGCGAAGACCTTCCGCGAGAGCAGCTCACGGATGCACACCGGCTGTATCCGGGCGAGGGGCCGATCCCGACACTTGACATCATGCGCGTTTTGCGTGGGCGCGGATACGAAGGTGTGGCATCGATTGAGGTCTTCCGGCCCGAGTACTGGGAGCAGGATCCGCGCTATGTGGCCAGAACGGCGCGAGAGCGAGCTTCAGGCGTGCTCGAGGCTGCCGGGTACGCGATGATCGTGTAGATCCGTCTGCATTACGTCGCGTCATACAGCGTCAAGGGACGCAGCGAAGTAGCACTCGTGTTCAAGATTCTGACGATTGACGATCATTACGTTGCAGATTCATCACAAGGGATTGACAGTAATTGTGTGACGGGCGTAACATGTACCGGAAATCACAAACGGTGCACGTCTGGTGGCGGGCGCCGTCTGCCGAAAGGCAGGGAGGCCGAACCTCGCGCTTCTCTGCGGCGCGGGGACGGGGGAACCAGCATCCGCTCTGCGCGGATCGGGGTGAATCGCGCGGCCACTCTTCGGGGTTGAGTCGCACGTAGGGCAGCCTTTCCGTCCGAACCCGACAGCTAACCCCGCAGGCAACCGGAAGGCCCATCCAACGGTGTAGCCGGTCGCCGTCCGCGGTGAGGACCGGCCAAGCGCCCGCCCCGGGCTTGGAAGGGTGACCTCGATGAACAACGCGCTTCCCCGGAGCTGCCCCCGCTGCCGCGGCTCGATGATCATCGAACGAGACTGGTACGGCGCATACAGCACCTGTTTGTGCTGTGGTTACGTCCATGAAGCGGTATCGGCGCCACCGATCGAGCTCTTGGACGAGGAAGAGGGCCATCCCCGACAGCGCCGGCGGCAGCCATCGCACGGGAAGCTGCGTTTGTAAGAGCAGCGCGCACATCAAGGTCTTCAAACTTACGCCGGGCAAGTCGTGCCCGGCGTTTTCTTTTTTGAACGAAGGGGGGACGACATGCCGTACGTGCGGATCTCGCTCATGAAGGCCAAGCCGGGGCACAGCGATGACGTTGCGCAAATCATGGAGCATCTGCTTGCGTACTACCGAGGCCAGACCGGATACATCGACGGGTACCTGCTGCGGGCTTCGGACGAAGCGGGCGACATCGGACGGGTGACGGTCTGGCGCTCAGAGCGCGACGCGGACGCGACGGCACAGACGCCACACGTGCTCTCCGCACGCGCCGATCTGATCCCGCTCATCGAGGAGGAGTCTCACGTCGAGCGGTCGTTCGATGCGGCTCAGCCGTCGGCCGCGGCGTCGAGGCGAACCGGTCCGTCGTCTCGCTAGCAGTAGAATGGAGCCATGCTGGACCTAACGACTCGCTGGGAGTTCGCACGACACCGGCGCCTGCGCCGCAGCGAGGGGTTGCGGCGGCTGGTCGCGGAGACACGGCTGTCACCCGCGGACTTCGTCTATCCACTGTTCATCACGCATGGCCAGGGTATTCGCGACGAGATTTCGGCGATGCCGGGGCAGTACCAGATCTCCATCGACCAAATCGGGCGGGAGGCGGACGACCTGCGCGCTCTCGGCATCCCGGCGGTACTGCTCTTCGGGCTCCCGGCGATGAAGGAC
The DNA here is from genome assembly GCA_964487335.1 of uncultured Dehalococcoidia bacterium. Taxonomy (GTDB): domain Bacteria; phylum Chloroflexota; class Dehalococcoidia; order DSTF01; family JACRBR01; genus CAZAPT01. Next base: position 45,352 of record CAZAPT010000016.1, read on the forward strand.
GACCAAGGGAGCGAAGCGTACGACGACGGCGGCATCGTCCAAGACGCGATCAGGACATTCAAGGAGGCGGCTCCGGATCTGGTGGTGCTCACGGACGTGTGCCTGTGCGAGTACACGAGCCACGGACACTGTGGTGTGATCGTGGACGGCGACGTCGACAACGACCGGTCGCTCGAGCTGCTCGCGCGCACGGCGCTGTCGCACGCCCGGGCGGGCGCGGACGTCGTGGCGCCATCGGACATGATGGACGGGCGGGTGGCGGCGATCCGGGAGACGCTCGACGACTCCGGCTACTTGTCGACGCCGATCATGGCGTACAGCGCGAAATATGCCTCGGCCTTTTACGGTCCGTTCCGGGTAGCGGCGGACAGCGCTCCGCAGTTCGGCGACCGACGCGGGTACCAAATGGACCCTCCGAACGCGCGGGAAGCGCTGGCGGAGATCGCCGACGACATCGACGAGGGCGCCGACATTGTCATGGTGAAGCCGGCGCTGTCGTATCTCGACGTGCTGTCTAAGGCGCGGGGCGAGTTCGACACTCCGCTGGCCGCGTACAACGTCAGCGGCGAATACGCGATGGTGAAGGCGGCGGACGCGGCGGGATGGATCGACGGGCGTCGCGTAACGATGGAGATCCTGACGTCCATTAAGCGGGCGGGCGCCGACGTGATCATCACGTATCACGCCAAGGAAGCGGCGCGGTGGCTTGGCGAGGAGCGCTAACGACAGCGAAGTTCCGGTAACCCTATTTCGGCTCGTCCCGCCGCGCTCGCGCGAGCAGTTCGTTGCGCGCGGCGACCGTGTTCTGATGTAGCGGCCAGTTGCCTTCGAGCGCTACGACGATGTGATGGTCGAGATATGCACCCATCGCTGCATCGAGGTCGTCATCGGCGAGATCGCGCACGCGCAATGTCGCTGATGCGCGATCGGCTTTATGGGGCTCGATTTTATCGGCGACGAATAGCAGCACCTGCAGCCGCGACATGCCCGGGGCGGCGGTGGTGTGGGTTGCGACGGCGCCGAGCACGTCCGCGTCGAGAAGCTTGTACTGCTCGCGGAGGATGGGGACGGCGAGCGGACCGTGCATCAACACCGGCTCAAGGGCTTCGGCGGGATCCAGCTGGCGGCCCTGCTCGCGCGCGATTGAGAGCAGACGCTCCGGGCTGTGCGCCCGCAAGAGGTCATGGCCCAGGGCCGCGAGCTTGGCGCGCTCAGCGTCGATGCCGTGGATGTGCGCCAGGCGAGTGGCTTCGTCGGTGACTCGAAGGACGTGCTCGGCGAGGCCGGCGGGGACCTTCGTCAGGGCGGCGCGCAGGCGTTCTTCGACGTCGCTCACGCGCCCAACCATACGATGCCTGCGCGCGAGACGCACTGTTACCATAGTCGCGTGAGCGACCCACTCGCACGGAAGACGCAAGCGGATCTGATTGTAGAGCGGACGGCGCAGCAGTTGCGGCTGCTGTTGCAGGAGGCGGCGCGCGAGCTGCGTCCGTTTCCGCCGTTCCCGGGCGCGTTCTTCACGAGTGCTGTCGAAGTGAACCTCGAAGGCGTCGAGCGGGCAGACGTGGGGTGCATCGTGGTCGCCGAGGACGGGGAGCTGTACGAACTGGAGATGCAGATCGACTTCAGCGACGAGTTTGGCGCAGCGGACCCTGTTCAGGCGCGAGATGAGACGCTGAAGAAGCTCGAGGACCTCCACCCGCGCGATTATGTCGTGCTGGCGTACAACGCGCTGACGCAGCTCACGGAGATCCTGCTCGAGCAGGCCGCGGTGTCTGCGAGGAGCGGCGGCGGCGCGCCTTCATCGTGATTCGTCAGTACACCGGCCTTCTCGCCGTCATTCTGGCCTCCGTGGTTTTCGTGCTGTGCTTTGGTGTGAAGGGGGCGTCCGCAGCATCGGCTGATGTCATCTCGACGACGTTTTCGCCTGATATGGCGACGGTCGGCGATCGGCTGACGCTGACGATCGTGGTCGAGAGCGATGCCGGAGTTACGATCGACGCGCCCGGGTTTGGGACTGATTTCGGCGGACTCGAGCCCACTGCCGTTGCGCCGCCGAGCACCGAGCAGCGCGGCGGCCATACTCGCACGACCCTCGTCTATACGCTGGTCGCCTTCAGGCCGGGAGACTACACGGTTCCGCCCGTACGGATCGGATGGCGGACCGACTCAGGCGACAACGGCAACACCACAAGCGAGGCTCGGACAGTCCACGTCCAATCCGTGCTGGCGCCTGGAGAGACCGAGCTTCGACCACTCAAGCCGCAGATTGAGCTAGGCGATCCAGCACCGAACCCCGTCGTCCCGATGCTGTTCGTGGCCGTGTTCGCGGCGCTTACCGCGTTCGGATATTCGCTGGTTGCGCGAGCGATCAACTCGCGGCCGGTGCGCGTTCCGGCTCAAGCGCGGGCGGACGTCCCGCTCGCCGCGGATGCGCGCGCGCGTGCTGTGCTCGACGGGTTGGGGGCGCCCGGCGACGACCCGCGCGCGTACTACGCGGCCATCGCGGCGACCATCAGGCGCTATCTCAGTGACTGCTACGGCTTTGCCGCGTACGCGATGACGCGGCGAGAGCTGGAGCGATCGGCCACGGCGGCGGGCGTGCCACGATGGCCGGCGCGACTGACGGCGAACCTGCTCGAGCAGTGCGACGCTGTGCAGTTCGCCGGATTCCGTCCGGCGAGCGAACGTGCGCGCGCAGATCTCGACGCGGCGTACGAGATCATCGACCTTACCACGGCCGCCGAGCGGGCAGAGGATAACGAGCCGACGGGCCCGTAGGACGATGGAGATGAGCCTTACTCGGTCTATCGAGCTGACGCCATCGACGGCTCGTAGTGATCCAGGAGGGCGGCGACCAACGCCTCGACGGTGTGCTTCTCAGGCATGACCGAAACTTTGAGACCTACGTCTCGCACGGCCTGCGCGGTGATGGGACCGATGGCGGCGATGAGCGGACGCCGGAGAGGTTCGACGTCGCCGCGGAGCATCTGGACGAGGTTGCGGACAGCGGACGAGCTGGCGAAGGTGACGATGTCGACCTCGCCGTCATAGAGGCGGCGCAGGCCTTCTGCATTGGGATCTTGCGGTACGACGGCTTCGTAGAGCTTCAACTCATCGACCTGTGCGCCCATCGCTTCGAGGCCTTCGACGAGGACGGGACGAGCGCCGACGGCGCGCGGTAGCAGCACGTGCTGTCCACGGAGCGTGTGTCGCGCCAGCGCCTCGAGCAGGCCTTCGGCTACGAAGCGCTCGGGCACGATATCGGCGCGAAGCGCGTGACGTTCGAGTGCGGCATCGGTACCGGGACCGATGGCGGCGAGCCGCGCGCGGGCGAAGGCTCGCGCGTCGAGCGATGCATCGCGCAGATGCGCGAGGAACTGTTCGACGGCGTTTGCGCTGGTGAAGATCACCCAGGTGTAGAGCGAAGACCGTAGGCCGGAGATCGCGTGTTCGAGTTCAGGGGGATTGGCGCACGGATGGAGTTCGATCGTGGGGAGCTCGATTGCTTCAGCGCCGTGGCGGGCGAGGAGCCGCGACAGCTCGCTGGCCTGCTCGCGCGTTCGGGTGACGAGCACACGCTTCCGGACGAGCGGCCGAGCATCGAACCAACGCATTTTGTCGCGAAGACGCGCGACTTCACCGACGACGATCACGGCGGGCGCGGCGATGCCGTCTGCACTCGCGCGATCGGCGATCGTAGCGAGACTGGCGGTGACGGTGCGCTGCCGCGGGAGTGTGCCCCACTCGACGATCGCGGCGGGCGTATCGGCGGGGCGTCCATGTTCGACGAGGCGGCGCGCGATGTCTTCGAGTCGCGCGCTGCCCATGAGGATGATCAACGTGTCGACGGAGGTCGCGAGCTTCGGCCAATCGATGCTCGTCTCGTGCTTGTCCGCGTCTTCGTGTGCGGTTACGACGGCGAACGACGAAGCGACGGCGCGATGCGTGACGGGTATGCCGGCGTACGCGGGGCCGCCGATCGCGGAGGTGACGCCGGGGAGGACTTCGAACGGGATGCCGGCCGCGGCCAGGGCTTCGGCCTCTTCGCCGCCGCGGCCGAAGACGAACGGATCGCCGCCCTTGAGGCGCACGACCCGCTTGCCTTCGCGGGCCTTCTCGACGAGCAGTTGGTTGATCTGGTCCTGGGTCAACGTGTGGTGATCTGGCGACTTTCCGGCGGCGATCAATTCGGCGTCCGGTTCGGCGAGTTTCAGGAGCGCCGGGTTCGCCAAGCGGTCGTAGATGATGACATCGGCCTCTACGAGGCGGGCGGCCCCGCCGACGGTGATCAGATCAGGATCCCCTGGGCCGGCGCCGACAAGCGACACGAATCCCCGCGCATCGACCGCATTCATGCTGCCGGCTCAGGCATCGACGAGCTTCCAGCCGCGGCGGCGAGCAGCTTCTCGGCAAGCTGCGTGCCGATCGACTCCGCATCCTCCGCCGCGCCGCGGAGCTGTTCGCGAAAGATATGTCTTTCGTCATCTGCGATCATGCCGCGAAGCGTGAGTTCATGGCCTGCTACGGAACCGTAGGCTCCTACCGGCAGGCGGCAGCCGACGCCGAGGCGGCGCAGGGAGGCACGTTCCGCTTCAACTGCCACTCGAGTGTCGGCGTGGTCGATCGCGCGCGTGAGGCCGACTGCAGCGCCGTCAGCGGCGCGGGTCTCGACGGCGAGGGCGCCCTGTCCGACGGCGGGGAGCATCTCATCAATCGAGAAGATCTGCGAAGCCTTCGACAAGAGGCCCAGACGTTCGAGGCCTGCGACGGCGAGCACCGCGGCATCATATTCGCCGTCGAGGACTTTGCGGATACGCGTGTCGACGTTGCCGCGGATCTCCGCCGTCTGGAGGTCCGGTCGCAGCGCGTGGAGCTGCGCAGCGCGCCGGCCGGCGCCGGCGCCGATTCGGGCGCCGGACGGGAGAGCATCGAGGCGCGTGCCGTCGCGCGTGATGAGGGCATCGCGCGGATCGGCGCGCGCCGGGATGGCGGCGAGCGTGAGGCCAGCGGGCAAGTCAGCGGGAAGATCCTTCAGGCTGTGTACCGCGATGTCGATCTCCTCGCGGAGCAGCGCATCCTCGATCGCCTTCGTGAAGACGCCGAGGCCGCCGATCTCGCTTAGCGGCGCGCTGCTTCGGTCGCCTTCGGTCTTGATCTCGCGAGGCTCGAGACGGAGGTCAGGGTGAGCGACGCGGAGCGCTTCCGTGATGAGCTCGGTCTGGCGGAGGGCGAGGCGGCTGCCTCGCGTGCCGATGACGAGGGTGCGGGTCGTACGGCTGTTCGGAGAGCGCATCGAGGAAGGCGCTATTGGTCGTCGGCGTCCAGGCCGAACAGAGCGCGTGCCGGTTCAACGTAACGCTCTCCTTCGCCGGGCTTCTTGAGACGCGCGATCGGGGCGTGGAGGATCTTCTTCACGATGGCTGACGTCATCGCCTCGATGCGCCGACGGTCGGCATCGCTCATCTTCGTCTTCGCGAGCGCACGCTCGAGCTCGGCGAGACGGACCGCTTCGGCCTGACGCCGCAGTGCCGCTACCGTGGGGACGACTTCCAGGCCGCGAAGCCAGTCGCCGTATTTGCCGACGGCATCTTCGACGATCGCCTCCACCTGTCCCAGTTCCCTGCGGCGCAGGTGGATGTTCGCCTGGGCGATGGCCTGGAGCCCATCGATATCGTAGAGGTGCACGCCCTGGAGCTCGCGCACGTCCGGGTTGATGTCTCGAGGGACGGCGATGTCGATTAGCAGCAGCGGCCGGGCGTTGCGGACACGCATCACGGGCTCGATCAGGGCGCGGTCAATCAGGAATTGCGGGGAGGCGGTGGACGTGATCACGATATCGGCGCGGATGAGCGTGTCGGGCAGCGCGTCGAACGGGACGACGTCCGCGTTGATATCGGCTGCGAGCTCGCGGGCACGCTCGGCGCTGCGGTTCGTGACGAGCATCTTTGCGACGCCACTGTCGGCGAGGCTGCGGGCGGTGAGCTTTCCGGCTTCTCCGGCGCTGACGACGAGCACCGTGCTGGCCGCGAGATCGCCAAAGATCGACCGGGCGAGCGCCACGGCCGTCGAGCTGACCGATACGGCGTAACGCCCGATGTGGGTCTGGCTGCGAGCCTTCCGGCCGACGCGGATGGCGGTGTGAAAGAGGCGCGAGAGCGCGAGATTGTGGGTCTTCGCGACGGTCGCGGCGGCGAAGGCGGCGCGCACCTGGCCGAGGATCTCAGACTCGCCGATGACCATCGATTCGATGCCGGCGGCGACGCGGAAGAGATGGCGCGCAGCCTCCTTACCGGAGAGGGCGAAAAACGGAGCGCCCTCGACGGGGGATTCGCCCTTGATTTCGCTGAGCAGCGCGACCACGGCGCGGGGATCGCCGACGCCCCGCAGCGCCGCGATGTAGACCTCCGTGCGGTTGCATGTGGAGAGGATGGCGGCAGCCGGGTACCGCGTACAAAGTTGCTCCAGCGCCTGAGGCAGCTCCGACGCGGAGAACGCGAAGTGCTCTCGGACAGCGACAGGGGCGTCCTTATGGGAGATGCCGACGAGCGAGATCTGCGCGCTACTCATGCACCGCCCCCGCTCCGTGCGAGCTCCCGCTGGATGCCGAGCCCTTCGATCAGGTGTTCCCGCGCTTGCTCGTACTTTCGTTGTGCAAGCAGTACCCGCAGCCGCTCGTCGATGGCGCGCTGCCAGGTGTCGCTTTCGATCTTGATGTCGCGCGCGCGGACTTCCTGCCGGACTTCCGCGAGCAGGTCGGCGAGCGCGGGCATATCTTCTGTGAGATAGGCGTCGAGCTCTTCGCGGAGGCGGCGCGCGAGGGCCGGGCTCGTGCCCGAAGTCGAGGCGGCGAGCGTGATCTTCCCCTTGCGCACGACAGCGGGAAGGATAAAGTCGCAGTTTCTCGGATCGTCGGCGGCGTTCACCCAGATGCCGCGCTTCCTAGTGGCGGCGGCAACCTCGGCGTTGATAGCGCCGTCGTCGGTCGCCACCATGATCCACTCGTAGCCGTCATCGAGGTCGGACTCGCGGTACTCGCGGGCGATGTGCCGGATGCGTCCGGCCTCGCGGTGCTCTTCGAGCTCAGCGAGGAGAGTCGGGCTCACGACGGTGATGTGGGCCTCGGCGTTGAGCAGGCCGCGGACTTTCTCGGCACCGACGTTCCCGCCGCCGATGACCAGGACGCGGCGTCCGCGCGCTTCGATGAAGATTGGGTAGAGCGCCATCCTACTCCGCCTTCGATCCCGAGCCGGTTGTCGCTCGCGCCTCGTCCGCATGAAGCCCCGCGATGAGCAGGCGCGCGATTGCGGTCGTCGACACGCTCCGGCGAGCGGCCTCATCCTGCACCGTTGATGCAACTTCGGACCACGCCAGACCGAACTTTCGCCGGAGCAGTGGCTCCTCGCTCTGAAGCAGAGCGAGCGCCGCGGCAAGATCGTCGAGGATGCGCTCGCGTGACGGCTGATGCGACCGGAGTGAAGTGCCGCGCGCGAGATGAGGCGGCGAGGAATGCGTCCGGCGCGTGCGCGCAGGAGCGGCGACAGGGCGCCGTCGCTGCGGCTGGTCGCGGTCGGTCACGTGGCACTCCCTGGTGCGCGCTCGTAAGCTCCGGCGATGCCGAGGAGCACTTCGTCCGCGAGGACCATGATCTGCTCGCAGACGTCCACGGCCTCGGCAGGCGCCGTGCCGGACTTCGCGAGGGCGCGCTTTGCGGACTGGTCGAGGCTGCGCCGAAAGAACGTAAAGGCGTGCATCGCCTGCTGCAGGGACATGCCGGCGCGCGCGAGCTCTTCGCCATACTGGCTGCCGGTGGTCCGCGCTTCGTCCAACAAGGACGTTTTGCGCCCACGCTTGCTCAGATACTGGGCGACAAGCGCCATGAGGCGACGGCCGAGCGGACGCAGCTTCTCGCGCTGCGACTCATCGACATGCGCATACCAATCGGCGTTCTGCTCGCTGTGCAGCTGGCGACGGATGCGCCGCATCGCGAGATCGCTGACGTCAGACGGGACGCCGTGCTTCGGACGTCCATCCACGATTTCGCGGATGTCAGCTTCGGCAAAGCGGCGGTGGCGTCCGGGAGTCCGGAACGTGCGCACCTGGCCAGCGTCTGCCCAGCGGCGGAGGGTGGACTCATCGACGTTGAGGAGACGGCAGGCCTGACCGAGCGTCAGCCAATGGGCCGGCGCCATTCCTTCGGCGGAAGCGGGTTTGGCGACCGTGAGAGTAGGCAAATCTAGGCAATCTTTCCGCGCTGTGTGCTGACGGAAGAATTGTAGAAGTGGGCGCGATTAGTGTCAATTGTCACAAAGTGAGTAGCCGGGGGCCTAGAGCGGCGTATCTACGAGGAGTAGCTCCGATGCCTCGGTCGCCGCGATGCGAAGCAGACCGGCATTGATGATTTTCATGGCGTCTCCGGTCGCGAGGTCGCCCGAGTTCACGCGCATTCCGCCTTCGATGAGATAGAGGTATCCGCCGCGGCCCTCGCCGAAGTGGTGCTCGACGCTGACGCCCGGCTCGAGGCGTGCTGCGTAGATGCTGACATGCTGGTGGACCGCTATCCCGGGCGGGTTCCCCGTTCCTTCGGGCGACACCAGCCGCAGGAGGCGGTTCGTTCGGTCCTCCTTCGTGAACTGCTTCTGTTCGATCGACGGTGGGAGGCCGCGCTGAGACGGCATGATCCACATCTGGATGAACTGCATCGGTTCAGTCTTCGAGTGGTTCATCTCGGAGTGCATCAGCCCGGACCCGAGAGTGACACGCTGGACGGCGCCCGGATACAGCACGCCAGCATTCCCGACGCTGTCCGAGTGCTCAAACGTGCCGGCGACAACATATGTGATGCCTTCGATGTCGCGATGCGGGTGCATCGGCCAGATGGCGCCGGGCACGAGGGTGTCGTGGTTGAACACGCGGAGAGTCCCGATGCCCATCTGTTCGGGGTCGTAGTAGCTGTCGAAGCTGAAGTGCCATCGCGCCTGGAACCAACCGCCATCGGTGAAGGAGATATCGCGGTCGCGACGTATGACCGTCGGCGCAAGAGCGGCGGACGAAGCTTTCGAAGATGTCATGGCACACGATCCGTTCGCCGGTCGGACATGATCACAGCGTAACGCTAGCGCGGAGGAGGTTATTCGCGATGCGCGCAGCTTACCAACGCATGGCATACGTGGATGACAACACGAGGTGTTGACTCTTAGGCAAAAAGGCGTACGATCGCGTGGTTCGGCGTAGCACCTGGTGCAGGGATGCCAGCATGAGCGTGACGGCCGACACTACGACGATCGCGGCGCTGGCGGCAGCGGCCACGGGCGTGATCGTGTTGTTCTTCCTCCTGCTCATTCGACGTGCCGACGCGTTTAGCCGCCACATCGACGCGCGCCGCGTACGTCGCGCGAAGTTCCAAGACGAGTGGGCAGAGGTGCTACGCGCAGCAGATGATTTCGCCCGAGTTTCAAGTGAGGGACGCCGTCAGGGCAAGCGAGCCCTAGGCGACGAGCCAGCCCCGGTCGATCGCGGTGAAGATCACGAGTGGCACGACGAGGACGGCAGCAGCCCCCGCGAGCGCCAACGCCGGCGCGCCACTCGTGCGCCAGAATCCACCTGAGGCCGGCGTCACCAACGTGTTGCCGCTTTCGGAAGCAACGGAGCGCGCCTTCGTGCGGAGGCGCAGGCTATTCGTCATCACCGAGACGGAGCTGAAGGCCATAGCCGCGCCGGCGATCACCGGATTGAGCAGGCCGAGCGCCGCGATGGGGATGGCGACGACGTTGTAGCCGAAGGCCCACACGAGGTTCTGCCGGATCGTGGCGAGCGTGCTGCGGCTGAGCGCGATCGCCTCGGCGACCTTCGAGATGTCGCCGTGCAGGAGGGTGATGTCGCCGGCCTCGATTGCCGCATCGGTGCCGGTGCTCATAGCAATGCCGACGTCGGCCTGCGCGAGCGCCGGCGTATCATTCACGCCGTCGCCGACCATCGCGACGGCCAGACCCTGCTGTTGAAGGTCGCGGACGAACTCGAGCTTGTCCTCCGGGCGGGCGCCAGCGCGGAACTCATCGACAGCGGTCGCGGCTGCGACTCGGGCAGCCGAGGCCTCGCTATCGCCCGTCATCATGATCAGGCGCAGTCCCGGGCGGTGGAGCGCCTCGACGGCACGCCGCGCCGACGGCTTGATGGCGTCCTCGACGCCGATCACGCCGGCGAGTTCCCCGTCAAGAGCGACGAATATCACGCTGCTCCCCGCTGCTTCGAGACACGCCGCCTCCTCTTCGACGATAGGGCCGACGGCGAGGCGACGCTCGTCCATCAAGCGCCGGTTACCGGCGAGGACGGCGCGTCCATCGACCGTCGCCTCGACGCCAAGGGCGACGTACGATTCGAAACCGACAACGGGTGAGAGCTCGTAACCCGCTTCCTCAGCCGCATCGACGATGGCGCGGCTGAGGGGGTGCTCGCTACCTCGCTCGGCGCTGGCCGTGATCCGCAGCAGATCCGCTTCGGGAATGACACGAACGGGGATGACCGCCGAGATCTCGGGCCGGCCTTCGGTGAGCGTGCCCGTCTTATCGATGACGACGGCATCGAGGATGCGCGTGCGTTCAAGCACGTCGGCGTTCTTGATGAGGATGCCACGCTCTGCCGCCATGCCTGTGCCGACCATGATGGCAGTCGGCGTCGCCAGCCCGAGTGCGCAGGGGCAGGCGACGACGAGTACGGCTACGGCTGACCTTATCGCCATGACCCAATCGCCATCGAGCAGACCCCATCCGACGAACGTGGCGGCGGCGATGACGATGACGACGGGGACGAATACGGCGGCGACGTCGTCGACGAGCTTCTGAACCCTGGCCTTCGACCCCTGCGCTTCTTCGACGGCACGAGCGATGCGCGCGAGCGCCGTGGCTGCGCCGATCGCAGTTGCGCGCGCCTGGATCAGGCCCGAGCGATTGATCGTGCCGCCGATCACCGAGTCGCCAGCGCGCTTCTCGGCGGGCGCCCACTCGCCGGTGAGCGCTGATTCGTCCACGGTACTGTGCCCGTCCACGACGACGCCGTCGACGGCGACGGTGTCGCCGGGCCGGACCACAAAGATGTCATCGACGCGCACCTGTTCGACAGGGACGCCTACCTCGACGCGATCACGGATGACGTTCGCGGTCTTCGCCGAGAGCGCGAGCAGCGCCTCGATGGCGGATGAGGCCTCGCCCTTCGCGCGCTCCTCGAAGTACTTGCCGAGGGTCACGAAGACGAGGACGGCGGCGGAGACGTCGAAGAACATGTGGTACGGCTTGTCGAAGATCGCCACCCACGCGCTGTAGACGTAGGCACTCGTGGTTCCCAGCGCGATGAGGACGTCCATGTTCGGGTTGAGCTGGCGGAGCGACGCGATCGCGCCGCGGTAGTAGCGCCATCCGAGCACGACCTGGATCGGCGTCACAAGGATCAGCACGATGAGCGCGTGCAGGTGGGGGTCGCCGGCGAGGTGCAGATCGGCAATATCCATCGCCATGGCGAGTATGACGGCCGGGATGCCGAGGACGGCACCGAAGAGCACCAGCGTCAGCGTTGCGCGGGCGTGCTGGGTGCGGGCGGCGGCGCGACCGGCGGGTTGCGACTCGGCGGCGTCATAGCCGGCCTGCCGGACTGCGCCGATCAGCGCGTCGACAGCGACGCCGGGGGCGGCGACCACATGCGCGGTCTCAGACGCGAGGTTGACGTTCGCGGATTCGACGCCTTCGATCTTTCCGAGCGCGCGCTCGACGCGGCGGACGCAGGACGCGCAGGTCATGCCTCGGATGTCGAGCGTGGACGAGACGGTGTGAGCAGTTTGTGTGGTCATGAGCGATCGGCTATCGACGAGGTATCGCGGAGTAGCCTTCTTCTTCGACGACGGCCGACACCTCCGCAGGGTCGAAGTCTCCGGCAACCTCAGCGGAGTTGGCGGCGAGGCTGACGCGTGCTTCGGTTACTCCGGGAACACGCCGGATCGCCTCGGTGACGTGGCGGACGCAGTTGTCGCAGGTCATGCCCCTTACGTCGAACGTCGTGGTTTTCATTTCACTCTCCCGTTCTGTCAGCGGCCTTTCATTTCGAAGAGATCCGAGAGCTCGGCGAGCACCTCTTCGTTGCGGCCGCCCTGGATGCCTTCGACGACGCATGACCGCAGGTGCGCGTCGAGCATGATCGCTTCAGCCTTCTCGATGGCGCGGCGGACGGCGTAGGTCTGCTTGAGGATGTCGACGCAGTACTTATCCGCCTCGACCATACGCTTAATGCCGGCGAGGTGGCCCTCGACGAAGTTGAGGCGTTTGAGGACTTCAGACTTGGGTTCTGGCTGCATGGGTTGCTCCTACCCCCCAGGGTGGGGTCTAGAGACAGGATAACACCCACGGCAAGGCGGGTTTTTACTTCTAATGAGGCTGCTAGGACGACTGGAGCCCGGAAAACGGGTCGCTCGGACGGACGGGCCGCCGTCTGGTTCGCTCCTAGGCCGGGGCCCCGGGTCGCCGGTGCATGTGCACCAGCTCGTCGAACCGCAGGCCGTCGAGAGCGCCGGCGCGGTTCCGGGTGAATATCAGCCGCTTCGGGAGTTCGCCTTCGACGTCGACGGCGAAGACCAGGGGATCGGACTGATCGACCGGGACGAGACGGATGCCGTTCTTCCAGGCACCCCAGCGTGACTGGAGCATCAATGCACTTCCATCGCGAGTGACTTCGATGCGCCCGGTGCGTGTGGCAGGGCGGAAGTTGGTGAGCGGTCCGGGCATCGAGAGCTCGTATATGCCAGCGGCGGATTCGAGCACAGTGGGGTCAGCGGCGCATTCTTCGAGATGATCCGGCGGGGCATCGAGCACGGCACGGATGATCGACGCAAAGACGGGCGCCGGCTCGTCGAGCATGACGTTCATGTGCTGAATGACGGCGATTCCTACGTCCGGGATCGCTGCCAAATTCGAGTTCCACCCACCGAAGTACGCCCCGCCGTGGCCGATGAGCGTGCGGCGTGCGCGGGGGGTGCGGCTGAACGACAAGCCCCAGTTGACAAGGCGAGCGTCCGGACAGAACTGCGGCGAGGTCATCTGATCGAACGTTTCAGGGCGGACGATGCCGGCGCTCCGATTCAGGAGCGCGCTCGCGTACTTCGCCATGTCCGGGATGGTGGACTGGACGCCACCCGCCGCAGCCATGGCCTTGTTGAAGTCTGACGTGAACTTGCCGCGAATGTTGTGGCCATCGGCGAGGGGTTCGTCGGGGACGGCGATGCCGGCGCGCTCGAGCTGGAAGCAGGCGTCTTCGCTCGGCGGGCGGTGATAGCACGTCGAAAGCGTGTCACGCTCTTCACCGAAGATGTCGCTGTCGCGCATGCCCAGCGGTGCGAAGATGCGCCGTTCGAGCACGTCCTGGAGCGTGGAGGCTTCGGCGCGGCTGATGATCTCCCCGAGCAACGCGAAGGCGTTGTTAGCGTAGGCCCACTTCGTGCCCGGCTCGGCTTCCACGACGATGCCATCGGGGTAGAGCTGGCCGAAGTCGCCGGGCGGCTCGGACGCGGCGCGATCCGGGTTTGCAACGTGCCGGAGCCGCTCGAGGGTGGGCGCTTCGCCGATGCCGGAGGTGTGGGTGAGCAGGTGCCACACCGTCATGCTCTCGGACGGGCCGACGAAGGTGACCTCGGGAAGCAGCGCCGGCACCTTCGCATCGAGCGAGAGGCGCCGTTCGTCGACGAGCGCCATGGCACAGAGACCGATCATGGTCTTGGTGATCGAGGCGATGCGCTGGCGCATCTCAGCCCGCATGGGCTTCGCGGCTTCGATGTCGGCGTGGCCGACCGCATCCGAGAAGACGAGGTCGTCGCCGTCAACGACGCCGACTGCGAGGCCGGGAACGTGATAGCGTTCGACTGCGGCCACCATCGCGTCGCGCACGCGGGTGGCGTCGGCGTCTGTGAAACTAGCTTCTCGCGCGGGACTCCGGACCATCGGAGCTCGATTCGGCGCTACGAGCCGGAGCGGCCGTCGACGCCTACGGGCTGGCGTTCAGGCGCGGCCGACGGTCGAGACTGCGCCTGCAGCTCGCGGGCGCGGTCGCGGAAGACCTCCACGATGCCGAGCCGCTTCAGGATCGGCGCCTTCAGCGAAGGCGCGATCTCCTGGAGCGCGAGCAGGGGGCGGATGGGGCCAGGCGTCACGAGCGCCTCTGGCGTGCCGCCGATGACCTTGAGCACGGCGGCGGCGACCTTCTCGGGCGACACCTCGCGCATCATGCGCGGCGCCTTCTTGCCTGTGTTGGCCCACATGCCGGCGGCGCCGACGAACGCGGGGCAGACCACCCCGGCGTTCACGCCGGTGCCGTCCAGCTCGATGTCGAGCGATGCGGTGAATCCGTTCAGACCGTACTTCGTGGCGGAGTAAATCGCGTTGTAGGGCGTGAGGGCTTTGCCGGCCATCGACGAGACGTTAACGATAGCGCCGAGGTGGCGTTCGAGCATGCCCGGCAGCATGAGCTTCGTCATGCGGATCGGCGCATCGAGATTGGTGCGAAGAATGGAGTCGACTTCCACCTGGGTGAGGTCGGCTACGCTCTTGGTGATCTCGATGCCGGCGTTGTTGACGAGGATGGCGATGGGTCCGAGCTCGCGCTCGGCGATCTCCTTGAGTCGGAGGAGGTCGTCGGGAGAGGTGACGTCGGCGGGGACCGTGATGGCGCGGACGCCGGCGGAGACGCACTGCTGGCGAGTGACCTCGAGCTGCTCGACGGAGCGAGCCGCGAGCGCGAGGTTGACGCCTTCAGCCGCGAGAGCGCGGGCGATGTAGGGGCCGATGCCGCGGGATGCGCCGGTGAGGATCGCGTTGGCTCCTCGCAGGTTCTTCATGTCACCCTCCCTGGCTGATCTGGTGTCGGACGCGATCGTACCATCGGGAGATCGCGAACGCGATAGCGCGCGAGATCGGGAGTGCCACGGCGCCGGCTTGATTGGATCTATTGCCAGCCGCGGCGCCTTGCCGCAATGCAGGCGGACTCGCCGTCGCTGAGCTGGAGCAGCGACGGGTCCAGGATCTAAGCGATCCGTGCGGAGGCGGTGCACGAGATGAACGTCGACACTAGATCGACCGTCAGACTCAGGCGGCTGTTCCACGGACATCTCGCGCGGGCGCCGGACTAGCTGCTGCGCGCTGGCATCGGCGGCGACATCAGTTGCGGTTGTCGCAGAGGCCGTTGAGCGCGATCAGGGCATCTGGTAGGAGGAGGGGGTGGTACCCCCGACAGGACTCGAACCTGTGCTCCCGGCTCCGGAGGCCGGTGCTCTATCCAACTGAGCTACGGGGGCGCGACTGCATGATACGTGGCGCGGGCGCGCGGCGTCACCCGCATCACCCAGGCGAACAATGCCGGAGAGCGCGCGTTAGAGGAAACGGAGTGCGATCGGAGGGCGTGACAGCCGGGCGGCGCGTGGATGCTATATTGCAATCGCCGCTAATTCAGAACGGGTGAGATATCGATGCCAAGAAAGAAGCAGGTTGTCCAGCGCCGACGCCGGCAGAAGGCGTATCGCGAAGGCGATATGTCGAGTACGGCCTCAGCGCTGAAGCCGAAGGGCGCGTTCAAGGTCTTCTCGAACTACAAGCTCTTCGCAGTCATCGGCGCGGTGGTGCTGATCGGCGGGCTGGCGCTGTCCGCGGCTAAAGTGCGAAGCACCAGCAGCAGCTCGACGGGAAGCGTCCGCGGGGCGGGGGTGCAGCGGACGACGCCGAACCCAGACGACGCGACGGCGGCGGCGGGCGTTACGTCGAAGCAATACCAGACGGCGCCGCCGATGAGCATCGACACGACGAAGACATATACGGCGGTGATCAAGACGGACAAGGGCGACGTGAAGGTACAGCTCCTGGCGAACGAGGCGCCCTCGACGGTGAACAACTTCGTCTTCCTGGCGAAGGACGGGTTCTACAACGGGGTGTCTTTCTTCCGGGTCATCGCGGATAACGACGGGCAGACGGCGATCGTGCAGGCGGGCGACCCGACGGGCACAGGGTCGGGCGGTCCGGGCTACACGCTGCCGCAGGAACCGACGGACGGGGAGTCGTTCACGGCAGGCGTCCTGGCGATGGCGAAGCCGAATGAGGCGGGGGCGCCGAACAACGGGAGCCAGTTCTTCATTACGACAAAAGACGAGCCGACATTCGACGGGAAGTTCACGGCCTTCGGGAAGGTCGTCGACGGCCTCGACGTGCTGACCAAACTGACCCAGCGCGACCCGCTACTGCAGCAGGAACCGCCGGACGCTGACACGATCCAGTCGATCGATATCCAAGAATCGTAGGGCGCACGCCAACGCCGAGATAGCAAAAGACCACCGGTACCGGTGGTCTCTTGCCGTTGGAGGAGGAGGCTGTTCCCTGAATAGCTCGGTCGCCGCGACGTCTGGCGGAGAGAAACAAAACGGCCGAAGGCGCACCTTCGACCGGTCTCACCTCTCCTCTTTATGCCTACGGGGTTAGCTGTCGGGTTCGGCTCAAAGGAGTTCGCCTACGCACCTGCTGGCGCGATTCACCCCGCGTCCGGTGGTTCCCCCGTCCCGCTTTCGCGAGTTCGGCTCTATTCAGTTGTCGCTCCTCAGGCTACGCCTTCCGGGGGCGTGAAGTCAACATCCGACTGACGGAAGCGTCGCACCGGGTCGCCTGAACGGGTGGTTGCGGCAACGGATGTATTGGGGAGGTGACACGCGCAGGTCAGGTGGCGAAGGTTATGTCCAGCGTTGTGGGCGAGTCGATGGAGGCGTCGACCCACGCGACGTCGTCCTGGCGGTGGACTTGCAGGGTGGCGGCGCCGAGGCGAGCCGACGGGGTTCGGCCGGCGGTGGCGAAGAAGATGCGGCGGCGGGCGCGGCCGACCGCATCGAGGTCGAGGCGAAGGGTGCTGCTCGATGCAGACCAGTTGGCGTCAGCGACGTCGAGGGCGCCCATGCCGATGTGGGCGGTGGTGGCGAGGAGCGCGGGATGGTGGAGGTCGGCGGGCCGCAGGGAGACGACGTGGGAAGAGTGTGGGGGCATGGCGGGAAAGGAGATGTCGCGCTCGAATTCGCCGAGATAGCGCTCATCCCAGAGGCTGACGGCATGCCAGCGGCCATCGGGTAGGGGGAGCGTGCGGTCGGAGACGGCGTCATCGAAGTTGAAGACCGCCGCGATGCCGGTGGGGCCGTCGGCGCCGTCGAAGGTGACTTCGAAGTGCTCGGGGATGTCGCGCTCCATGAGGTCGAGCGGGCGGGCTGACCGCGGGAGGGGCGGGAGGAGCATGGAGATGAGCTCCAGACGGTCGCACGGGAGCTGGTCGAGGTCATCGCTCGAGAGCATCATGCCAGCGGAGAGTCCGATGGCGGCGGCGAGCGTGCGGGTTTCGTCCAAGGAGAGCTTCGAGCGGGCTTCGCGGACGATGAGGCAGTCCGGGTCGTTGGCCCACAAGCGGCCGTGCATCCACCAGCGGGTCATCGTGTTACGGATGGAGACTTCGGCGCTGGAGTTGTCATCGGGTTCGCGCGGCGGGGCGCTGGGGAGGCCGCGGTCTTCGCGGCGGAGGTTGCGCCACCAGGGGCCAACGTCCTGGCCGATGCGGTTGCCATCGAACGCGCCGACTGACGGAGCGATCAGCGAGCCGCAGCCCAGGATGAAGCGGTCGTCGCCGACGGCTTCTCGGACGGCGGCGAGGGCCTGGCGGTAGGCGCGGGCGCGGGTGGCGTCGGAGTCGTGACGGCGGCCAGCGATCGCAGCCGCGTAGAGGAAGTCGACCTTCACGTAGTCGTAGCCCCAGGTTTCGCAGACTTCGCGGAAGACGTGCTTCAGCCAGTCGCGCGCGTCGGGATTCGAGCCGTCAAGGCCGAAGTTGCGGCGGTTCCAGTTGTGGATGGCGAGGGCGGGTTCACCATCGTCCCTGCGTACGAAGAAGTTCGGGTGCTCGGCGAAGGTGCGTGATGTCTCGGCCGCGAGGAAGGGCGCGAGCCAGAGGCCAGGCGTGTAGCCCGCGCGTTTGATCTCGGAGGCGAGCCACGCCATGCCGTGGGGGAACTTCTCGTTTGTGATGAGCCAGTCGCCGATATCGGCCTGGTAGCCGTCGTCGATCTGCACCGTTTCGATGGGCAGCTCCCGCCGGTGCTGCTCGAGGAAGCGGAGGTTTCGGACGACGTCGGCTTCGGTGACGGTGGTGTAGAAGTAGTACCAGGAGCACCAGCCGGACGGCGTCTTCTGCGGGACGCGGGCGCCCGTGCTGCGGGCGAGGGCATCGCCATAGCGTTCGAGCTGATCCTGCGGCGAGCCGATGAGGTCGACGGCGATGCGTTCGGACCATAGCGTGTCGCCGGGGGCGAGGAGGATGCCGTCGGCGAGGGAGCGGGCGTCGAGTGACTTGGATGGGGCGTCGACGAAGACCTGCGTTAGGAAGTCGGAGGCAGTGATGGCCCCGGTGAGAAGGCTTCGACCTGACGCGGGATCGTAGAGGACGGCGACATCGTCGGAGGCGAAGCGGCCGGCGTTCTGTTCCGGCGGCTCGGGGGCCTGAACGGGCGGCGGGGAGCGGAGGTCGAGGCCGGCACCGCCGAGGGATAGCGTCGGCGACCACGACTGCCAGCCGTGCCGATAGACACGGAGGTCGGCGGGCTTTGACTTGAGCTGGAGGCGGCCGCGGCCTTCGGCGGGAACGGTGAAGGCGTGGATGGCGGCCAGCGGGAGCTGGGCGGCGCCTTCGTTAGTGATGCCGACGCGGGTGACGCAGAACGGGTGGGCGTCGTAGAGTGCGACCTCGCGGCGGAGCGTGACGCCGCGTCGAGAGATGTGCGAGACGAGTGTGAGTATGCGGCCGACGCCGAGCGCATCTTCGTGTGGGCGGACGTCGTAGTCGCAGCGACCGAACTCGATGGGTGGGGCATCGACCGGTGCGACGAAGGCGACGGCACGCTCAGTCGGGCGGAACGCGCCCTCGAGGGCGACCGGCGAGATCGAACCGTCGGACTGGCGGGTTTCGACTCGGAGCCAATGGTTCTGGAGCCACGGGCCGTTGCGGCCGAGGCCGGAAGTGACCGCGTCGGGCATCAGTTGCCCCCGGGGCGGACGGCGCGAACGCGGTGGCGCGTGCGGACTGTTTTCGTACCGACGGGGACGATGCTGATCGTGCCATCGATCTCGAGGATTGCCAGTTGGACCTGCGACAGATCGTCGAAGCCATGCTCGCGGATCGCCTGGAGGACCAGCGCGTTAGTGAGGCCGGCCTCGCGGACGTGGCTTTCGATGAGCTTGCCATTGTTGACGAGCAGCGTCGGTTCGCCTTCGAGGAACTTCTGGAAGAGGGGAATGCGATTGATGGCGATGCCAGTGGCGTGGTTCATGGCGAGAAGCGTCGCAGCGGCGACCAGGCCGCCGAAGATCGAGACGTCGGTGCCGACCATGGCGTTCTGGACGGCATTCGCAATGAGGAGGATCAGGACCAGGTCGAAGGGCGTCATCTGGCCGAGCTGGCGGCGTCCCGTGAGACGGATGCCAAGGACGACGGCGACGTAAATGATCGCGCTGCGGTAGAAGATCTCCCAGAAGTGGGCGTGCAGGCCGAAGACGTCGGCGGCGCTCACGGCGGCTAGCGCCAGCCGCCGAACTTGATGAGCGTGCCGAGTGACTCCTTCTGCAGGCGCCGGATGACGCGCGGATCGGTCGGGCGTTCGTAGTCGACGCCCGCCCGCGACTGGCGAAAGCCGAGCTTGAGGTAGAGGCGAATCGCAGCCGAGTTGTCGTCGTCCGTGGTGAGCGAGACGCGCTGCGCACCATCAGCGAAGAGTCGCTTCAGTGCGCGAAGTGTGAGCGCTTCGCCGAGCCCTTCGGCGCGACGAGATTCGGTGACCGCGATGGTGTGTATGTAGCCTTCGCCGGGATCGTGCTGGGCGTATGAGCAGAAGGCGATGACGTCCTTCTGCGCGGTGGCGAGGAGTGCGCAGAGATCGCCTGACTCCATTCGGCGACGGATAGAGGACGCGCCCTCCGGCGTGTCGGGGAAGGCTTCGAGATCGAGCGCTGCCATGGCTTCGGCGTCAGCCGGTGTCGCGTCCCGGAACTTCACACCGCGTGGCGCAGCGGTCGGGGAGATCGCTCGGCGATCCATCGCGAACTCGATCCAGCGGCGCTCCGGCGTGAACCACGCACGCTTCAGCACGGGTTCGACGATCGGGCGCGCTGGGTTGTGCGCGAGGCGGAAGCGGACCGTGTCGGCCGCAACGCCGCGGCGTATGCGGGGCACTAGCTGATCGAGCATCGGCGGGAAGTGCTCGATGAACGCGGCCTCGCTGATGAAGGCGTAGGCAAGCTTCGCTCCGACGGAAGGGATGGCGGCGATGACGTTGCCCGCACGCTCGACGACGAGCTCGGGATGATTTCGCTCGACCCGGTCGAGGTCACGGCGCCAGTAAACGCAGCTCAGGGTCTCAGAAGCGAGGCGATCATGGAGGCTCGGGGCGGCCTGAGCGGCGAGACGCCGGATCGATCGGACGGGCATCTATTCCGGCCAACTCCCGGTGAAGACTTCTTCGACGGGGCCGGAGAGGATGACGTCGCCAGCGCCGTCCCATTCGAGCTGGAGGGTTCCGCCCGGGACGCGGAGCTCGAGCGCGTCTCCAGCGAGGCCGAGGATGTGTGCGGCGACCATGGTGGCGGAAGCACCGGAGCCGCAGGACAGCGTCTCGCCGACGCCGCGCTCCCAAACGCGCATCTCGGCTTTATCCCCGCCGAGCATGCGGATGACCTCGAAGTTCGTGCGGTTCGGGAACAGATCGTGGCGCTCGACGAGCGGACCGAGCGAGTGAAGCGGAAAGTCATCGACAGGGGCGTCCTGGAAGTGGATGGCGTGGGGGTTGCCCATCGACACCGGCGTTATGTCGAGCGTCCGTCCGTCGACGCGGAGATCGACGTGCTTCACAGGTGGTTTCGCTTCGATCGCGATGGGGATGTCACGCGGGTCGAGGTGGGGCGGACCCATGCTTTCGCGGACGGAGGTGACTTTGCCGGCGTCCGAGGTCGCGCGGACGCGGAGGATGCCGGCACCGGTCTCAACGTCGAGTTCGCCGTTCGAGCCGGTGCTCACCATGCCTCGGTCGACGACGAACTTCACGAGACAGCGCATCCCGTTGCCGGACATCTCGGCCTCGGAGCCGTCGGCGTTGAAGATACGCATGCGGACGGGCGCACGGCCGGACTTCGCGGCGAGGATCAGGCCATCGGCACCAACGCCGAAGTGGCGGTCGCAGATGACGCGTGCGAACGCGGACCAATCGCGGTCGAGTGAGCGCGCGTCGACCAGGATGAAGTCGTTGCCAGTGCCGTGGAGCTTCGCAAAGTCCATTCGACGATGAGGATACCAGCTTCGGCATTAGGGGTTAGAGGCTCGAGACTGGACAGTGTAGTATCCGCCCATGACGCTGTTGGCAGGCGCGGCTGAGGTGGTGATCACGCCGCCCGTCGGGACGTTCCTCGACGGGTACGGCGCGCGCACGACGGGGTCGATCGGCGTGCACGACGACCTGCATGCGCGGGCGATCGTCATCGACGACGGGACGATGCAGGCGGCGGTGGTCGGCTGCGACCTGATTGGCGTGGACCGGCGGCTGGTCGCGATGGCGCGCGAGCGGGCGTCGGCGGCGACCGGCATTCCGGCGGCGAACATGATGATCGCGGCGACGCACACGCACGCAGGGCCAGCGGGGCTGCGGCGGGACCTCGACGAGCCGCTGACGGACGTGATGTCGCGGACGATCGCGGGGGCGATCGTGGATGCGCACGGGCGGAAACGGCCGGCGGTGCTGAAGGCGGGCCGGGGAAGCGTCGATTCGGTGAGCCAGAACCGGCGGGATCCGGACGGGCTGGCGGACGACGTGTTGCGCGTGTTGGTCTTCGACTCGCCGGATCCGCGCGACGGCGTCGTGGGGGCGGTCGTGAATTTCGCGTGTCACGCGACGGTGCTCTACCACACGAACATGCGGATCTCCGCCGACTATCCGGGCTACGCAGTGCGGACGGTGCAGGGGATCATCGGCGACGCGCCGGTGGTGTTTCTGAACGGCGCGTGCGGCGACGTGAACCCGGCGTGGATCGAGCAGCGCTACGACGAGGCGGAGCGCGTCGGGACGATCGTGGGCGCGGAGGCGGCACGGCGCATCCAGGAGCTGCGGCCACTGGGGGTACAACAGAAGGTCTGGAACATCCGCTGGGACGAACTGACGGACAAGGCGGTGACGTCGGGCGAGTTGATCGTCGAGCCGCGGATCCGCGTCGTGAGCCGAACCGTGGACGTGCCGCTGCGGATGCTGGAGCCGCCGGACGCGTATGAGCGGCGGGTGTCGGAGTTGCAGGAGCGATTGTCGTCGACGCCTTCGTCCGACGTCAAAGAGCGGCGACGCATCGTGCAGTCGCTCACGCGATATCGGACGGAGCGAACGGTGGCGGAGCGACTTGGACCGACGGAGGGACACCGGATCCATCCGGAGGTGCAGGCGATCGGGCTCGGCGAGGGCTGTGCGATCCTGGGGCTGCCGGGGGAGTACTTCGTCGAGACTGCGCAAGCGATCCAGAAAAGCGCTGCACTGCGCAACCTGCTGGTCGCGTGCTACGCGAACCACTACGTGGGATACCTGGTGCCGGCGCACGCGTTCGACGAGGGCGGGTATGAGGCGGGGGTGACGTTGTTGGACGAGACCGCGGAGGAGACGATGCGAGGGACGACAGTGGAGTTGCTGCGGGGGCTGGGATAGGCTCACCCTGTCTCCTTCAGCGCCTCTTCGACTAGCCAGCGCGCCGACCGGCGCAGAGGGGACCTCGCAGATGCGGTTAGGGACTACGCGCGTCAAGCGCCCAGACGGATGGAGCGCCGCTCGCGGCCGTCTGTGGAGCGCATCGGGAAGCGATCTGGGCTAGGATTATGGCATGAGCGCGAACGGGCATCGGAACGGGTCGGGAGATGTCGAGGGCGAAGCTCGGCGGTGGCAAGAGAAGACGCTTGCGCCGTCGATGAAGCGGGGCGGCGAGCGGCAAGCGGAGTTCCACACCAGCTCAACCGTTACGGAGCGGTTGTACACGCCCGGTGACACCTCGGACGTCGAGTATGACCGCGACATCGGGATGCCCGGGGAGTATCCGTACACGCGCGGCGTGCAGCCGACGATGTATCGCGGGCGGCTGTGGACGATGCGGCAGTACGCCGGTTTCGGGACGGCGGCGGAGTCGAACGAGCGCTTCAAGTTCCTGTTGAGCCAGGGACAGAACGGGCTGTCTGTCGCGTTCGACCTGCCGACGCAGATCGGGCTCGACTCGGACGACCCGAAGGCGGACGCGGAGATCGGGCAGGTCGGCGTAGCGATCGACTCGCTCGCCGACATGGAGGAGATGTTCGAGGGCATCCCGCTGGATCGCGTGAGCACGTCGATGACGATCAACGCGCCGGCATCGGTGCTGGTCGCGATGTACATGGTGGTCGCGGAGAAGCAGGGTGTGGCTTCTGCCGACATCATGGGGACGGCACAGAACGACGTGCTGAAGGAGTACGTCGCGCGCGGGACGTACATCTATCCGCCAAGGGAGTCGTTGCGGCTGGCGGCGGACCTCATCACGTACTGCGCGCGATACGCGCCGAAGTTCAACAGCATCAGCGTGAGCGGGTATCACATCCGCGATGCGGGATCCACGGCCGCGCAGGAGATCGGCTTCGCGTTCGCGAACGCGATCGCGTACATCGACGCGTGTCAGCGGTCGGGCGTAGACGTCGATGACGTCGCGCCGCGGATCTCGTGGATCTTCAACACGCACAACAACTTCTTCGAAGAGGTCGCGAAGTACCGCGCGCTGCGTCGGATGTGGGCGAAGCTGCTGAGGGAGCGGTTCGGGGCGAAGGACGCGAACTCGTGGAAGCTTCGTACGCACGTGCAGACGGGCGGCGCGACGTTGACGGCACAGCAGCCGGAGAACAACATCGTGCGGGCGTCGCTGCAGGCGCTGGCCTCGGTGCTGGGCGGGATGCAATCGATGGCGCTGTCGTGCTTCGACGAGGCGCTCGCGATCCCGACGACGGAGGCGCAGCGGATCGCGCTGCGCACGCAGCAGATCATCGCGCACGAGACGGGCGTGACGGACACGGTGGACCCGTTCGGCGGGTCGTATTACGTGGAGAAACTGACGTCTGAGATCGAGCAGAAGGCGCAGGAGTACCTGGACCGCGTCGAGGACATGGGCGGCGCGGTGGCGGCGATCGAGTCGGGATACATGCAGTCGGAGATCCAGGAAGCGGCGGTCACGCAGCAGCAGGAGATCGAGTCGGGCGAGCGCGTCGTCGTCGGGGTGAACAAGTTCCGAAGCGGCGAAGAGCCGGAGCCAGTGATCTTCCGCGTGAACACGGAACTGGCGCGCGGCCAGACCGCGCGGCTGCGGCGGGTGCGCGCCGAGCGGGACGGCGCAAAGGCGGCGGCATCGCTCGCGCGGCTGCGGGACGTGGCGAGGGGCGACGAGAACCTCATGCCGGCGATCCTCGATGCGGTGCGGGCGTACGCGACGCTGGGGGAGATCTGCGGCGAGCTGCGGGCGGTGTGGAGGGAGTATCGGGCGCCCACTGTCGTTTAGTGGTCGCCGGTCACTAGTCGTTGGTCACGATGACTGACGCATCTCTTTCCAAGAAGCTGCAGATCAGAGCGGGGCATCGCGTGCTGGTGCTCGATGCGCCGGACGGGTATCTCGATGCGCTCGGGGCGCCAGACGGGGTGGAGCTAGCGCATCGGGCGAGCGGGCACTTCGACGTGGTGCAGTTGTTCGTGAAGTCGAGGGCGGATCTCGAGCGGCGGGTGCCGGCTGCGTTGAAGGCGGCGAAGCCGGCGGCAATCGTCTGGATCTGCTGGCCGAAGGCATCGAAGCTGGCGACAGACCTCAACCGGGACATCCTGTTCAACGAGGCGCAGCGGTTCGGGCTCCGTGGCGTGTCGAACGTGTCCATCGACGAGACGTGGTCGGCGCTGCGGTTCAGGCGGATCAGCCGGTAGACCGGGGCGAGTTCGGCGACGCCTTCGGCGGTGTTCAACTGAGCGGTGCACGGCGGGTTCGAGAGTGCGGAACGCAGCACTCTGATCGAGGTAGTCGTCACATCCGCGCGGGTAGACCTAAAGGTGGGGTGTTCAGCATACTTCGAGCGATGGAGGGATGAATGACGCAACAGACGACGCTGCTCAAGGGAGTGACGCGAGGGACGCAGTCGACGCTGCTGATAACGGACGGGAAAGTGCTGTGGATCGACCCGTTCCAGGTGAAGAACGGCGATCCGAAGGCTGACCTGCTGCTCATCACGCACGCTCACGGCGACCACCTCTCCGGGCCGGACATGGAGAAGGTGGTGAAGGCAGACACGGTGGTCGCGGGGCCGCCGGACTGCATCGCTAAGGCACCGGTGGACGACGCGAAGAAGATCGCGATAGCGCCGGGCGACAAGAAGACGATCGAAGGCTTCGAGATCGAGGCGGTGCCGGCGTACAACGTCGACAAGCCGTTCCACCCGAAGGAGAACAACTGGGTGGGGTTCATCGTGAGCGTGGGCGGGCGGCGGATCTACCACGCAGGGGACACCGACCGAATCCCCGAAATGAAGACGTTCAAGACGGACGTGGCGTTCCTTCCGATCGGAGGAACGTACACGATGACCGCGGAGGAAGCGGCAGCAGCGGCCAGCGAGGACATCAAGCCGGAGCTGGCGGTGCCGTTCCACTATGGCGCGGTCGTGGGAAGCGATGCGGACGCGGAGCGATTCCGGGAGCTGTGCACGACGCCGGTGGAGATCGTTAAGCCGACGGTGTAGCCAGCGTCCGTCATCGCTCGCCGGGCGTTCATTGAGGCGTACTGTCAGCAGATTCGGCGGGCGCGCGACGTCGTCGCGCCCTACCTATTCGCCGAATCGGGTCATCGCGGGCGGCGCCATCGGTGTGCCACAGTGGGTCATCGTGAGGCACGGAAGGCCAAGGAGGCGAGGAAGCCAATGATCACGGGACTTGGCGGAGTGAGCATCTGGAGCAGCGATCTGAAGAACCTGCTGCCGTTCTATCGTGACGTGCTCGGGCTGAAGGTCGGACTGGAGTCGGAGCGGTTCGTGCTGTTCGGCGACCCGCAGGCGCCGTCGCTGGGACTCGGGAGCCACAGCGAGCTGCAGGGGCCGGCGACAGACCCGTACCGGCACATGGTGGGGCTCACCAGCAACGACCTGAAGGCGGATGCGGCGCGGTTGAAGGCAGCGGGCGTGGAGTTCATCGAAGAGCCGAACCAACAGGACGGGTTGATGCTGGCCACGCTGAGGGACCCGGAGGGGAACCTCGTCCAGCTGTTCCAGTTCACAAGCTAGGACGTCCGCGGCGGATGAGCCAGGAGGCCGGACGAGGGAACGTCGCCCAGCGGCCTTCGCCGCGCCGTAACACATTCGGGCGCATCTTCCCGCTACCATGCATGGACTCATCTTCGAGCGCAGGCGGTGGCGGACGTGGCGGCGAGCGCGGTCGAACTCGACCTCAGCAGCCCAGAGCATCCTGACGTAGAAGCGCCGGCGTTAGCGCGCGGACGCGGCGGCCTGCTGCCGTCGTGGGAAGACGCGCTGACGCTGCTGCTCACGGCCGCGGCATTCGGGTGCGTGGCGGCGAACGTGCAGAACGCCGACTGGGTAGCGGGACTGCCGTCGCTATTCCCGATCGGGCTGTCGGCGCTGCTAGTGGCGTACGCGCTGTATCGGGTGCGGTGGAACCAGCTCCTGCTGGTGGCGATGGGGCTGGTGGCGGGCGCGGCGATCGTCTACGCGCAGATCATGGCGATCGTGCCGGGACAGTCGCTGTACTGGCGCACGGCGCACCTGCACGAGCGGATGTACGCGTGGTGGGCGGCGGTGACGGGCCACGGGAGGAGCACGGACCCGCTGCCGGTCATCGTGATCATGGTTGCGATGACGTGGGTGGGCGCGTTCGTCGGGGCGTGGGCGATCCTTCGGTGGCGGAACGCGATCCTCGGACTGGCACCAGGCGCAGCGGCGCTGATCTGGGACGCGGCGTTCAGCACGGACGAGCTGAGCGTGACGTCGGTCGTGTACCTCGTGCTCGGCGTGCTGCTCTTCATGCGGCTGCGGGTGCTTCGGCAGCAGACGCAGTGGGAACGGGCAGCGACGCCCTATCCGCGATTTATCGCGCTGTCTGCGCTGCACGTGACGCTCTGGGCTACGCTCGCGCTGCTGGCATCGGCGGCGGTGATGCCGCTCGGGTCGCAGTCAGCGGCAGCGAACGCACGATGGGAATCGTTGGTCGCCCCGTTCACGGGCCACCTGACGCCGATCGCGCGCGCATTCCTTTCGATCAACCCGGACAAGGGCGCGAAGATCCACGGGCTCAAGGACCAGCTGATCCTGCAGGGACTAATCACGCCTCGCGACGTGCCGGCGGCATCGGTGGAGGTCTCGGTGCCGCCGGACGTGGCGCCGTTCCTTCGCGACCAGTCGTTCCAGCAGTACCGCCGCGACGGCTGGCAGGTGAACACGCAGAACGACGAGAGCCTGCCGCCGGGTGGCAGCACGGACGTCGCGGACGCGCAGAACGTGTCGGCGATGATGCGTGCGACGATCGTCGCGCAGGTGAAGGTGCAGGGAGGCAACGGCGACCGGCTGTTCACGATCGGGCAGCCGCTGCGGTCGGACCAAAGCGACTCATCAAATGTCGGCGGCGATGTGGCGGACGTGAGCAGCATCGAGCCTGACGGGCACCTGAAGAACGGGACGCAGTACAGCACGGTTGGGAGCGTGAGCGCAGCGACCGAGGACCAGCTGCGGGCGGCGGGAGCGGACTACCCATCCTGGGTGATGCAGAGCTATCTGCAGACGTCACGCCGAACCCCTGCGCGAGTTGCCG
Source organism: uncultured Dehalococcoidia bacterium (assembly GCA_964487335.1). GTDB lineage: Bacteria > Chloroflexota > Dehalococcoidia > DSTF01 > JACRBR01 > CAZAPT01. The sequence goes on from CAZAPT010000016.1 coordinate 73,277, forward strand.
CGAAGGCGCGGGACGTGGCCGCCGGGACGGACAACCCCTACGACGCGGCGACCGCCATCGAGGCGTACCTGCGGTCGTTCCCGATCGACTACAGCGTGCCGAAGACGCCGGACCAGCGCGACCCGGTGGACTACTTCCTGTTCGACGCGCAGCGCGGGTACTTCGACTACCACGCGTCGGCGATGACGGTCATGCTGCGGACGCTAGGGATACCGGCGCGGCTGGCTTCGGGATTCGTGCTGGACCCATCAGTGCGGCGCGGGGACAGCCACGTGTACGACCTGACGCAGCAGCAGGCGTTCGCGTGGCCGGAGGTCTACTTCCCGAATATCGGCTGGGTGGAGTTCAACCCGACGCCGTCGCAGCCGGTGGTGTCGCGCCCGCTGGAGCCGCAAACGACAGCGCCGGAGGAAGCGGCGCTGCCGCCTCCGGGTCAGAGCGGGACATCGAGCCTGCCGTCGATCAACTCACTCCCGAGCATCGGCGACGCGATCAGCGGCGTCTCGCTGACGACCTGGCGGGACATTGGGCTCGGCGCAGCGGTGGTCGCGGTCGCGGCAGCGCTGATTGCGCTGCTGTGGACGTGGGAGTCGGGCGTGCGGGGCCTGGGGCTGCGCGAGCGGCTGTGGGAGAACAGCGTGCGGCTGGCGAGCATCGGGCATGCGCCGCCGGCGCCGGACGAGACGCCGCGGGCGTACGCATCGCGGGTCGCGCTGGCGGTGCCGGAGGCCGGGGACGTCGAAGCGATCGCGGCGAGCTACGAGCGGGCGCGCTTCGGGAACAAGCAGATGTCTCCGGGCGAGGCGAAGCAGCTCCGTGCTGCGTGGGCGACGGCGCGGACGGCGCTCGTGCGCGAAGCGCTGCGGTGGAAGCGGCGACCTTCGACAGGCGACGAAGACCTAGCCTGATACGAGCGCGGGTGACGCCGGTGTTCCCGGTTGTCCGGCAGGCCGAAGTGCACGTATAACGTCGCGTGTTCACGTGGGAACTCTGGTATCCGAACGCCGCTGCGCAGGGGCTGCCCTTCTGCCGAGCGCGCATCGACGACGCGGCCGTGGTTTTGGTACACGCTGCACCTGACCTGTTGCGCGTCGAGTTGCGCGGCGAGGCGGGGAACGCTGTAGCGTCGGGGGATCAACTGCGGCGCGCGGGCGACTACGTGCCGATGACGCGGTTGCGTCGCGACGGGCAGCGCATCGTGCGCGAGGATGTGTGGCCGGAGGCGTTGGATATCGGGCGGGTGGTGCTGCTGGCGGGCGGCGAGGCGGGAGTGCTGCAGCGATGGTGGAACGCGCCGGACGGAAGCGAGTGGCGGTGGGCCGTCGAGTTCTATAATCGGCGCTGAAATGACACAGCCGACCGACGAGCAGGCGGCGCGCGCCAACGAGTTCGCAAAAGACCGGCATCCCGGGATCGTCGGGATCAAAGTCACGAGTGTGGAGCACGACCTGGTCACGGGCCGGCTCGACGTTACGCACGAGCTCGTCGCGGGTACCGGCTACCTATGGGCGCCAGTCATCGTCACGCTCGCCGACTGGCTGTGTGCTTCGGGGATGGGGCTGAACCTGCCCGAGGGCGCGAGCTTCACGACGATCGAGCTGAAGGCGAACTTCCTGGGCACGGTGCGCGAGGGCGGAGCTGTTGTCGGACGGGCGATGCCGGTGCACCGCGGTCGGACGACGCACGTGTGGGACGTCGAAGTGGCGGACGATTCGAATGGGAAGGTCATCGCGCTTTTTCGATGCACGCAGATGGTTTTGTTGCCACGGGCGGAAGGGTGAAAGCCGACCTGAAGTTCTGTCCGCGCTGCGCCGCGCCTCTCGCGTGGCGTGGCGTCGAGTATGAAGAGGTGGCGCATCCGGTGTGCACGCAGTGCGGGTTCATCCTGTGGCAGAACGTGAAGCCGTGCATCGAAGCGCTGATCGTGCGCGGCGAACGTGCGAACATCGAAATGCTACTCGGGCGGCGAAGCGAGGAGCCGGCGGGAGCGATATGGGACCTTCCGGGTGGGTTTCTGAACGCGACGGACCGCATCGAGCCGGCGCTGGTGCGTGAGTGCCGGCGGGAGATGGCGGTGGAGGTGCAGGTGGGCGAACTGGTGGGGGCGTTCGAGGACGTGTTCTTCGACGTGCCGGTGGTGGAGTTGGTTTACGTTTGCCGGATCGTGTCGGGTGAGCCGCGGGCGGCGGACATCATCAACGATGTGCGATGGTTCCCGATCGGGGCGCGTCCGGAGTTTGCGTACCGCTACATCGGCGAAGCGGTGGACGCGCTTCGGCAGCGGCTCACTGAGTAAGGCTCGGTCGTGTCGCCTAACGCTTGTGTGCGATCAGGACGTGGACGGGCCGTTGTGAAGACTTTTCCTGGGCAAGCCTGTCGATCGGGGTGGCGGTCACATCGACGAAAGCGCTGTGCTCGAACATCGCGATAAGCGGCGCCCACTCGCGTGCGTGGATCACCGGGAGGACGGCCTTCGTCTCGGCGGTGTAGTGCTGCTCGAAGATGCCCGGTTCTTCATCTTCCGGCGGAGCGGGCTGATCATCCGAAGGCGGTTCGGGGTCATCGTCGGAGAACCAGAGCGCGTCCATGGCGATGACGCGCCCGCCGGGACGGAGCAGCGCATGCCAGTTCGCGAATGCGCGCTCCGGTTCACGCAGCGTCCAGAGCAGGTGACGCGACGTGACGGCGTCGAAGCTCTGGGGCGGGAACGGCGGAGCGACGGCGTCGCCGACGTGAAAGCGCAGTTCGAGGGCTCGGCGGTGCGCTTCGGCGCGGGCAACGTCGAGCATCGGCTCGGCGAGATCTACGGCAGTCACGCGATGACCGAGGCCGGCCGCAATCATCGAAAGGAAGCCAGTGCCGGCGCCGACGTCGAGGACATCGCTGGGTGGCGGCGGCAGGGCGGAGCGCAAGGCTTCGACCCACGCGCCGTACTGCGGAGTGCCGAGGGCCACGACGTTGCCGGGATGCGCCTCGTACTCAGAGGCGACGCGGCTCCAGAAGCCGGTGATGCGCTCCTGGGCCGCGTCGAGGTCGTGAGTCTGCTTGTCGTCCGTCACTGCACGTTGAGCGTTAGGCAGGCCTTCCGTTGTAGGTCGGATCGCTCTGGTCGATCCAGGTGTTCGCGTACAGGTAGTTGTGGCCGAACCAGGTTGCCTGCACTTCGTTCTTCACATACGTCCACTCGACGACGCGGTTGACCGGCGCGGTGTAATCGAGGCGCGCGAGCACCTTGTCGAGCAAGTAGTGCTGAGCGTCCAGCCCGATCTGGCGGCGCTTCTGGTAATCGAATTCGGCGCGCTGGTTCTCGAGCATCTTGTCGAGGTCCGCGTCGGACAGCAGGAACGAGTTCTTCGTGCCGCCGGTGTGGAAGTACGGGTAGAGCCAGTCATCGAGGTCGATCCAGCCGTTGTCGTAGCCCCAGGTGAAGGGCGTCGTGCCCTGGTTGGCGTCGGCGGTGTTCTGCAGGAGCGCCTGTGCGAGGGACGTGTATCCGGTCGGGTCGACGGTCTCCTCCACGTTTAGGCCGAGCGTGGCCTGGAGCTGCTTCTTGAACTCAGGCAGAGCCTTGTTGGGGATATAGCCAGGGATGCCAGCGAAGAGCACCGGCAAAGACGACGGACCGTTCCCGGCAGACCAGAGGCTCTTGGCCTCGGCGATGTCCTCGCTGCGGCCGTTCGCGTCGGAGCGATAACCGGGCATCGCCTCGATCTCCGACTGCGGGATAGACCAGAGGGTCATCGGGTACGTGATCGGGCCGGAGACGAGGAAGCTGCGCACGCCCGGAGCGGGCGGGAACATCTGCTCGCCGATTGCCTTGCGATCAACGGCGAGGTGCAGCGCCCTGCGCAACCGGAAGTCCTGCAGCGGCGACTTCGAGGAGAGCCATAGGCGGCTGTTCACCCACCCGCCGACGCCGGATTCGATCAGCGTCAGGCCCTGCGACTTCGACACGCTGATTGCGGTGGCGTCGTCCTCGAAGCTCGTCGAGTCGATCTGCTTACTGCGCAGCGCGGCCTCTTCGGCGGAGTTGCTCGATGGCGTCCAGAGCGAGTCGTAGCCATCGATGAACGGCCGGTCCATCCCAATGTTGTTGGGATTGTCGTCCTTCGCGAACCAGTTGGGGTTGCGACGGACCTTCACGAACTGCGTCGCCTGGAAGTCTTCGAGGAAGAACGGGCCCGTGCCGACCATGGCCTTGTCGTTGTTCATGGTGTCGTTGGCGTCGACCGTCTCTTTGGCGACGATGTGCGCGTTGCGGTCGGCCAAGTAGTGGAGGAAGGGCGCGGTCGGGCCCTTGGTGGTGATGCGCAGCGTGTAAGGGTCGGTCACTTCGAGCTTGTCGATGGACTCCCACTGGCCGCGGCGGTAGTACAGCGGCTTCTGCGGACTGTTGGGGTTGAGCTGGCGCTCGATGCTGAAGCGGACGTCCTCAGCGGTAAGCTCGCGGCCAGCGACCTGGGGATAGTTCTGCTGTGCGCGCGGGTTGTCATGGAACTTCACACCCTTGCGCAAGCGAATGATGTAGGTGGTCTGGTCGGGCTGCTCAGGCATGCCGTCCGCGAGGTCGGGGTACATGGTCTGGGCGACATCGTTGTCGTACTCCAGTACCTTGCTGAAGACGGCGGAGTGCATGTTGTAGATAGGGCCGAACTGCGTCTGGTGGGGGTCGTACGTGTCCAGCGCGAGGGCATCGAAGGAGAAGTTGCGGTAGATGCCGCCACGCGACGTCGCGGCCTGGCCCTGGCGGACGGTCGATTGCGCCGTCGCGTTGGAGCCGCCGGCAGAGGGCGTCTTGGTGCCGCCGGACTTGCTGCAGCCAACGAGGGCCATCGCGCCGACACCGGCGCCCACCGCCGCGGTGCCGGTCAGCATGCGCCGGCGAGTGATCCGCGCCGTGCGGACCTTGTCCCAGTAGTTAGTGCTCATCTCGTTGCCTCCCTCCTCACCGGCCGGCTCTCCGGCCGGACAAGACCTGGCTTACGATCAGATCCGCAGCCGCGGGTCGAGGATGTCGCGAAGCGCGTCGCCCATGAGATTGAACGCGAGAACAGCGAGAGTGATGGCGCCGCCGGCGAAGACCGCCTGCCACGGAGACTGTCCGATGTAGCTCACCCCGGAGATGAGGGTTTGTCCCCACGAGACGCCGGGGGGCGTTAGCGCGAGGAACGCGAGGCTTGCCTCGGCGATGATGGCGGTTCCGATGCCTATCGTGAATACGACGATCAGCGAGGCTGCGGTGTTGGGCAGGACGTGGCGGAACATGATGCGCATGTCGGAGGCGCCGATCACGCGTCCGGCTTCGATGAACGGCATCTCGCGAATCGACAGCACGGTGCCGCGTATGAGGCGCGAGACCTGCGGGACACCGACGAAGGCAAGCGCGAAGATGAGGTTATGCACGTTCAACGCGAACGTGGTGGCGAGCAGGATCAAGATGAGCAGCGGCGGGAAGGCCTGCATCGAATCGAGGAAGCGCTGCATGACGGTGTCGAACTTGCCGCCGAAGTAGCCGGACACGATACCGAAGATCGCGCCGGCGGCGACTGCGATCGCGAGAGCACTTCCGCCGATCTCGAGCGAGCGGCGGGTGCCCCAGACGACGCGCGACCACGTGTCGCGGCCGCCGTCGTCTGTGCCGAGCCAGTGCCTCCAGGTCGGCTGGTCGAGGTTGTTCAGGATCGTGGCATCGCGGGCGTTGCTGTGGAAGA
>CAZAPT010000017.1:0-71594 GCA_964487335.1 uncultured Dehalococcoidia bacterium
CGCGAGGAGTTACGAGCGGAGGCGCTGCGGCTCGCGCGGCTGTACGCGCGGCCAGCGCGGTTGCCGTCGCGGCGGCGTACGGCGGCGTCAGGCGGAGGGTCGGTGGCGTAGCGCCCGCGCGCGGCTATCTGCGCACGGGCGCCGGGGCGTCCTGCTCGATGACGGCCTCGTATAGCTTGACCACCGGGGGGCCGGCCAAAACGCCCATGAGCGAGCCCTGGCGGTGGCCCGCGACGAACGCCTCGCTCTGGGTCCACGCGACGAACGCGGCCTGACTCTCCCAGGTGCTGTGGCTGATGTATTCGCCATCGCCCTGGCCGCGGAGCAGCGCGAATCGTACGAATCCTGGCACGCCCGCAAGGTACGACTCGCGCGACTTCCAAATGCGCTCGAACTCGTCTTCCTTGCCTTCGGCGACCTTGAAGTTATTCATCGCGATGAACATCGAGCGTCCTCCAGCGTGTGTTGTGCGTGCGGGAGATCGTAGCACGGCGCGGTCTATCAGCGGCGGTTGGACGGGTGAGGGCTTGAGGCGGCGGCGGTGGATACGGAAAGGGCGCACCGAATGCGTGCGCCCATTCATTGCTGTTAACGACGACGCTACTTCGTCGGGAAGCCGTTCATGATGGTGATGATGGCCGGGCCTAGGATAACGATGAACAGCGTCGGGAAGATGCAGAGCACGAGCGGGAAGAGCATCTTCACGGGGGCCTTGTACGCGGCTTCCTCTGCGCGCTGGCGCCGGCGGACGCGCAGCTGGTCGGCCTGCACACGCAGGACGGTGCCGACAGAAGATCCCATCGCCTCGGCCTGGATGACGGCGTTCGTGAACTGCATGAGGTCGGGGACGGCGGTGCGGACGCCGAGCTCCTTGAGCGAGTCGCGCCGGCTCTTGCCGAGCGCTACGTCGCGGAGGGAGCGCGAAAGCTCCTGGGCGAAGGGTCCCTCGACCTTCTCGGCAACGCGTGCGAGGGCGGCGTCGAGGCCGAGGCCGGCTTCGACACACGTCGTGATCAGGTCGAACGCATCGGGCAGGCTCTTGATGATGGCGTGCTGGCGTTGCCGGGCGCGGGAGCGGACGATCCAGAACGGCATGATGAAGCCGAGGACGCCAAGGCCGATGACGGCCGCGATCCACTTCGGCCCGATGGTTGCGCCGCTCGCAACGATGAGCAGCAATCCAAAGCCCGTCGCGGCGGACGTCGCGATGAGGACGAGCGTGAGGAACCCGTTCATCGTCATCGGCTCGCCGGCGGTGACCAACTGCTTCTCTACCCCACGAAGCATCGAACGGGGCAGGATGTTCCCGAGAGCGCGAACGGCGCCGCCGAGCACCGGTGACATGACGCGGTCGCCGAAGGCGGCACGCGTGGCAGTCGGGGCCTCCGGCTCAGCGCCGCGACGGAACGCATCCAGCCGCTGGCGTGCGAGGTTGCCGGCGGTCCCGCTCCCGGCGACCACGCCCAAGATCAGGAACAGGATCGTCCCGAACACGACGAGGGCGGTGACGATTGAGAAGAGATCCATCCTTACACCTCGATGTTCAGGATCCGCTGGATAATCAGCAGGCCGACGACTTCGAGCACGGCGCCGACGCCGAGCATGCCCTTACCGACCAGCGTGGTGAACAGCGGGCTGATGTACTCCGGACTCATGACCTCGAACAGGATGCCCACACCGAAGGGCAAGCAGCCGATGACGAGACCGGTCAGCTTCTGTTGCGCGGTGAGGGTCTGGATCTCGCCGCGGATGCGGATACGCTCGCGCATCGTCTCGGCGACGGTATCGAGAATCTCTCCGAGGTTACCGCCGACGGTGCGTTGTACGAGGATGGCGGTGACCACGATGTCGAGGTCATAGCTGCCGGAGCGCTCGCTCAGTCCGAGAAGGGCCTCCTCGGCGCTGGACCCGATGTTCATCTCGTGGATGGTGCGCGCGAGCTCGGTGGCGATCGGGTGCTCGAGCTGATCGGCGGCGCCGTTCAGCGCCTGGAGCAAGCCGAATCCCGCCTTAAGGGAGTTCGAGATGATCGTCAGCGCCTCCGGCAACTGCGCGTTGAGCTTGTTGATGCGGTTCTTGCGCCGGCGGCTCAGGTAGAACTTCGGCAGGTTGTAGCCGACAACCGCGCCGACTCCCGCGACGACGTATCCGAACACGCCGTGGAGGAGCACGATCGGCGCGGCCAGGGCGATGAGCGCCAGGCCGAAGCGAATGACGATGAACTCCGACGGGGAGATCGAGAGGTCGGCGCGCTCGAGCTGCAGCTCGAGCTTCTCGGAGAGGTCGCCGCTGAGGAGCCCGGACAGCGGACTGCGGCCTTCACCCTCCTTCTTGAGGGCACCCGGGCCGACTTCGACCACGGAGGTACCGGACATGAGGCCTTCGAGGCGGCCGCGCAGCGAACCGCCAGATGAGATGGCACTGCCCCAGATCGCGTACATGACGACGACGACGGTCGACATGACCGACAGGGCGGCAACCGCTGCAATCGGATCCATTTACACCCCCGCGACGGCGAACAGATCCGCCGGCAGGTGGATGCCGGAGACCTCGAACTTTTCTGCGAAGCGCGGCCGGATGCCGGTCGTGCGGAGCCCGCCCAGGACGCGCCCGTCGGTGTCGACGCCGGTCTGCTCGTAACGGAACAGGTCCTGCATGGTCACGACCTGACCTTCCATGCCGGAGACCTCGGAGACGTTGATGACCTTGCGCGTGCCATCCGGGAAACGCGCGATCTGAATGACGATGTGGAGCGCGGACTGCATCTGGTCGCGAATGGCCTTCACCGGCAGTTCGAAGCCGGCCATCATGACCATGTTCTCGATACGGGAAAGGGCGTCCCGAGTCGTGTTGGCGTGGACGGTGCCCAGGGAGCCCTCGTGACCGGTGTTCATGGCCTGGAGCATGTCGAACGCTTCCGGGCCGCGGACCTCACCGACGATGATGCGGTCCGGGCGCATGCGTAGTGAGTTGCGGACGAGGTCACGCTGGGTGACTTCCCCGCGGCCTTCGAGCGATGCAGGTCGCGCTTCGAGCGTTACGACGTGACCCTGCTGGAGCTGGAGCTCGGTTGGGTCCTCGATGGTGACGATGCGCTCGGTGTCCGGGATGAACGACGACAACGCGTTGAGCATAGTCGTCTTACCGGAGCCCGTACCGCCGGAGATGAGGATGTTCAGACGGGCCTGGACGCAGGCGCGGAAGAACTCCGCGAGTTCGTTTGTGAGCGAGCCGGTGGCGATGAGGTCATTCATCGTCATCTTGTCGGTGCGGAACTTCCGGATAGTGATCGTCGGGCTCTTAGGCGCGACGGGCGGGATGATGACGTTAACACGCGAGCCGTCGGGCAGACGCGCGTCGACCATCGGCGAGGACTCATCGACGCGGCGACCCAGCGGAGCGACGATGCGCTCGACAATACGCATGATGTGGTTGTCATCGCGGAAGCGCACCGAGCTGAGGTACAACCGGCCTTCCTTCTCATAGAAGACCGTGTCCGGAGCATTCACCATCACTTCAGAGATGGAGGCGTCGCGGAGGAGCGGCTCGAGCGGTCCGAAGCCGAGGACTTCGTCGGCGACGGCGGAGACGAGCTCATCGCGGGTGGTGCCGACGATGCCGGGCATCTCCTGGGCGATAAGCGTGCGCGCCGCCTGCTCGACGGCCTCGCGAGCCTTCTCCTTGCCGAGACCTTCGAGCTTGTTCGGGTCGAGCTCCTCGATGAGGCGCTGGTGGAGAGTGAACTTCAGCTCATTGAGGGCGACGACGTTCTGCGAGAGGCTGTTCGGCCGCTGATAGGTACCGCCGGTGCCCGGCTGCATCTTCCGTGATTGCCACTGGAACTGGCCCATAACTACTCTCCTCCGGCGGGTATCAGGCTGACCTGCCCAGGAAGCGGTCGAGGAAGCCACGCTTCTCCTGCCGCGTCCCGGTCAACGTGTGCGCGAGGTCGATAATGGCCCTCGAGACGCGCGCATACGGCTTCGCTATCACAATCGGCTGCCCGAGCTGCGTGCTGCTGGAGACCGCCAGATCGTGCGGAATCTGCCAGAACACGTCGTACTCGAGGACCCGGGACACGTCTTCCTCTCGGAGGCTGTTGGCTGCGGTCGAGTGGTTGATGGTGAGCTTGACCTTGTCCTCGGAGACGCTGGCGGCGCGGAGCATTTCGAGCGCCAGGGCGGTGTCCTTGATGCTGGCGATGTCCATGCTCGTGACGAGCAGGATCAGGTTCGCCAGTTCGAGGGTGGTCGCGATCAACTCATTGAACGTGCCAGGGGTATCCACAACGACGTAGTCGTGTGTCTGCGCGAGCAGCTCGACGATCTTCTCGATGTGCTGCGGCGTGAGGTTGCGCCACTCGGTCGGGTGCAACGGCGCGGGCAGGATCGAGACGCCGCTGTGGTGCTTGACCAGGTAGTCGCGGATCTTGTCGCGATCGAGCTCATCGATGCGGCGCGCGACGTCGGCGATGCTCGCCTCGACGGCGACGTCCATCATGATAGCGACGTCACCGAACCGGGTGTCCATGTCGAGCAGGCAGACGTTCGCGCCAGTCATCTTCGCAAGCGATGTCGCGAGGTTGGTCGAGATGGTCGTCTTGCCGATGCCGCCCTTGGCACCGAAGACGGTGATGATGGTGCCGCGGGCGGCCGCTTCGGCGGTCTGCCCATCGGCGCGCATGCGCTTGCGCTCTTCCTGTTCGAGGACGCCGTAGACGGCGCGGCTCAGGTCTTCGGGCTTCAGCGGCTTGATGATGTAGTCGCGGGCGCCCGCGACCATGGCGCGGCGAACCGAGCCTGCGTCGGCGAGCGACGAGTAGACGATCGTGGGCGCGCCCGGGACGGCGTCGGCGAGGGATGCAATGGTCTGCAGGGCGAGCGCGACCGGCTCCTCGAATGAGACGAGGAAGACGTCGGGCGAGTTCTCCTTCGCGACGGTGACGGCCTCGACGCCGTAGCCGGCTTCGCCGACGACCGAGAAGTGTGCGAGCTGCGCGGCGCGCTTCGTCTCGGCCCGGCTGCCCAGGTCCGGGTCGATGGTGACGATCTCAGGATTTCGGGCCATCCGCTCGGTCTCCTACGCCCTTACCTCTGTTGCTACCTGCGTCCCGCTAGCGCCGTCTCGTTTCGGCCGCGCTACTGGCCGTTCTTCGTCGTGAAGTTGTCGATGATGAACTTCATGAGGTCGGGCGGAATAAGGCCCGGCGTCAGGAACTGGGTGTCATTCGGCGACGGCACGCTGGCCGAGTCGCCAGGGTTGCGCAGCGATGCGCGAAGCTCACCGGTGTTCTCGCCGAGGATCAGGACATCGGCCTGCTCGGGAGTGACCAGCAACGTGATGGTCGTGGCGTCCGGCGTCTTTTTCGCCGCGTCCGCGGCGACCGGATTGTTCGTGGTGTCCGCCGGGTTGCCGCCGGCGTTCGCCGAGCCGACCGGACCGGACGACACGATCTCCTGCTGGACCGCGGCTACCTGCACGTTCTGCACGATCGGCCGAGCGAAGAAGACACCGCTGGTCTTGAAGGACTGTCCGTTGGTGCCCTGCGCCTCGAGGCCGCCGGGGCAGCACACCCAGACAACGTCCACGTAGTCGCCCGGGAGGAGGAGACCGCCGGCGGTCAGCACCTGGGTCGCCTTGATGGAGAAGCCGCGGCGCGCGTTCGGCACCACCGGGGCAAGCGCGTCTGCGGTCGGCCTGGTGGTGTCGACGATGGCGCTGCTCAGCACCTGCTGGTTCGCCTCGATCGGGAACTTGGTGACCTTACCGATCACGTCATCGATCGTAGTGAACGCTCCGGCGCTGACGGCGTCCTGGCCGATGGACTTCACGTCGAGCATGTCGGCAGTGATGATCGTGCGCTGCTTGATCGCGGTCTTGGCGACGACCACAGCCTGACTGCCGCCGGAGCTCGAGCTGGAACTGCCCGAGCGTCGCGAGGACAGCCCGGCGTAGATCAGCGTCGCGCTGAGCGTCGCCAGGAGCACCGCGACGACGAGGAACTTCCGGTTCAACCTGCCGGGCGCTGCACCTGCAACTGATCGTGCCATGGCTCTTCTCCAATGCTCTGAATAGGCCTTCCGGCCCCATTGCGCTGTATAGGTATCGGCGAAGGCCCGAAGCGCTTTACCGGCGGGCCAACGGCCGGTTCACTAAGGTAGGCGGCGAGTTCCCCTTATCTCGCCCGACGCCGGCTCACGAGGCCTGGTCCAGCAGCTTCATCTGCTTGCGGAGGGCGTTGAGGGCGCGGTGCTGGATCACGCGCACCGCAGCGACGCTCTTCCCGATGATCTCGGCGACCTCCCGGTACTCGAGGTCCTCGATGAAGCGGAGGATGATGACCTGCCGCTGTTCGTCACGTAGCCTGGTGATTGCTTCGCGCACCATCTCCTCCTCGACGGTCTGCTGGAGCGACGATTCCGGATCCTGCCGGGGCTTCTCGTCGACGATGCCGTCGTGCAACTGAGTGGACTCGCGCCTGGAGCGCAGATAGCTGACGCCCAGGTTGTGGGCGATGCGCAACAGCCACGAGACGAACGGCGCGCCGCGCACCTGGTAACGGTCGATAGCCTCCCAGGCACGCAGGAACGCCTGTGACGTGAGGTCCTCCGCCTCAGGGGCGCTTCCGACCATGTAGTAGATGTGGCGGTAAACACGGACGACGTGCCGCTCGTAGAGCTCGGCGAAGGCGTCCTCGTCGCGAGCGATGGCGCGCAGGACGAGAGCGGTATCGTCGTTGGCGCGCGAGACGGCGGTGTTGACGCTGACCATGCCCGGCGCTCCAATCGGCGCTTGAACGCTGGAACAAGACCCCGCACCTGTCCGAACGGGCGGGAGTCCTACATCCGAATTAGAATCGGCAGCCGTCAGGGATCGCTTAAGGGCAATCGATGTATGGCCGGGTACGGACTGACGCTGTCCACCGGGGCCGTCAAGGAAGTCGCTATGACGCGACTGGCGGTCCAGTGTTGGCGCAGCGGCGCAGGTCTATCGGAGCGCGGGCGCGCGCCGACCACATAGTGGATGACTACTCTCAATGCGATCTATCGATGGCGGCGTACCACCGCCGCGGCTGCCGCCGTCTCGGTGATGGCGATTGGCGCTTTGAGCGCCGGCTGTGCGGCGGGCACGACGGCTCCTTCCGTGCAGGTGAAGCGGTCGGCGACACCGACGCGGGAGGCAACGCCCACGCCGCTCCCTGGAGGCTTCGACCTGCTTCGCGAGGGCGGGCTGGGCGTGATTGAGGTTGCGTACAACCGCATCGTGGACGAGCACGTGGCGCCCGTGGACGAGGCGGCTCTGCTGTCGGCCGCATGGGACGGCGTGCGGACCGCGGCGCGGAAGGGCGAGATGGCGGAGCCCCAGGCGCCGCAGTTCACGGGGGACCGCGCGAGCGACATCGAGCGGTTCCGCGCGGCGTGGCGCGCGTTGCCAGAGGAACTGGAGTACTTCCCGGGCACGCGCTGGACGGCGATTTCGTCGATGGCGAAGAGCCTGAATGACTGTCACACGTACTTCATGGGGCCATCGCTCAACGATCCCACCGGCGGGCAGGACCGGACGTTGAGCGGTTATGGCATGACGATGATGGGAAGGCCAGCGGTGGTGACCGACATCGAGAAGGAGCCGTGGAGTCCGGCTGCGGTCTCTGGGATCCAGCCGGGGGACACGATTCTGAGCATCGACTTTGAGGATGCGACTCACATGGCGCCGCTCGATGTGCTGATCGCGCTGGACGGGCACGAAGAAGGGTCGAGCGTGAATATCCGCGTGCAGAGGCCGGGAGCAGCAGAGCCCATCACGGAGACGCTCGCACTGTCGCCATACGAGCCGAAGAACGTGCTGACGAAGGTCCTCGACGGCAACATCGGCTACCTGCGTGTGCACGAGTGGTCGACTCCGCGTCTCGCGCGGCAGATCGCGGACGCACTCGCGAAGTTCGACAAGGCCAAGGTGACCAGGTGGGTCATCGACCTGCGTGGCAACCCCGGCGGGATCGTCAGCCCGGACGTGATCAGCCTGTTCGTCACCGAGGGCGTGGCGATGAGGACGCGGGGGCGTGACGGCATTGTCCATGATGAGCCGGCGAGCGGTGCGACGCTGGCGTCGCTCAAACCACTCGACGTGCTCGTGGACGATGGAAGCGCTTCGATGTCGGAGGCATTTGCGCTGGCGCTGCAGGAGCACCATGCGGCGCACATCGTCGGCGCGAAGACCTACGGGTGCATCGGCGAGACCTACGTGGACGGAATCGGCGATGGATCCGGACTTGCGGTAACGCGCGCGCTGGTGCTCGGGCCGGTCACCGGCGCTGAGCTGAACGGGATCGGCGTGACGCCGGACGAGGTAGTCCCGCGGACCGTCGATGACATCGTGGCAGGCCGCGATCCCCAGTTGGATGCCGCGATCGCGCATTTGAAGAGTGAGTAAGTTCGCGGACTTGGCTTCGCGGCGTCGGGAGGCTTAACTCGCGCGCTCGGTCGGCGCGTCAGCGTCGTCCTTGATGCCCGGGTTCATCGAGTCACGGGGCATGAGATGCGCGAGGCGGGCCGGACTGCTCTCCGACGTGGCCTGTGCAAGTCCGTCGGCGGGAGTTTGTGCGAACCGCTGCAGCGAACCGGACACCGCGTCGGCTGCACCGGACGAGCCCGAAGGCTGCGGCGCAGGTGCGGGCAGCAGGCGGAACTCGAAGCTGTGAGCGCCGATCTCGAAGGTTTCACCGGGATCTATGATGGACCAACCGCCGACAGTGCCATCGGCCGCCACGTTGGTGAGCCGCGTGATCCTGTGGACCATCAGGCGCTCGTTGCGGACCCAGATGCGGGCTTCCTCGGCGCCCAGGTCCGGGTCGTCGACGCGCACAGCGCAGCGCGTGCCGGAGCCGATACTCACTGGGCGTCCGCCCACTTGATACTCGTGGCCGAGGTCCGAGCCAGCTCGGGAGATGAGAAGCCCAAGGGCTTCGCCGATGGTCTCGGCAGGGGCTGCGTCCTCTTCTTCAGGATCGACAGGCGCGGCGGCGGCCTGGCGTTCGAGCGCGGCGCGCCACGCGAGCGCGCCCGCTGGTGGCGTCACGCGCGCGCCGCGGCGGCGACGCACCACGAGGAGCACAACGGCGACCAGGGCGAGTCCCGCGAACGCACCGCCTGCGATCGGAAAGATCGGCGCGCCACCGCCTGACGCTGCGGCGGCCGAGGAGAAGTTGACTTCAGCGGTCGCGGGAAGTCCGCCGGTCTCGACCTGAACGGTGAGCCGGTGGTCGCCGGAACCGAACCGGCGGGGGTCGAACGAAAAGACGTACGGCTCTGTCTTTGTCTCAGCTGCAACGACGTCATCGATACGGAAAACGACGCGCGTGACGGTGCGAGCGGACTGTATGTTCGCAGTGATGTCGCGAGACGCGGAGAGAGCTTCGCCAGGAGCGATGCCTTCAATCGTGATGAGGGGCGCAGGCACCGCGCCGGGATTGTAGGACGCCGACGCCTGCGCGGACCGATCACCGGCGTGCACAGTGACGGACACCTGCACTTCCGGCGCGGTCGCGGCGGAGCGGTCGAACGTGACGATGTACTGGCTCTCGAGCAGGCGCGCGATGCCGTCGTACAGGGCTTTCAGGTCCTGCGGGGCCGGCGCGGTTAGGAAGCGACCACCGCTGCGCTGCGCGATTGAGGTCAGGTAGTCGGCATCGATGTCGGTCCCTTCGGCGACGGCGAAGAACGGGACACCGGCGCTTGCGGCGGCATCGGCGGCACCCTGTCGCGTTATGTCACTTTTCGCGCCGAAGTCCGCGCCGTCGCTCAGCAGAATGATGGCACGGCGGTTCGACGTCGAGGTGCCGGCTTTCAGAGCGGCAGCGACCGTAGCGGTATAGAGAGCGGTGTTCCCGTGTGCCTGGAGGCTATCAATCGCGGCTGCGGCGGCGGTGCGATCGGCGGTGTAATCCTGGACGAGCTCGACGCGATCATCGAAATGCATCACGGCGACGCGGTCAGCGGGTGAGAGCTGCGCGACGAAGCCCTGGGCGGCGGCTTTGGCGGCAGCGATCGGCTCGCCGGCCATGCTGCCGCTAGTGTCCATAACGAACAGGACGTCGAGGGGTATGTTCTGGCTCGACGCGAGGCTGGCGTCCGTGACGGCGACCGGCTTCCCATCAATCGTGACTGTGAAGTCATCGCGTGTGAGGGGCGCCACAGTGGCGGAGTTGTCTTCGACATTGACGACGGCGCGGGCGTTGGGATACGCGCCATCTTCGACGCGCTGAACCTGAGCATGAAGCGTGGACTCCTGCGCATGCGTGTCCGTGTGGAACACCGCCGCACATGCGACCGCTACGAACAGCGCGAACAGCAGCGAATTAGGTCGGAACTTCATGATGGGGCGCATCTGCAGGGATTAGCGACGTTCGTGGTGAGGTTTCGCAGGGGAGAGAACTCGTAAAATTTCACAGTGAGGCCTTGACTTCTCCCTACCGTGCGTGGGATGATCACCGCACTTCGAGGAGGCGTGGGCCAGCGTCTGGTGGAAACTCGAAGCGCGCCACACTGGTAGTATCGACATAGACGGAGCCGCGTTAAGCGGCGACACGCGAGCCGGGAAAGGATGCGAAGGCACGCACGGCTGGCGTTTCCGCGCGCCTGCGGGCAGCGCGACCGCTCTTCCGCCGAGGCGGAAGACCTACCGAGGGGCCAAGGGCCCAGGGGACGCGCTTTCAGGAGGCGGGGCCTGGCTGGCGTCCCCTGGCCCCAACCCATTCAGCAGCAGCCGCCGCGATTGCGGCGGCTTTTTCGCGCCCGTTCGGGTTCAATGGGACAGCGGTACCGAAAGCACTAACACCGACCGCCAGGTACCCGATCACTCGATCGGGCGCTCCAGCTTTCTCGCCACCTTACCGATATTCCAATCGAGGGCGTGGGGGCATGTCGTCTGTCCGCGCCCGCCGCACAGTTTCGCCGAGGCGACGGGGAGCCGCTTTGCTGGCTGTGGTGATGCAGGAGACATCCGGATGACGACCGAACAGGCACCGGGCATCCGCACGTCTTCGAACGGACGAACCGGCGACCACCTCGCGCAGCCGGGGGCGCCGTTCGTGCCGCAGCCGCAGACGGTCGAAGAGAGCGGACTCGACTTCTCGGTCATCCTGGACCTCGTGGTGAAGGCGATCTACTTCGGAGGGCGCCCGGCGGCGCGGCAAATCGCGTCGCAGCTGGCGCTCGGATTCCCGGTCGTCGACGAAGTGCTCACATTCCTGAAGCGAGAGCAGTATGCCGAGGTCGTCGGCAGCTCCGGGATGGGCGAACAGCTCTACCAGTACTCGCTCTCGGCGAAGGGACTGGAGAAGGCAGACGAGGCGCTCGCCCGAAACCAGTACATCGGGCCCGCACCCGTGCCGTTCGAGACGTACGTCGAGGTGCTGAAGCGTCAATCCATCACGTCGATCCGAGTGACGCCAGACACGGTGAAGACTGCGATCTCCCACCTCGTGGTGGACGACCACATAGCGGAGGCGCTGGGGCCGGCGGTGAACTCAGGGCGATCAATGCTGCTGTACGGAGGATCGGGGAACGGGAAGAGCACGATCACCGGCGCGATTGGGCGCATGCTTCCGGGAGAGGTGCTCATCCCGTACGCGGTGGACCTGAACGGCGCCGTGATCAAGGTCTTCGATCCGCGCATCCACCAGGAGATCCCGTATGAGCAACAGCGGGAGCGACACGCGGCGGAGTCGAACGGCACCGCAGCGGCAGCTGGAGACCGTCGGCGAGACCGGCGCTGGGTGGTGGCGCGGCGGCCGATGATCAGCGCGGGCGGCGAGCTCACGCTGAAGGAACTGGAGTTGCGGTACTCGCCGCAGTCGCAGTTCTACATCGCCCCACTGCAGTGGAAAGCGAACAGCGGAATCCTGGTGGTCGACGACTTCGGACGACAAATGATACAGCCGAAGGAGCTGCTCAACCGCTGGATCGTCCCGATGGAGGAGCGCATCGACCACCTGTCGCTGCACTCAGGCGACACGCTCGAAGTGCCGTTTGACGTGTTGCTGATCTTCTCGACGAACCTGCAGCCATCTGAGCTTGGTGACGAGGCGTTCTTCCGCCGGATCCGTCACAAGATCAACATCCCTGACCCTTCGCGCGAGCAGTTCCTGGATATTTTGTCGCGAGTCTGTCAGCAGCGCGAGATTTTTCTCGACGGAGAGGCGGCGCGGTACCTGGTCTCCGAGTATTACGAGAACACCGGGCGCGGGTTCAAGGGATGCCATCCACGGGACATCGTGGACCTCGTGGCGGATATCTGCGCGTACAACGGCGAAGACCCGGCGTTCACGCGACAGCACCTAGACGCAGCGTGTCTGTCTTACTTCGTGTAGTCGCGGGAGGAACTCACGCGGCGCAGCCTTTCACGGATCGCACATCTTAACGGTACGCGAGGCGTCATTCGCGTGGGACAATCTCGAACGGATCAGAGCGTAGCGCCGGCCTTCGCGAGCTTGGCGTCAACGTCGCGTAGCCGCTTGGCGATGATCGGCAGCATTGCGACGGCGATGTGAGGGCTGGTGCGCAGCTCGGCAACGAAATCCCATCGCGACAGCACGAGGCACTGGGTGTCCTCGAGGGTCCGGGCGGTCGCCGAGCGCGGTCCCCCGTCCAGAAGCGCCACCTCGCCGAAGCAATCACCGGCCTTGAAGTCCGCAAGCTTTTGCGTCTTCGAACCGCTCGCCTGGACGACCTCTACCCGGCCGCTGGCGACGATAAAGAAGGCGACTGCCTGCTCGCCCTCCTTCACGATGGTCTCGCCCTTCTTGTAGTTCCGGACGACCACAGCCCGGCCGAGTCTCGTGAGGTCCTTGCGGCTCAGTTGCGAGAACAGTTCTACCTGCGCGAGCGTATCTTCGTGGGCCATCCGGAGGCTCCTCCCCGCGTAGCGGCCGGCGCGGCGCGGCCAGACTGGACGTGGGCGTATTCTACGTTCGCCCTTCGGCACCGGCAAGACGTGCCGGTTGGCCGATGGTACTCGGGCAACGGTGAGGTATAGGCTATCGGCTAGAGGTAAGGGATGGGCGAGCTTCCGCTCCTGCACATCACACAGACCGCGACGCGGGTAACGACGCTTGACCCCTGGGTGGCGGGCGCGGCGCTGGGCACGCTCGTCGTGGCGCTTGGCGTCATCTGGCGCGACCCTCTGCGACTACTCAGGCGGCCGAGGGTCGCGCGCGCCGTGGCGATGAGGCTCGCCGCACTGGCCGTGTTCTTCGCGCTGCCGCCGGCGGTGCTGCCGTACGACCACCTCTTCTTCGACGAGCCAGTCGCGAGCCACGCGGAAGAAGCTGCCCACTCGATGCACTGCCACCTTACTCCGGGGGCTTGTTCCGACGCTCCCCTCACCGCAGGGCCCGGGCAGTTCATCTTTGGAGATCCGCTGATCCCGGCGGCGGCGATCGTGCTCGTCGCACTCTACTTCGCGGCGCGTCCGATGTTCGGGCGCGTGCTGGAGCCAGACGTGCGGCCGCCAATCGGCTGACGCTCCGGAACCATCAAGCAAGCTGAACAGGTAGGTACAGGGTGATACGCCTGAAATACGTCGCGCTGCTCGCTTCAGCAGCAGCGCTCATTACGGCTGCCGTCGCCTGCAGCGACAGCAGCAATAAACCGGCCGACGGATCATCGTCCGCGTCGCAGCAGAGCGTGGATGAGCTATCGACCCGCGTGCAGCAGGACGAGATGCTGAATGCGTGGGTCACGCTTTCGGCGATGCCACTGCATGACCTGGATGAGACGCTTCAGGGCGGAACGATCGACAGCAAGTACGTACCCACGCTGCGTGCCGCGATCCGCGTGATCGCGTTGACAAACTTCACGAGCGACGTGAAGCCGCAAATGGACAAGATGCACGACGATGCCGTCGCGTTGCTTAACGCGATGGACGCCGGGCAAAGCGTGGACTCATTGAAGGACATGTCCGCAACGTTGCATGAGGACGCCCACGGCTTGTCGGCGCTCGGGAACTCGGTCGCGAAGGACCTGCCACCGAACGCGGGAGGGCCGGTCGCAACGGCGACTCCAAGCAACAGCGGCGGGACAACATCCACGCCCACACACTGAATGAGGAGCACTCGATGAAGAAGCTACTAGGAATGATCGCCGCTGCCGGAGTGACCGGCACGGTAGTGGCACTGGCCGTCGTCACAGGCGTCTTTGCGCATGCGCAGTACGACAGCTCGACGCCGTCGAGCGGCGCGAACGTCACGACGCCACCGACGTCAGTCGTGATCAACTTCAAGGAGAATATCCAGAGGACGGCAGGAAGCTTTGGCGTCACGGTGACGAAGGACGGAGGAGGTGCAGTAACTTCCGGGCCGGCGACGGTCTCGGGTGACAGCCAGCTCACGGTCCCGCTGCAGTCCGGACTGACGGCGGGGCGATACGTGGTGAACTGGAACAACACGTCGGAGGACGACGGCGATCCGCTGTCGGGCGCGTTCGCCTTCTACGTGAACACGCAGCCAACGTCCGCGCAGCAGTCGCAGGATACGCAGCTCGCGTCGATCGAGGCGAACGCACTGGCGACGGCGACCGCCGAGGCCGCATCGACGGGGTCTTCGTCCGCATTGCCGAAGTCGGGCACGGGTCCGTCCGACGGCACGTCGTACGAGGCGTGGGTCATCGTCGGGGCCCTTGCAGCGATGGCAGCGGGGGCAGGCGCGCTCGGCTTGGCGTACGGACGGAGCCGCGGCCGTCAATGATGCGGCGGTAGATTGAGGAGCGAGATGGACACTCCCCGCCGGTTCTGGCCACGGCCAGTGGTGTTCGGTGCGGCGTTCAGCGCGATCGTGATGGCGATCGCGCTGGCGCCGCACGCTGCGCTGGCGCATGCCCGGTACAAGTCATCGACGCCGGGTAAGGCCGAGGTCATCGCGGCGGCACCGGCATCAGTCGAGATCACGTTCACCCAGAACGTGCAGAAGGTGAGCGGGACCTACGGGATCACGGTGAACCGCGACCGCGGGGCAGATGTGACGGGCGGACCGGCGACGCTCGACGATACGGACCGGTCGAAGATGTCCGTAGCGTTGCAGGCGAACCTGTCACCCGGACGGTACGTGGTGAACTGGCACAACGTGTCCGATGACGACGGAGATCCGGCGGAAGGGGCGTTTTCGTTCTACGTAAACGTGCAGCCGACATCGGTGGACCTGGCGAACGACCAGCAGCTGGAGCAGATCGGCGCCGAGGAGGAGACGCCGGGCGCGGGTTCGCCGACGGCGGGCGGATCTCCGGCGGCGACGGCGCGGCCCGGGCCCACGAGCACGTCGGTCTCGGCGACCGCGTCCGCGACACCGGCATCGTCTTCGTCGGACAGTGGCGGAAGCAATTCGGGGCTGATCATCGGGATCGTCGTTGCCGTCGCGATCGTACTCATTGCGGGGGGCGGTTGGTTCATATTTATGAGGAATCGGCCATGAAGGCCCCAGAGGGCTGCGTGAAGCCTTCGGGCGTAGATAGAGTGAGTTGATGGGCGGAGCGTGGACAGTGGTGTGCGCATAAGCAAGCGACTTCGATTCGTCGTGCTCGGGATGCTCGCGGCTGTGATCGCCGCGGGCGCCCTGTCGGCCTCCACGCCGGCGGCCTATGCGCACGCCTCGCTCGTGCGCGCGAACCCGGGTAACAACGAGACGCTACGGCGGCCGCCGCTGCGGGTCACCCTGAACTTCAGCGAGGCGATCGAGCAGCGGCTGACTTCCATCCAGGTCGTGGACGGAAAGGACAAGAGCACCCGGGTCGATACGCAGGACCTGGCGTTCGACCCAGGCGACCCAACGTTCGCGTCGATCGGACTCAAGGACCTTCAGCCGGGCCTCTACTTCGTCAAGTGGGCCAACGTTTCGGCGGTCGACGGGCACGAACTCGACGGGCAGTACCCGTTCATCATCCTGAATGCCGATGGTTCGTTCCCCGAGGGCGTGACGCTCGACAACGCGTCATCGAGCACCGGCGGCGATCTGCTACCGCGGAACATCGACTCGGCACTGAAGTGGATCGCTCTTCTGTCCCTGGCGACGGTCGCCGGAGCGGCGTTGTTTCTCATCGTCGTAATGCGGCCGGCGGCGGCGTTCCTGGAGGACAAGGAGTACCACACGGCGACGGACGCGGCAGAGCGGTGGGTGGTGAACATCGCGCACCTGCTATTGCCCGCGTCGTTCATCGCGACGGCGTTCCTGATATTGCTGACGGTGCATCGATTCGAGACCGGCACGAGCCTGTGGGAGTACCTGACGACGGTGCGGACCGGACAGTATCGGCTTGCGCAGCTCGCGCTGCTCGTCGTGGCGCTTGCCGGCGGTGACCTGCTGTTCCTGGGGCGAAGCGCACGCATGCGGGACATCGGGCTGGGCGTGTTGCTGGTGGCGTGCGGCGGAGCGCTGTTCACGTATTCGATGATCAGCCACGCGGCGACGGGACAGGGGAAGTTCTGGTCAGTGACGTCGGACTTTGTGCATCTGGTCGCATCGTCCGTCTGGCTGGGCGCGCTTGTCATGCTGCTGGCGTTCCTCCTATGGCGAAGGCGACGTCAGGCAACGGAACCGTCGGACGACGCGGACGCGACGCGCTTCCTGTTTATGGCGAATGTGCTGGACCGCTTCTCGGTCGTGGCGGCGGTGAGCGTGGTCGCGATCCTCGCGACAGGCGCGTTCAACGGGCTGGCGGACATCCCGAACCCCAGCGCGATGATCCACACGACGTACGGGAAGGTGCTGCTCGCGAAGCTGTCTCTGCTAGGGCCGCTGCTCGCAATCGCGGGGCTCAATGCCTTCTACTTCAAGCCGCGCATCGTGGCGATGGTCGATGGACTTTACCAGCGCGGTGGGACAGCGTCCGAGGCGCAGCGCGGCGCGTGGCGGCGGCGGTTGATGAGTATGCAGCGGGCGCTGCCGTGGACGGTGGCCGGCGAGATCGCGCTGGTGCTGGCGGTGTTCGGCGCAGTCGCCGTGCTGACGCAGGCATCGACGGCGAAGGGAGAGATCGCGTATCGCGTCGCGCAGACGACGGGAGCCTCGAAGTTCGAGCAGGCGACGACGCAAGACAACTTCAAACTCGACCTGCAGGTGACGCCGAACCGCGTGGGCACGAACGAGTATGACCTGGTCGTGCAGAACGCGGACGGGACGCCGGTGGACACCGTCACGCTCGCGCGGTTGCGCTTCACGTACACCGACATTCCGAACGCCGTCGCCGGCTCGGAGATCACGCTGAACCGCTTCGCGCCGGGGGAGTACAAGGGTGCAGGGTCGTACTTCACGCAGCAGGGGAACTGGCGCGTGGACATGACGGTCCGGCGATCGGACGAGGACGACATCAACCATGCGTTCGTGCTGCCGGTGAACGCGCAGCAGAACGCCACGACAAAGAACAAAGGCACGTTCGCGCTGCCGTTCTCGGTGTTCAGCTGGAACGAAGTGCTGGCGGGCATATTGGCGATCGGTGGCGCGATGCTGCTGCTGTACCGCCGGCCGATCGGCGATCTGCGGCCGTGGGCGTATCGTGCGGACGTGACCCTGGCGACGCTGGTGCTGCTGGCATCGGCGACGCTGGCGTTTGGTGTACACACGCATTCGCCGGCGGGGAACCTGACGAACGGGAACCCGGTCAAGCCGACGGCCGACTCGGTGGCGCGCGGGAAGGAATTGTTCCAGTCGAACTGCGTGCAGTGCCACGGGGTGGACGGCACAGGGAATGGCCCCGAAGCGGCGAGCCTCAGCCCGGCACCGACGGACTTCCGGCTGCACATGCCGTTGCATACCGACCCGCAGTTCTATGCGTTCATCGCCGACGGGTATGCAGGCACGCAGATGCCGGCGTTCGACAGCGCATTCCAGGACAAGAACGACATCTGGAACCTGGTGAACTACCTGAGGTCGGCGTTTAGCGGGCCGGCTTCGCAGTAGAACGGCAGCCGTCTCGCTCCGAACTTGCCTCGAGGCACAAGCCTCAAAGGATCGCGATTGGATTGACCGGCGATCCAGTGCCGCCAAGTACAAGCAAGGGTGCGACGACGAGCAAGAACTCCCAGCGTGCGATCTCGTCGCACGCTCCCGCGAGCGCCTCGAAGTTCGCGTTATCCAGTAGCGCGAGGCCCATGTAGGGGATCGCTATCGAGTGAATTGGCAGCGCCGGAGCGCCGTACGCTTCCTGTCCGGCCGCTTCCATGAGATCCCAGCCGAGCAGCGCCGCGTTGTGCTCGTAGAGGAACTCGAGCGCTGACGCATGCAGGCCGGGCGCGCGCCAGACCGGCGAGAAATCTGGATTGGCCGCCCAGAACGCGCTCGCACCCATCCGGACCAGAACGGCGTCGCCGGGATCCGGACGGATGCCTTCGGAGTCGGCGATGTCGGCGAGCTCCCATCCATGCACAGGAGCATCGATCGACACGTGACCAACGCCGCGAAAGCGCGGCACGTCGTACAGGACTCCTCGGGTGACGATGCCGTCGCGCCAGCGATCGATGGAGTTGGCGGCGGCGCCTTCACTGGTGACATCTGATGCCGGACGATCGCCGTACATTCGGCCGTCGGGCGTGAAGATGTGGCAGAGCGCATCGACGTGCGTGTTGGCAAATCCGTGGTAAGAGACGCCGATGTAGTCGCCCGAGCCCATCCCATTGACATTGACCTTGTGTTCGGCCGGTGAAGGATTGCGATGCCCGGTCAGGACCCGAGCGGTGGCCAGCGGGTTCGCGAGCGATATCGAGCGACCGTCGCGCACCAAGTTGGCAGCGCGTCGCCGGGTGTCCGCGGAGATGTGATTGAGGGTGCCGAGCTGGTCGTCAGCGCCCCAACGGCCCCAGTTGTTGAATTGTGCCGCGTACCCGTGGTAGTCGTCGGGGCTTGGCATCTGGCGGTCTGCGAGCGACATGCCGGTTCCTTTCTGCTCGAGGCGCGGTAACGGGTCACGATTGCCCGAGACGCACTCGCGAGCAACTGCGGTCGCCAGCTCAAACAGCGGGGACGCCCTGATCCGGGTGTCCAGCCGGTCGGCCGTCGGCGGCGGTTACGTCATTTACAACGATCCTCGCGCCGTCATAGACTTTACGACTACGGGACGGCATCGCCACGCTCGGAACGAGGGACGCCCGCGATGGCCAAAGACGTCGAAGTACAGCGCCGGCTCGCGATCTCCCGCGTGCCGATCAACAAGCAGGACCCCGTCCAGCGGCGACGCAACT
Organism: uncultured Dehalococcoidia bacterium; assembly: GCA_964487335.1. Classification (GTDB taxonomy): domain Bacteria; phylum Chloroflexota; class Dehalococcoidia; order DSTF01; family JACRBR01; genus CAZAPT01. The sequence goes on from CAZAPT010000017.1 coordinate 19,219, forward strand.
GGGACGAGGTCTTCCTCGGCTTCGACGCGGAGTCGGCGAAGGTCGAGGCAATGAGGTGCATCCAGTGCCCGACCGCACCATGCCAACAGGCGTGCCCCGTCGGCAACGACATCCCGGGCGCGTTCAAGCTGCTCGAGACCGGCGACATCGACGGGGCGGCGAACAAGTTCCGGGAGACGAGCAACCTGCCGGAGCTGTGTGGGCGGCTGTGCCCGCAGGAGCGGCTGTGCGAGGGTGAGTGCGTCGTGGCGTTCGCGATCCGGCCGGACATGCACCAGGAGCCGCCGGTGTCGATCGGGAAGCTCGAAGCGTTCGTCTCGGACTACCAGCGCGCGAACTACGGCATCCCGCTGCCGGTGCTGCCGGAGCCATCGGGATTCAAGGTGGCGATCGTCGGCGCCGGGCCAGCGGGGCTCGCTGTGGCGGAAGAGCTGGCGAATAAGGGCCACGCGTGCACGATGTACGACGCGTGGCCGGAGCCGGGCGGGATCCTGTTATACGGGATCCCGAACTTCAAACTGAGCAAGTCGGTGCTCACAGACAAACTCAAGTACCTCGACAAGCTCGGCGTGAAGTTCGTTGGCAACACGTGGATCGGGAAGGAGATCACCGTCGACCAGCTCTTCGAAATGGGCTTCGATGCAGTGTTCGTGGGGACGGGCGCGGGGCTCGGCGGATCGCTCGCGATCCCGGGCGAAAAGGAGAACGACGGCATCTACGCGGCGACGGAGTTCCTGGTGCGCGGGAACCTGCGGCCGGACCAACTGCCTGAGAACATGCGCGACCCGCTGCGGATGGGAAAGCGGGTGGTGGTGATCGGGGGCGGCGATACGTCGATGGACTGCGTGCGCACGGCGGTACGGCTGGGGGCGGAGAACGTCACGTGCGTCTACCGGCGCACGGAGACGGAGATGCTGGGCCGGACAGAGGAGCGGCAGCACGCACGCGAGGAAGGCGTGCGGTTCGAGTTCCTGACGATCCCGCTTCGGTTCATCGGCGAGGACGGGCACGTGACGGGCGTGGAGTGCCAGCGGATGGCGCTTGGCGAGCCGGACGAGTCGGGGAGGCGGCGGCCGGTGCCGGTGCCGCACTCCGAGTTCATCGTGGCGGCGGACACGGTGGCGATCGCCATCGGATACAACGCCGACCCGACGATCAAGGACGCGGCGCCCGGCGTCGCCACGAACCGCTGGAACCTCGTGGAGGTACATCCGGAGACGTACATGACGTCGCGGCCCGGGGTGTTCGCGGGCGGGGACAACGTAAACGGTGCGGACCTGGTGGTGACGGCGCTCGCGGATGGGCGGCGGGCGGCACAGGCGATCGATGGGTATCTGGCAGGGCTGGCGGAGATGCGGGTGTAGTACCTCACCCCGCGCTGCGCGCGACCCTCTCCACAATGTGGAGAGGGGGTTCTGTTTTGTGGCTATGTAGCGACTCGACGAACCTGTGAGCGATGAACGGCGCTAGTTGAGCTTCACCCGCCTGCCGCCTCTCGACCACCGGAGAGAGGGTCCGTTTAGAACGCCATTTGCTTTGGTGGGCGGACGACGATCTCCTGGACGTTGACGTCGATCGGTTGGGTGACGGCGTAGAGAACGGCGTTGGCTATGTCCTCGGGGCGACCGAGGATCTTGCGCATGCCGTCCGGCATCCGCTCGAAGACTTCGTCGGGGAGGCGCTCGCCCTGCTTCACGTCGACTACGACGCCGGCGGCCTTCACGATCCCGGATATAAGCGCGGGGTCCATGTTGCGTCCGAAGTTCGTTGCGATCACACCGGGCATGATGGTGACGACGCGGATGCTGTCGTCCTCGACTTCGTTGCGTAGCGTGTTCGAGATCACATTCACGGCGTGCTTGGTGGAGCCGTAGACGCCGGAGTCATTCCGCCGTGCCGCGCCACTGCTGATGTTGACGATGTGGCCTTCGGCGCGGCACGCGCGCATGGCCTTCACGGCGGTCTGGCAGCCGACGAGAAGGGCGAGAATATTGACCTCGAGCATCTCGCGCCATTCGTCGGCGCTGCCATCGACGATCGGCGCCGGGTACGAGACGCCGGCGTTGTTCACCATGATGTCAAGACGGCCGGTATCCGCGGCGGCCTGATGGACTAGCGCACGGATCGACTCGGGCTGGCGGATGTCGCCCGTGACGACCGTGGCCTTCCCGCCGTCGCCCTCGATGCGCTGCTTCGATGCGTCCATGGCGTCGCGGGTGCGGCCGGCGAGGAAGATGTGGGCGCCGGCGCCACCGAGCGACTCAGCGATAGCGCGGCCGATACCGCTGGAAGCGCCGGTGACGACTGCGGTCTTGCCGGCGAGTTTCTTGTCGGATGGCATGACGATCCTCCATGTTTCCGAACGCACTCTGTGCAGCTCAGCCTGACATGCGAAGGAGTGGAGTGCCACGCTAACGCAATGGACTCGCGCGCGACTCGTTCGCGGGTTTCATCCGCTTGTGACGAGAATTGGAGGCGAAGAGGGCGGGGAACAGATGACGAACGCTGCCGACAGCCGCACGATGGCGAGAACGAAACTCGGACGCGCAGTGCGGATGTCTTCGGACGGACGGCGGACGGCGCAGGAGCACGGGGCGCACCGCCAGACGAACTGGTTGCGCGACGTGATCCTGGGCGGCCAGGACGGGCTGGTCAACATCCTGGGGATCATCCTTGGCGTGATGGCGGGCAGCGGCTCGAACACCGTGCTGCTATCGGTGGGGTTTGCGGCGGCGATCACGGAATCCATCTCGATGGGGGCTGTCGGGTATACGTCGGCGTCTTCCGAGCGGGACTACTACGAGGCGGAGCAGGCGAAGGAGCGCAGCGAGACCGAGACAATCCCCGACGTCGAGCGCCGGGAGATCCGGGACATCTACGCCGCGAAAGGGTTCGAGGGAGACTTGCTCGACCGGGTCGTCGACACGATCACGCGGAACCGCGACGTGTGGGTCGCGACGATGATGTCCGAGGAACTGCAACTTCAGCCGGTAGAGACGCCGGACATCATGCGAAGCGCGGTGGTGATCTTCCTGGCGACGCTGATCGGCCACCTTATCCCGCTGGTGCCGTTCCTGGTATTGGAGCGGGCACCGGCTCTGGTGGTATCGCTGGTGCTCAGTGCGCTCGTGCTCTTCGGCGTCGGCGTGTATTCGGCGAAGACGCTAATTGGCGACTGGCGGACGATGGGGTTGAAGTTCGTGGTGATCGGTCTGGGGGCGGCGGCGATCGGGTTTGCGGTGGGGCGGCTATTCAATACGTCCGGGGAGTGATGGTCTTCGGCCGAAAAGATTTGGCCGCCAGCCTGAGGCTGGCGGCCAAATTCCTGTTTGTTGCCAGGCCTGCCGCCCGGCTGCCTCCCCAGGGAAGCCCTGGCTTGGCTCCGCCCCCGGGGAGCTCTACGAGCGGACCCCCGAGGTGCTGCGGATTGTGCTCGGCTTGCAGGCCTCGCAACTAGGATAATCCATCCGCATCACCTCCTTTCCTGAGAGGCAGGATACCAGCGTCTCCGCGAGGACGTCAAAACGGCGGCAGATTCGGAGCAGGCAAGGATCGAGCCGAACGGGCGGCGATGCCGGCTTCAGGTCAAGAAGGCGAAGGCGCGGTCGCGGGGAATGCTCCTCCGCAGAACGAGGGCGACCGACATCCCGAGGAGCGCCGTGAATGCGCCGGCCGCTGCATCAAGGAAGTAGTGGTTGGCGGTGAGCACAATGCCGCCGAGCATCACCACCGGCATGATGTACGCGGCGATACGGACCGGGCGTGCGCGAGCGTTCAGGGCGACGGCCATGGCGACGAGCAAGTCCCATCCGAAGTGGAGGCTCGGCATGGCGGCGTACTGATTCACAACCTTCGGATTCTGGAACGCATAGTAGGACTGGGCGTGGATGATGGTGTCGGTGAAGCCAAACTCCGGCATGTAACGGGGCGGCGCGAGCGGCACGAACGCGAATCCGAGCAGCGCGAGCAGTCCAGAAATGAGGAAGGCGTTGCGGAAGAGCGCGTAGTTCTCGCGGTGACGGCCGTACAGCCAGAGCGCCACGATGATGATGACCGGCAAGTGGCCCCATATGTAGAGGTAGTTGAAGAACTCGACCATCCACTCCTTGGGGAGGATGAGCTGCTGCAGGAAGGCCTCGTGGAAGATGCCGATGCGCTGCTCGGTGTGGATGAGCTTCGACGCATTATCGAACGCAGTGCCGGCCTTGCCGTGCACGGCGCCACGCACGAACTGGTACGCCGCGTACGCCGGGACGATGAACATCAACTCGGCGAAGAGACGCCAGTTGCGTTCGAGGAAGGCGTAGAGCCGGTTCGGGCGCGCTACGACGATGGCAGCGGCGGGTGTGCCCATATGATCAGTATATCCCACTCGACTCACGCCGAATGGGACGTTTGGACTACGTTTGTCACGGCTTCTATGGACTCTGCGACCGTGTTCACAATCGTATCGACCTCCTGTTCTGACACGATGAGCGGCGGCGCGAGAAGTATTATGTCGCCCTTAACACGTGTTATGAGTCCGCGGTCGCGCATCGCTCGCGCGATCTTCGGACCGACAGCCGCCGATGGCGGGAACGCTTCGCGCGTCGCAGTGTCGGCGACGATTTCTATGCCGGCGATGAGACCAAGGCCGCGGACTTCGCCGACGTGCGGCATCTCGCGCAGGCGGGCGAGGCCTTCGTGCAGGCGCTTGCCCATCGACTCGGCGCGCTCGACGAGGCGTTCGTCCTCGAGGATCTGCAAGTTGCGCAGCGCGACTGCGCAGGCTGCGGGATGTGCGGAGTTCGTGCATCCGATCATGAACTTCGCATCGGCGGGAGCATCGAGAATGGCCTCATGCACGCGCTTCGAGGCGATGAATGCGGAAAGCGGCAAGTAGGCGCTGGTAACCGCCTTGGCGATCGTCATGATGTCCGGCTGCACGCCCCAATGCTCGAGGGCGAACCAGCGGCCGGTGCGGCCGAAGCCGGTGATCACTTCGTCGGCGATGAGGAGGACGTCGTTGCGATCGCAGATCTGGCGGAGGCGCGGCCAGTACTCCGGGTCCGGCGGTATGACGCCACCGGCGCCATGGACGGGCTCGGCGATGACGGCGGCGACCGTGTCGGCGCCTTCGCGCTGGATGACGCCCTCGATGTTATCGGCGCAATCGAGCGTGCAGCGGGGCTTCGAGCTGCACCACTGACATCGATACGGGTAGCAGGTCGGGACCTGCAGGACGTCCGGCGGCTCTGGTCCGAAGCCCTTGTGGAAGGGCGCCATGCCGGTGATCGCGGTCGCCGCCATTGTGCTGCCGTGATAGGCCTCTTGCCGCGAGATGATCTTCGTCTTCGAGGGCTTGCCGGAGACGAACCAGAAGTAGCGCACCGCCTTCATGGCCATGTCATTGGCTTCGGAGCCGCTGCTAGCGTAGAAGACCCCGGACATGTCCGGGTAGACGAGACCGAGCAGACGTTCGGTCAGCTCGATCGACGGGATGTTGGCGTAGCCCGTGTAGCTGTTCGAGAAGCCGAGTGTAGCGAGTTGCGCGGCCGCGGCTTCGGCGAGCTCACGCCGGCCGTGGCCGACCGCGACGTTCCACAACGACGAGAGGCCGTCGATGTAGCGGTTTCCATTTATGTCGATGAGGGTGGCACCTTCGCCGCGCTCAAAGATGATGGCATCGCGGTGGTCGGCGACGTGGAACTGGGGATGGATGATGTGGGCGATGTCGTAGGCGGCGAGCGCTGCGGGGTCCTGGTTCAAATGATCACCCGATTGATCCTACGGGCCGTATTATACGTCCACGCGCTCCCGCAGCAACTCGCGCGCGATCCGGCGCTCGTCCCAGGGCCAGTGCGTCGTGCCAATGACGATCGACTGCTCGGTACCCTTGCCGGCGAGCAGCACGGTGTCGTTTCGCTTCGCCTGTTCGAACGCGAGTTCGATCGCCACGCGACGGTCAGGTTCCCGCAGGAAGCGCTTGCCCTCTCGCCAGCCGGAGGAGCGAAGGTCTGCGGCGATTTCATCGATGATGGCGTCGCCGTCCTCGGTTCGCGGATCTTCGTTCGTGATGACGGCGAGATCCGCGGACGATGCAACGGCGCGCGCGATACCGCGGCGTCGGCCCACGTCGCGCTCGCCGGCCGCGCCGAAGACGACGATCAGCTTGCCCCTGGTAAGCGGACGCAGGATGCCGAGGACGTTGGCCATCGCCTGCTCGGTGGAGGCGATGTCTACGACGACCGTGAAGTCCTGCCCTTCTTCGATCAGCTCCATGCGGCCCGGGACGCCGGGGAAGCTCTCGAGCGCGGCGGCGGCGAGCGAGACATCGCAACCCTGCGACATCGCGACGCCTATGGCCGCGAGCGCATTGGCGACGTTGTATTCGCCGAGTAGCCGCATGCGCGTACGCACGACATCGCCGTAGACCTGGACGACGAACGCCGTCCCGAAGCCATCGGTGCGAATCTCGCGCGCGCTGACGATGGCGGGCGCGATTATGCCGTACGTGATCGGCGGCACCGAGCTTGATGCGGCCATGAATTCGGAGGAGACGTCGTCGGCGTTCAGGATCGCGGCCTTGGCGAAGCCCTTTTCCTGCGACTCGCCAAGCATGCGAAAGAGACGTGCCTTCGCCTCGCGGTACGCGGGCATGCTCTCGTGGTAGTCGAGGTGGTCTGGCGTGAGGTTCGTGAACACGCCGACATCGAACTCGCACTGGTCGACGCGGTGGAGGTCGAGACCGATGGACGACGCTTCAATCACGGCATAACGCGCACCGGACTCGCGAATGCGAGCCAGGTAGCGCTGGACGTCACTGGCTTCAAGTGTCGTCATGTGTGAGGCGTTCTGCTCGACCAAGCCGGGACCACCGAATTCGACGCTGCTGAGGTAGCCGGCGATCCGTCCGGTGTACGTGAGCATGTGCGCCGTGAGATGCGTTGTCGTCGTCTTGCCGTCGGTGCCGGTGATACCGACCATGCCGAGCGTACGGGCTGGGAAGTCGTGGAAGCCCGCCGAGGCCTCTGCGAGCGCTCTACGGGCATTTGGCACGCCCACAAACGTCACGTCTTCGTGGATATACGGCTGCCACGCGGAGTGCGACTCCAACTCGACAATGACGGTGACGGCACCCGCGTAGACGGCCTCGGGGATGAACGAGTTGCCGTCGACCTTCATGCCGGGGATGGCCACGAAGATGCCGCCAGGCGTCACGCGACGGCTATCGTGGGTGACAGAAGTCGCCTCGGAGAGCGAGCCCGAGATTATGTACGCCTGGGTCAGTCCGCGATACCACGTAGGGAGTTCGGACGAGGTCCGGGTGGCCACATCGGGAGTGTATCCAAAGCTACCTGCATTCAGAGGCAATCGGGCGAGGCCGATGATTTTGGCAGGATCGGAGGAAGTGGGAATTCATAATGTTCGCTCTCCGGAGCAGCCCGGACCCGTCCGACGAGGACGCGTGCGAGCCGCTGCGTCCATCGACCCGCAACTCGAATGACTGGCTGACGGTCGAGCAGGCAGCATGCGAGCTGGGTGTGTCCGATTCGACCATCCGTCGGCGTCTCCGGCAGGGCTTGCTGCCGAGCCGGGTGGTGCCACGAAAGGGCGGATTCGCATATCAGATCTACCTGCCCGAATCGCGGCATGGGCGGGACGCGTCGCTACGCGGCAATCCTGATTCGCACCACCACGCTGCAAACGCGCCCATCGATTTGAGCGCCTACCGGCGGCGCCGGGAGCAGGTGCGAGAGGCGACGTCGCATTCAGGGCGGGTCGAGGGGCAGCCGGAGCGGATCCCGGAAGGCCTGCTGCGGGCGCTGAGCATGCAGGCCCGGCCGGTGCCGGCGATGGCGAGCATCGGCGGAGGGAGCCCCTACGGGCAGTACCGGCAGTTGGTGCGGCGGCGCCGCTGGTGGCCGTTCTAGCGTAGTCCGTCAGTCACTCAGTCGGTGTGTCTCACCAGTCACATGTGGGCTTCAACCGCGCGTCGAGGGTGATCAGCCGGCGATGGTGGCGCCGCCGTCGATCAGCAGGGTCTGGCCGGTGACGAGGTCGGCGCCCTCGATGAAACTCATGACGAGCTGCGAGACGTCTTCGGGCATGCAGACCGCGTTGAGCGGCGCGTTGCGGCTCTGCGCCGCCTTCGCCGCTTCGAAGACCTGGTCACCGAGGCCCTTGCGTAGCCATCGGGTGTCGATGAATCCCGGTGCGACGCAGTTGACCCGGATCTCTGGGCCGAGGACTCGCGCCAAAGCGATCGTCATGTTGATCACGCCGGCTTTGGAGGCGGCGTAAGCAATTGAGCTGCCGATCGAGCGGATGCCGGCGACCGAGGCGATGTTCACGATCGCGCCAGCGCCAGGGTGGCCTGCGGGCACCGTTGCGCGGATCGCTTTCGCGGCGGCCCGCGCGCAGAAGAACGTGCCCTTCACGTTGACGGCGTAGATGTCGTCCCAGTACTCCTCCTTCATGCCGTCGAGATCGTTCATGGCGACGAAGTGGGTCGTCGCGGCGTTGTTCACGAGGATGTGGAGGCCACCGAAGGCGTCGACGGCTTGCTTGACCATCGACTGCACCTGGTCGTCTTTCGAGACGTCGGCCTTCACGAGAAGGCCGCGCGCGCCCTGGGCTTCGACGAGCTGCAGCGCCTCCTTCGCATCGTCCTCGGAGCGCGAGTAGTTGACGACGACGTTCGCGCCGCGTTTCGCCAGATCGACGACTGTGGCGCGCCCGACGCCCACGGCGGATCCGGTGACGATAGCGGTCTTGCCTGCGACTTCCATGTGATCTACCTGTGTCGGGACAGCGGCGTGCGATGCTTAATGAGCGCTTCGAGCCAGCTTAGGCGCGTTCGAGGCGAGGCGGTAGGCGGCTATACTTGCGGCAGCATGAGCAGGGCGATGAAGGGGCTGATCCTCAGCGGCGGCAAGGGAAGCCGCTTGCGGCCGCTCACCTACACCGGCGCGAAGCAGCTCGTACCCATCGCCAACAAACCGGTGCTCTTCTACGCGATCGAGGCGCTCGTGGCCGCTGAAATCCGCGACATCACGATCGTTGTATCCGTGGAGACTGGCGAGCAGGTGCGGCGGGCGGCGGGGGACGGAACCGCATTCGGGGCGCGGATCGCGTACGTGGACCAGGCGGAGCCGGGCGGCATCGCACAGGCGATAGGACTGGCGCGAGACGCGATGGGCGATGCGCCGTTCGTCACGTTCCTTGGGGACAACTTCATCACGCACCCAATCTCCGGCTATGTGCAGTCGTTCGCTGAGTCGCGGGCGGAGGCCGGAATCCTGCTGAAACGCGTGCCGGACGCGCGGCAGTTCGGGGTGGCGGAGTTCGAGGGCGAACGGCTGGTGCGGGTCATCGAGAAGCCGGCGAACCCGGCGAGCGACCTGGCTGTGGTCGGGATCTACATATTCACTGAGGGCGTGTTCGATGCCATCGACGCGATACGGCCATCTGCGCGGGGAGAGCTGGAGATCACAGACACGATCCAACGGCTCATCGACGACGGCGCGACGGTGCGAGCGGACGTGGTGGAGGGCGACTGGATCGACACCGGAAAGCACGATGACCTGCTTGCGGCAAATCGCACGATCCTCGAGACGCTGCCGCACGACGTGACGGGCGGAACCATCGATCAGCAGTCCAAGCTGCACGGGCGAGTGAGGCTGCAGTCGGGTTGCGAGATCATCAATAGCACGATCAGCGGTCCGGCGATCATCGGAGAGCGGACGGTAATCCGCGATGCGTACATCGGGCCGTTTTCGTCGATCGGGCCGGACTGCGCGATCGTTCGGAGCGAGATCGCCGGCAGCGTTGTGATGGAGAACGCGCGCATCGAAGACATCGATCACCGGATCGAAAACAGCCTCATCGGGCGGAACGTTGAGCTGCGGGCGGACGGGCGCAAGCCGCGGGGCTACGAGCTGGTGCTAGGGGACTTCAGCAGGGCGCGGCTGCCGTAATGCGCCGAATCTTCGTGGCCGGCGGCGCGGGGTTCATCGGCAGCAATTTCATCCGCCATGTCCTCGCAGAGCGTGGCGATACATCGATCGTCAACTTCGACGCTCTGACATACGCGGGGAACCTCGACAACCTGCGGGACGCCGAGGCCGATCAGCGGTATCGCTTCGTGCACGGGAACGTCGTCGATCCCAGCGCGGTCATCAAGGCGATGCGAGGGTGCGACGCCGTGGTCAACTTCGCGGCGGAGTCGCACGTGGACCGGTCGATCCACGACGCGTCGGACTTCATCGAGACGAACGTGCGGGGTGTGGTCAATGTGCTGACGGCGGCACGCGACCTGGGGGTCGAACGCGTGCTGCACATATCGTCGGACGAGGTGTACGGACCAGCCACGCGCGACGATCCGCGGCTCGAGGACGATGCATTCCGGCCTCGAAGCCCGTACGCCGTGAGCAAGGCGGCCGGCGACATGATGTGCCGGGCCTTCGCGGAGACACACGAGATGGCGGTGATTGTGGCACGGCCGGCGAACAACGTCGGGGCGTACCAATACCCGGAGAAGGCGGTGCCGCTGTTCGTGACGAACGCGCTGGACGATTTGCCGCTTCCGCTGTACGGGGAGGGATTGGAGGAGCGCGACCGGCTGTATGTCGAGGATTGCGTGCGGGGAATGTTGCTGTTGCTGGAGCGCGGAGAGCCAGGCGAGGCGTACAACCTCCAGGCCGGCAACCATCGCGCGAACATCGATGTGGCGAAGGCGATACTGGACTTGCTCGACAAGCCGTACTCGCTGATCCATCACGTGGCGGACCGCGAGGGGCACGACGAGTGCTACTGGATGGACTGCACGAAGATCGAAGCGCTCGGTTGGCGGCCGACGGTCGGCTTCGACGAGGCGATCGAGCGGACCGTGCGGTGGTACGCGGATAACCGCTGGTGGTGGGAGAAGATCAAGTCCGGCGACTACGGGGCGTTCTACGAGAGGCAGTACGGCGAACGGCTGGCGGCGGCGCGGCCGTACGCCGGGTAGCCTGCCGCCACGCGACGATACAATTCGGACCATGCAGATCTTCATCACTGGCGCCGACGGCCAGGCAGGGCGCGCGTTGCAGCGGGCTCTTGAGGCGCATCACGTCGTCGCGCTGGCGCACGGGCAGCTCGACGTGACCGATGGGGCGGCCGTCGATGCGGCGATAGGCGAGCGTGGGCCGGACTGGGTCGTCCACGCCGCCGCGTTGACGGACACCACTTTGTGCGAGCGGGAGCCGGATCGCGCAGACGCCGTGAACGGCGAGGGCGCCGGAAACGTCGCGCGAGCCTGTGAGCGAGCGAGCGCGCGGCTCATCGCGATCAGCACGAACGAAGTCTTCGACGGAACGCAGAGGCGTCCTTACGTCGAGAATGACGTGCGCAACCCGATCAATGCGTACGGGCGCTCGAAGCTGCTGGGGGAGCGCGCAGTGCACGACGCGCTGGGTGGCAATGAGATCGTCGTGCGGACGTCGTGGGTGTACGGCGACGGCGCCAGTAATTACGTCGAGAAGGTACGAGCGGCGGCACGCGCGGGTGGGGTGCTTAGATTCGCCACTGACGAGGTCGCATCGCCGACGTCGGCAGCGGACCTTGCGAGAGGGATCGGCCAGCTCATCGCGTCGGACGCAGCGGGCGGAGCGTATCACCTCACGAACGGCGGCGAGACCTCGAGGTACGAGTGGGCGGTGGCGATCCTGCAGCTCGCAGGCATCAGCGCGGAGATCGAGCCGGTAACGACGTCCGAACTGCGGGCCGGCGGGTACCGGGGCCCACGGAAGCCGGCGTACTCCAGCCTCGCGAATACACGGGCGGCTGCGATCGGAGTGACGCTACGACCGTGGGGCGAGGCGCTCTCGGCGCACTTCGAGCGCGCTGCAGTACGGGGATGAGCGCCGAGCCTGGGGTCGCCGCGATCGTGGTGAACTACAACAGCGCCGGATTCATCGACGAGTTCTGTGCGTCGCTGAAGGGCGTCGACTATCCAAACTGGCGGCTGGTCTCCGTCGATTCAGGATCGAATGATGGCTCCATGGCGACGATCGAGCGGTCGTTTCCGGACGGGGAGTTCGTCCGGTGCGACGAGAACGTGGGGTTTGCGGCCGGGTGCAATATCGGAATCGCGCGGTGCATCGAGCGCGGCGATGACTTCGCACTGTTCCTCAATCCGGACGTCGTAGTGACGCCGGCCTTTCTCCGCGCGCTCGTCGATGCGGCGGCAGACGGTAGTACCATCGTCGTGCCGAAGATCCTGTACTACTTCGACCACTCACTCATCAGCACGCACGCCGGCGGCTTCGACTGGACGCTGGGGGTGTTCCGCCGTACGTACGCGGCGCAGCATGACGGGCCGGAGACGTCGAAACGGCGCGACGGGCTCGATACGGCGAGTTTCTGCTGCGCGATCGTGCCGGTGCAGGCGTTTCGCGACGCGGGGACGCTCGATGAGCGGTTCTTCATGTACTACGAGGAGACGGACTGGATCCGCCGCGCACAGGAACAGGGGTACAGCGTGCGATACGAGCCGTCAGCGGTGGTTTATCACCGCGAGAGCGGCTCGAGCGGCGGCGGGTGGATGACGCCGTTCAAGCAGTACTACGCGACTCGTAACCGGATTTACCTGGTCCGGAAGCACGCGCGTTCGCGGGCGGCCTACGCGTGGTTCACGGCGTACTTCTGGGCCACGCGCGTCGCGACCGCGGCCCAGATGGCGCTGCGTCGCGAGGGACGGCTGCTGCGGGCGATGGGCCTCGGCGTTCGCGACTACTATCTCGGGCGCATGGGACGGACGATGCAGGTGCGCGACCTGTGACGCCGGCGCTTCGGCGATGAGGATTGCGATCGACGCTACGTCGATCCCGCCGAAGCCCGCGGGGGCCGGCGTATACGCGATCGAGCTGACGCGCGCGATGGCGTCGAGAGACGACCGGCGCGACGGGTACGCGATATTTGCGCGCGGGCCGTGGTTCGACGACCTGCTCGATGGGAGGCCGAACTGGCGCGTAGATCGGCTATCCGCCGGCTCGAGAATACGTCGGACGCTCTGGGAGCAAGCGGCACTCCCGTCGGCGCTGTCGCGACTACACATCGATGTTCTGCACTCGACGCATCACACGCTGCCGCTGCGATCGGCCGGCGCGCGGCGGGTCGTGACGGTGCACGATCTGACGTTCTTTCGCATCCCACAGCGGTATCCGCTGGCGCGGCGCGTGTACATGCAGGCATCGGCTCGGCTAGCAGCACGGATGGCTGATGCGATCATCGTGCCGTCACAGGCAGTACGCGACGATGCATGCCGCATATTGCGTGTCTCGAAGGAAAGGCTGCACGTCGTGTACGAAGCGGCGTCTCCGCGATACGCGCCGGTCGACCGTGAGCGGACGATGAGCGTGGCGCGGCGGTATGGGCTCGAGGCGCCGTACATCCTCAGCGTCGGGAGCCTCGAGCCGGGGAAGAATCGTGCCCGGCTGATTCGGGCGCTGCATGAGTTGGGCGGCGAGGGAGTGGCGCATCAGCTCGCGATCGTGGGCCAGCCGGCCTGGGGGCATGAACCCGAGCGCGCGCTCGTCGAGCGGCTAGAGATGCGCGACCAGATCCGGTTCCTGGGCTACGTGCCGGACGAGGACATGCCGGCGTTATATAGCGGGGCGCAGAACTTCGCGTTTCCATCGGTGTATGAAGGGTTCGGGCTGCCGGTGCTAGAGGCGATGGCGTGCGGAACGCCGGTGCTGACTTCGAACGTGTCCGCAACGGCGGAGGTCGCCGGCGATGCGGCACTGCTCGTCGAACCGCGCTCGGTCGAATCGATCCGCGACGGGCTGGCACGAATGATCGCTGACGGCGAGCTGCGGGAGCTGCTGGCGAGACGGGGCATCGCGCGGGCGGCGCAGTTCTCGTGGCGGCGCGCGGCGGACGAAACGCACGGGGTCTATGGTCGAGTGTTCGCGGGTGCGACGTCGGCCTCATGACGGACTGCATCGATCTCTCGATCGTCATTGTGTCGTACAACTCGCGGGAGGTGCTGCCGCGATGCCTCCGGTCACTGTTGGAGCATACTCGCATGTCGCACGAGATCGTCATTGCGGACAACGCATCGACGGACGGCACGATCGAACTCCTCGAGCGCGAGTTTCCGTCGGTCCGCATCGTCGCGCGGGCGCGCAATGACGGGCTATCGGCGGCGATCAACGACGGAGTGACGGCGTCGAAGGGGCCGTACATCGCCCAGCTCAATCCGGACGTGTACGCCACCGAGGACGCGCTGACGCCGCTGGCGGAGTACCTGCGGTTGAACGAGCATGTCGGGATCGTGGCGCCGAAGCTGCTGAACGACGACGGGACGGTACAACTCAGCTGCCGCCGATTCCCCGGATACTCGACGGCCCTCTTCAACCGCTATTCCGTACTCACGCGCCTGCTGCCGCGCAATCGCTTCTCGCGCGACTACCTGATGGCTGACTTCGACCACGCATCTGTGCAGGACGTGGACTGGGTGAGCGGCGCCGCACTGATGCTGCCACGGGCAGTGTTCGACCGCATAGGCGGTTGGGATCCGGGGTACTTCATGTTCAGCGAGGACGTTGACGTATGCCGGCGTGTGCACGATGCGGGATATCGGGTGGTGTACAACCCCGCCGTCGCCGTGCACCACACGATCGGCGTAAGCGCGCATCCTTCGGCACGGATGATCGTCGCGCGGCACAGGAGCATGTGGCGGTACTACCGGAAGCACATGCGTCGCGGGCGCACGCGTGACCTGGCGACCGCGGCGGGGATCGCTGCGCGTGCGGGTTCGTTGCTGGCGGCGAATGCGGCTTCGCGTGCAGTCGCGGCTATCCGCAGTTAGCTATTTGTCCGCGGGGTGATCCGTCGCGGGAGCGAAGACGCGCTGGCGCAGCCAGACGACGCTGTTGCTGTTCCACAGCGTGACAAGGTAGCCGAGGCGTAGCAGCGTCAGCGTGACGAGACCGATCAGGCTCGCGATCACGATCCCCTCGATCCAGAACACATCGAAGTAGTGGAGCAGGATCGCGGCCAGCGAGAACATCACCGCGAGGCCGTAGATGATCGCGAGCAGACCGCGCGGGCCGGCGCCGTACAGCTCAAGGCGATGATGGATGTGGTCTTCGTCGCCGAGCATCGGGTGGCGGTGCTGGAGGATACGCCGGATCGTCGCGAGGCCGAGGTCGAGGATAGGGTAGCCGAGCGCGACGAGCGGCACGGCGATGAAGATTTCGCCCGTGGGGCCGGTGGCGGCGCGGATGGAAAGCGTGCCGATGACGAAACCCAGGACGTAAGCGCCGGAGTCGCCGATATAGGACGACGCCGGCGGCAGGTTGAAGGGCAGGAAGCCGAGGCCAGCGCCGGCGAGCGCAACGAGGAGCAGCGCGACCGTCGGGTGCGACGAGTTCGACGCGATCTGCGCCATCGTGATGGCGGCAAGGATGGCGATGCCTACGGACACGCCGTCACGGCCGTCGGTCCAGTTGATGGCGTTCGTCGTGGCGTAGATCCAGAAGACGGTGACCACGAGGCCGAAGGCGCCGAAGCTCACGCTCGCGCCCCAGGGCAGGCCGACGTCGTCGATTCGGTAGCCGGCGGCGTAGGCGGCAAGCCCGGCGAAGACGAAGACGGCCGTGCGCAGCCACGGGCTGGTGAGCTTTACGTCGTCGAGGAATCCGACCATGAAGACGAGCGCGGTTGCCGCGAGCAGGCCGAGGAAACTCCCGGACTTCGGCGAGAAGAAGTCGCTGGCGTGGGGCGAGACGGCCGAGGCTATGAACGGCGTGAGGCCGAAGGCGGCGAGGAAGACGACGCCGCCCCACCGTGGCCGCTCCATGACGCCGCGGACGTGGAAGAGGGCGACGAACCGCTCAGTGCGGGAGAGGGCCTGCAGGGCGACCGTGGCAGCGATGCCGATGCCGATCGATAGGGCGAGGGTGAGCAGATAGATATCGAGCATGCGTCCGTTCGCCTCGATCCGAGGTGTACTCTAGCATCGGGCGCGATGCATTGCCTAAGCCTTCGTCGAGGGATAGCGATACTCAAACACTCGAACGCGATCACCTCTCCAAATCCACTGGACGTCATCTGATGCCGCATCGATTCATCGCGGGGGTGGATATTGGGGCGTCGAACCTGCGGGTGGCGATCGCCAACGAAGATGGCGAGATCGAGGCGCGGCGGTCGGCGCCGTTCGACGGCGGGACGCCGGAGCAAGTGCTGGCGCGTATCCGGCGGACGATCGACGACCTGGCGCGGGGCGTGTGGGTAGGGGCGAAGGCGGCGGCCATCGGCATCGCTCTGCCAGGGACGGTGGACCCAGCCCGCGGCACGGTGGCGAGCGCGGCGAACCTGCCGGGATGGGGCGACGTGCCGATCGCGGAGATCTTCGGCGGCGAGCGGCGGCTGCCGGTGGCCATCGAGAACGACGCGAACGCAGCGGCGGTGGGAGAGCAATGGCTGGGAGCGGCGCGCGGGATGAAAAACTTCGTGTTCATCGCACTGGGGACGGGGATCGGCGCGGGGGTGGTGCTCGGCGGGCGGTTGCATCGCGGCGAGCACTTCCTCGCCGGGGAGGTGGCGTTCACGCCGATGACGCGGAAGCACCTACGCACGCCGGGCTGGGACAACTGCCTCGAAGGGGTCGTGGGCGGGCGGGTGTACGGGTCGAAGGCTGTTGAGCTGCTCGGCGAGAGCGGCCGAGCCTCCGAGTTGTTCGATGCGGCGAGGAGTGGCGACGCGCGGGCGGTGGAGTGGCTGCGGGAGGTGCAGGAGTATCTCGCGATGTCGGTCGCGGGGTTCATCGCGCTGCTGGACGTCGAGGGAGTGATCTTCGGAGGTGGCGTGGCGATGGCGCAGGGGGAGTGGTTCGTTGCGCCGGTGCGGGAGATGGCGTTGCGATCGGTACCGTTCGGGGCGAAGGTGTTGCTGTCGGAATTGGGGGAGGATGCCCAGCTCTACGGCGCGATGAAGCTCGCGATCGAGCGGATGCGGGATGAGGCAACTGCGAAGTGAGTGGTGTGTTGCGCGTGGCGGCGGCGGCGAGCATGATCCTCTGCTTAGCGTTTGCGGCCGGGTGCGGGTCGGGTGGTGGTGGCAGCGTCGGAAGCACCGGCGTCGGGCGCGCGACGGCGACGTTCGTCGGATCTGGAGGGTTCGCTATCGGGGAGATCAAGCGCCTTCCGGGCGGGACGGCCGTACCGACGGACGCGCGGACGCTCGTGAGCGCGGCGTGCAGCGAAGGACGGCTGGTCGTGAAGACGGACCGGGAGTCGGTAATCGGGCAGATGGACTGTAGCCAGATGATCCCACCGCAATTCGTAGACAAGTTTCGCGGGAAGCCGGTCGCGTTGAGCTACAACGGCCAGCGCCTGCGGTTGGAGAGCGCGAGCGAAGGCACGGTGGAGATGACGGTATCGAACGCGACGGTGGGGACCGGGGATGTGTCGCCGTGACGGTTGCGAGCCGAGGCCATGATACGAGCCAGACAGCGTGAGGCCTGAGCCCGACGAGTACTTCATGGGCATCGCGCTGGCCGTGCGGTCGCGTGCGAACTGCACGGGCCGGCGGGTGGGCGCGCTCATCGTCCGCGACTATCGGATCCTGAGCACCGGATACAACGGGACGCCGTCGAAGATGTTGAACTGCGAGGACGGCGGATGCCATCGCTGCGCGCACCGGGAGGCTTATCCGTCTGGTGAGGGGTACGACCTGTGCATCTGCGTCCACGCGGAGCAGAACGCGCTGCTCGCGGCGGCGCGCTTCGGGGTGGCGGTCGAGGGATGCACGCTGTACAGCACCATTCAGCCGTGCTTCGGATGTCTGAAGGAACTGCTGCAGGCGAACGTGCGGGAGGTGTGCTACCTGCACACCTGGCAGTCGCGGTTCGCCGAGCAGTATGCGGCGCTGGTTGAGCGCATCGGGCCGGCGCGGTTTCGGCAGGTAGTCATCGACGATCCGGGCGCAGGGTGGGCGCTCGGCCGGGCGCGCGATGTGGGGGAGCGGGCGCTGGGGCACGAGCTGCTGGCGGACTGAACGGTTTTCACTGAACGATACTCATTTTTGCCTTGCGGCAGCCTTTTGGCTTCTGTATCTTAGTGAGTGCTTAGTAAGTTCGAACGGCCGGTGAACCACCGGGTTGGCTCGAACGTATCTAACCACGGTAGGGCTGGCGATCTCCGGACCGCTTCATGCTTGAGAGGCTCGTACCCGACAGGGCGAGCCTCTCATCGCGTCTGGCGGTGGAAGCCGAGATATATCCGATTTCTGACGCGGGATCCGACGGCACAGGCGAGGCACCTGTACCACATGGTCCGGGAGATAAGTCGGCGTCGAACCGCCTAAGGATCTGTTTGCGTTCTCATCCGATCCGCTGCATAGCCCGTCGCAGCCCGAGCCACGCGGGCTGAGAGCCCTCGCTACGGTCGATCGAAGGCTGGCGACCTCGGCGGACGAACGACGGAGAAATGTTAGGATTCCGCACAGCAACGCACGGTACGTATGTGCGGGGGTGAGGCCGTATCAACCGGCAGGTACGCAGAGCGTGGGAACTGCTGTATCTCCTCACGTTCCGCGAGCTGAAGCTCCGATACCAGGACACCTTTTTCGGTTTCCTCTGGTCGCTCATCCGGCCGCTCCTACAAGGGGCTGTGCTGTTCATTGTGCTGCGGAAGTTCATCCGCATAGACGTGCCCGACTACGGTCTCGTACTGCTCACCGGGCTCTTCCCGTGGACCTGGTTCCAGACGTCGCTCGTGATCGCCGTGGCGGCGTTCGCCTCGAACGGCGCACTGATCAAGAAGGTGTACTTCCCGCGCTTCGTACTGCCGCTTGCAACGGTGCTGAACAACGGTGTGCAGTTTGGGTTCTCGATACCGGTACTGATCGTGCTGCTCGGCATCAGCGGGTACGTGCCGAACTGGACATGGCTTATCGGCGTACCCTACCTCCTGGCGGTGGAGGCGGTGTTGATCATGGGCATCGTACTCTTCATCGCGTCGCTCGACGTGTATTTCCGCGATCTCGAGCACCTGACCGATGTCTTCGTCGGTCTGATCTGGTTTTACATGACGCCCGTCATCTATCCGCTCTCGATCGTGCCTGAGAAGTATCATGACTGGGTGCTGCTCAACCCCATGGCATCGCTGATCGAGGGTTGGCGCGAACTCTTCCTGCACAACCAACTCCCCGGCGCTGACCTATGGCCCGCTCTCGTCTTCGCGGCCGGCATCGCCGCCGTTGGATCGCTGTCCTTCCGGACGATGGAAGGAGGCTTCGCCGATGCGCTCTGAGGTGGGCTCGGACGTCGCTATAGCGTTCGACCACGTCTCGAAGCACTACTCGCTCTCGCTTCAGAAGCAGGCCACAGACTTCAAGACGATGATGCTCCACCTCCCGCGGTTTCTGTCTAACGCGCGGCGGCCATTCGTAGCGCTTGACGACATCACGCTACGGGTGCGGCGCGGGGAGAGCCTCGGGATCATCGGCCCGAATGGATCGGGGAAGAGCACGACGCTGCGGGTGATGTCGCGCATCACGCCGCCGACGTCCGGTGTAGTGACGGTCCAGGGGCGCATCTCCGGGCTGCTGGAGCTGGGATCGGGGTTTCATCCCCAGATCAGCGGGCGCGAGAACGCAATCCTGAACGCGGTGCTGCTCGGGCTGACGCTTCAGGAAGCGCGCGCTGTGCTGCCGGACATCGTGGCGTTCTCCGAGCTGGGGCAGTTCATCGACCAGCCGATGCGAACGTATTCGTCAGGCATGTTCTTCCGACTGGGGTTTTCGGTGGCCGTGCACGTGCAACCGGAGATCCTGCTAATCGACGAGGTGCTAGCGGTCGGCGACGCGGAGTTCCAGAAGAAGTGCATGGACCACATCCACGAGCTGAGGAAGCGCGGTGTCACGCTCGTGCTCGTAACGCACGACATGATGAGCCTGCCCAAGTTCTGCGATCGGGGCATCCTGCTCGAGCGGGGTCAGATCACGGACGAGGGGACGCCACAGCAGGTAGTGCACAATTATTTGGCCAGGGTGGAGCGGCTGCTGGAGCTGCACGAATCCGAGCGTATGCGGCTGAAGTACGCGCAGGTGGCGTCGTCATGATGGTGCGGCTCGACTTCACAGGATCGGCTGACGTGTCGTCACGGGCGCTGCGGATCACGCCGAAGGCGGCGCCGGGCGTCGCGATCGTAGGGGAGGCCGGGCCGGCCTTGCCGTTTCGCGAGTCGGCGGTGGACGAAGTGTTCGTCGGCGGAGCGATCGCGCGGCGGAGCGACGTCGCCGACACGCTCGACGAGTTGTGGCGGATCAGCAAGCCGGGGGCGCTCATCCACCTTCGCCTACCGCACGCATCGTCGACGATTGCGGTGACGCGCGATCCGCGCGCGCAACCGATGTTCACGCTGGACACATTCAACTACTACGACCCGAGCTCTCGGCCAGCGGATGCCCCGACGCAGACCGCGTTCACGGTCGAGCGGGCGGAGCTGCACGTCGCGGGGGACCGCGGCGATGCGAGCGGGCTGGCGCTCGCGCGGGGACGGTTCGCGGGGATCATCGAGAAGTTCGCCAACAACAGCCGCGGCAGCCAGTACCGGTTCGAGCGGTGGTTCGCGAACCTGTTTGGGGGATTCGAGGAGTTCAGCGTGGTCCTCGCCGTGGTGAAGGCGGAGCCGCGAAGAGCGGGCGCCGGGACGGTGGCGCAGGCGACCAGCGCAGGCAGGCGTTCCTGAACAGATCACGAGTCTCAGATCACCGGTCGATTCTTAGGATGCGTGGATAGACGCCCTCGCCAGGGCCGTCATATACTCGACGCAGCACACATGCCCGACGAGGCAAGGAGAGTCGCCATGGCTATCGACCAGGAGACGTTACACAAGGTCCAGACGGACGAGGCTGAGGTGCCGGCCGTCGACCTGAGCTGGATGAACGGTGGGTCCGAGTGGGGCATGGCGGCGAAGCCCGGGAAGCGCGGCCTCACCCTCGATGAAGTGAACATCGGGCGGTACGGGAAGGTGCCGCCGGTGAGTGATGCGCAGACCGCGAAACCGCGCGGAGCAGCGGTACGGTCAGGGGTGCCGCGCACCGGCTACTACATCCGCGACGCTGGCAGCGTGTGGTCGCAGAACGCGACGCTGCTGTACGAGGAGGCGGTTCAGCGGCAGTGGTCATCGGCGACGGACATCCCCTGGCGGGACATCGAACCGCTGCCGGAAGAGATCGAGTACGCGATGTGCCAGCTCTGCACCTTCCTCACGGAAGTGGAGTTCATCGCGGGTGACACGCCATCTCAGTGGCTACCACGGATCTCGAACGATCACTTCGAGACGAAGCTGTTTCTCGCGACGCAGATCATGGACGAAGCACGTCACCTCGACGTGTTCCGCAAGCGGGCTCTGGTGAACGGCGGGGGGCTTCTGAAGTCGAGCCCCACGGCAGGGCTGCGCACGATCATCAATGCGCGGGACTTCACGGAGATGTCATCGATCATGCACGTGCAGGCAGAAGGCTTCGTGCAGAGCATGTTCCGCATGGGCGAGCTGGTCGCGAACAGCGACGTCGAGAAGCGGATCTTCCGGATGTGCGCGCAGGACGAATCACGGCATCTCGGCTTCGGCGTGATGCACCTGAAGTACGTACTGGAGACGGAGCCGGAGCGCCGCGAGGAGATCCACAGCTACTTCGACGAGGCGGAGAACGCGGATCCGGAGACGGGAACGTTCGGGCCGGCAGTCGCAGAGTCGCTCATCATCCTGCTCGGGAAGGGCAAGGATAACTTCGACGACGGGTTCAACAAGTTCCTGGCACTGCAGAAGCGGCAGGCAAACGAGTACATGCACCGTCTGACGGTGGCAGGGCTGGGTGACCGTCGCGAGCGGATGGACCCGAACATGCGGGTGTTCCTCGATCCGCCTGCGGCGTAGAGATTCAGCCGCAAACACTCAAGGGGCTGCCGTAACGGCGGCCTCTTCGTTAATCCGCCAATCAACGCTGCGTCACGCTTCGGTCTGCAGCTCGAAGACGACGGGTGTCCCCTTCGTGAACCACTCGTCGTGGACGCGCAGGACGTTGGACCTGGTCGGGATGCCCCAGACGTAGGTCACGTAGTCGAAGGAGTCGTACCAGCCGGCGACCGGCCGATAGATCCCTTGCGCGCGAGCCAGCTCATCAGGATCGGTGATGCGTCGGGCGGTGGCACGATACGTATTCCGCCCGAGTTTCACGAAGACTTTGGGGTCAGCGTCGATGTTTTTCAGCCAGTCGGCTCGGGGGCCGAGGATCGCCGCGGCGTACACGCGATCACCGTCACGGACGGCACGCATCGCACGGGTTCGAGGCTTGCCGGATCTCCGGCCCTTCGTCGTGACGACCGCAACGCCCTTCGGAGGGCGGATGCGCAGCGGGGGCGTGTTCGTGATGTTGCCGATCTTGTGGAAGAGCTTCGACCTGGCGAACGGATTAGCCATCGATGTGGAGGATATAGCTGGTTGAGTGGTAGAGACTAGCGGCAGGGCAACCGGGACTGGGAACGCGGACCCGCGAGAGTTTCGAGCGTAGTGCGTCGTTGGATCTGCCCCGAACGCGTCGCCCGATGGTGGTAATGCTGGATTCGCGGGATGGACGCATAGTCAAATTAAGCGGGAAGAAGGAGGGAACGCTATGGTCGCTCAGCGAATCGAGGGCGAGGGGCGCGAGGCGTCGCACACGCACGAGGCGCGGATGCACGCTCACGACCACTACCACATCTCGCATCATCATGCCGGCGGGATGACGGGCGAGTGGAAGCATCGCACGTACTGGCACACGCACGATCACAATCACGCGCCGTTGTCGCACAGCCACGACTATCGGGCGGAGGACGAAGAGCGCGAGCACGACAAAGAGGCGCACATCCACGACCACGAGGCACCGACGAAGTCGCCGGCTTAGCTCAGCCCCCTAGCCCCCTCCGATTAGCGAAGGGGAAGTGCCCACAAAGTGAGATCGCTTCGGTTTCTCACGCGTCGGAGCGCCACGCGCACCGGGCGCGCGGCGCTCCGGCTTGAACGCCCGCGCTACGACAGGGAGTGCGGTCGTTCAGCCGCAGTTGGGGATGACTTGTTCGGCGAAGGTGCGTAGTTGGTCGAGTTCGTTGCCGGCGGGCCAGATGAAGATGCGCTGGACGCCAGCATCGGCGTAGGCACGGACGAGGCCGATGCATTCGTCTGCAGTGCCGATGAGCAGGCGTGATGAGAGATCAACGGCGCCGCGGCCGACTGCCGGGCCCAACTTTTGCCCGACGACGCGCTCCGCTTCGACCCGGTCATCGGTGACGTAGGTGAACATCGTAGCCAAGCCGTTTGGGAACGTCTGCGGATCTTTGTTGTGGCGCGCGAGCGTTTCGCGCAGAGCGCTCCAGTCGGCCGGGAATTTCTCTGGTGTCGTGTTGTAGGCGGAGGCGAACCAGCCATCGCCGAGGCGAGCGACGCGGCGCAGGCCTGCGGGTGAGCCCCAGGCGCCGATCCAGATCGGCGGACCGCCGGGCTGGAGCGGTCGCGGTCGCATGTTGATGGACTGCATGGCGTACGGTCCGGCGGCGTCGGGCACGTCCTCATCGCGCCAGGCGGCGCGCATCGCGATGATGGACTGACCGAGACGGCGCCAACGCTCTTCGAACGGCACGCCGGCGAGCACGTAGTCCGGTTCGTACGAGCCGGCGCCGACGCCGACTACGAGGCGACCGCCAGAGAGATGGTCGAGGGCGGCGAGCGTCTTGGCAGCGACGAACGGGTTGCGAACGGCGGGAATGATGATGCTCGTCGAGAGGCGGATGCGTTTCGTGGCGGCGGCCGCGATGGCGAGGGCCAGGGGGCCGTCGACCCAGGGCAGGCGATGGACGATGTGGTCGTTCGCGGAGACGAACGCGTAGCCGAGAGACTCGGCCGCGGCGGCGTAGTCGGAGATGAAGGCAGCGTCGGGCGGGGAGTCGCCTTCGCCGAGGATCTGCGGGATGTGAACGCCAAATTCCACGCTCGCGTCAGATCCCGGTGGAGCTGCCCTTGAGGCCGACAAGGCCCTTCGCGAATTCGATCTCGCCGAGATGGCGGTAGCCATGGGTCATGCACATGCCGGACAGGCATTGCAGGACGGACATCTCACCGAGGGGCCGCACGGTGATCTTACGTTCGACGTCGTCGTCGCTCAGTGCGCCGACGTACGACTCGGTGCGGGCGAAGACGTCGGACATGTAGCGCTTGAAGTCGTCGATTCCCTTCATACGGAAGTTCAGCGCTTCGTCGTCGCTGAAGCCGGTGCCCTGGGCCTTGGAGTCGAGGCCGAACTTCGAGTCCCAGCCGCCTTCCATCCACACGGTCGGCTTCCGCTGCATGACGAACTGGATGATGTTGTCCTCGGTGCGGATGTAGTGCCACAGCGAGAACGCGATGTTCTGCTTGCCGCCGTCCGGTACGCGGTTGATCTGTTCGTCGTCGAGGCCATCAAGGACTCGGCCATAGAGTCCGTGCATGCTGTGCAGCTCGCGCTGCATGTAGTCGAGGAGCTCTTTCGCCACGTTTTATCCTGCTTTCTCCGCGGGCGGGACTGACTGATAAGCGCCGAGGACGGCCTGATCACGATACTGCTCCTTGCCCTCGAGGAGCAGGTCGCCGCCGTACATGTCGCAGCAGACGATGGCGGGGAAGCCATCGACCTCGAGTTTCTTCACCGACTCCGTACCGAGGTCTTCGTAGGCGATGACGTCGAGCTTTTTGATCGTCTGCGAGAGCAGTGCGCCGGCGCCGCCGATGGCGATGAGGTAGACGGCTTTGTGCGCCTGCAGTGACTTCTTGACCGCGCTGCCGCGCCCGCCCTTGCCGATGATCGCCTTCAGACCCTGCTCGAGCAGCGCAGGCGTGTACGGGTCGAGGCGCATGGCGGTGGTGGGGCCCGCGGCGCCGATCACGCGGCCTGGGCGCGCGGGCGTCGGGCCGACGTAGTAGATCACCTGGCCCGTCATGTCGAACGGGAGAGGTTTGCCGTCGTTGATCGCGGCGACCTCCCGGCGGTGGGCGGCGTCTCGCGAGGTGTAGATGGTGCCGTAGAACTTGACGTGATCGCCGACCCGGAGCTGAGCGACGTCATCGTCGGTGAGGGGCGGGGTGAGGCGGATCTCGCCGTTGATTTTTTCGATGGTCATGAGGCTGCTCTCGTTCGATTCAGCTTCCGATGTCATGCCGGCAGATGAAGAAACCGTATCTCATCCGGGTGTAGACGCCGATAATGATGCATGAGCGATACCGCACGCGCCATACGGTATTTCATGCTCGCCTTTGGCGCGATCTTCGCCTCCGCGACCGGCGCTGGCATCGTATCGTCTTCTCATACAAGCCAGTCCCTATTCCTGGTTGTCCCTGTCTGCATCGTCATGGTCGCGACGAGTTTGTGGATCCTGGGATCTGGCATCGTATTTGTCCGCGTCCGACCGAACGAGAGCGTGGGCGGAGGCCCACTGCTTTCGTCGATACCGCTGCTGCCGGGCGAGCGCGTTCTGGGTTGGGACTTCGGAGACTACGGATCGGACCTCGCCCCTGAGTTCAGTTTTGGGTTGTTCGGCAGGCAATCTGGGTGCGTGTTCGTCAGCGATCGACGGATCATCTTCGTAACGTATAGATTCCTGAGATGGCCAGCCGCCAGCGCTTCGGTCCCATTCTCCGAACTCGCTGCGGGAGACATGAGGTGGACGAACGACAGGTTGACAGTCACAGGGACGACGGGAGTGGAGCATCGGTTCCGGTTCCTCTCGGGCCGAACGGTTGACATCGTGAACGCGGCCATTTCGGCGGGTGCTGCAGGCGTTGACGCGCCGTCCGTCACGCCACGGGCGCCATCCTGGACCAATCGTTTGCTCTTGTCGATCGGGTTCACTTTGGGCACAGGCCTTGTGCTTCTCGGCGGCCTATCGCTGTTAGACATTGTCAGGATCCCCGGCATCGGGTTTCCGCCCGTCGTCCTCGTTGTATGGGGTGTGGCCGTTCTGATCTGGTACGGACGCGCCGCAGCAGAGAACGTAGCGCCGTAAGGACAAGTCCCGCCTGTCCGCCGCGACAACCGGGGGCACTTTGTTGCTTCGGCTTGTATCTGACTAGCCGTCCAGCACGTCGGCTTCCGGGATGTTGACGTTGACGACGATGTTTTCACTCCCGCCGCGGGCGACGACCGACGTCACCTGCACGCTGTCGGAGCGGTTGATCTCCTGGTGCACGAGCTGCGCCGGGACGAAGATGAAGTCGCCGGGGCCCGCCTCGGCGCTGTGTTCGAGGCGATCGCCCCAGCGCATCGTCAGCTGACCGCTGATGACGTAGATGCCGCTCTCGACGTCGCCGTGGTGGTGTGCCTGAGACGTGAAGCCGGGGTCGTTGGTCACATATCCCATCCACACGCCAGTGGCGCCGCTCGTCGCGCCGGAGACGCCTGCGGCGCGCGTCATACCGGGGGTCTGCGCGGTACCAGCATCGCGCTGGTCGGGCTTGACGATGCGGATGTCGCTCATCGCAGATCCTTCGACATGTTGACCAGCGTCCATTCGGCGGCAGCGTCCCGCGGCTCGCCGTGCGGTAAGCCACGCCTGCGCTCCTCGCTATCGACCGTGAACCCGAGCGATTCGTAATAGTCCGTTAGCCCGTTCTCGCGGACGCAGTCGAGGTGCAGGCGGTCGAAGCCGGCGTCACGCGCTCGGCGTTCGGCTTCGCGCATGAGGACCGTGCCGATGCCGTGGCCCTGCATGTCGGGCACGGTGGCGAACATGCCGACCCAGGCGCTGCCCGGAGACCAATCTGAGTCGAACCAGATCGCCGCGTGCGCGACGGGGGTGGCGTCGAGCTCGACGACGAGTCCAACGCCGCCTTTCTTCTCTACCTCATCGCGGTACTCCGCTTCGTCACTCACTCGAGCACGTTCGAAGATCCACCAGTCGACGGGACGATATGCATCGTTCACCAGGCGAACGATCGCCGGGACGTCCGCATTCGTCGCATCACGCACGACGATCCGAGCCACGAGCGCCGGGTCCGGCTCCTTCGCGCGGGCGGGCGCTAGAGTTCGGCGTGCTTCGAGCGAGCGCTGTGGCATTGGAGGTTCACCGCGACGGGGAGCGACGTGATGTGGGTCGGGTAGGTCTCGATATTCACGGCGAGGGCCGTGTTGGTCCCGCCGACCGCCTGCGGGCCGACGCCTAGCGCGTTCACCTTCTCGAGCAGCTCGCGCTCGAACTCCGCGGTCTCGTCGTCGTCGCTGTGCTCGCCGACCGGGCGCGTGATGGCCCTCTTCGCGAGGTACATGCAGTACTCGGAGGATCCGCCCACGCCAACTCCGACGACGAGGGGCGGGCAGGGGTTGCCTCCGGACTCCTCGATGGTGTTCAGGACGAACTCCGTGATGCCTTCCTTGCCGCGGCCGGGGAGCATGATCTGGAACTTACTCATGTTCTCGCAGCCGCCGCCCTTTGGCACTACCGTGAGATGCAGCTTGTCGCCGGGGACGATCTCCGTGTGGATGACGGCCGGCGTGTTGTCCTTCGTATTCACGCGGGTAGAGAACGGGTGGTCGACGATCGAGGCGCGAAGGTAGCCCTCAGTGTAGCCCTTGCCGACGCCGCTGTTGATCGCGTCTCGGAGGGAGCCGCCGACGATGTGCACGTCCTGGCCGACTTCCGCCATCACGACGGTGGTACCGGTGTCCTGGCACAGCGGGATCATCTCGCGCTTCGAGATGTCCACGTTCTCGAGCAGCTCGATGAGCACCTGCTTGCCGAGCGGCGACTTCTCGGTGCGCTCGGCGTTCTGGAGGCCGGCAACGACGTCGTCGGGGAGCACGTGCGTCGCGGTCTCGCAGAGCCGCGCGACGGTGCGCGTGATCTCGTCGACGTGGATCTCGCGGACGCGGGTGGTGGTGTCGGTGGTCATGCGATGGTCGTTCTCGCTACTTCAGGAGGGCGATCAGTTCTTTCGTGGCATCGGCGGCTCTTTTGATCTTCGCCGCTTCGTCGTCGGGTACGGGGATTTCGTGGGTTCGCTTGATGCCGCCTTCGCCGAGCTGGCACATGACGCCACAGACGATGTCCTTGATGCCGTACTCGCCCTTACATAGTACCGCCGAGGGAATCAGCCGATTCTGGTCGAGCAGGATCGCCTCGACCATCTCGACGGTCGCGGCGGACGGGGCGTAGTAGGCGCTGGAGACCTTCATGAGCTCGCCGATCTCGGCGCCGCCGCGCATCGTGCGGGCAACGACGGCATCGATCTTATCCTGCTTGAGCAGTGACGACAGCGGCAGGCCGCCGATGCGCGCCTGCGAGACGATCGGCACCATCGTCGTATCGGTGTGGCCACCCAGGACGTAGGCGTGGACGTCCCGGATGGAGAGGCCGGTCTCCATCGCGAGGAACGCGCGGAAGCGGGCGGTGTCGAGCGCGCCGCCCTGGCCGATGACGCGCTCGCGCGGGAAGCCGGAGGCGTCGAGCGCGACGTGGCACATGGCGTCCATGGGGTTGGCGAAGATGATGATGACGGCATTCGGGGATGCCTTCGCGGCGTCCTTTACCTTGGCGCGGACGATGTCGGCGTTGCCGTTGAGGAGTTCTTCGCGGGACATTCCGGGTTTGCGCGGGGCGCCGGCTGTGCAGACGACGACGTCCGAGCCCTCCGTCTCATCCCAGCCGTCGGTGGCGGTGATCTTCGTGTCGAAACCGAGCCACGACGCCGACTGCGCCATGTCGAGCGCTTTACCGTGATGGAGGGCGCCGGCGAACTGCGGGTCGTCCTGAATGACAACGTCGGCGATGCCCTTCTCGACGAGGCGCTGGGCGATGGCGCCGCCGGTCATGCCGCCGCCGATGACGGTCACCTTCTTGCGTGCGGGCATGACACCTCCGGAGGTTGCTTCGAAGCTTCAGGCGTTGGGGCGGCGCTTCTGTCGAGCGCCTCAGGCGTTATACATCGAGTTACCCTGAGCCGGAAGCGGAGTTCCCCGCCCGAAGCGCTATGCATTACCGAATCGACGCGTGGACCCGAACCATGATTGGACGTGCGCTCTTCACCCTCGCCTTTGTCGCGCTTATCGAGCTGGTTGAGCGCCGCTCGCTCGATACGTCTCACCTGGGCTGGTACCTCATTGAAGCGGCTGCGATCTATGCCGGGCTCGAGGTGTTTGCGCGGGTCGGTGAGTGGGTCGAGTTGGGAATGGACCGCGTAATCGTTTACAGGGCGAACCGCTGGGCGAGGAAAGACTACGTTCCCTATGCGTCGATCCAGGCGGTGACCGTCAATGGCCGGGAAGTGCAGATCACGTGGTTTGACGATGAGCAGCGCAACCTGGCTTTTACGATGGATCACGCCGAAGAATTCGTCGCGGATCTCGACCAGCAGCGCAAATCGGTTTTAACCTGAGCCGAACCCCAGAGCTCAAGTTGCTTGTCGGTCAACCGAAAGGGGAGCTAGAGTCGAGCTATGGGCATCCTCACCGATGACATGAAGCGCGTGGTGCGGCAGCAGCGACTGGGCTTCATCGCGACGGTGTGCGCAGACGGGACGCCGAACCTCTCTCCGAAGGGCACGACCACGGTCTGCGACGACGATCACCTGGTATTCGCCGACATCTGCTCGCCCGGGACGATCGAGAACCTGCAGCGGAATCCGTCGATCGAGATTAACGTGGTCGACCCGATGGTGCGGAAGGGGTATCGGTTCAAAGGCACCGCGGAGATCGTCGACCCGGGGACGCAGTTCGACGCGATCATGGGATCTGTGTACGAAGCGATGTCGGAGGCGATCCGCGATCGGGTGCAGCGCCTCGTGCTGGTGCGCGTCGAGCGGGCGCAGCCGCTAATCTCGCCGGCATACGACGGCGGAGCAACGGAGGCGGAAGTGCGGGCGTCGTGGGAGGAGTACTGGCGGGCTGTGCAAGCCGGCGCGACAGAGCCGTAGTGGTAACGATGTTGAACGTTAGAGGTTAGATGTTGGCGTTGAGCACTGCGCTGTGATTGCGGGTGCGCGCGGTGAGTGATCAGCCGGTCATCGAGTCGGCGGGGAGTTCGCGGGAGACGGCGATCTACCGGCCGGCGGCACGGGTGCTGCTGATCGATCCGTCCGCCCGGGTGCTGCTGTTTCGGGTGGACATCCGGGAGCGACCGTTGTGGATCACACCAGGCGGGGGTTTGGAGGCCGGGGAGTCGTTCAAGGAGGCGGCGCGGCGCGAGCTGTTCGAGGAGACGGGGGTCCAATGCGAGTTGGGGCCGTGCGTGTGGCTGCGCCGGCACGTCTTCGTGTTCGACCCGTCGTGGATCTCGGATGGCGACGAGCTGCCGCCCGTTTGGATCGACGAGGTCGAGCGGATCTTCGTGGCGCGGTGCGGGGGCGGAGTGGAGGTGACGCGGGCGAACTGGTTGCCGCACGAGCACAAGTTCATGAGCGAGCACCGGTGGTGGACAGTGGAGGAGATCGCGGGATCGTCGGATTGGTTCGCGCCCCGGCGGATGGGGGAACTGTTGCCGGCGGTGATTGCGGCGGAGTATTCGGCAGAGCCGATCGAAGTCGACGAG
Source organism: uncultured Dehalococcoidia bacterium (assembly GCA_964487335.1). Classification (GTDB taxonomy): domain Bacteria; phylum Chloroflexota; class Dehalococcoidia; order DSTF01; family JACRBR01; genus CAZAPT01. The sequence continues at coordinate 49,781 of CAZAPT010000017.1, forward strand.
TGAGGCGTGGGGTGCAGCAGTCGAGGCGCCTACCGAACGTCGCCTTCGCGGGCGGTTGCGGAAAGCGCAGCTGGCGGCGGGATCGACGTGATCCGGGCTTGTGCGAGACTGAGGATGGCCCTGCCGTGAGGTGGGTGGGCGACGCCGTTCAGCGTCACCGTCAAGGAGATTGAATGAACGGTTGGGAATACAAGGTCGTCTACGTCGATTTCAGGGGCAGGATTTCATCGGAAGGGGCGGAGTACATCCGACAAGGCGGTGAACACCGCACCGGGTTCGTCCGTGGCTACCTCGACAAGCTTGGCGAGGAGGGCTGGGAGGTGACCGGGGTACTTCCGCTCCACAGGCCGGAGAGCAGCTACTTCATGCTGAAGCGCCCTCGCACGGGAGCGTCGAAGGCATCCGAAGGTTAGTTAGCATTCGGCGCTGAGGCGTCGGGCGCGCTCGCCGCGGCAGGGCTATCTTCAGACTGGGACCGCCACCCGTGCGAGGGGTTGACCCGCACTGCTATCATCACCTCGATGACCGTGCGCGAAGACGCCGTCTCGCCTCACGTCTACGTCAACGAGGAAGACGACGACGAGCCGTTCCCGTACGAGCGGGAAGCGGCGCCCGTCGATACTCCACCCCAAGTCCCTGCTTACATCGCCATCATCCGGATCATCGCGGTGCTCGGGATGGGGCTGTGCATCTCCTTCGGGCTATTCATCATGCTGGCCGGGTTGCGGGGCGTGATCATCGGAATCCCGATCCTGCTCCTGTCGGTCCCGTGCTACCTCGGAATGCGGCTCGCCGAGCGATTCGTCCGGGCCGACGTCGATCCAACGGACGAACCTCATGCGTGAGCGACGTCGCGCGCCGCACGGCGCACGCGTCAGTCACGCTCCTCTCCTCATCACCTCCCCCTCTGAGTCGCGCGGCCTGCGAGACTCGCTGCTGTCCGGGCAGCGGAGGGACGGCTGATGGTGGTCGAGACGAAGCCGGAGTTCGACCTCACCTACTCGATCAATGACTTCGAAGCGGGGACGCACCGCGACTCGCAATACCTGTACAACGCCATCGAAGACGCGATGGTGGCTCTCGCGACGGAAGTCGCGGGGGGCACGGTGCTCGACGTCGCGTGTGGAACCGGGAAGCAGTCGATGCGGATCTCCGACCGAGGCTGCCGGTCCATCGGCGCGGAAGCTTCGATGGAGATGATCGGCGTGGGGCGGTGGGTACATCCGGAGAGCCGGGCAATGATGCTGCGCAGCCTGGCGGAGTCGCTCCCGTTCGCCGACGGCGCCTTCGACCGGGTGATCTGCCAGGGATCGCTGGATCACTTCGCCGACGCGCGCGCGTTCATGCGAGAAGCGGCGCGGGTGACGAAACCGGGAGGACGCGTCGTCATCGCCCTGGCGAACTTCGACAGCGTCTCTTGCCGGATCGGGAGGCTTGTGTGGCGCGCGAAGCGCCGGCTGGGGCGACCGCTGCCGCCGGGCCGGCCGTACTGGGAGATCCCTGAAGACCACAACGTCAGGGGCACGCTTCGGTTCGTGCGGGGGCTCGGGGGCGACGCACTGGCGCTCGATCGATGCTTCGGCATCTCGATGCTGTGGCTGGCGCCTCGATGGGGCGCAGTGCTCGATCGGTTGCCGCAGCGTGCTGCGTCGATGGTCTGGCGCCGGCTCGACCGGTTCGCGCGCGGGCGGCCCCAGCACGCCGACATGATCATCTCGACCTGGAGGAAACGCGAGCGTAGATGAAGAACCACGGCCTGACGCAGGACTACGACGCGCACGTGCTCTTCACCTTCGCCGCCGTCCCCGCCAAACCGCTCGCCGCCAACATCGCCGGCAGGGCCCGACGCTGGTTCGTGATCGCGTTCGCGGAGTCCTGGCTCGCTGTGCTGCTGTTCCGGACCAAGAAGCGGGCCGTCGCTCTTCACATCCCGGTGCTGGGCGGACTCTTCGACCTCGTGTCTCGGGCACTGTTTGGTGTGTACATCGGGAGCGACGTGGAGATCGGGCCGGGGCTGATGATCACGCATGGCGGCGTGGTCATCGATGGGCGGGTGCGAATCGGGCGAAACTGCCAGATCAACCCGTGGGTGACGATCGGGTTATCGAACAGCCGAAAGCTGGGATTCAGCATCGAAGGGCCAACCATCGGAGACAACGTGCATATCGGCACGGGTGCGAAGGTGCTGGGCCCGATCACGATTGGCGACCATGCACGCATTGGCGCGAACGCTGTCGTGGTGCGTGACGTCCCGGCGAACGTGACGGTCGTCGGGGTTCCCGCGCACGTCATCGCGCGGCGAGCTCCGGCGTGGTTATCCGGCATGCCGGAGGAGCGGGTTCGACAGCGGATGCGAGCCGCGATCGTTGACTACAAGCTGAAGCGACGGTCGCTGCGCAGCCTCGTCGACGTCCTGCTACAACAGTTCGACCTGGCACGCGCACAGCTCGCTGAGGAACGCGCGGTGGTGCAGGACGACCTCATCTTCCTCGATGCCATCGCCGCGACCGGTGGCGGCGAATCGCGGCAGGTCACCGCAGCCATCGACGCAATTGAGCGGGCGCTGACACCGGAGCAGGAGCGACTCGAAGCGGCTTCGTAGGCGCGAGCTCAAGCGCAGAGCGAGCGCCAGGCGATCTCGCCCATCTCCCAAAGGAGCTGGTTTCCCTCGGACTCGTGGTCCGCGCGGCCGGCGAGCATGCCTTCGCCGAACACCGCCATTGCGAAGTGTCCGCGCGGGCTGTGAAAGATCGCGCCGCCGCACCGGATGCCGTTGATGAAAGCGCCGCCCTTCTCGGCGACCCAGTTATCACGCGGGTTGTCCAGCATGTTCAACTCGTTCCACGGAAGCCGATGCGACAGCTCGGCCCGTCCGTTCAGGCGTCGCATGATGCGCAGCATGTCCTCGGACGCTTCGCGCGAGACCATCTTGTGGCTCGCGATCGCAGTGAGCATTCGGGAGATGTCGCCGGCGCTGCTGACGTTCATCTTTCGGGCATCGAGGCCGGCGGCGCGATCGCCGAGACGTTGGAAGAGGCGGGTCCTGGCGTAGCCGAGTCGCTGCCAGAGATCGTTCAGCTGTTGCAACCCGGCGAGGTCGATGCACATGTTGGTGGCTGCGTTGTCGGAGATGATGATCATGAGCATCGCGGCGTCGCGAACGGTCATCGAGGCACCGGGCGTCATGTGTTGGAGCACGCCGGATCCGCGGCAGTTGTGGACTTCTTCGTATGTCGTGCGGTCGTCGAGGCGGAGGCGGCCCTCGTGGACGGCATCGTACAAGCCGACGAGGATCGGCACTTTTATGAGCGACGCTGTGGGCATTACCTCGTCTTCGTCAATGGCGATGTGATCGCCTGTCCGGACGTCGGTGACGGCACAGGTCCACCGGCCGGTGTACTTCTCGCCGGCGGCGCGGAGGTCCGCTTCGAGGCGCGCAAGGCCGCTCACTTCACGATGCCTGCTTCGAGCTCTTCCTCGGTGTACTCCACCTGTTCGTCCTTCAGGGCGGGGTCGTAAGCGGGATCCGGGTAGTTCACGAGCCACGCCTCTTCGTCGCCGATGTTCTGCAGGCCCGTCGGGACATTGGCCGGGATGAACAGGCGCTGCGGTGACGAGGCGTCGAGGACGTGCTCCGCGCGCTTGCCGTTAACGTAAAGGATGATCTTCATCCGGCCACGGATGCAGACGTATCGAGCGGCGCGGACGCGGTGGAGGTGATAGCCTTTGAACGAGCCGGGCGACGCGGCCGTGAGATACCCCGTCGTCTTGCTGCCATCCTTCCAAAGCTCGATTAGCCAGCCGTTCTCGGTGCCGTCGTGCGCGTAGGTCGTGACCTTCTTCGCAGGCTCGATGCGGACGGCGTCGGTCATGGGTCGCTAGCCGCTATGAAGGAGTCGCTGCGAGATCAGCGGGGCGAGTGGCAACGACGTTCATCGTGGTACCCGGGAAGAGACTCCGCACCGGCTTGAGGATGATATTGGTCTCCGCCTTGACGATGCCCGGGATGGCGGCGAGCGTCTGGGTCATGAAATCCGTCAGCTCATCGTTCGTGGGAAAGAACGCGAGGACGATGATGTCCGCGTGGCCGGTGGTGTAGCCAACGTAGACCACGCCATCCGCTGATGCGATGCTTTCGGCGATATCCGTGATGCGCGAGAGCTCGCCCGAGATGCTGATGACAGCGGCGGTGTTGAGACCGAGCTTCGCGGGATTGGTGACGCCGACGATGCGGAGGACGTCGTCGCGGATCAGGCGTTCGATGCGGTTGCGGACGGTGCCTTCGGAGACGCCGACAGCCTCGGCGATCTCACGGTTTGTGGCACGGCCGTTCTGCTCGAGAATGCTGATGATGTGCTGATCGACGGCGTCTGGCTTCTGAAACGGCAATGCTGGCGCCTTCTCGTTGCGGACTCAGGATGAGGCATATCATCACGCTGATCGGGGAGTGTCAAGGTCGTATGGCCCGCGATGCGCCGGCTGCCGCTGGGTCGACGCCTTGTCGGTGAGCGACGGACTGAATTGACACGCTGAGACGGGCGTCCATAGAATTGGATCGCCGCGCGATGCCTTCGGTTCGAGGTACATCAAGGCGGCAGTCCCGGCGCGGCCCCGTGGTGTAGCGGTCTAACATGCCACCCTGTCACGGTGGAGATCGAGGGTTCGAATCCCTTCGGGGTCGCCATTCAGTTCGTTCTTACTCCCACGTTTGAAACAGCGTAGACTCGGCGTTTCGCTCTAGCAGCCGCTCGGTTGTCAGTCTGCCAGTTGGCGCGTGAGGAGCATCTGCCCTACGTGCTCACGGAGGTGCTCGAGCGCGTGGAGCATCGCCCACGCTGCGGAGACGCGATCTGACTGATCAGGGCTTGGTCGGGCGTGGGTCTTGCGCTGTGCGCTCCAGTCGATCGCGGAGGCGTCATCGAGCAGGCGTATGCAATCACGCGCCATGCTGTCGACGAACGCGATCAGGTCTTCGGGGCCGGACGAGATAGCGCGGAACTCCGACGCGCGGTCGCGATCGGGCAACGGCGCACCGAGGGCCACAGCGAACCACGAGCGGGTGCTCGTCATCGAGTGGACGGCGAGGACTGCGATGGAATTGGTGTCTTCGCCGGCGGGACGCCAGTTCAGAGTTTCCGGCGTTGCACCTTCGATGCAACTGCGCATGTCGACCGCGGCGGTGTCGAGGATTTCGCGGGCAGCGGCCACGACGGGATCTGCGGTCATGTACTTTTCACGGCGCTGAGTCGTCGTTCGAGACGATTCGCGCGCTCGGGACGACGGGCCCCGGACGCACGACTACATGTACTGGCCGCCGTTGGGATTGAACTGCTGTCCGGTGATCCAGTCGCCTTCCGTGCACAGATAGCGCACGAATGAGGCGACTTCCTCGGGCTTGCCGAAGCGGCCGAGGGGAATCTGCTTCAAGAGCGCCGCTTTCACTTCGTCAGTCAGGGCGATGACCATATCGGTCTCCACGAAGCCGGGGCACATGGCGTTTACGGTGATGTTGTTGCGGGCGAGCTCTTTCGCGGTTGACTTCGCGAAGGCGATGAGGCCAGCCTTCGCTGCCGCGTAGTTCGCCTGGCCGATGTTGCCCATCTGGCCGATGATGCTGGACATCAGGATGATGCGACCGTAGTTGCGCTCGATCATGTGAGGGAGCGCGGCCGACGTGCAGTAGAACGCGCTATTCAGGTCGGTGTTGATGACCTCGTTCCACTCGTCGATGGACATGCGCTTGAGAGCGCGGTCGCGATTCACCCCGGCGTTGTTGACCAGGATGTCGATCTGGCCGTAGGTCTCGATCGTCTTGTCGATGAGCGCCTTGCATTCGTCGGGGTGGCCGACGCCCGCGTGTACGGCGACTGCGCGGCCTCCGCTCGAGACGATCTCGCCGACGAGCGCCTCCGCCGGCTCCCGGCTCTGGTAGTAGTTCACAACGACGGCGGCGCCTTCGCGGGCCAACTCTTCGGCGCAGGCGCGGCCGATGCCGCGCGAAGCGCCGGTGACGACGGCGACCTGCCCTTCGAGCCGTTTCTGCGACATGCGTCCTCCGTTATGGCGATTGCATCGGACGGTTACCGGCGGGAATGTAGCGAATCGGCGGCGGTCGGAGTAGTTGACCCGAGGTGGCCCGCTCAGGCCTTCGCGAGCGCGCGCAACGCGTCGCGGATGCGGTCCTCGAGGGGGCGCGCTTCGCCGTTGACAGGGGCAGCCGCGGCTGATGCTTCCGCCCGGGTGTAGCCGAGGCCGACCAGGGCGGCGATCACCTCTTCGTCCTTCGTCTCGCGTGCGGGCGGCTGCGGGGGAGTGCCGTCATCTGCGGGAGGTGTCACCTTGTCGCGCAGCTCGAGGACGAGTCGTTCGGCGGTCTTCTGACCGATGCCCGGAACGCGACGGAGCGCGTCGGTTTGGCCGGAGACGATGGCGCGGGTAAGTCGCGCGTAGTCAAGGGTAGAGAGCAGGGCGAGGGCGGCACGAGGGCCGATGCCGCTTACGCCTATGAGCAGCTCGAACAGCGCGAGGTCGTCGGCCGTGGCGAAGCCGTAGAGAGTGAGCGCGTCCTCCCGCACGTGGAGGTGGGTGAAGAGCGACGCGATGTCGCCGGCGACGAGCGCGTCAGCGGCGCTGGACGGCACCGAGGCGACGATGCCGATGCCGCCCACACCGACGATGACCCAATCGTCGCCCTTCTCTTCGACGGCCCCACGGAGGCGGGCTATCGGCACGGCATCGCACGCGGCACGCGACGGAGCATCATCGAGGGGGAGTATCGCAGAACGGCGACGGGCGAGACTAGGTTGGGATGTCGGCTAACTGGCCTTGCGTTCCCCGGGGGCGGACTCGGGATTCGTGGCCTCGGAAGCAACCGGCTCGGCGACATCAACGTCATTAGCCGCGGCGTTCGCGTCGGTCCGTTCTCGCTTCGCGTCGTACAGCGATAATTCTGCCGCCTGCCGAAATTCCTGCACGCTGGTGATAGCGGGAGCCGGTACGGCGGCGATGCCGATCGTGAAGGTTAGCGGCGCGTCGATCTCGTAACGGCGCAGCAGGAACCGCTCCTTGTTCACCCGCTCGCGCAGCTTCTCGCCGACAACGATCGCCTGCACCTCGTTCGATTCGGGCAGGAGCAGTGCGAGGATCTCGGGCGTGTATCGGGCAGCGACATCGTTGACGCGAACAATCCCGTGGATGCGCCCGGCCACCTCGGACAGCAGGAAGCCCTTCCCGAGCCTGCCGATGCGGTCACCGAGCGAGATCAAGTCATCGACTTCGATCAGCATCAGGGCGAGATTGCGGCCGTGGCGCTGGCAGCGCTCGAACTCGACCGCCAGGGAATCGTCAAACGAGCGGCGCGTGGCGAGGCCCGTGAGCTCATCGATAGTCGAGAGGTGGTCGATCTCGATCTCCTTGCGTATGAGCTGCGTATTGAGCTCGTTGACGGTGCCCAACGTCGCGCGTAGACGGGCGCGGTAGTACAGGTAGACGATGACGACGAGAGCCGAGACGAGGGCAGGCAGCGCGATGCTGGCGAAGGTGTTCGAGTTCAGGCCGGCGTCACCGCCGAGGCCGAACGTGACGGCACCATACGAAGCGACGATGACCGCGATTGCGGCGAGGGCGAGGAGGACGTTCTTCACGTAAGAATGTTCGGCGTGGACGGGCAGGCGCGTAGTAAGGGTGATCGCTGATGTTCGAAGGCGTTATGTCGGGCTCAGGGCGGCCAAAAGTGCCGGGTACGGCAAATCCTGCCTCGAGATTGAGTCTGGTCGCAATCGCCGGCGCGCTTCGGCGCGGCCTGCCGGAGGCCCATCCGGAAACGGCGGTCCTGCTGGGCGAGGGCTGGAACGCTACAGCGTGGCGTATGCGAGGCGATGCACACGATTGGGTCGTCCGCGTACCGAAGCTGGAGTGGGCGGCAGGAGAGATCGAGCGGCAGACGTGCCTCGGCAATCATCTCGCCGAGCTAGGGCTGCCGGTCCCGCGTGGCTGGCGCGTGCTGCGGGATAAGGAGGGCAAGATCGTCGCCGGGGTGTACGAGTACGTCAGCGGGGGTGAAGCAGCGAAGTCGGGCCAGGACGTGCTGGAAATACTCGCCGTCGATCTCGCCACGTTCCTCATGCAGCTACACGACCTGCCCAATGAGTTTGCGCTCCGCGAATGCAGCGCGTTGCCCCTCGAGCCGTGGAGCGGGCGATATCGCGGTCTCATCGAGACCTACGGACGGCTGGCCGGTCCGCGCACGCAGTCGTGGCTGAAGCGCGCCGGTCCGAGGCTCGCGCGAGCGCTCGCGTCATACGACCAGCCAGTGCTGCTTCACGGGGACCTAGCACCGGAGCACGTCATCTGCGACGCCGATGGTCGTCTGGCTGCGGTGCTCGACTTCTCGGGACCACAGGTGTCGGATCCCGCCATCGATTTCGGACGGTTGGTACAGAGATGGGGAGTCGCGTTCGCGAAAGAAGCGCTACGTCACTACCGGCGGCGGATCGACGCTGGTTTCGAAGAGCGGATGGTGCTGTACGCGCGCCTCGAGCCGCTGCGCGCGATCGAGGGTGGCGTCCTGCGCGAGTTGCCGGAGTGGATCGCGTGGGGGCGCAAGCAGCTCGGGGTGCACGCGGCAGCCGAACGTCGCGCCGGGTTATAGCGCGAGACTCTAACCCAGCTGCCACTTCCCGCCGTGGTCCGCGAACCAGGCGAGGACGCCGCGCCGACTGATCGGGTTGCGCGGCATCCAGCGGACCTCGTGGGTGTCGCCTTCCATCTCATGCCACGCGGTCTTCAGGCGGTCGATCTCATCGTTGCAGGCGCGGGACTTCGCGATCTGAGGGTCAACGCCGTAGAGGCGTGCCGCGTTCAGTCCGAAGATCTTCCGCTTCACGTCGTCGGTCAGAGGAGCATAGCCGTACTGGTTGGCGAACGACGGGTCGAGCTGGAAGGTGCGGAAGGCGACGATCTGCGGCTGAGGCGATCCGCTCCAGATGCAGTCGGTCCCCCAGAGGACGTTGTTCTCACCGCAGTATTTCACCAGCTTGCCGATGAGGTGCGCCGCCTGCGTCGTGTCGCTCATGATGCTGCGCCATGTCGTGCCCAGCTCCGCATAGACGTTGGCGTTCGGAGGGACGCCGTTATCGAGCAGGCTCTTGATCAGCGTGTTCGTTCCGCGCTCAGCGTTGTTGGGGTCGTACGCGCCCTCCCGGGTGCCGGGGTACCAGCCGGAGTGGTAGACGACGAAGTTCATGTCCGGGTAGGCCTTCGCGACGACGCCGATGTCGCGCGGTGACGAGTAGCTCTCGTCGAAACCGAAGAGCGGCAGACCCTTGTGGCTGCAGATCATCTTCACGCCGGTCTTACGCGCTTGCTCGATAATCGGGATGCCGTACTGCGGGTCGTCGAGGAACCAGCCTTTGCCGGTCTGACCGGTGTACGGCGTGTAGACCTTCCATGCGGCGACGTCGAGCGCCTCAGCACGGGACTGCATGCTATCGAGCTGATCCTGGATCCGGCCGACGTTCGGGACGACGATGCTATGCAGCCGGAGGCGGTCACTGTCTTTTGGCGACAGGTCATTGATGATGTCGCGGGTCATCTTCATCTCGTCGAAGGTCAGCGGATCGGCGCGGTCGTTCACGGAAGGCGTGTCGGAGAGGACGGCGATGCTCGTGTCGCTCTCGAGGAAGATGTCGTGCGCGTAGTAGTAGCGGCTCAGGCAGTCGAGTTTGTCGGCCTCGGTGCAGCCGGGGCGGAACGCGCGGAAGAACGCGGCGCTCGCAGGACTCTCCTGCACCCACGGTCCCTCGGGATCGACGTGGTGTGTCTGCACGTCGAAGATGAATTCATCGCCTTCGAGCATCTGGCACACGGCCTCGGGCGAGGCATCGCTGGGCACGGCGTACGTGCCGCCAGAGGTGACGCCGGTGGGCAGCGACTTCTTTTCCCCGCTGTCGCAGCCGACGAGGTTGATGGCGGCGAGAGTGACGGCGATGCCGCCCATGCCCTGCAGGAACCTTCGACGATCGATCCCCTGCTTCCGGGCGATCTCGTCTCCCATCTCGAGTGCGAGGGCCTCAGCGGCGAGGTGAGTGCGGGTGCGCGGGAGCGGGACGTATTCACCATTGCTCGCCTGACCGGGGCGGTAGGGGAGGAGGATCGGCAGTTCCGGGTCGGTCTTCTTCTCGCGCACGGTCGCCTCGGCACGGTGTGATGGCGGATGGTATCGATACGAGAGGAGCGCCGCCACGGTTTGGGCGACGCTCCTTCGATTCAGGCCAGGCTTCGACTTGTGCGCTATCCCTTGGCGTAGTTGGTGGCGCCGGCCCAGTCGATGGTGACGACGGGCTCGTTGCCGACGACCCAGGCGTCGTGCCCGGACGGGAGATGGACGACCTCTCCGGCCTTGATGTCGAATTCGCTGCCGTCCTGCATCTTCACGTGCAGCACACCGGAGACGTGGTAGGCGAAGTGCGGCGCCTCGCACCACTCAGTCTTGGCGATGGGCTTCACGTCCTTGGACCACTTCCAACCGGGCTGCAGGGTGAGGCGGCCGACGCTGCCGCCGGCGATGTTCACAATCTCGGCTTTGCCGTTCTCGAACTTACGGGTTTCGTCCGGCGAGCCGATGTTCTTTCGTTCTGCGGAGGCCATGGTCAGACTCCTTTCATTCGAAGCCGTGCGATCAGATCTTCGCGCCGCTGACGAGTATGGTCAACTGCACACACGCGTACACAGGCGAGGCGCGTCTGGCACATTGGATCAACCTCATCTCGTGCTCACGCACGTAGTTCAGAGCTTCAACGCTTGTTCGATGACGTTGCGGGCGATGTATTCCAGCGTTTCAGGGCGATCCACGTTCGGCATGTTGAAGATGGCCTGATCTACGCCGGCCTCACCGAACTTGCGAAGACGCTCCAGCGCAGCTTCGGGCTCGAGCCAGCGGTCACCGCGGCGTTCGGGCGACACCCAGAGCGTGCCGAGCGTGGTCTTTTCGATCTCGTCGTACGTCCGGCCTTCGCCGTCGCAGTGCTCTCGGAGCACCGATGCGAGGCGGCGGAACTCTTGCACGCCGTTGTCGTCGAAGCCAACAGGGATGTTCGAAGCGTCGGCGTACTTCGCGACGAGTCGTAGTGTCTTCTTCTCGCCGCGGCCGCCGATGAGGATGGGAGGGTGGGGCTTCGACAGCGGGAGCGGAGAGGCGAGCGTTTCGGCGAGGCGGTAGTGCTTGCCCTCGAACGGGCCGTTCGCGTCGGGGTTCCACATCTGGTGCGCGATCCGCAGTGCTTCTTCGAGGCGTTGGAAGCGCTCCTTCAGCGGCGGGAACGGCACGCCCAGGCCGAGGTGCTCGCGCTCGAACCACGCGGCGCCGACGCCGACGTAGGCGCGGCCGCCGGAGAGGACGTCGAGCGTGGTGGCGGTCTTCACGAGAATGCCGGGGTGCCGGTAAGTCACGCCGGTCACCATCGTGCCGAGCCTGATCTTCGACGTCTTAGCGGCAGCGAAGGCGAGCGCGGTGTAGCCCTCGAGCATGTCGTTCTCGGCCTGACCGAGGCCCGGAAGCTGGAAGAAGTGATCCATCACCCAGAAGCTCGCGAAGCCGGCGTCCTCGGCGCGACGCGCTACGTCGCCGAAGGTCTCGCCGAGTCTCTCGGCTCCGCCCGGCCAGGTGAACCACGGGACTTGCAGTCCGATCTTCATCGCTGATCCTCAACTTTCGTGGCGCTGCGACGATGATCGTAGCGCACGAATGCGTCGCGCGTTATGGCGCGTAGACGCTGGGCGATCGCGGTGCTAGTATCGCGATCGGCAGGGCAAAGATCGGGGAAACAGTGTTGCGGATCGGGATGATCTTCGCCGCCGTGCTCGCGTTCGCGTGCGCGTTCTTCTCCAACACGGCGTTTGCTCAGGGCAGCCGAGACCCGCTGATCGTGCCGCAGGAAGGCGGCCCGGGATCGCGGTTCCAGATCGTCGGGCAGCAGGGCTGGGCCGCGGGCGAGACGGTGACGATCTCGCTGGCGTTCACGACGGACGCGTCGGTCGTGGCGGCGCCTGACGCGTTTGCCGGACCGTTCACGCACCAGCGGATGGCGACGGTACTGCGCGACGGGACCTGGAGCTTCCCCATCAGCGTGAGCGACGACCTTTTGTCGATGCCGCTCGACGGGACCGACGGCTATATCGTCGTCCGGGCGCAGGCGGCGTCGCACACGGCCTCGAATACGTTCCACTACTCGCCGACCTCGACGGTGGCCGGGGCGATGGCCGCGTCCGGCTGGGGGCCGGACGGGGCGTCGCCGACGACGCTGTGGGGGATGATGCTGTTTGCGGCGGCGGTGGGAGGATTGTTGGTGATGAGCGGAGTCGGGCGGCGCTCATCGCTTGACGTCCGGGGAGGCACGGCTGGCGGGCACGCCTGAAGACCTATCCCGACAATCGTCGCAATACGCGGGCTGAAAGCCCGCGCTACGGAGAGGGAGCTACCGCTCCTTAGACCTCTAATCCGATCTCACGCAGGAAGGCGTCCATGTTGGGATCGCGGCCGAGGAAGTCGCGGACGAGCACGTCGCCGTCTACGCTGCCCCCGCGCTCGAGTATGAGGGTGCGGTAGCGGCGGCCGGTGTCGCGATCGAAGACGCCGCGCTGCTCGAAGCAGGTGAACATGTCGTCCCCGAAGACGCGCGACCAGAGATAGCCGTAATAGCCCGCGTCGTAGCCAAAGAGATGACCGAAGCCGGACTGGAAGTGCGTGCCCTCGGCGTAGGGGAAGCCGGTGATGGGGTACATCTCGCGGACGGCGCGCGTGGTGTCGCCGTCGAAGCCGGGGGAGTGGAGGGCGAGGTCGTAGCGGGCGAAGAACATCTGCCGCAACTCCTTGATGCCGGAGCTGACGTTCTTCGCGCGGACCATCGCCTGCAGCAGCTCGGAGGGCAGCGGCTCGCCGGTCTGGTGGTGGCGGGCGAAGCGTCCGAGCACCTCTTCGCTCCAGACCCAGTGCTCAAGCATCTGCGAGGGCGCCTCGACGAAGTCGCGCTCGGTCTGCGAGCCGCTGAACTCCAGGTACTTCGTGCGGGTGAGGGTCTGGTGGAGGACGTGGCCGAACTCGTGGAAGAACGTCACGACCTCGCTGTGACGCAGGAGCGACGGTGCATCGGGCGTGGGCTTGGTGAAGTTCGCCGTGATCGCGCTCATCGGTTGTTGGTATGAGCCGTCCGAGAGGACGCGGCCGCCGCGGATGGTGTGGGCGGCGGCGTGGCGGAACTTGTTGGGGCGGGGGTAGAGATCCATGTAGAAGCGCGCGAACGGTTTCGACGCGGCCGCGTCGTAGATGTCGAAGACCTGCACGTCCTCGTGCCACTTCGAGGCGTCGGGCGCTGGCTCGTATCGGATGCCGAGCAGCTCTGCAGTGACGAGGAAGAGGCCCTCGAGGACGCGCTCGAGCGGGAAGTAGTTCGCGACCTCGAAGTCGTCGATGGCGTACTGGGTCTTGAGCAGCCGGTGTGTGTAGAAGTACCAGTCCCACGCGTTCACGGTGGCGTCGCCGCTGTGCTCTTGCTTCGCTCGGCCGAGGAGCTGCATGTCGATCCGGGCCTTAGCTTCGAGCTTGGCCTGCAGGTCACGGAGGAAGCGCTCGACGCTCTCGCGCTTCTTCGCCATGCGCTTCTCGAGGACGTATGACGCCCACGAGTCGTAACCGAGCAGCGCCGCGATCTCGCTGCGGACGGCGATGGCGTCCTGGATGACTTTGATGTTGTCGGGACCGCCCTTCACCTGGTTCTTCAGGAACAGCTCGCGGCGCCAGTGCTCTGACTCCGCGTTGTCCATGAAGGGCAAGATCTCGGGATAGTCGAGAGAGACGCGGTACTTCGTACGGCCCTCCTCCTCGACGGTCTTCAGGGCATCGATCCAGCGGTCGGGCATGCCGGAGAGGTCTTCGCGGTCGACGACGATCGCGTCGTCCCATTCGTCGATCGCCTTCTGGAACTGGACCCCCAGCTCGACCAGGCGGTTCTTCAGCTCCTCGACGCGGGCGCGGTGCTCCTTCGGCAGGGCGAAGCCGTTCCGGCGATAGTCGAGCATCGTGCGGTCGAGCAGGCGCTTCTCTTCGCCCTGTAGCGACTTCGCTTGCGCCGACTGGGCGTACTCGCGGACGGCGTTGTACAGGTCTTCGCGGAAGCCGAGCTGGACGGCGTACTGCTCGAGCTTCTGCTCCCAGTCGCGGGCGGTCTCGCGCAGGGCGTCGTCGGGCGCGACGTAGGCCATGAACGTGTACCAGCCGAGGGCCTGCACGACGTTATCGGTCGCGCTTTCGAGCGCGACGAAGGTGTTGGCGAAAGTGCGCTTGTCGCCGGACGTGGCGATGATGTCGGTGACGCCGGCATCACAGCGCTCCATAGCGCGCTGGCACTCGTCCGCGACGATCTGAGGGGTGAGCTTCTCGAAGTCGATCATGGCGCTCCCGGGCGGGGACTTTGTTTTGTGAGTTTTCGTGTGTTGCAGCGTGCGCGGAGCGACGAGCGGGCTGCGCCTGAGGTTAGCGGGGAGGGGCGGGGATGTGGAAGCGCGGAGTGACAGTGGATCGACGGGTCGTCAAGCGTTTGTGGCGGCGATGATCTTCCGGGCGTGCTGGATGTGGTCGAGGTCGTGCACGCGCTGGAATCCGGCCCACTCCAGGCAGTTCAGCGGTCCGAAGAACGGGTGCGGCAGCTTCATCTCCATGTTGGGCTTCTCGGGGAGGTCGCGGACGGCTTCGAGCAGGGCTTCGTTGTAGCGGCGGAGGTCGTCGAGGATGTCGGCGTAGGGCTGGCCGGCGTCCTTCGGCATCATGCCGATGCCGGCGCCCTCGAAGTCTTCGGCGGAGGGGGTGGTGCCGCGGGCGATGTGGTGGATGAGCTTCGCGATGAGGCGCTCGGTGAAGGCGGTGTGGAGCGCGAGGTCGCGCAGCGACCACTCGTCAGGCGCGGGACTGCGGATCGCCTGTGGTTCCGGGACGGACTCGAAGATCTGGAGGAGCTGGCCCTGGGTCTCCGCGACGGCGTCGATGATCTGCGGGTGCGGGGTGGTACCCATGGTCTGCATCAGGTCCATGTAGGCTTCGCGCTGTTGGATGATGTCGTCGGAGATCATGAGCAGTGCGTCCTTCGCTGTCGCCGATGTCGTCCGATCGTACATCCGGCGCGGGACGAGCGCATCACGGCGGATATGCCGATATAGCAGGCGCAGGGTGGCTTGCGGACGAGTTTGGTTCGGGGAAGCCTGAGCCAGTACCCGGCGACGCGCATATCGCACTGCTGGTTTTAAAGCGTGTCGATCTCGCCGACCTCAGCCCCGCCTCAAACACGCTCGTGACTTCGCCACGAGGTTTGGCGCGGTTCACAAGAATTATGAGGCTCGCTTCCTAATGCCTGCGAATCGCTGGCGCAATATCGTGCTTACCATTGGAGGATTCTGCTCAAAAGAGAGGAGACCACGGATGGCACTGTCTGATCAGCTGTACACGCTCGCAGCTCGCACGAAGGAAGCCGAAGATCGGGCCGGCACGGCCGCCGCGAAATCACGGGAAGAGCTCGAGCAGGACATCGAGTCGGCGCACGCGGCGGCCGACATGCAAGTGTCCGACATGAAGTCGAAGTTCAAGTCGGCGATGGCGGACGTCTCGGAGCACTGGCACGAGGCGCAGCGAAAGTGGAACGACGAGGTGGAGAAGCTTCATCGCGACATGGATGAGAAGCGGGAAGAGCGCGATCTCCGCAAGGCGCAGAAGCAGGCTGATCGAATGGAGACGGACGCCGCGTACGCGATCGAATTCGCGATCATGGCGGTGGACGAAGCGGAGCGCGAGACGCTCGAGGCGGCGTTGCAGCGAAAGTACGCGGACGAGCTGGCGATGGCGAGGTAGTCGCGTCTAGCCCGCGAGGCGAACGGCGGCGAGGACGCACTCATCGAAGAACTTCGTCGCGTGGCCCCTGCCGGTGGTGTCGTCCAGCAGGAAGACATCGCCAGGTCCGAAGTCGCGGCTTGATCCGTCGCTGATCGTCACCTTGCCGTGACCGCGCAGGATGAGCATGAACTGGCGCGCCGGGGCGGGATGGTACGTCTCGCGATCCCACGCGTCATCGGCGGAGATCACCGCCAGGGTGGAAGCATCGCCGAGAGCGAGGTGATCGAGCGGCGGCGCGGGTGGAGCGTAGTCGGCGCGCTGCATCGGCAAGCGCACCTCTTCGAAGTGCGACTCCCCGTCAGCGCCGGCGTAGATGCGGCAATAGTTGAAGTTGCGCATTGTTTCGTCAGCGCGTGAATGGCGGCGTCGACCCGTAGCGCGATTGTCAGCGGGATGAGTTGGAGGCGACGACCGGATTCGAACCGGTGATGGGGGTTTTGCAGACCCCTGCCTTACCACTTGGCTACGTCGCCCGGCGAGACCCGCACTAGCAAGCATCCGCCCTCGATGGGGGCGGACGCTGGTGCGTCGCGATGTTTGGTGCGGAGGAGGAGACTTGAACTCCTACGCCTTGCGGCACGGCCCCCTCAAGACCGCGTGTCTGCCTATTCCACCACCTCCGCATCAGCGGCGGCTGGCTTTCGCCCGCGCGACAGTATATCGGGCGAGGTGGCGGGCGGCCAAAGCGCGGCGGACGAGAACAGAGAACGGAGAACAAAGAACAGTCCACGACAGACCACAGAGGCGGAGCTGGATGGGGTGGCAGACCGACTACCGGTGGGCACTTGATTGCTATCCTTCCGCCCATGACTGACGAGAAGGCGACGGAGCGGTTTCGGGCGGGGGAGTACTTCCTGGGCGTCGAGGGGCTGGCGATCGTGCGGTCGATCCTAACGGATCCACGGCGGGCGCACGTGCGGGTGGAGGAGGCGCGGGGAATCGTCGCGAAGTTCGAGGAGTTTCCGCAGACGCTCGAATACAGCGTGACCGAGTACGACGTCGAGGCGGGGTACACGCGGTGGGCGCCGAGCTACGACGGGCCGAACCCGGCTATTGAGATCGAGACGCCGATCGTCCGGGGAATGGTCGAGGCGCTGCCAGCTGGCGACGCGCTCGATGCGGCGTGCGGGACCGGGCGGCATGCGTCGATGCTGGCGGGGCTCGGGTGGCAGGTCATCGGCGTAGACACGACCGACGCAATGATGGCGATCGCGCGGCAGAAGGCGCCATCGGCGGACTTCCGGCGGGGGCGGCTGGAGGCGCTGCCGGTGGATGAGGGGTCAATCGACCTGGTGACGTGCGCGCTGGCGCTGACGCACGTCGAGCGGCTGGAGCCGGTGATCACGGAATTCGCGCGGGTGCTGCGTCCGGGCGGCCAAGCGATCCTGTCCGACATCCATCCGGTGATGGCGATGACGAGCAGCGTGGCGGCGTTCCAAGAGGCGGACGGGGCGAAGCGGGCGGTGCCGTTCGTGCTGAACCGTCCGCATCAGATCAGCGAGTACGTGCAGGCGTTCCTCTCGGCGGGGCTGACCATCGAGGCGTGCATCGAGCCGGAGGTGGATGATTCGATGCTATCGCGCTTCCCGACGTACCTGGCGCTGCCGGAGGCGACGCGGGAGGCGTTCGAGGGGTTTCCGTATTTGTTGATCTGGCGGATCAAGAAGTCGTGAGCCTTGAGTTGTGAGTTGTGAGACAACTTGCGACCGACAGCACTCGCCAGCGGCCTGGCCCTGGAGTCGACAGGAAGGCCCGGACGTTCGCGCGCCGATGGCCGCTTCGCGTGGCGCGCTAGCTGCAGTCGGCGCCCGCCTGGGCTAGCGCGACGATGGCATCGGAGATCGAGACGGAGCCGTTGGGGGCGCGGGAGCGCCAGGGCTGCGAAGCATCGCCGCTGCCGGTGCGGTCGTACTCCTGGCCGTCCTTGATGCCGTTGGCGTTCCAGTCGGTCGCGTAGCTGACGCCGTTCGCATTCGCGCCGCCGCCGTCGACGGTACCGATGTAGTAGAGGATGGCGATCACGTCGGACAGTGTCACGCTGTGAGTTCGCGCGCCGTTTGGACTCGCCGCGCGGAGCGGGGGCGTGGGTACATCGAAGAAGTCCCAGGGTGACAGCGGGTCGCGCTGTCCGCCGCGCAGGCGGTCGGCGCCCGACTCCTTGCCGTCGGGGCAGCTGTCGGCGTCCGTGTCGGCGAAGCAGCGGTTCGTGCCGAGGGCGACTTCCGCGGCGTTCGTGAGGCCGTCGCCGTCGGGGTCGGCATTCGGATCGTAGTTCGCGGAGTCGATGCACCGAGCAGGGTCGGGCGGCGCGACGCCGTACTGTGACTGCGGCCGGTCGATGTGACGCGGCGGGATGCAGCGGCCAAAGTTCTGGGCGACGAGGGCAAGGTCGGCGTGGTCGATGACGCCGTTTCGATCGATGTCGAATGCGACGTTATACGCAGCCGGCGGCATGTGCGCCGATACGAGCATCAGGTCGCGCGCATCGGCTGTCCAGTTGCCATCGACGCTCGCGATCTCTGTGCCGTCGCCGCAGCCGTCGCCATCGGTATCGGGCTGTAGCGGGTCAGTAGCCCATCGCGCGGCCTCGGTGAAGTCCGAGACGCCATCACCGTCGGTGTCGGGGTTCTGAGGATCTGTGCCGAGGAACGCTTCGAGCGCGTTGGGGACGCCGTCACCGTCGGTATCAGGCCCGCCGGGCGGAATGCTGGACGCATCGTTGGGGTTGGAGCCGGCGAGGCACTCGTAGCGGTCGGTGAAGTGATCACCATCGGAGTCGGGCGAGTGCGGGTCGGTGGAGCCTGAGCCGTTACATCCCTGCGCTTCCTGCGCATCGGTGAGGCCATCATTGTCGTGATCCTGGTCGCAGGCATCGCCGAAGATGTCGCTGTTCGGGCGGGTGACATCGGGGGCGGACGGGTCGCCAGTGGGAATATCACCACTGTCAGTATTCTCCTGGTAGGGGTTGTTCACGAGTGGGCAGTTATCGATGTCCTGGCGACGAACGCTATTGTCCTGCGCGACGCTCTGCGCGTTTCCGAGCGGCACCTGCTGTCCGTAGGTGTTGACGACGGGGTTGCCGTTGGCATCGAGCAGGACATCGCCGTCGACGTTGTAATTTGCGTTCTGCGGATCGTTCCCGGAGTTCAGCTCGGCGCAGTCGCTGAGCAGATCCTGGTCGGTGTCGCCGCAGACCGTGTAGAACGCGATCCCCTTGTTGGCGTAGCCGGACGCTCCGACGGCGAGTAGCGGCGAGTAGACGTGGTCTCCGGAAGCGCCGTCCCATCGATACACGGGCTCGTACGCGTTCGCGTAGTTCGAGACTGTCGCGCGCGGCGGGGAGTAGAAGCGCAACGTGCCGCGCGCGTTGTGCGTCGCGTCCGGCTGGGCGGGCGACAGCAGCATGTCGCCCGTCGCGTCGCTCCACTCGTAGATGGCGGCGAACCCGGGGATCGGGACGGCGGCGGCGTAGAACGCCGTGCCTTCGGCGGAGTAGCCGGCCGGCGGGCCCCCGATGGTGTAGCGATGCGCGCTGGCGTTTGCGGACTGCACGACCGGCTTGCCGAGGGTGAGCTCGTGCAGGAACGGGCTGTACTCGACGATACCCTCGGGCGGGGTGTTATTGGTGGACATCGTCAGGTAGATGGTGTTACCGCCGTTGGTGTCGTACTCGGGATGCGTCGCACCGGTGTAGCAGTAGCCGAATCCCGGCAAGAAGAAGTACGGGCAGTAGGAGAGCAGCATCTCATCGGCAGACCACGCGCCGGTGCGCAGGGCGGCGGATCGCGCGCGAACGTCGAGCAGCGGGCCGGTGGCGTACGTCGCGATCCATTTCTGCAGCGCGTCGTTGAACGCGAACGCAATACCGCCGTTCATACCGAGAGGTGTAGTGAACAGGGTCTGACTGAAGGTCGGGCTGTTTCGCCAGGCTACGTTTGCGGCATCCCAGTACTGAAGCGGACAGGCAGCGGCGTCGTAGGGCACGCACGCCTCCAGCGACGCGGCGGTGGCGGGGACGCGCGCGAGACGTACGGTGTTGGCGAGCGGCGCGCCGTTCGGGTCGAGAGATGGCCCGTGCAGCGCGATGTAGAAGTAGCCATCGGGTGCGCCGTTCGTCAGCGGGTGTGCGCCATCGACGAGACCGAGCGAGCTGGGCCAGACGATGCCGAGGCGCGACGACGGGAACGATGGCGGCTGGGTAGGGTCGAACTTGGCGAGGCCAATGCCAGGCCCACTCACAGGCGAGCAGTTGGTGACTGGAATGTAGAACAGGTGAACAAGGTTCGCGGCCAGCGACGCGAGACCGGAGGACCAGACCGAGCACTCGCCGGGTTGCTTCGGGAGCAACGGCAGAGCGGTGTTCGACCCGTCGCGTTTCTGCTGCATGGTGATGCAGTCAGCGGCTGGATCGGTGGCAGGCGTCGCGCTGTAGCCGAGACCATTGGGGGCGTTCGGCGGAGGCGTGCTGATACCAACGAAGCTGTCGCCGAACGTCCAGAATACGCGGCCGGAGGAGACGACCGAGGCGGAACCGTCTTCGCCCTCGACGCGGGCACCGTTTCCGTCCGGCGCGAGCAGGCTACAGACGGGACGGTCTGCGATGGCAACAAAGTCGTGCGGCGGCGCAAAGGGAACCGGTGGCAGGGCGGCGGCGCGGCGAGGCGACGCTGACGCGACGAGCAGAACAACGGTGAGCAGGAGGAGGACGCGCGGTATCGAGTGGGCCAAGCGCTCCAGACGCCGTGTGGGACATGCCATGCCCGGGTGCGGTGGCCTCTCTGAGACGACTCGCGTGGGCGAAGCCAAGTAGCGGGACGGGTTTCATACGAGTATATCCGACGGGAATCCCCGTGGCCGCCAGATTGCATCCAGAACACGGTTACAACCGCTAGGCAGGTTGCCCCGATGTCGGCCAGCGGTACACGCTCGCGCAAGATCGCGTGCCTAGACTGATCTGCGGGGGTCATCGAAAGGAGGCGCGGGACATGGACAAACGTCGAGAACTCGAGGAAGCGGCAAGGCGCGGCGAGAAGCGGGAGGAATTGGAAGATCCGGCGAGGCGAGGGCAGAACGTCGACCCTGGGAACACGTACTCGACGCAGAACCGCGGAGCCACGATGCGGGAGCCCCGGGCGGAGGAGCGAATACCGTTCGGTGAGGAGCGCGCGATCGAGGAAGAGGCCGCCGCGCCTCGCACTCAGGAGCGGGTGCAGTCGGGAGAGGACCGGATCACAACGCGCGGCCAGCGTCAGATGCTGAACACGCCGCACGACCGACTGGAGCCGACGGCCGACAGCGGGGCGCGCACTGGCGTTCAGATCCCGCGGGATCGGGAGAACCGGCCGGAGACCACGGATGCGCGTGTTGCGGATGCGGAGAACCGCACCGAGGGACGCGAAGACATGTCGCATCGGATGGGCGGTCGCGACGCGGCGGTACGAGAGGAGAAGCCGATGGTGGCGGACAGCGGGGCGCAGCGGCCGGACGAAGATCGCGGCGACGAGTTCGAGCGGCGGGAGTCGTGAGTCTTGCGTCTTGAGGTTGTGAGCGCAAGGTGCGGGATGCGTGGGTTTGCGTTGCTACGTTTTCAGGGCGACGCGAGGACGTTGGGTAGGCGGGTTGCGGGCTTCACTCTGCGCACGCGCTGAACGTCGTCCGCAGCACGTCGTGGTCGCAATGCCCCGCAAGCAACGTGAGTCCGGAAGTGCGTTTCCGCTGAATTCACTCGGGTCCGTGAACGTTCGAAGGCGAAATAATTTCGCGCCGGCTTGTGACACTTTCGCAACGGTCCTCCGTGTAGCGTAGGCGCCGAACCCCGCCGCGATCGGTGCGGTGCGTGCCACGCCCACGGCGCGCGCCCCTGAGTCGCACGCAGCACGA
>CAZAPT010000018.1:0-24229 GCA_964487335.1 uncultured Dehalococcoidia bacterium
TAGAAGTTCCACGGATGAAAGAACGCGATCGGATTGTGATCGTGGTCGAAGGCGTGCTCGTCGCGCCCGTTGAGGAACGCCCAGAAGCTGTACGTGTGCAGCTTGTG
This sequence comes from uncultured Dehalococcoidia bacterium, assembly GCA_964487335.1. Classification (GTDB taxonomy): domain Bacteria; phylum Chloroflexota; class Dehalococcoidia; order DSTF01; family JACRBR01; genus CAZAPT01. Next base: position 108 of record CAZAPT010000018.1, read on the forward strand.
ATGCACCACGCCTTCGTCCAGCCGCGGATACGGCCGGCCCGAGATGACGTGCACCTCATGCCCCATCCGCACCAGCTCCCGCGTGACGTAGTGCAGGTACACTCCCTGCCCGCCGGAGTACATGTTCCCCTGGTACATGACGAAGCAGATGCGCAGTCGGTCACTCATTCAGTCTTGTCATGATCGGGTGCGTGCTCAGCCGCGCGCAACTTCGGGTCGATGCTCTTCCTCGTAGTGGTGCGCAGCAACCATCAGGAGGTAGATGCCACACGGCACGGCCCCACCGAGGTCCGGCCAGAAGAACGGCGCCGTCGCAAACAATGACGCGTCCGGGATGCGCTCCGCGCTTTCGATCATCTCCTCAAACGCCGCCGATGACTGCTCCTTTATCTCCGCCCATGGCAGCGATCGCGCCTCCGCCATCCGCGCAGAGTTGAACTCGTCGATCGAAGCGTACCGCCCCGCCCCCTCTTGGTAGCCCGACAGCGACATGATGGATGGCTCCGTCGATCCCCGGTCGATCTCCTCGAACGCCGACGCCGACCAACGCTCCCACGCCGTGATGTGCCCGACGATCTCCTTCACCGATCGGCCGTCCGCGGTCCACGGCGTCGCTGCCTGCTCGCCGCTGAGGTCGGCGACCTCCCGCATCATGGCGAACCGGCACGATCTTAAGATCTCGATGAGCCGCCGCTTCTGGTCCTCCGGTCCCATCGCCGACGCGATCTGGAACTCCTGTCGCAGCGACAGCGCCTCGTGCGCCCGGCGCGGCGCGCTCTGCGATGCCGCAGGCTTGATCTCGAACGGCGCCGGCACCGCGCGCACCTCCACTGCCGCCCGCTCGTCGTTGCCATCGTCCAGCAGCGACGCCTTCGCCCCCGATGGAACCCCGAGTCCGACCGGCACCTCGACTCGCTCCTCCGCGACCGGCGCGATCGCCGGAACGGTCGCCTCGCCGTCCGACGCGGACACAATGGCCGTAGCAACCGGCGCATCGACATCGGATGGTGCCACGGCCGCTTCGACCCGCTCCGGCTTCCGGCTGTAAACCACGATGCTCTTCGGCAAGATCCGGTTGCCGATGTCGTCGAGCAGCGTCACGATCCGCGACTTCCGAGCGCGGCTCGAGTCCAGAGCGCGGCGGAACGCTCCAGTGATCGGTCCCTGCTTCCCCCACTCGCTCCAGAATGCGACGTGCCCGAGCCAGTACAGGGTCTCGAGCGAGTGGCGGTACCGCACCGCGTACGGCTCGAGACCGCTCCCGCGCAGCAGCGCGATGATCTCCTGCCGCTCGTAGATGCGCACGTGTCCGCCAACCTGCGTGCGATAGTTCGGCGAAACCTTCCAGAAGATCTTCTCGGAGTACTCGTCCGGCACGCTCACCGCGAGGATCCCGCCCGGCTTCAACACGCGCACCAGCTCGCGCGCGAGCACCGAGTCATCATCCACGTGTTCGAGCGTCTCCGTGCATAGCACGCGGTCGAACGACTCGTCCGCGAACGGAAGGCGCTCGCCCGCCGTCTGTAGCCAGTGCACGCGCGCGCCCACTTCGCCGCGGCGTCGCATGATCTCGAGCAAGTAGCGCGCCCGCAGCAGGTCCTCTCGCGAGAGGTCCGCGCCGATAATCGAACCCTTCCCCTTCGAGAGCTCGAGCACGTGACGCCCGGTCCCGCAACCGAGGTCGAGCACGCGATGTTCCCTCTGGACATCGAGAAGACCACGGTCGATCGACTGGAAGCGGTCGAGCGGCATGCGCGCGCTACGCCTCGGCACGAGCCGCGGCCGCGCGTCCTGCCACCGCGCCGTTCGCCCGAGAAGCGTCGGCCGGACGAGCGCGCTTCGAGCCATACAGGATCATGTCCTTGCCGATGACGAGATTCGCCGTCGCCTCGATGCGCTCGAGCAGCTTGATCCTCCGGTTGTGGTGCCAGTTGATGAAGCGGAACAGCGTCCGCGTCGGGATGAAGTTCTCGTTGTTGATCCCGAAGATGCACCGCACGAACCAGTAGAACGCCTGGAACGAATGCCGGTTGCGCTGGTACTTCACGTCGATGTTCTGCGATTCGAGGATGCGCCACATCTGTCCCGGCTTGTACCGCCGCACATGCCCGCCCGGCGTGTGCCAGTAGTCCCAGCTCAGCGTCCAGAACAGCACCTCAGGCCAGTAGTTCGGCACGCTCACGGCCACGGGCGCGCCGTCCTTGGTGACGCGCTCGAACTCCGAGATGCCTCTCCGGTCGTCAGGGATGTGCTCGAAGACCTCCGTGCACACCGACTTGTCGAAGGCCCCGTCCTTGAACGGCAGGTTCTGGGCGTCCCCCAGCACGAAGTCCGCGTGCCCGATCGCCTCGCCTTTGCGCTTGAGGTCCGTGTACATGAATCGCGCTGCGATGAGGTCGTCGCGCGAGAAGTCCAGACCGACCACGCGCACCGGATACCGCGCCGCCTCCAGCGTGTGCCGCCCGTTCCCGCACCCCAGGTCGAGCACTCGCTCGCCCGCCTCGAGCGGAAAGTGCCGCCGGAAGTCCACGTTGACGATGTTGTCAGGCATCGGTGCGGCAGCCTTTGAAGTTAGTCGTCATAACGCAGCCGCCGGCGCCGCCATGCCTCGCGTCATCTTCGCCGGCTTCCGCGCGACTTCGCGATACACGTCCAGCGTCTCACCTGCCGCCTTCCGCCAGTTGAACGACTCGATGATCCGCCTCCGTCCCGACTCCGCGACGCGTTCCCGCAGCGCCGCGTCATTCCACATCATACGGATCGCGTTTGCAAGCGCGTGCGCATCTCCCGGAGGTACGAGGCGCCCGGCCTCCTCCTGTCCGACGATCTCTCGATAAGCGCCGATGTCCGTCGCGATCGTCGGCGTTCCGCAGGCCATTGCCTCCGCGAGTGGCAACCCGAACCCCTCGTGCAGCGACGACGTAACCAGCAGCTTCGCTTGGTTGTAGTGCCGCACCAGTTCGTCCGTCGGGATACGCCCCGTGAAGTCCACCCGAGAGTTAAGCCCGAACTCGTTGACCAGTCGCGGCGCCAGCTTCAGGTTGTGCTTCTCGTTGTCCACGAACGTCACACGGAAGTTCAGCTCGTCCTTCAGCAGGTCCAGCGCCTCGAGGAAGTACCGCGCCCCTTTGTTGCGGTCCTCGGAGTTGCCGACGTATAGCAGCTTGTCCGCCCGCCGCTCGACGTCCGGGGGCGGCCGGAAGGTCTCCGTGTCGATGCCGTTGTGCACCATCCGCACCTTCTCCGGTGTCAGCTCGAACGCCGCCTCGACGTCCACCCGCGACGTCTCCGACACGACGATCACGCGGTCCACCCGCCGCGCCACCAATTCCTGCATCATCCAGGGTGACCACAGGATCCGACGCGCCCGCTCGTACGCCGTCCGCGCCTGCCGCATCGCGTTCCGCAGGTCGTACGACAGCGGATGGTGGATCGTCGCCACGAGCGGGAACCCCGAAGCGTGCGCCGCCCAGACGCCGTAGCTCAGCGTCTGGTTGTCGTGCACCACGTCGAACCGATGCACGCGCGACAGCTCGCGCAGCTTCAGATACGCCCGCACGCTGAAGTTCGCCAGCAGCGACGACAGGCTCACCCGTGTCGACATAAAGTCATAGAAGTTCACTGGATGGAAGTGGCTCAGCGGGGTGCGTCCGTAGACGAAATCCTTCTTGTAGTGGTGATACGTCCAGTAGCTGTAGTCCAAAATCCGGTGCGTCGTCACCGCCCCGTCCAGCCGCGGATACGGCGGCCCGGCGATCACGTGCACCTCGTGGCCCATCCGAGCAAGCTCGCGCGTCAGGTAGTGTAGGTACACGCCCTGCCCGCCCGAGTACATGTTCCCCTGGTACATCAGGAAGCAGATTTTCATCGCCGGGAGTCTATCGCAGTCCGCTAATCGACCAGACGCGCTGATCGAATGAGCGCCGATTGCGATCGCAGAGTCACAGCAGGAGACCGGCTGATCGTAGAGTCGCCGCAGGAGACCCGACCGAGCGACTGTTAGACTCCAAAACCGGAGGGGTGTCCGAGCGGCTTAAGGAGACCGTCTTGAAAACGGTTGTGGCCAAACACCACCGTGGGTTCGAATCCCACCCCCTCCGCCACCGGCGCTGGCCGCCCGTCCGCTTGTCCGATTGTGCATCCCCTCACTATCATGCGCATCGGAGGCGCACCGCATGACCCTCGATACCCGGTGGGAAGACGTCGACCAGCTGCTCGTCCGCACCACCCGCACCAAGGATGAGAAGCACGTCAAGGCCGTCCAGGAGATCGCCGAAGGGCGCTTCAAATTCCCGACGGCCGCGTTGCCCTCGTTGCGCACCTACGTCAACGCGCCAGATATCACGATGGCAGTGAAGGCTGGCGAACAGGAGATCGCTCCCGATATCGTCGTCGTCGAGCGGTTGAAGACCGGCGACACGCGCCTCGAGATGACCGCCGTCGTCTGTGAGGTCGAGCAGGTCAATGAAGCCGAGGCAAAGCGCATCTGGACGCGAGCCGCCGGCCTCAAGGATGTCGCGTTCTACCTCTACGTCCCCGTAGGCTACGGCGCGAAGGCGAAGTCCATTTGCCGCAAGCACGGCATCGAGACCGACGGCGTCCGCACCTGGCGATGGACCCCGCGCGGCTTCGAGATCAACGACATCACCGAGCAGCCGGGCCCGCTCGCCGCCCTGATGCCGCCCTTCGTCCGGAAGTTCCTCGCCACGCCGTAGCGCTCAGCCGCCGCCTCAGCTCTCCGCCACCGCTATCGGCTCGCCCGACGTCTCCAGCGGCCGTCCCTCGCGCGCCAGCTTGCGCGTCAGTACGCCGAACATGATCAGCCCGAGCACCACCCCGAACCACAACGTCGCAACGCGAACGATGAACGTCCCGAGCACCGCACTGCTCTTGCCCAATCCAGCGATCAACTCCTGCGACAGCCGCTGGATAATCGCCTCTGCCGTCCCGAGCCCGCCTGGAGTTGGGATCGCCGCGGCGGCCAATGTCGCAATTGGAAGAATGAACGCAGCCTTGAACAGTATGTCCGGCGAACCGCTGATCCCGAGCCCGATGAGTGTGAGATAGAACGCGAGCACCTCGCAGAACCACGACACCACGCTGAGTCCCGTCATCAGCACGACCGTGCGCGGGTGCAGGAGCACGTACGTGCTCTCATACAGCTCGCCGAAGTGCGGCTCGAGCCGGTTGATCACCGGTACCTTCGCCAGCACCGAGAGGATCCCCTGGGACGCCGGCCGGTGCCGCGACACCGCGATCACGAGTAGCGCCGCAAGCGCGACGAGCAGCGCGATCCATCGATAACTCCCGAACACGATCGCGCCGGCCCCGGCGATGACCAGAAGCCCGAGTGCGTCCGTCAGCCGCTCCGCCAGCAGGATCGGCGTCGAACGCGTGACCGGCGTGCCGTGCACTTCCTTCAACAGGTGGCTCTTCAGCCACTCTCCAACCTTCCCCGGCGTCACCGTCATCCCAAGCCCCGAGTTGTAGATGAGGAAGCTATTCGTCCACGATAGCCCGTGCACGTCAATCTGCCGCAGGTAGTACTGCCACTTCAGGAACCGCAGCACGTAGTTCCCGAGCGTCACGAAGAGGATCAGCGGCAACAGCTCCCAGCGGAATGCGCGCAGGTCCGAGATCACCTTGCTGAGGTCGCCGTAGACCAGCAACCCGGCGTACACGACCAGCCCGAGGAGCATCGAGACGAAGAGCTTGTTGCGGATGCTGGAGGAGTTCATCAGCGCGCGCGGAAGCCGGTCTGCATTGCCCTCAGATTACTCGACGCGCGTCCGCACCTGTTGACGAGTCACGCTATCCGTACCGGAGCCGAGCGCGGCAGATCCATCCGGCCTTGTCTTGATGCGCACTCCCGCCTGCCACGCAGACTGTGAACCGCGAACCGCAAACTGTAAACTGCAAACCGCCCCAGGGTAGCCAAGCGGCCTAAGGCAACGGTCTGTAAAACCGTGTATCGGTGGTTCGAATCCACCCCCTGGGACCACGCTCCCAAATCGAATCGCACCGCCGGCTCCGCGGGCGCGCGTCAACGTCAGGCCCCTGGACGACGTTCACGGCGGCGCTAGATTGAACACCGTCATAACCGGAGAGGTCGGACCGAAGCTGTAGCTGCACGTGCCCAGGTCCTCCGTGTATGAGAACGACCACAGCAGGTAGCCCGCGCCGCCGTGCGCGAAAGTCGAGCTGATCTTCTGGTTGAACAGGTCGGCGCGGTACTGCGTGTCGCACTGCCCGCCGATGTCTGAGCCCTGGATCCCGTTCTCGCCAACGTACAAAGGCTTCCCCAGCGACTGCGCGATGGCGAGGTCGTTGGCGAGGGACGCTGGGAACGGCTCCGTCGCGTGACCGTAGTAGTGGTTCGTCGTCCACGTGACGTTTGGCAGCGAGTTCTCGGCACGGAAGTCCCACCCGCCGGACTCGCTTCCGCCGAGGCTGATCGGAGTGGTCGGATCCGCGGCGCGGATTCTCGTCGTCATATCGACGAAGAAGTTGTGCACGCACATGCCCCAGGGCTCGTTGAGCACCTCCCACGCGGCAATTGACGGATTGCCCGCATAGCGGGAGACCACCTCCGTGGCCCACGACTGGTACGACACCGGGTAGCCGTCCGTGGGCGTCTTGTATCCGACGTCGTACCACGTCGAGCCACAGGTGTTCGTGCAGCCCTTCCCGCTGCTCGTGCTGCCGCAATAACTTGGGCGCGCGCCGATGTAATCGCAGTCCATCCAGTTGTTGCCGAGGATCGGGATCACTTTGATGTGTGCCGCCGCGACCGCCGCAAACATGTTGTCCAGTCCCGTCCAGTCGCGCTGTCCCGTTGGCGTCGTCGCGATCGACTGGTACGCCGCCATGCGCACCACCTCGACTCCATCTTGCTGGAACAGCGTCATCTTCCCCGCCAGATATTGGTTGGACGCGCCGCAGATCGATGCGAACGCCGACCCGGAGCGCGACGCCAGCGACCAGTTGTTGACGCCGACGAAATGGCTGCCGGAAGCAGGCTGCGTTGGCGTGCTCGTCGGCACGCTCGTCGCGGTGGCGGACGGCGTCAAGGTCGACGTCGGCGGGGCCGGCGTGCGCGTGGCAGTCGGAGTGAACGTGGCCGTCGGAGTGAACGTCCCGGTTGGCGGTAGCGGCGTCGGCGTCGCCGTGGGCGTGTTGATCGAAGTGATCGTCTCGCCCGGCGGAATGCCGACCGTTTCCGCGGGCGTCGGCGTTGCCGTATTGGAAGCTGCCGCGATGTGATGATGCTTCCCGGACGTGACACTAAATGTGGCGGCCGCAGTAGTGCCGTCGGCGTACACCACCTCCACGCGGTGCGCGCCGGCCGTGGCGTCCCGCGGCACCGAAAGCGTCGCCCGCAGCGTGCCTGCTGGAGGCGCGACGTCGCCCGGCTCGCGCATTGAAGGGACAGTTTGATGCTGATACTCGACCGCGTCGGTATCCCATCGCACGATAACTCGCCCGGTTTCGGCGTTCCGAGCCTGGAGGTCGATCACAGAGCCCGGCGGGCCGCTGGCGGGGTTCAGTTGCATCGCCCCCGCGCTCCTGCCCGTGACCGCAGCAGACATCAGCAGCGAGCTCGCGGCCAACGTACACATAACAGCAGCGGGAAGCAGCCGCAGACGCTTGCCCCGCAAAGCTGCCACCAGGCGAGCTGGTCTCAGCATCACAACACACCCCCAGTTCGCTCGAGGCGTCCGCTCGGGCGCTGGTTACAACCCCTAGGAGATGTTCGGTAGCTCGTCGCCGGGCTGTTGCGCCGGTTCCCCTAAAATCTTGTCGACTAGAAGGTTTTGGGAAGCTTCAGTTATTAGCCGGCCTGCGTGTCCGAGCGCCGTTCCGCAGCCAGCCCAGGCAAGTCCGCGCTCCCTCGTGTAGCGGTCGCCGCTAGGACGACGCGAGCACGTCGATGACTGCGACGCGGCCGGTGCTTGCGTCGCTCACGTGGCTGGCGCACACGCGATCGAACGCGCGTTATCGCTGGTCGATCAGCGGCTGCAGCCGCGCCGTCCGCTCCGCCGATGCCTGCATGTGCCGCACCATCTCCTGTGCGACCGGGCTTTGCTCGTCCGTCGGCATCATCGGCCCGCGGGAATCGCGAAGGCCGCCGTCCATCAGAAGGTACGAGCCCGTCATGAACTCCCCGTCCGGCCCCGCGAGGAATGCGATCAGCCCTGCGATGTCCGCTGGGCGCCCTGACCGCCCGGCGGGCGTGCGCTGCTCGAGCGCCTTGCGTACCGGACCGCCCTCATCGCCCGCCAGCCCGTGCGCCAGCGGCGTGTCGATGACACCCGGCCCGATAGCGTTCACCGTGATCCCGAACTGACCCAGCTCCTGCGCCCAGCCGCGCACCATGATCTGCACACCCGCCTTGGTCGCGGAGTAGCCCCACATCATCGGGCCGGCGTTGAGCGCCGCGAGCGACGAGATGCACACGATCCGCCCGCCGCGCCCCTGCTTCACCATGCGCTGCGCCGCTGCCTGCACCGTCAGAAAGACACCGGTCAGGTTGACGTCGACTTGGTCTTGCCAGGACTTCAGATCCATGTCGAGGATGCTGCCGGGCCGCCCGATGCCCGCGTTCGCCACTGCGACGTCGATGCCACCAAGTTCGCTCATGCACCGCTCGGCCGCGTCCTGGATCTGCGCCTTCGATGCGACGTTCGCGCGGACCACGATCGCGTCCCGTCCGAACTCCCGCACCGACGACGCCGTCTCTTCTGCCGCCGGCTCGTCCATATCGACCACGCACACGGCCGCGCCCTCCCGCGCGAGCCGGACCGCCGTCCCACGCCCGATGCCGGAGCCCGCGCCGGTGATGAATGAGACCTTCCCTTCGAGTGTTGCCATGCCTGTCTCCCAGATTGATCCAGATCACTCTTCGACGCAGAGCGTAAACATGCTCGTGACGGAGCGCCAACGCCGATCGCGTCCCCGTTCGAACCGCTAGGTTAGACGAGCCTACAAATGGCGACCGCGCGCGCCCGGCCGCGGCCACGCCAGTGGTTATTCGCTGACCATACCGAGGGTGAACTCCTGCCCCGGCTCGAGCACCTCATCCGACGGCCCCGCCGCCGGCTCACGCACCCACCGCGCGATCAGCGGTATCGCCGTCACGAACGCCGCCGCCAAAACGCCCACGATCACATACGCGATCACCGTGAGCACGTGCTGGCTCAGCGTGTCCAGTCCCAAGATCCGCGAGTCCAGCGTCACCGCAAACCCGTTCCACAGCGCGTGTAGCGTCACCGCCAGCCCGAACAGCAGCCACGCCCGCCTCTTCTGTCCACCGAAGGTCCCGTACCACCACGCCAGCCCCACGAGCCCTGTGTTCAGCACGTGCAGCGATGTGCTCCCGCCGCGTACCAGCATGATCGTCCACCACCCACCGGGCCCGCTCTGCCGCACGCCCGCGACCCCGTAGAGCATCGCTTCCAGGAACCCGAAGCCCGCTCCCGCCGCCGCCCCGAGCACGAACGCCTGCGCGCGCGTCGTCCAGGGACGGAACATGAACCGCGCCCCCAGCCCCTTCCCCGCCTCTTCGATCAGCGGAGCGATCAGCGACGCGACGATCAGGTTCAGGACGAACTGTTCGTTCCGGCTCAGGATCACGTCTGAGTTCTGCACGATGTCCCAGAAGTTGTCCTGGTCTCGTGCGAACTCGAACGCGCCGTTGTGCACGAGCAGCAATAGCACTGCCCCGAAGCTGCCCACACCTTCGACATAAATGGCGATCGTCGTCGCGATCGTCATGCTGATCGCGACCGCGAGCGTCACCTGACGCCACGTCAGCCCCATGACTGCTTGTCCACTCCTGAACGACCCCCGGGCCGCCAGCGCCACCAGGCCGATCCCCGGCAGCCCCGCTGCCAGCGCGTGAAGAAGCGGCATCGGCGCTGCCACTGGCTGCACCGCCGCCATCACCACGCCACCGCAAAGCAGCACGCCGCCGTAGACGGCAGCGATCGCCACCGCCACCGGCGGGCGCCACTCGCCCGAAGGCTCGCCCATCGATGCAGAGATCCCGTGGTACGTCAGGATCAGCCCTGGCACCAGCGAGAACATCGCGATCGCGGTCGTCGCGATCGCCCGCTCTGGCACCCCCGCAGTCGTGTCCGACGATGAGTTGATCAACAGCAGCGAGAACATCGCGAACACGCCGGAGATCCCGAGCACGACGCCGTACGCCGACCCGAGCAGCCGCGCCCACCGCGACAGCCGCCGCAGCGCCTTGGGGCGCGTCGCCCATCGCAGGCACAGCCCGCCGAGTAGCAGCCTCATCCCCAGCGTCACGCCGCCGAATGTGATGAGCACCGTGAGTGCGCGGTCGTTGTCGATGTTTGGCGCCGCCATCTGGTGCAACACCGGCGCGAACACTTGCATCAGGAATCCTGCGGTGATCAGGAACACCGCGAGGGCGCAGAATACGATCTTCGCGTACAGGCGCGCCGACACGTACAGCAGGAGCGCGCCGAACAGGAGCCCGATCACGATCGATGCGATGACCGCGGTAAGGTCGGCGCTCACATCCGCGCTACGCTCCGTCAGCTGCACGATGTACGTACCCGCCACCGACAGGCAGCTGATCAGCACCACCGTGCCGATGAGGCCTCCGACGAACGACCCGACGGTCCGCCATAGCGACCTGCGATGCGGCACCGTGACCGTCGCGGCCAGAAGTGTCGGCTGCGCCGGCAACATCAGCAGCCCGTGGTACTCCGCGGGCTGGGTGCTCGTCCGCTCTTCGCCGGCCGTCGCCGACGAGACGCCGTCGCCGGGGCATCGCTGCCGCGCCGTATGCGTCCCGCCGCACCGGACGCACGCGCCATCAATGCTCATGGAATCGTTCTCGATGGCTCGAACTCCAGATCCTGACGCCCCTCCGTGGGCGTAGTTGAGTATCGGCGACACGTCAAGGGCGGCCTACACATCGGGCACGCGCCGCACATCTTGACACAACCCGAGCGCGTCGAAGACATTGGCCTGAGTCACTCCCGAGCAGGAGGCTGCACCCTTGCAGGACGCAACCACCCTCCCGACCCCCCGGCCCTATCCTGTCCGCCTCTCGATGGATCATGCCGGACGCCAGTCCCGCCTCTCGGCGTTCTTCCGAATCATCCTCGCCATCCCCATCATCATCTTCCTCGCGCTCGTCAGCGGTGGATCGTACGGCGGCTACAGCCTCGGCATCTCGGGCGGCGTGGTCGTCGCGATCTGGGCCGCGATCATCGTCCGCCGGCACATCCCGTGGTGGCTATTCGGGTTCCAGGTCAGCCTCCACCGCTTCACCAACCGCGCGTTCAGCTACATCCTCCTCCTCACCGACAAGTACCCGGCGTTCGAGGGTGAATGGCTCCTCCAGTTCGAGGTGGACTATCCGGAGCGAATCTCGCGCCGTCGCATCTTCTTCTGGAAGCTCATAACGTCGATCCCGCACTTCTTCGTGCTCTTCTTCCTGTACATCGCCGTCGGCTTCGTCGTGTTCATCGGCTGGTTCTCGATCCTGTTCACTGCAGAGTTCCCGAAGGGCCTGCATCGCTTCGTCGTCGGCGTCATGCGTTGGAGCGCGCGAGTCCAGGCGTACTTCGAGTCGCTCACCGATGAATTCCCGCCGTACTCACTCGCTGAGGACGCCGGCGCCGGCAGCCGCGAGAGCCAGGCGCTCTCCGCTGTCATCGGCGGCCTGCTCGTCGCGGGCGCTGCCGCCGCGGCCGGGGCGATCATCGCGGTCGTCGTGCTCGTGTCGTCGCACACCGAGTCCGTTGACGTCCGCCTCTCCGACGTCACCGCCGGGAACGTGCCGTCGAGCGTCGCGACGATAGAGCTCGACAACGTCGAGTTCACCCTCGAGAACGGGCACGATCCCGCGACGTCCGTCGGCGACGTCGTCAAAGCGCCGGCAGGGCGCAGGCTCGTCGAATTCACGCTCACGTATCGCGAGAATGCTCGCCGCGTCGGCACCACCGGCAAGGACATCGAGCAGCGTTCCGTCCGCCTCGGTACCGACGACGAGGGCGTCCTCCGCCCCATACTGCTCACGGTCGATGGCGCCGTTGCGCCGATCGATGTGCCCGACTTCCAACAGGTCACGCTCCACGCGGTCTTCGAGGTGGAGTCCGGCGATTCGTTGACCGAGCTGCGCGCGTATCCCAGCGCGACCAGCGGACGCCACGTCGCGTGGAAGTTCCGCTGATCGCCGCCCGAAGCCGCAACGCGTCGCTGTGACCGAGTGGCACCGCCGCAGCTATCGACGCAACCTCGTCGATATGCACATCGACGACTGGGACGAGTCCTTCCTCTCGAAGCTCGATCCGGCTGAGTACGTGCGCCTGCTCAAAGGCGCGAATGTGCAATCGGCGATGGTCTACGCCAACTCCCACATCGGCCTGTCCTACTGGCCGACGGCGACCGGGACGATGCACGCTGGCGTACGGGGCCGCGACGTCTTCGGCGAGATCGTCGGCGGCTGCAAGCGCGAAGGGCTCGACGTCATCGCGTACTACAGCCTGATCTTCAACAACCGCGCTTACGCCGATCACCCTGAGTGGCGGATCGTTGACGTCGAGGGCCGGCCCGCGCGCGACATGCCCGGCCGCTTCGGCCGGTACGGCACCGTGTGCCCCAACAACGACGAGTACCGCGCGTTCGTCGAAGCCCAGGTCGCCGAGCTCCTCCCGCGCTACCCGGTGGACGGCATCTTCTTCGACATGTGTTTCTGGCCGGCCTGCTGCTACTGCGACGCTTGCCGTGCCCGCTACGGACGAGACGTCGGCGGGGACATGCCAACGATCGTGAACTGGGAGGACCCGGCGTGGATCGCGTTTCAGCGCCAGCGTGAAGAATGGATCGCCGAGTTCGGCATGTTCGCGCGCAATCTCGCCCAACGCCTGCAGCCGGGCATCTCGGTCGAGCACAACTCGTCCGTCTACACCTCCGGATGGCGCCTCGCGACCAACCTTGGCCTTGTCGCCGCCAACACCTACATCGGTGGCGACCTCTACGGCGGCGCCGACGAGCAGTCGTTCGTCTGCAAGCTATACGAGAACATCACAGGCGACCGTCCGTTCGAGTTCATGACGTCGCGCTGCTACCCGAACCTGAGCGAACACACCTCCACCAAGCCGAAGGACCTGCTCGAACAGCAGGTGTACGTCGCGCTCGCGCACCACGGCGCGTTCCTCTTCATCGACGCGATTGATCCCGATGGCACGCTCCACGCGCCCCTGTACGACACCATGGGCGAGATCTTCCGCGAGTCGCAACGCTACGAGCCCTACCTCGAAGGCGAGCGCGTGCAGGACGTCGGCATCTACTTCAGCTTCGACTCGAAGTTCGATCCCGCCGAGAACGGCCAGAAGACCACGGCGCCCGGCGTGAACGTCCCGCACCTGAAGTCTGCGCTGGCGCTGACGCGCGTCCTGCGCGAAGCGCACGTGGCCTTCGGCGTCACAACGAAGCTCAACCTCTCCGATCTCTCGCGCTGGCAAGCGATCGTCCTGCCGTCGCCAATCGTCCTCGATGACGCCGAACTGAAAGCGCTGCGCGCCTACGTCGAACGAGGCGGTCGTCTCGTCGCCGGTGGCCGCATGCCTCCCGAGCTGTGCGATCTCTTCGGCATCACGATCGAAGGTGAAGTCCGCGGCATGTCGTACATCGCCCCCGCCGCGGCAGGCGCCGCGTTCTTCCCCGGGTTCGACGCCGCGTACCCGTTGTCCGTGCCGAGGACGCAGGTCAAAGCGCGAGCTGCGGCCGATTCCGAACTGCTCGCCACCGTCACGCTCCCGTACACCGATCCGTCCGACGGGAGACATCTCGCGTCGATCCACTCCGACCCGCCCGGCGTTCGCACCGACTATGCCGCGCTTGTCCGCCGCCTCATCGGCAAGGGGGCGATGATCTGGTGCAGCGCCACGCTCGAAGCGATCGACGTCCCGCAGCACGCGCGGGCGCTCGCGGCGATCCTCCGCTCGCTGCTCCCCGACGGACCGTCCTTCGAGTCCGACGCACACCCGTCGCTCGAAATCACGATGTACCGCCAGGACGCCGGGCGCCGTCTGCAGCTCAACCTGGTCAACGTCCAGCCCAAACTCCCGACGATCCCCCTCCGCGACATCCGCGTGCGGATTCGCACCGCTCGCCCACCCACGCGCGCCGTGCTTCTTCCGGACGAAACGCCGATGGCCACCACGCACGACGGCGCCTACGCCGAAATCACCGTCCCGGAGGTCCGCGCCTTCGCGATGTTGACACTCGACCTCGCGTAGTCATCGTTGGAAGCTCCATTCGTAGCCGCCAACCCGCATATGCAACCATAAATACATGCAATGGAACCGTGGTGGCGGTGGTGGAGGCGGCGGTGGCGGTGGCTTCGGGCAGACCCTGCTCGCCCAGCGCGCCCGTCCCCAGCGCAGCTCGCTCGAGATCCTCCGCCGCGTCGCCGGCGTCTTCGCCCCATATCGTTGGGCCGTCGCCGGCCTCCTCGCCGTCGTCACCGCCTCCGCGCTGATCGGACTCGTGCCGCCGCTCCTCATCGCCCGCATCATCGACGAAATCACGAAGACCAAGGACGCTCACAAGGTCGATATCTATGCCGCCCTGATCTTCGCCGCGGTCCTCGCTGGCGCGATGCTCTCCGTACTGCAGTCCTACCTCAACAACCGCGTCGGCCAGGGCGTCATGTACGACATGCGCAACCGCCTCTACGCGCACCTGCAGCGCATGTCGCTCCGCTTCTTCACCTCCACCCGCAGCGGTGAGATCCTGTCCCGCCTCAACAACGACGTCAACGGCATCCAGGACGCCGTCACCAACAGCTTCACGAGCGTCATCTCGAACCTGATCATCGTCATCACGACCGTCGGCGCGATGGCGATCCTCGACTGGCGCCTCACCACCTTCTCGCTCGCCGCGCTCCCGCTCTTCATCGTCCCGACGCGCATCGTCGGCAACATTCAGCGCCAGCTCCTCGCGCGCACACAGGAGCGACTCGGCGACATGAACGCGCAGTTGCAGGAGACGCTCTCCGTCAACGGCGCGCTGCTGACGAAGATCTTCGGTCGGCAGACCTACGAGCTCGGCCGCTTCGACGCCACGAACCGCGACGTCCGCGACCTCACCTTCCGCCGCCTTATGACCGGCCGGTGGTTCTTCATGCTGCTCGGTCTGTTCGGCGGGCTCGCGCCGGCGCTCGTCTACTGGTACGGCGGACACCAGGTCATCAGCGGCAACCTCTCGGCCGGAAAGGTCGTCGCGTTCGGCCTTCTCGTCACGCGCATCTTCGCGCCGATCACCCAGCTCCTCTCCGTCTGGATCACGGTGCAGAGCTCGCTGGCGCTGTTCGAGCGCGTCTTCGACTACGAAGACCTGCCCGTCGACATCGCAGAGTCGCCCGACGCGACACCGCTCGAGCACGTCGCCGGCCGCGTCACGTATGACAACGTCAGCTTCACGTACAGCCGCAGCAACACCGGCGCGCCCGCGCTCTCGGACGTCTCCCTGGACATCCAGCCCGGGCAGATGGCCGCCTTCGTCGGCATCTCCGGGGCCGGCAAGACGACGCTCACCTACCTTCTCCCGCGGCTCTACGACACCACCGAAGGGCGCGTCCTCATCGATGGCCACGACGTCCGCGACGTCACGCTCGACTCACTCAGCCTCGTGATCGGCATGGTTACCCAGGAGCCCTACCTCTTCCACGCGACAATCCGCGACAACATCCGTTACGCCCGCCCGGACGCCACCGACGACGAAGTCCAGGACGCCGCCCGCGCCGCCTACATCCACGAGTTCGTCGATGCTCTCCCGTACGGATACGACACCATCGTCGGCGAGCGCGGCTACCGGCTCTCCGGCGGCGAAAAGCAGCGCGTCGCCATCGCCCGCGCCGTGCTGAAAAATCCGCCGGTTCTCATCCTCGACGAAGCGACGTCATCCCTCGACTCGCACTCCGAGCACGTCATCCAGCTCGCCCTCGATGATCTCGCGAAGGGCCGCACGACGCTCGTCATCGCCCATCGCCTCAGCACCGTCCTCCAGGCCGACGTCATCTTCGTGCTTGAGAACGGACGGATCGTCGAGCAGGGCAAGCACGCCGAATTGCTCGCGCGAGGCGGCCAGTACGCCGCGCTCTACTCGCACCAGTTCGGCGCCGCCATCGCCGCCGCCCACGCCCTCTCCCGCAACGGCGACGCCGAAGCCGCCGATGAGATCAACGCTGAGCCGCTCGATGGTGCGGTCGAACAACAGTGGATGTCACCCCTCGTCGAGGCCGAGGAGCTTCCGGAGAGTTAGCGCGAAGGGCGACGCGATCGGCTTACTCGCCAGCCTGCTTCGTCCACGTCGTCAGGTCGAAGTAATCCCGCCACGCCGCGATCTTCCCATCGCGCACCTCGAAGACGCCCATCACCGGCAGCGTCACCGTCTTCCCGGCTATCACGAACGTATCGACGCGCTCCGTCAGCACCGCGTCACCGTTCGCGACGATGTGCTTGATCTCGAACTTCACGTCGCTCGCCGGCGTCAGGATCATCCCCAGCAGCCCCTTGATCGCGTCCTTCCCCTTCGCCGGCGCCATCGGCATGTTGTGGTACACCGCGTCGTCCGTGAACCCGTCGAGGATGCGCTGTTGGTCACGCGCCTCCCACGCCGCGCAGAAGTCCCGCACCGTCTGAATCGAATCGTCCATAACGTCCTCCTTTAACACCAGAATCCTACCTTCGGATCTTCGGTACAGCTACAGCCGCAACACCCATTCACTATCCACCATTCACTATTCACTGTTCCCCGTACGCCTCCGATACATGAGTCGTGGGTTGGGTCTTATCGCGGCTCGTTCGTACCCTCGCGCCTGCGCCTATGGCGCTGCTTATCGCTCTCGCGCTGTGCGCCGCGGCGCTCCTCGTCACCACGCCGCACGCCGCGACCGCTGCCGGCGACTGCACCACCGACGCCTCCATGGACGCCGAGGAGAAGGCGTTCCTCGTCCTCATCAACAACTACCGCGCCCAGAACAACCTGGCGCCGCTCGCCCTCTCGTACACGCTGACGAAGGCGGCGCAGTGGAAGTCCACGGACATGGCGAACAACAGCTACTTCGCGCACGACGATCTCTCGCGAAGTTGGACCCAGCGCATTAGCGACTGCGGCTACGGCTACAACACCTGGCTCGGCGAGAACATCGCCGCCGGCTACGTCACCGCGCAGGACGTCTTCACCGCGTGGAAGAACAGCCCCGGCCACAACGCCAACATGCTCGGCACTAACTACACCACCATCGGCATCGGACGCTACTACCGCGCCGGCAGCCCGTACGGCTGGTACTGGACCACCGACTTCGGCGGCGTCAGCGACGGCTACGTCTCCATCACCCAGCCGACGCCGCTCCAGCCAACCACCACCCCACCGCCATCGCTCGCGAATATCTCATGGCGATGGCGCATGCTCCTTCAGCGATGGCGCTTCGCCACGCAACGCACCTCGTCCGTCGCCCACTCTACGCGCTGAGCGCAAAACGCTTGCCCAAGGAGAGGGGTTAGGTCACCACCCCGCGCGCTATACTGCCCACCGAGGGGATATAGCTCAACTGGGAGAGCGCCGCGTTCGCAATGCGGAGGTTGGGGGTTCGAGTCCCCCTATCTCCACCAACAGATCTCCCTCGCACGCCCCCGCGATAGCAGCGAGGGCGTTGCCATTTCCGCCGCACCGCCCTCACGACCACAGACAGAACGGATGCCCCGCCGGGTCGAGCATGATCCGCAGCCGGCTGTGATCGCGATTCGGCGGCTGATGCGGCACCTCCTTCGCCCCGCACTCCACCGCCCACGCCACGCCCGCGGCCACATCCTCCACCCAGATGTCGAGGTGCATCTGCATCCCCTGCGTGTTCGGCGCGCCCGGCCACACTGGACGCGTGTAGTGCTCCTCGAACTGGATCTCGATCTTCGTGCTGCGGTCCGCCGGCCGTAACCGGCCCCAGCCGTCGCCCGGCGGATGTCCCGGCCGAGGTCCCGCCAGCTCCTCCAGCTCCCACCCGAGGAACCGCTCGTAGAAGCGCGCGAGCGCCGTGACGTCCGGTGCATCGAGCACCGGCCCGCTCATCCGCATCTTCGGACGTTCCATCGCGCTACCTCCACTCCGGCGGATCGACGATCATGCGCTTCGCCTCGAGATCGATCGACACGATCACGTCACGCAGCGCCGGAAGCAATACGTCGCTCCCGTCCGACGACCGCACGCGATACACATCGTTCGCCCCCGTCTCGATGATCTCCTCCAGCGTCCCCAGCGTCGCGCCGTCGCGCGTCACCACCGTCAGCCCGATGAGCTCGAACCGGTAGTGCTCGCCCTCCTCGAGCGGTGGGAGCATCGACTCCGGCACCTGCAGCAGCGCGCCGCGAAACCGCTCGACGCTCGTCCGGGCGGCGAAGCCCTTCAGCATCAGGTACAGGTGCCCGGCCGCGACGCGCGACTTCGCGACCGTCACCGGTGCATCGCCCGCCCACAACTTGGACTTTGGCGCGAACCGCGCCTCGTTGTCGCTCAGGCTCTGCACCTTCAGCTCGCCCTTGAGCCCGAACGGCGCCAGCACGCGCCCGACGGCGACGTATCCCGCAGACGGTTCCCGAGATGGTTGCACGCGCTGAGTCGAAGGAGGCTTCGCGGGCCGTGATCGAGCGACGCCGTGGCGTCGCGTCGTCGTCGTGTTCGCACCGGTGTTGCCTGCTGTGCGGGCTGCTTTCGTCGCCTCGCGCGCCCGCACGCGCCGTTGCGGCGGCGGCGATCCCGATGGTCGAGGCGGTCGGCCGCGAGGCACGGTCAGGCCTGCGCGCTCAGTCGCCGATCTCCAGCGACGCGTACTCTTGGTGGCGTACCGCCGACACCTTCAGCATCGCCCGCATCGCCGTCGCGATGCGCCCGCCCTTCCCGATCACCTTCCCGTAGTCGTCGTCCGCGACCTCCAGGTGGATGACAACGCGCCCGCGCTGCCTGTCTTCCGTCACCTTCACGTCGTCCGGGTGATCGACGAGCTTCTTGGCCATGAACTCGATGAGGTCGCGCATCGCTACGCCTCAGCCTCTTCCGATGCCGCTTCCTCAGCCGCGGGCGCCTCATCCGCCACCGGCGCTTCGGCTGCGGCGGCGGCAGTCGGCGCTTCGGCCTTGGCGGCCTCTTCCGGCGCCTTCTTCTGTTTCGGCGTGAACTTCGGCATTTCGCCGATGCCCTGGCTCGCGAGGATCTTCGCCGCCCGGTCCGATGGCCTCGCGCCTTTGCTCAGCCACTCCCGCGCGCGCTCCTCGTTGACGGTGATCACCGCCGGTTGCGCGAGCGGGTTGTACGTCCCGATCGTCTCCACGAACGCCCCGTCACGCGGCGCGCGCGAGTCGGCCACCACCAGCCGGTATGCCGGCTGCTTCTTCTTGCCTACTCGACGCAGGCGGATCCGTAACACTGGCTATCTCCCTCCAAACACGTTCAAGAACCCGCTGCGGTTGCTCGCGAAGCTCTGCATGATCTTCTTCGCTTCCTTCCACTGGTTCAGCAGCCGGTTCACTTCTTGCGGCGTAGTCCCGCTGCCCGCGGCGATTCGCCGCCGCCGGGCCCCGTTGATGATCTCCGGATGCTTGCGCTCCTCCGGCGTCATAGAGTACACGACCGCCTCGGCGCGCTTCCAGAAGCCCTCGTCGAGTTGGTCCGTGTTCAACTGCCGCTTCACCTGTCCCAGCCCGGGGATCATGTCCACCAGTTGCGTCAGCGGCCCCATCTTCTTGATGCGCTGGAACTGCGTCAGGAAGTCGTTGAGGTCCAGCTCCTTCGCCTTCATGCGCTTCTCGAGCGCCTGCACCTCGTCCTCCGAGATCGCGTCCTTCGCCCGCTCGATGAGACCCAGCATGTCGCCCATGCCGAGGATCCGCGAGGCGAAGCGGTCCGGGTAGAACGGCTCGAGTGCGTCCGACTTCTCGCCCGTGCCGATGAACTTCACCGGCAGCCCTGTCACGGCGCGGATCGAGAGCACCGCTCCGCCGCGGGCGTCGCCGTCCATCTTCGTCACGACGATGCCGGTCACGTTGAGCTGGTCGTGGAATTCCTGCGCCACGTTCACCGCTTCCTGACCGGTCATCGCGTCGAGCACAAGAACGATCTCGTTAGGTTTGAGCGCGTCCCGCATCTGCGTGATCTCGCCCATCATCTCGCCGTCGATGGTCGAGCGTCCCGCCGTATCGACGATCACGACGCTCGAGCCCTGTCTCTTGGCCTCTCCCAGCGACGCCGTGCACAGGTCGGGCAGCTTCTGCTTCTCGGCGTGCTCGAACACCGGCATCCCGAGCTGCTTGCCCAGCGACCGAAGCTGCTCGCCCGCCGCCACGCGATACGGGTCCGCCGCGACGAGCAGCGGACGCCCGCCGTTCTTACGAAGGTGCAGAGCCAGCTTCGCAGCCGTCGTCGTCTTCCCGGATCCCTTCAGCCCGACCAGCATGATCACGGTCGGCGGCTTCGAAGCCAGCGACAGCGTCGACTGGCTCCCACCGAGGATGTTCACCAGCTCTTCGTTGACGATAGAGATGACCTGCTGCGGCCCGCTGAGGCTCTTCAGCACCTCCGCGCCGAGCGCGCGCTCGCGCACCGACGCGATGAACTGCCGCACGACCTTGAAGTTGACGTCCGCTTCGAGGAGCGCGATGCGGACCTCGCGCATCGCCTCGTCGAGGTCCTTTTCGGTGATCGATCCGTGCGAACCGAGTTTCTGGAAGACGCCTGAGAGCTTGTCGCTTAGTGCTTCGAGCATGGAAGTCTAGAGTTCGCCGTCCCGGAATCCAGATAGGTCTGGCTGATGGTGCATTGTACCGGACGGACTTCGATTCGCCGCCGAAGCGGGTTCGAAGCTACGCCGCGAGTGGTAGAGCGCCGGAATCGCACGCCGCCGACCGAAGCAACTCGACCCAGCGATCCACGATCGGCTCCCAGGAATAGGCCTGCCGCACATGCGCCGCCGCGGCATCGCCAAGAACGCGACGGCGCCCCGCGTCCTCGAGCAGTTCGACGATCTCCTCCGCCAGCGCATCGGCGTCCAGCGGCGTGAGCACACCCGTCTCGCCATCGACGACGACGTCCCGCAGGCCCTCTGTATCGGTCGCCACCACGCACGCCCCGCACGCCTGAGCCTCGACCGCCGAGAGCCCGAACCCCTCGAACAACGACGGGACGACGACGACCGCCGCGCGGCTGTACCACCGCACCAGCTGGTCGTGCCCCACCGCCCCCTCGAACCGCACCCGCGACGTAATACCGAGCGATCGCGCCAGCTCGCGCAACCGCCCCTCCAGCGGCCCGCGCCCAACAATCGCGAGCCGCGCATTCGCGCGCCGTGCCGCTACCGACGCAAACGCTCGCAACAGCAACTGCGCATTCTTCCGCACGTCCAGGCGGCCTACGAACAAAACGAGATCGTCCTCGCGCTCGACATCGATCCGTCGAAACGCCTCGAAGTCCACGCCGCACGGGATCTCCACGACCGGCGCCGAAACGCCGATCCCGTCCCGCACCGACCCCGCCGTCGATGCCGTGCTCGCCGCGATGATCGTCGATCGCTTGTACGCCGCCCGCTCCACCGCCACAACCGGCGCCTTCCACCCCTGCCCCGACATCAACCGGGACGACTGCTCATACGTGTGGTACAGCGAATACACCACCGGGACGCCCGCATCCGAAAGCAACAGCACCCCACCCGGCCCGCCGTTCACCAGCAGCACGTCCATCCCCAACTCCCGCACCCACCGCCTCACCTGCACCGACGCCAGCGCCGAAAACAACGGATGCCTCCCCGCCCGCTGGGTAAACCCGAACCGCGAGTGATGCCCCGCCAGTCCGTTACTCGACGGCGAGATCACGTGCACGTCGAGCCCCTCACGCTCCCGCAGCCGCCGCCACAGGTCGTACGTCACCCGCCCCTGCCCGCCGATGTGCGGATGAAAGTCGTACGTCAGCATCCCCACTCGCATCACCGCCCCGCCCCCTGCGCCTGCGACCACTGCGCGATCTCCCACCGAGCCGCGTCCGGCATCCCGCTCTCCGGCGACACCCGCACCGCCGGCGCCAGGCCAGCGCTCGCCGCGTCATACTTCGCCCCCAGCTCGGGGTGCAGCGCCGCCTCCGTATTCGCGCTGATCGTGACCGGAAAGTCGCGTGGTGCCAGCGCATCCCGATCGACCGCGAACACGAACGCCGCGTTCATCTCATCGACGACGTCCGCATGCACCAGCCGCAGCCCCGGCGTCTCGAGGAAATAGTCCAGGTACGTCAGCGAGCTGAACCCCGCATCCTCCCCGCTGACAACCACGTACCCGATGTTCCGCGTCCGCAGATCGCGTATCAGGTCGTCCTGTGTCATTCCTACGTCATACCCCTTGTCCGGATAACGCCGCAGGTACAGCCATTGACCCTTCCCGTACTCGGCCAGCCGGTCGTCCTCCCACCGGAACTGCGTGCTCATCGGCACCAGCTTCGTGCCCTCGAACTGCACGCGCAGCGTCGGAAGTTGGTGCACCGGATATCGCCCGTCGTCCAGGGTGTAGATCGATGAGTAGTACAGCCGCGACGACATGATCGGCGTTCCTGCCGGCACGTTCGCGTCGACCCACGCCGCCGTCCGACGCGCCAGCGGATTATCCCAGGCGTCCTGCCGCACTTCCGTCGCATCGAACGCGGCGTTCACGCTCGTGTACACCGCGATCTGTGGCAGCGCGACCAGCGCCACCGCTCCCGCGACGATCGCCACCCCGAACGCGCGCGCATCTTTCATGCGCAGCCGCTCCGCGACGGCGCGTGCTGCATCCACCATCGCCACCGCGAGCGCCGCGAAGCTCAGGTACACGATCGGCGTCGAGTCCCGCAGCGCCAGGTCGCGGTTCGCCGCGAACACGAAGAACGCCAGGTGCAACAGCGCCGCGATGCATATCAGCCGAAGCGCATTGCTCCCCCGCCACGCCCGCCACGCCGCCCATCCCCACGCCGGCAGTACGAAGTAGAACGGCTGCACGTTCGGCCCGACGTGCCAGATGTACTGTGGCACCGTTGCGAAGTAGTTGTGCGCGCCCGGCCAGGAGTGCGCCTCCAGCCCCCGCAGCCAGAACCCGAACCACGCCGCCACAAACACCGTGCCCGCAATGCGCCGCACCCGCCGCGAGTCGATAGCTGACGGCATCGCCTCCGCCGCCGTGAATAGCACCGCCGCCATGACGATCGGCGCCGCGAAGATCGCCCACGCGATCCGTTCGTCGCCGCTGCTCGAGAGAAATACACGCCCGTTCGCGTGCGCCACCCACAGCCACCACGCGCCGATCGGCACGCCGGCCGTCAACACATACGTCGCCATCCCGCGCGCGTCGCCGCGCTCGATCGGCCGCGGCACGAACGCCAGTATCACCACCGGGAGCGGCAGCCACAGCAGCGCCGACTCCTTCATCCAGAACGCGGCCGCGATCGCCGCGCCCGCCGCCGCATTACACGCGACCGACGGCCGTCGCATCACGCGTGCGACCGCCAGCACCGACAGCAGCAGGCACAGCGTTTCCGCCGTATCGACGTACAGGCTGTTGCCCAGCGTGTTCAGGTACCGCGCCGACAGTGCGAGCACGCCCGCCGCGACGCCCGTGGGAGCGTCGAATAAACGCCAGCACACCGCGCCCAGCGCTACGGCCGTGGCGATCGCGATGAATCGTGGCAGCCAGTACGCATCGCCCGCGTCGCGCTCGCCAGTGAGCTTCATCTCCGCGGCGAGCATCGCCGGAAACCCGAACGGCCGGTGCACGATCGCTTCCCCCGTCGTGTACGTCGCGCCGTGCCCGTTCGCGATGTTCTGCGCCTCCGCGAAGTACAGCGACTCGTCCGACGTGAGCGGGCCCGGCTTGGAGATCAGCAGTGCGAATATCGCCGAGCAGCACACGATCGCCGCGACCGCGGTTGCCGCAAGCAGCGGAAGCCGCGCACGCAGCGTCGAGGCTCCCGTTGCGGTCGCTGTCGTGGATGTCAGCCCGAAGCGTCCGAGCGCGATGCTGTGCCTCCTCGACGTCGAACGCGTCATATCAGTATTGGAATCGGCGCGAAGC
>CAZAPT010000018.1:24329-31686 GCA_964487335.1 uncultured Dehalococcoidia bacterium
CCGGAGGCCCTCCCTCAGTGCGTTGCCCGAGAACCTAGCTCTTGCGCTTCTGCGTGACCGTCGTGCCCGCTGCGACCAGTACGAACCCCGCGAGGCCCACCAGCACCAGCGCCATCGGCAGCGTGCTCGTCCCTGACGCGCCCTCACCGACACCAGCGGACGGCAGGTTCGATGCCCCGCCCTGGGTGCCCGTCGCCGGAGCGCCACTGACGCCCAGCTGGTTGCCGTTCGGGTTCGTCCCGGTGGTCGAAGGCGCCGTGCTCGGCGGCTCGATCGGAGCGGCCGGCGGGTTGCCGGCGGTCACCGTCGGACCGGACACGACGTCCGTCGGCGCGCCCGACGCCACGTTGACGGCGAGGCCGGCGACGATCACCGCCGCGGCGACCGCTGCGCCGGCGATGGCCAGGATGTTTCCCTTTACGTGAAGCACTGTCTTACCTCCTCGAATCGGGCCACCCCGGACCGTCCAGTCCCCTACCGGATACGCGTTGGAGTTCCCTGAACCCTGAAATCTCTTCTGATGTTCGGCGCGCCCGTCGAGCGCCTTTAGCTGACAATGAAAAAAGTCACGCCAAAATCTCGCCTCCTCCGGCGACATAACGCACGCCCGCGCACGTTGTTCGAAGTGACGGTCGCACACTCAGCGGCCTCGCCGGTTCCCCGCCATTGGTCCTGGATCGAGCCTCATGCGCGGTCGTCCCCGTTTGCGCGCGCTTCTGCCGCTGTCTCTCGTCGTCGTCGTGGCGCTCGCGTCGGCCGGATGCGCCGCCGGCCTGTCGTTCCGGGATCAGCCGGCCGTCGGCTACACCTACGGCTCCGGACAGCCGCTGCGCATCGCGGTGATCGACGAGACAGGCGGTGCGGACTGGACCAATGCGCTCGCTGTCGATCTCTCGACGTACGCCGCCGCTACGCCCTACCTGAGCTTCGAATCGGATGTCGCCGGCGCGAACATCGTCGTGCGCGTGCGCCGCTACTCGGACGCATATCCCCCGCTCCTCGATGGCTATGTGTTCCAGCCCGGCGTCGGAGGCTTCACGACCGTCTATGACAGCGACGGCCTCGCCTGCAACTTTCCGCCGTCGCCGCTGCCGGAGCACTGCTCCGGGGAGCTCGCGCACTCGGAGATCTATCTGAACGATGCCATCCCCGCGGGCACCGACATCGAGGCGCGCCGCGAGCGCCTGATCCTCCACGAACTCGGCCATGCGATGGGGCTGCTCCGCCACAGCCCCGCGCTCGACATCCTGTCGCTCGAAGCCCGATATGGTTGGCCGCCCGCGCCTTAGCCGTGCTCCTGCTGCTCTTCGACTATCCGCCTCAGGCGCATCGCGTCGCGCGGCGCGTGCCCGCCCGCGTCGTTGTTGAAGTACGCCCCCGCACGCCGCGTACGTCCTCGATGCGCTCCACCCACTCGCGCAGCCGCTTCTCGCCGTAACCGCGTGCACCAGACCCGACTCCGTGAAACCGGATGTACAGCTCCGGCGTCGTCGCCACCATGGGCGTGGACTTCTGCCCCATGTGCCATATGCAGAACGCCGCGTCGTGCTTGCGCAACAACGCGTAGACCTCGTCGCTCCACCAGCTCTCGTGCCGGAACTCGAAGACGTGCAGCCGCCGCTCGGGCAAACACTCGAGGAATTCCGCCAGGCGCGCGTCGTCGCGGCGGCTACGCTCTGGGAGTTGGTACAGCACGGGCCCGAGCGTCTCGCCCAGCAGATCGATGCGCGAGTAGAACGTCTTGAGCGCCCGCTCCACGTTCGTCAGCCGCCGGTAGTGCGTGATCAGCCGGCTAGCCTTCACCGCGAATGTGAACCCCGGCGGCGCCGACTCCTTCCACCGCGTCACGGCGTCCATCGTCGGAAGCCGGTAGAACGTGTTGTTCAGCTCGACAGTATCGAAGCGCGACGCATAGTGTTCGAACCACCGGGACTGCGGCAGTTTCCGCGGATAGAAGTTGTCCTTCCAGTGCTGGTAACTCCAACCCGAACAGCCGATCCGATACTCCACGCCTCAATTGTGGCATTCGGCGTCACCAGGCCGGGTGGCAGATCGAAGCAGCACGCGCTCGCCGCGTTGGGGCGGGCCACATGTGGCCGCCCTAAATTCGCCGCTAGACTTCGTAACAAGTCAGGCGCGCGCGACGCCGAAGGCGGCCACGTAACCGCCCGTTCCGGCGCCGCTCCCCTCTACCCTCGAAGCCGTCGTGGATGCATAATCGCATCCGAGGCTCCACGATGAGACCGCGCGTTCTCCCCAGGGTTCCCCCGCCGCTCCGGCGGCGGTTGCTTCTCGCCGTCTGCTGCGCTCTCCTCGTTGCTGTTCTGACCCGAGGCGCCAGCCCCGGCCCGTCGTCAACCGCTCACGCCCAGGACTCCGACCAGGCGTTCGTCGATCGCGTCCTCGCGTCGATGACCGCCGACGAGATCGTCGGTCAGGTCGTGATGGTCAACTTCATCGGCACCGACGTCGGCCCGGACTCGGACATCGCCGCCCTGATTAGGGACTTCCACGTCGGATCCGTGATCGTCACTGCGAGCAACGGCAACGTCGTCAACACCGGCGACACGCCCGGCCAGGTCGCCGCCGTCACGAACGGTCTCCAACAGCGCGCATTCGAGTCCTCGCGCCGCACTGGGGTCGACGGGGAGTACTTCCTCCCCCTCCTCATCGCCACCGACAACGAGGGCGACCTCTACCCCTATTCGAACGTCACCCACTCCTACACGCAGCTCCCTAACAACATGACGATCGGCGCGACCTGGAGTAAGTCGCACGCAGAGGCGGCCGGAAAGCTCGCCGGGGAGCAGCTCTCCGCCGCCGGCGTCAACATGTTGCTCGGTCCTGTGAACGATGTCCTCGAGAACCCGCGGTCCGGCGGCAACGGCGACATCGGCACCCGCTCATTCGGCGGCAACGCCGCCTGGGTCGGCGCCCTCGCGCGCGCGTACGTCCGGGGTGCGCACGAAGGCAGCGCCGGACGGCTCCTGACCGTCGCCAAGCACTTCCCCGGCCACGGCGGCAGCGACCGATCGACCGACGCCGAAGTCCCCACCGTAAACAAGACGCTGGCCCAACTCGAGCAGTCGGATCTCGCGCCGTTCGCTGAGTCGGACCGCACGGACGATGCCGATCCCGCCGGCGTGACCGACGGCATGATGGTCTCGCACATCCGCTACCAGAACTTCGTGTCCGGTGGTGGCGATTTCACCGGGCCCATTTCCCTCGATGCCGCCGCGTTCCAGACGCTCATGGGCCTACCGGAGTTCTCGAAGTGGCGCCCTGGCCATCTGGTGATGGCGGATTCCCTTGGCGTCCAGGCGGTGAAGAAGTGGTACGCGCAGACTACCGGCAGTCCCGACTTCCCGAACCGGACGATCGTGCATGACGCGCTGATGGCCGGAAACGACCTGCTGCCCCTCCTCGAGTTCTATCAAGCCGACTCCGGCTGGAAGACGGGACAGCTACCGCTGATCCAGGACAGCATCATCTACATGCGCGAGCAATACACAGCGGACCCCGCGTTCCGCGCGCGAGTGAAGGACGCCGCGCGGCACGTCATCGCGGAGAAGGTGCATCTGTACCGAGGATTGCAGCGCGCGCAGGTGCTGGTCGATCCGGTACAGGCGCGCGCCGCCGCGACGCTTGGCGCCGACGACATGCAGTCGCTCGCCGACGACGCTCTTACGCTGATCGGACCGTCGTCCGCCGACACCCTCCCGGCTCGGTTGCACCACGGCCCGATCTCCCCCGACAAGGTGCTCATCGTCGAGTGCTGGGCCACCGACTGCTACCCGTATCCGGTGATGGGACGCACGGAGATGCAGGACGCACTGCTGAAGGTGTACGGTCCCTCGGGTAAGGGACGGCTCCGCCCGGAGGACGTCTCAACGATCACGTTCGGCGATCTCGATAGCTGGTTGAGCAAGCCCGCCGACCCGGCAAACGCGACGACGGCGAAAGCGCTGAACGATGCCTCGTGGATCATCTTCGCGCTCACCGACTACAACCCTGTCGCCCGCCCCGCATCCGGAGCCGTGAAGCGCTTCCTCGACTCCGCGCCGCTCGACGTCCGCGGCAAGTCGCTCGTCGCCATTGCCTACAACGCCCCGTACCATCTCGACTCGACCGAGATCAGCAAACTCACCGCGTACTTCGCCGCGTACAGCAAGACTGACTCTGCGGTCAATGCGTCGTTCCGTGCCCTCTTCGGCGATCTTGTCCCACACGGGCACTCACCCGTCACGGTGAACGGTATCTATTACACGATCGGCGACGTCGTGCAGCCCGATCCAAATCAGACCATCAAGCTCAGCGTTTACGGTCAGGATCCGAACGCCGTGAAGGACGCCGAGAACGTCGCGCTCGTCGCGGGCCCGATCCTGGATCGCAACGGCAACCCCGTTCCCGACGGGATGATCGTTTCCCTCAACCTCGTCCGCGGAAGTGGCGGCATCGCCGCCGCCTCCGCACAGACGGTCGACGGGATGGCGGTAGCGAAGATGCCCCTCGGCGGCAGCGGCGATTACAGCGGAACCGCGACGGTGAACGGCATCACATCACCGGCCACGCTCGCCATCAGTGTCGGCGCCGGCGGCCCCGCGCCGGTGGTCGAAGGACCAAAGCCGGTGGCGTCGAGCGGAAGCGATCATCTCTGGCTGGCGCTTTCGATCCTCATCCCCGCCGGAGTCGCGGCGCTCGCCGCCCTCTTCGTCGGATCGATGCTCTACCGGCGCAGGTCCGGCGCGCCGGCCCTCGCAACACCGGACGGCCCGTCACTCGCGGTCTCCGCCACGGGCGTCGATGCCACGGTCCCGCCGCCCGAGTCTCCATCCGTCGCAGTCGATCCACCGCTGCTGCGTGTGGACAACGACACCCGCCGCGTCTACGTGCGTGGCGTCGAAGCGAAGCCCGGTCTGTCGAACGAACAGTTCCGCCTGCTCGCCTATCTGTACGAGCGCGCTGGCAAGGTGACCGGCCGCGAGGAGCTCGTCAGTCACGTCTGGCCCGACG
Organism: uncultured Dehalococcoidia bacterium; assembly: GCA_964487335.1. Lineage (GTDB taxonomy): Bacteria > Chloroflexota > Dehalococcoidia > DSTF01 > JACRBR01 > CAZAPT01. Next base: position 29,343 of record CAZAPT010000018.1, read on the forward strand.
CGCACGTCGAAGGCGTGTCCGAAGAGGCCCTCGACGCCCTCGTCCGTCGTGTGCGCGAACGAATCGTCCAGGCCGGCGGCGAACGGTCATACATCGTCACCCTCCGCGGGCAGGGCTTCCGCCTCGAGATCTGAGGGCGCTATCGTGCGGCTCCGTCAAGCCGCGCGATGATAGACCGCAGCACGGCTTCGTTCCGCTGCAATTCCTGGCGTAGGTCGCGGTTATCCGTGTCTCCCACCTCTAAGCGGAGGTTGCCCACCGCGTCCGACAGTACGCGCTTCAGGACCTCCGCTTCGCTGTTATCGAGCATGAGCTGCATCGTCGCCTCCCTTGTTCGGACACTCTCAGTCTCTCACGCAACGCGCGCCGCGGTGATACGCCTGAACGCCGCGCCCGCGCGTCAGCTCATTCCGAACAGCAGCGCCCGGACGTCATTCTGAGCGCAGCGAAGAATCTGTCATCGTTCAGCGACGTTCGCCGCGTACGTCGCCCCTGGCGACATCTTCCGCTGCGACATCCGCAAACGATCGCTCTACACTCGCCCTATGCACACGCGACCGAGCGGAGCCACAGCGCCCGCCGCCGACAACGACATAACGATTGATCGTTTTCCCGCCGATCAATCAAAAGGACAATCAGAACGGTCAAAGATCGGAATCTACGATCCCGTTCCGGCGCATGGCCCCAGATTCAAACCCCTGTCCAGCACCCGGAAAACAACGATCAATCAAACAGCCGACATAACGACCGACTACCGAGCCGTCGCGTCGCGGCGTTGCATCAGCCGCGCGTCGCTGCCGGATCTTCCGCCGCCCGCGGCCACAGTTGCCACGCCACTGCCCCGTACACCGCGATGTCCAGCAGCCAGTTCACCACGCTGACCCCCGCGATCCGCACAGGTCTCGAGCCACGACGAGTGACGCGGTACGGGAACGGCAGCCGGTCCAGTACGACGTGTGAGCTCACCAGCGCCGCTCCGACCAGCGCGTCCGCGATCAGGTCGCGCTCGCCGTCGTTTGACCCCCGGCTGATCAGCCCGGAGAGCCCGGCGATCATTCCCGCCGTCATCGTGAATCCGAACGTGTGCGACGCCTTGCGATGTATCCGCCATGGATCGCCGTGCAGGATCGCCCCAACGATGATGTCCGCATCCGGCAGGCTCGACGCGACCACTGCCGCCGCCAACCCCACCGGCGACTTCACACCGAGCCGTCTCGCCAGCGCAAGGCCGATGAGCGTGTGCCCGGCAGGCGTGCTCATTGCGGCGCGCCGGCCGCCGGCGTGGACTTCACACCGCCGGCCGGGCTCGGAGACGTGCTCGTCGACTCCTGCGCGAACTTCGAGCCGTCCCAGGCGTACGTCGTCGTCTTCAGCTGGCTAGGGCAGCAGTTCGGGTCCGTCGGCCCATACACCGGTCGCGTCTCCACCAGCTTCCCGCCCTCCACCGATACCGAGACCCCGCCCTCGGACTGCGCGTCCTGCGGCGACGCGAATATCTGCGTCACCCCGGCGACGCTCGGCGTCAGCACCACGTACGCGATGTCACCCAGCGTCCCGCCCGACGAGATGGGCACGACCGCCTCCTCGGCGCCGTCGCCGGTCAGGTCCCCGTAGATCACTTCCGACTGCATGTACTCCCCGCCCGTTGCCGATAGCGCCTGCTGCACGGGCGCGCTGTGCTCCAGGTCCTCTGTTCGAATGCTCGCGCTGCTCTGGGTGTTCGCAGCCGTCACCCGGGCCGTCACGCTTACCGCGCCGGTTGTCGATGGAGTTGCGTTGTTGCTGGAATTGCTGCTGCAGGCGGTGGCGATGGCGGTCAGCGCGAGGGCGAGCGCGGCGATCGGCGCGCTGCGTCTGATCATCGCCGTGAGTGTAGAGGCGCGCTTCCGCGCGCGGCAAGCCGCCAGCACCCACGCTTGAGAGGGCGGAAGACGCGACGATACACTGCGGTGCTCGCGGGCGGTTGGCTCAGTTGGCAGAGCGCTTCCTTCACACGGAAGAGGTCACAGGTTCAAGTCCTGTACCGCCCACCACTCACCGTCCACGATCACGGCTTGCCGCCGCTGCAGAGCGGTCGCCTCGGGCGACAGGTCACAGGTTCAAGTCCTGTACCGCCCACCACCACGCCTTTCCTTTCGCGCCCGCACCGCTCATCCGCTTGAACGCGATCCGGCCCATTGTTACAATCCAGAGCCTTCCGCGAGCGCGCTCCTCGCGGACGTTCCGCATCGTGACGTGACCTATACGGAAGGTGCGCCGAGGTGGCGGAACGGCAGACGCGCTGCGTTCAGGGCGCAGTGTCCGCAAGGGCGTGGGGGTTCAAATCCCCCCCTCGGCACCAGCA
>CAZAPT010000018.1:31786-71278 GCA_964487335.1 uncultured Dehalococcoidia bacterium
CGTGCGCTTGTAGCTCAGTGGATAGAGCGCATCCCTGCGGAGGATGAGGCCGTGGGTTCGAGTCCCGCCAAGCGCGCCATTTCTCCACTCCGCTCGTGGCAGCGTAGCTCAGGGGTTAGAGCAACCGGCTCATAATCGGTAGGTCAGTGGTTCGAATCCACTCGCTGCTACCACCGCCTTCACGACCGCACCGCTGCGGCTCGTTCGGCACCCACAACGTCTCCGATTCCTTTCGAAACGGCTCAACCTCGCGGTTGCGCCCCGCCCGCTGCGGAGCCCGGAATTGACCGCCCCCGGAGGCGTGTCACTCCGTCTCGATGGCGCAAGGCGCTTCATCGCATCCACCCCCAGCGGCCACGAGGTCAGCGTCGACGCTAGCCTCTCCGGCGGCGGCGAGAACTCCGCGGCGCGCCCGACAGAATTGGTGCTTGTGGCCCTCGGCGGTTGCATGGGCATGGACGTCATCTCCATCCTCCACAAGATGCGCCAGGACGTGACGTCGTACGAGATCAGCGTCACTGGCACGCATGCCAGGCAGCATCCGCAGGTCTACACGTCGATTGCCATGACCCACCGTGTACATGGTCGCCGGCTTCCGCCGTCGAAGGTCGCCCGCGCGATCCAGCTCTCGATGACGCGCTACTGCCCGGTGCACGCTATGCTCCGCGACCCCGTCTCGATCACGGCCGCCTACGAGGTCGTCGACGACCAAACAGGCGAACGCGCGACCGGGACCGTCGAGATCGACGCGGAGACGCTGGTGCGCTGACCTGCACGCGAGGACTGGGTTCGCCCGACCGTCTGGCCACTCCACGTTCCGAACTCCAGGCCTTACCTGACGCTGGTACGGAGGTGTCGCGCGCCGAATTCTCCGTTGCACATGCTTGTTACACTTGTGTGGAGCACACCTCTCCCATCTCAGACTGCCCGACGATACTTCCGCGGGAGAATCAGCGCCTTGCACATCGAAGTCGTATCAAATCTTGACTCCGAGACCACAGACGAACTGGCATCTCTGGTCGAAGCCGCGACTCTCGTCGACGGCCACGAACCCCTTGGCGAGCACAAGTTCCTCCGCATCGCACACGGAGATGACCAGAGTGTCGCGCTGCTCGCGCGCGATGCTGAGGGCCTGGTCGGTTACGCGCACGCCCTTCGATATCAGGGCCCCGAGGACGTCCGGGTCTCGCTAGAGGTCGTCGTCCACCCCGAGTTCCGCGGACGCGGCATCGGCCGTGCGTTGCTTCTCGAAGGTGTTGAGCATGCTCGCCGCCAGGATGCATCGCGAGTAGACGTGTGGGCATACAACGAGTCCCAGTCGGTCGGGCGGATGGCCGACGGTCTGGGGTTCACCGTCGCGCGGCGTCTGTTGCACCTCCATCGCCACGTCAGCGCTGGAGCGGCACCCCCACCGCGGCGGCCCGGCGTCGTATTGCGCGGCTTCCGACCGGGCGACGACGATGCCGCGTGGATCGCGCTGAACGCTCGAGTCTTCGCCGGCCATCCTGAAAATGGCGCATGGACCTCGGAGGACCTCGGAGCGCGCTTCGCGGAGCCGTGGTTTGATCCTCGAGACTTCCTACTCTTGGAAGTCGACGGCGTGCTGAGCGGGTTCTGCTGGCTGAAAGTTGATCAGCGCGGCAATGACGGCCGCGTCGGCGAGATCTACGTCTTCGGCGTCGCGCCCGACTACGAGGGCCGTGGCCTCGCCCGCTACCTGCTCGCGACCGCCTTGGCGCGCCTGGAGGGACGCGATGTTCGCGTCGCGGCAGTCTACGTCGATGCGGCTAACGTGCGTGCGCTCCGCCTGTACCAGATGTATGGCTTTCATCATCACCACGTGGACGTCTGCTACGCCTTGGATTTACGCGAGCAGCAGCTGGACGTCACTCCCAAAGCGGCAGTCGCCTAGCGCTGTACATATCGCGTTCCTCTTCGGTTCGATACGATCGATCTCGACGAGCTGAGTGAAGGAGCCAAGCGTGCCCACGACGTTGACGGAAGGCGATTCCGCGCCGGACTTCGATCTCGAATCGGACCGCAACGAGCGCGTGAGACTGAAGGACCTGCAGGGCCAGTGGGTGGTCCTCTACTGGTATCCGAAGGACGACACCCCCGGATGCACCGTCGAAGCGTGCGAGATCCGGGACAATTGGCAGCTACTGTCCGGCGAGGCGGCCCTCTTCGGCGTCTCGCCGGACTCCGTGAAGTCACATCAGAAGTTTCGCGACAAGTTCAGCCTGCCGTTCCCGCTCCTCGCCGATGATTCCCACGCAGTGTCCGAGAGTTACGGCGTCTGGGGCCCTAAAACGTTCATGGGCCGTGAATACATGGGCGTCGACCGGGCGACGTTCATCATCGACCCGAAGGGCAGGATCGCGAAAGTCTTCCCGAAAGTGACGCCCGCCGGACATTCGCTGGAACTTTCGAGCGCGCTGAAAGAGCTGAAGTCGAAGGATTAGAGCCTCATGCCCCAGGGCAAATGCGCGTTTTGCGGCACGTTCGTGACTGGCGGCGGCACCGCTCTGGGCAAACATTCGGTCGCATGCACATCATGCACGCCGCTCGCGCTCAAGTGGCTCGAGCGACGCGGCAATGCGCCTGACACCGACGGTGACGCACAGTCGGCGAAGTCCGAGGCGCAAAGCAGCGAGTAAGAGATCTCGCCCACTTCTCGTGTTTGGAGAGTCCTGACTCGGCACTCTGTCGTGCTTTAATGCAACCCCCGTGACCCGTAAAAAGAATCCTAAAACCTGCCGGCAGTAGCGACATAACGGCGATTTGGGGTTGCACACAACATGCGTTCGCGCCGATACTCGCCCCCGGTTCATGGGGGTGGTGGATGGAACGTGGGCGGATCGATGAACAACACGATCACGCGTCTGACTATCAGTATCTAGATAATCATCGAACACATTTCCGATGGCTTCGCAGCTGGCTCGGCGGGGTAACTCTACGCCTGGCGGTCCTCGGCGTTTTGGCAGCGATCGTCGCCAGCGCAGTCTTCGGCGTCACGCCGCTCTACGCAGCTGAGATCGCACTCGACAAGCTCGATCTCAACGGCGATGGCGCCGTCACGATCCGTGACGTCATCATGGAACTCCCATACGCGCTCGATCCGAATACCACGCCGGTCGTTCCCACGCCGGTCACGTCGCCCGACGTTGATGGAGATGGCCACGTCACCATGGCCGACGTAATCGCGATAACCGGATCGATTGGCTCGATGGTGGATACCTCAACGGTCACGCCGCCGACGATCACGCCAACGCCGACCTCGTCGTTCACGCCTAATCCCACGTGGACATCGACCTCGACGTCCACGCCAACGGTGGCGGCTACGAGGACACCCACACCGACCGCCACCGCAACACCGACGCACTCGCCGCCGCCCACTGCAACCGCCACGCCGACGGCGGCACCGCCGGTTGTCGCCCCGGGGACGCGAGACAAGTTCCATCAGCCGTTCGCATCGACGTCGATCTGGAACATGCCGATAGGCTCCGGCGCAGCATACGTCCCGGCCGGGATCCGTGACTGGTCCGGCTACGGCGTCTTCCTCGAAGAGAACATTGTCATCAACCGATCGAACGCGCCGATCACGCCGGTGTACTACAACGGCGACGCTTGGAGCGGCGGTTCGCGCTGCGCCGCGCAGGGTGGCGTGATGTTTTCGGCGCCGCTGCCGCCCGACTACGTCATCCCAGGCGCGTCCGGTAGCGACACGCCCAACTACGCTGCCGCGATCCTCACGGCCGACGGCAACTCCTACATCCAGGGCCAGCCGCTGACACACTGCACGCCCGGCAGCCCCTGGACCACCTTCGTCCAGAACGCGACCGTCAGCCTGTACGGAGATGGCATCCTAGGCGCACAAGGCGGCTCGCATCTGTCCAGCATCGGTGGGACGATTCGCCTTGGTGAGTGGCACGCCCGGGCGATCAACCACGCCCTGAAGACCGTGCTCAGTCCGGCCAACTACAGCCAGACCACGGGCGGCTTCCGCTGGCCCGCCGTATCCGCTGACGGCGGGTACCAGAGCGACTACAACGGGACGAACCCTGCCGTGAAGATGGGGAGCCTCCTCGCCCTGCGGCCGGACTTTGATGTGAGCCAGCTCCAGACCGAGCCAGGGCGGATCATCGCGAAAACCTTCATGGACTACGGTTGCTACATCGTCGACAGCGGCTGGGCCCCGGCCTACCTTCCCGTGGAATACGGACCGGATGGCAATGCCGACGACGAGTTCCAGCGTGAGTTCGGCTTCCCAATGAAAGACCCGAACCCAAACTCGGCGTGGTCGCAGGACTGGCGAAGGATCATGACGAACGCTTACGTCGTGGATAACAACGGTCCGTCGAGCATTGGCGGCGGCGGCGTTCCCCGCGTGCCGCTCGCCCCGGCCATCGGTAACTAACGCGGTGCTACCAACCGGCGGCGCAGCCCTCCCCGCGGCTGTCGCTGCCGCCGACCATGGCGCCCGATCCCGGATCGATGACGATGCACTGCGCGCGCCCCGTCGGACTCGTCTCGCGGTCGATCGCGCGAACCTGATGCCCGCGCCGCTCTAGCCCGTCGCGCGTCGCCGCCGGCATCCCAGTCTCGAGCAGCAGCCCGTTCGGGGTGTCGCCCCATCGCGGCGCATCGACGGCGGCCTGTGGGTCCAGGCCAAAGTCGATGATGCCTGTCAGGACCTGCAAGTTGGTCTGCACCTGGAAGTCGGCGCCCGGCGTGTTGCCGATGATGTACGGCTGCCCGTCGCGGAACACGAGGTACGTGTTCAGCGTGTGCATCGTCCGCTTCCCCGGCGCGAGCATGTTCGGGCTTGCGGGGTCGAGGGAGAACCCCGTCATCCGGTTATTCATGATGATGCCGGTGCCGTCGATTGCCACCGCCGACCCGAACGGCGCAAACAGGCTCTGGATGAACGAGCAGACGTTGCCCTCGTCGTCCGCCACGACGAATGACGTCGTGTCCGACGTCGCCGCGGCGAGCGACGAGTCCCGTGCGCGCTGGGGATCGATCTCGGCGCGTCGTGTCTCCGCCCACTCCTTCGAGATCACCTTCCCTGGATCGAACCCAACGACCGAGGGATCGCCCGCGAACCGCACGCGGTCTTCGAACGCGATCTTCTTCGCCTCAATCATGTGGTGTACCGAGTCCGCGGAAAGGTGCCCCCATCGCCGGAGATCGCATGCCTCAATCAGATTCAACTCCTCGAGCAGGATCAAGCCCTGCGAGTTTGGCGGCGTCTCGTAGACGGTGTACCCGCGATACTCGGTTGAGAGTGGCTCGAGGACCAGCGGCTCATGCGTCCGAAGGTCGTCTTCCGTCATGCAGCCGCCCGCATCCTGCACGTCCTCGGCGATGCGGCGCGCGATCCGCCCTTCGTAGAACCCTGCGCGGCCGATGCCGGCGATGGCGGTGAGTGTTGCCGCGAGCTCTGGCTGCCGAAAGACGGAGCCGAACGACGGCGGCCGGCCGCCGCCCTGATATAGCGCTCTTCCCATCGATGGGTACTTCGTGAACAGCCGCTCGCTGTACTCGAGCGTCATCGCCAGCTCGCGCGACACCGCGAATCCCTCGCGCGCATACGCGATCGCTGGCTCGAGCAATTCATGCATCGACCTCGTGCACCAGCGGTCGTGGAACGCCTGCCACGCGTCGACCAGCCCGGGGATCGCGGCCGCTGCGCCGCCATGACCAGGGATACCGCCGCCGTATCGCTCTGGAGTCGCTCCTGCCGGCGCCTTCCCGCCGGAGCAGATCGCCGTTACCCGCGCTTCGCGCCGCGGATACGCCAGGATGAACGCATCGCCGCCGAGATGGCTGCGGTGCGGCTTCACCAGCGGCAGCATGGCGGACATAGCCAGCGCCGCGTCGAAGGCGTTCCCGCCCTGCCGCAGCACGTCCACGCCCGTCTGCGACGCCAATGGATGCTCTGACGCCACCATGCCGTGCGTGCCAAGCACCGGTCCTCGCGCGGGCGGCGGCGTATCGGCGTCAGGCATCAGGCGCAGTCGCGTCGGCTTGCTGTATCTCCATGTTCACCTGCTCAAGGGCATCGCGCGCCAGCACCACAATGCGGCGCTCATCTTTGAAAGACAGCATTCGCACCGCCTCACCGATGTCTACCCAGCGCGCCTCCTGGACCTCGTCGTCGTGGTCGTACGTCGACCCACGAAGGTAACGCAGCAGGAAGAAGTGCACGAACTTGTGTATGCGCGCCGGCTCCGGATCGTATGTTGATTTGTACCAGTATTCGATGCTGTCGAGCGTTCCGATCGTCTCGCTCTCAACCCCCGCCTCCTCGCGGACCTCGCGCCTAGCCGTCTCCTCCATGGACTCGCCGGGCTCAACCCAGCCCTTGGGAAGTTGCCAGCGGCCTTCGTGCGTCCGGATGAGCGCGACGTCAAAGCTGGTGTCATCCCGCGGCCGGAACACGACCCCGCCTGCTGATGTCTCGACGCGCGTCTTCACCGCCGGTTGCGCCGCGATCCTGCATCTGCACGCTTGCGCTTTCCGTCAGTCGACGCCGCAGCCGGCTGCGGTGCGATGAGCTCCTTCTGCGCCGCGCGGTTCACTTCGATCGATCTCCGCGTCATCGCGTCTAGGCAGTCTGTGACCCGTCGGAAGAACGTACCTTCAGAGTACGTCTCGTCTTTCCGTAACTTGCCGGCCGGCATTCCGGTCATCAGCTCGATCCCCTGGTCGATGCTCGACACCGCCCATACGTGGAAGCGCTCGTTTCGGATCGCCTCCACCACCTCCGGCTTGAGCATCAGGTTATGGACGTTGTCCTTCGGGATCATCACGCCCTGGTCGCCACTCAGACCGCGCGCCTTGCACACCGCGTAGAAACCCTCGACCTTCTCGTTTACGCCGCCGATCGCCTGCACCTCGCCTAACTGGTTCACCGATCCGGTGACCGCGATGTTCTGCTTGAGCGGTACGTCCGCGATTGCCGAAAGTAAGGCGTACAGCTCGGTAGATGATGCGCTGTCGCCATCGACTTCGTCGTAAACCTGCTCGAATGTCAGGCTCGCGGAGAACGAAAGCGGACGACGGTGTGCGATTTGTCCATTCAGATAGCCGGTGATGATCAGGAACCCCTTGCTGTGCGAGGGCCCGCTCTTTTGAATCTCCCGTTCGAGGTTCATGACCTGTCCGCGGCCCAGGCTCACTCGAGCCGTGATCCGCGAAGGTCGTCCGAACGAGTAGTCGCCAAGGTCATAGACCGAGAGCCCGTTCACCTGGCCAACGACTTCGCCCGCCACATCGACCTTGATGGTGTCGTTGGTGATGAACTCCTGGACGCGCTCCTCGATCAGGTTCGATCGATACACCTTCTGCTCGATCGCCTTCTCGACGTGGCTCCCGCGGACGATTGCACTCCCCTCTTCGCACGCCCAGTAGTCCGATTCCACCAGCAGGTCCACGACGTCCATCATGTGGAGCGACAGCTTGTCCTGGTCCGACACCATCCGCGAGCTGTATTCGACGACGCCCGCGACGCCCTCTCGGTCGAATGGCCGCATGCCCTTCTCGTGCGTCTGCCGCGCAATGAACCGCGAGTAGACGTCGACGTGCTGCGGCGTCCGCTCGACGTCTGTCGTAAAGTCGGCCTTCGCTTTGAACAACTTCTTGAAGTCGTCGTCGACCGCCTGCAGAACGCCGTACAGCCGCGAGCTGCCGATCATCGCCACCTTTACGTTGAGCGGGATCGGCTCCGGCGCGAGCGTCGAGGTGGGCAGGATGCTCAATTGCTCGCCGAGATTCTCGATCCGTGCCTGCCCTGTCCGAAGCGAACGCTTCAGCGTCTCCCAGACCATCGGCTGAGACAGCGCGTCGAGCGCGTCGATCACTAGGAACCCGCCGTTCGCGCGGTGCAGCGCCCCCGGCTTGATCATCGTGTGATCCGTGACCACTGCCCCGAGCGATGGCCGGTAATCGACGCGCCCGAACATGTGGTAGTACGACGGGCTCTCTTCCGTGACGACGGGCGCGTGTGTCATCCCTTCGTGGGCGACGATGACGTTGACCTTGTAGCGCTCGAACACGCCGTCGCGCTGCGCCGCCGCTGCCAGCACCGCCTGCGCACTCGCCGCTTCGTCGCCGCCGCGGAAGTCGTTTATGTGCTCGACCATGTCTGCGCCGAGCCTGTCGATGAAGTCCACCGTCTGCGGCTCGCCAGCGTAATCTCGTTTCAATTCGTCGAGGAGCGGCGCTGCGATCAGCGTCATGAGCTGCCTGTCCAGCTGTGCCAGCAATTCGGCCGTCCCACGGTCGAGCCGGCGAAGCTGCGGGGCCATCGTCGCGATGATCGACTCGACCTCGCTCGTGCGCTGCTGGATCGCCTTCTTCTTCTCATCGGGCAACGCTTCGAACTGCTCACGGTCGATCGGCTTGCCGTCCGCGATCGGTGCCGTCGTGATCCCCATTGGGGTCGCGTTTACCGCCAGGTTCCGCTCCTGGGCCTCGCGCTGCAGTGTCTCGAACAGGTGCTCGCGCTGCTGCTGTACCTCGCGGTTGATCTGGTCGCGCCGCTGCGCGTATTCGTCGCTTTCGAACGCTTTCGGTATCTCGCTCCGCACGGTCGTGATTAGTCCGTCGACATCCTGTCGCAGCTTCGTCCCGACTCCCGCCGGAAGGCTCAGCGCACGCGGCCGTGGCGGATCGCGGAAGTTGAACACGTAACACCAGTCGCGCGGAGCCGGCCGCGTCGCGGCGATCCGGTCGAGCTGCGTCTTCAGTTCTGTCGACCTACCCGTGCCGGTGGGCCCGGACACGTACAGGTTGTAGCCCTGCGCCTCGATGTTGAGACCGAAGTCGATAGCTGTGACAGCTCGCTCCTGCCCGACCGTACCCTCGATGGGCTCGAGTTCGGCAGTGGTCTTGAATTTGAAGACGCTTGGACTACACTCGCGTCGCAGCTGCTTTACCGGGACGCGGAACTTGGTGGCCCGCTCGGTCATTGTGTTTCCTTGCGTAACCCGTCCATCCTACCCGAGCAACATCGAGCCGCAATCACCGAGAGGGATAGCGGAGGCGTGGAGGCCAGGCTCAAAGCGCGATGAGAAGCGACCGCGCCGAGCTGACACACGACACCACGGCCTCGCCGGGAACTCGCGGCGCGGACAGCATGCGTCGCTGGCTCGCCGGCGCGCTTTCGTGGGCCTACGCAACGCGCATCGATCTCGCGATCGTCACCTCGATCACGGCGCTCGCGGCGGCGATCCGCCTCTGGCACCTCGGTACGGTCCCCCTCGGGCTGCACGGCGACGAGGCGCTAACCGGCATCGACGCGCGGCGCATATTGCACGAAGGCTGGATCGGCCCGTACGTCACCAGCGCCCTCGGCCAGCCTACGGGCCCGCTCTACCTCGCTGCTGCCCTGTTCAAGGTGATGCCAGAGACGACGTTTACCATCCGCTTCTCGATGGCGCTCTTCGGCATCGCCTCCATCCCGCTTGCTTACCTCGCCTTCGCGACGATGTTCAATCGGTCGGTCGCCGCATTCGCGACGTTGCTGCTGTCGGTGATGACGTGGCACCTCCACCTGAGCCGCACCGGCTTCATGGTGATCTCGTGGCCGTTCATCGAGATGTTGGTGCTGCTCGTGCTCTTCGTCGCACTGCGCCGGCGAAGCGCGATCCTCCTCGTAGTCGCCGGCGCGCTCGCAGGTCTCGGCGTGTACAGCTACAACGCGTATTTGCTCTTCGTGCCGGTGCTCCTCGTCCCGTTCGTCTGGCTCGTCGCCGCTTCCCGCGACCGCGATGAGCGGCTCTGGTTAGTCGGCGGCTTCGTCATGTTCGCGGCGACGGCGCTCCTCGTCACGCTGCCGATGATCAACTACGTCCACAACCACGGTGACGACTATCGCTTCCACGAGCGTGCCGTGAGCGTCACGAACTCCACCGACTGGAAAGACGCAAGCGTGGGCGGAAAGGCGAGGCTGCTCCTCGACCGTACGCGTGAGTGGGAGCGGGGCATGGTCGAAGGAGGCCGGCCCGACCTCGGCGATGGGCTTGCCGCCGGTGGTCATCCCGTAGTCGATGCCGTGACTGTCTTCCTCGCCGTGATTGGGCTCGCCTTCGCCATGTCACAAGCGCGGAAGCCGGAGTACGCGACGGTCCTCGCCGCCTGTGTCCTGCTTCCGTCGGGCGCGATCCTCACGATCGAGGACGGCTTGTTTCGCCGCACCGTCGGTCTTGCGCCGTTCGTCGCCGTGCTCGCCGCCTTTCCGCTCGCTTGGGCATGGGAGCAGGCCATACGGTCATCAGCGCGGTGGCGGTTCGCCGTCCCCGCCGTTATCGCGGTGGCGCTCGCATTCACCGTCGTGCACAACGTGTACGACTACTTCGGTCCTGCCCAGGACACCGAGGCGGTTCGCTTCGTCTATCCATATCAGGAGGATGCGGCCGCTCATTACATCGCCGGCCTGCCGGCGAGCACGCTAATCTACTTCTACAGCGACCGCTGGAGCGTGAACTACGAGACGCGCCTTTTCATCGCGCCGAATGCCGAAGGCGTGGACCGATCGCGTGAGTTCCGGAACTTCCCCTTCGCCGACGATGGCGCTCCCCTAAACTTTGATGCCGACCGTACCCGTGACGTTGCGTTCGTGTTCCTGGGCGACTATCTCGACAACATTGACGACGTGACCCGGCTCTACCGCACCGGCACGCTCACCGAAGGCGATCGCGGCGACGAGACGACCTTCCGCGCGTACTTCGTGCCCGCGGAGGCGCCTCAATAGTCGTCGGATCTAGCTGCCGGTCACGGGATCGTGGGCCGGTCGCGAAGGGTCCGTCGCGGTATGCGCGACCATCGGTTCCGATCGAGAACCCGTCACGACGGGCAACGAAAACGTGAAGATGGTCCCGCCGCTCGGCCGGCGGTCCACCCGGATCTCGCCACCGTGCGCCCGTACGATCTCGCGCGAAATTGCGAGCCCCAGCCCCGTGCCGCTGCCCGACGGTTCGTTCCCGCTGCGGTAGAAGCGGTCGAACACGTGCGGAATGTCCTCGGCCGCGATCCCATCCCCGTCGTCCGCGACGTACAGCTCGAGTCCCACTCCGCTCGCGTCTCGCGCACCGACTTCGACGCTCCCGCCACGACGTGTATGCCGGAACGCGTTGTCGACCAGGTTCCCCAGCACCTGCTCGATCCGCTCGAAGTCGGCCATCACCTCGACGTTGGTGCCTGGCGCCGGGATCCGTAGCTCGACCCCCGCCTGCTCCGCACGCATCGAGAACACGTCTGTCAGCTGTGTCAGCAACTCGGACACGCGCACTGGCGCTAATTCCATCTGTTGCTGGCCCGACTCGATCCGTGACAGGTCCAGCAGCTTCTCGACCAGGTGCAGCACCCTCCGCGACTCGGAATCGATGACGCGGACCGCGCGCGCCCGCTCCTCCGGCGTGTCGAGCGTCCCATCGACCATGGCCTGTGAGAACCCGCGAATCGATGTCAGTGGCGTCTTCAGCTCGTGCGAGATGTTCGCCAGGAACTCGCGCAGCGTCTGCCGCGACGCCTTGACCGAATCGGCCATCGCATTTACATCCTCCGCCAGCTCACGCACTTCGCTCGGCCCGGACGACGGCACGCGGTCCGTGTAGTTGCCACCCGCGACCGACCGCACGCCTCGCGCGACGCGCCCGAGCGGCCGGTATACCGAGGCCCACACGATCGCGCCGACTACGGCAGCCGCCACCAGGCCGACGAGCCCGGCGAACAGCAGGCGTGGCAGCAGGTCGCGGAACACGTCGCGCGCCTGCGCCTCGGGCAGTGCCACGACGATCGCGTTGATGCCCGCCGGCTGGTCTCGGACGATCGTGGGCATCGGAACGGTGACATACAGCAGTTCGATGCCCGCCGCCGTCTTGTGCTTCTGCTGTGGAAGCACGCTGAAGTTCGGCCCCCGTGCGGGCGCTGGTGGCACGTCGAAGTGTTCGCTGCCAAGCGAGGAGTCCGTCGCGCCGTCTTCGATCACGTTGCCGTTCGCGTCGATCAGCAGCACGATGACGTGGGAGTCAGCCGCCTGCGCCTTCAGGTAGTCCGTTAGCTCGCGGCGCAGTCGTTGCCCGCGCACGACCGCTCCCGCGCCAGTGTTGTTAGCAGGCGCGTACAGCGTGAGGTTGTAGTAGATCGGCGACGCGACCGCGCGCAGCGTGCTCGCCGAGATCTGGTCGCGGTAGCCACCCAGACGTGCGAATAGCGCCAGGCCCGCGCTCGCGAGCGTGATCACGACGATGGCGACGAAAGAAACGATGAGTCGCGATCGAAGGCTGCGGAACACGTTAGACCGCCTCTTCGACGAGCTTGTACCCGACGCCGCGCACCGTGACGATCTGCAACTTCGTCCCGGCAAGCTTCGCCCGCACGTGTTGAACGTGGACATCTACTGTGCGGGTCTCGCCGTAGAAGTTGTAGCCCCATACCCGGTCCAGCAACTGCTCCCGCGTCAGTACGATGCCCAGGTTCTCGGCAAGGGCCGCCAGCAGGTCGAACTCCTTCGTTCGCATCGTCAGCTCGCGATCATCTGCCTTCACGATGCGCCGCTGCTTGTCCACCGTTACGTCGCCCACGCGCACGATCGCCCCCGGCGGTCGTCCCTGGGCGTTGTCAGCGCGTCGTAGGATCGCCTTGATTCGCGCCACCAGCTCTCGCGGGTTGAACGGCTTCGTGACGTAGTCGTCGGCGCCGAGCTCCAGCCCCAGGATCTTGTCGATGTCTTCGTCCCGCGCCGTGAGCATGAGGATCGGCACGTTGCTGTCTTGCCTGATTTCGCGGCAGACGTCGTACCCGTTCTTGCCGGGAAGCATCAGGTCCAGCACGACGAGCGAAGGTTGCTCCTGCGTGACGGCAGCGACGCCGCTCGGCCCGTCGACCGCAGAGGTGACCTGAAACCCTTCCTTTCGGAGATACAGCGACGCCAGCTCGCGGATGCTCTCGTCGTCGTCGATGATGACGATCCGGGGCGTGCCGGCCATCGCACCTCCATCCCAGATTATCGTCGCAGCTTCGAATGCGATTCGTGTATCTGCTGTGTAAAGCGCGCGGAAAATCGCGGCAATCCAGCCGAAAAAGCCCTGCTTTCGTCAGGCATTGCGCTTCTGCCGCTGCGTCCCTCGCGCTCCGGCCAGCCGCGCCGTGACGGACAGCCAGCCATCGACGGCCCCGCGCACCGCGAAGCGCTCGCCGGGCTCAGCCATCACGAAGCCTCCGCGCACTTCCACGTCACGCACCTGCATCCCTTCGATCCGCAGCACGAACGCGGCGTGTCCGCGCAACCCAACGCGCACACGGCCGCCTTCGCGATGTGCGGTTACGGCGATATCGCAACCGGCTGGGGGCTCGGATACGACGGCGCTGCCGTCGATAAGTTGCACGGTCATCTCGGCGCCCGCACCTGTCATGCGATCGCCACGGATGTCGGGGTTCTGCTGATTTGCGAGCGCGCCACCGCGGCGCACAATGACGCCATGATGGAGCGCGAAACATTCCGCACCAGGCCAGCGCCGAAGCTGCAGAGCGACGTCGTCACCGAGTTACGGCGCGAAGTCGACGCCCGGGACGAGACCATCCGCCTCCTGAACGAGGCGCTCTCGCGCGCGCTCGACGAACTCGCCCGCGAGAGCCCGCCGGCTGCTGCGTAGTCCCCTGCTATGGGACGGCCTCGAAGCGTCCGCCGTTGACCCGGTAGATCGTGATGCCGGCATCGGAGGGCGTGTCCCCAGCACGGTCCCCGTGGTCGTCGAATCGGATCGTACCCGTCAGCCCGCTGAACGTGCGCGAGCGCAGGGCCCCCGCCAGCGCTTCTCGGTCGACGTGCAGCAATCCGTCTGATCCCTGGACCGCCACTGCGTCCACCGCTCGAAGCAGCGCTGTAACCGCGTCGTGTGCCTCCAGCGTGAAGGCTGTGGAGGGATTGCGCTGCGTCAGGTCGTGAAAGCGCCCACCGAACGCTACATCCGGTAGTGGTCCGGCCGTGACAACCGATCCGTTCGCAGCGTCCCCTGCCGTCTGCAGGAAGTCACGCACGCTGAACGCCGCGTCCGGCGCGATGAAAGCCCCCGCGAAGCCCGCCTTGTGGAGCTCTGTGATGATTCGCGCAGCCGCAGGGTTCAGCCCTTCGAAGACGATCGCGTCCGCGCCCATCGCAGCCAGCCGCGTGGCCAGTGGCGGATAGTCGGTCGTCGATGGATCGATGCGCTCGTGCGCCAATGTGCGCCCGCCATCCCCTTCGAAAGCAGCGACAAATGCGTCCGCAAGACTCTTGCCGTACGGGTCGCCGTCATCGATTACGATCGCGCTCGATGCATTTAACGTGTGCCGCGCGTACTCTGCCTGCGTGCGTGCCTGCGCGTCGTCGCGCCACGCCGTCCTGAAGAAGTATCGCTCGCCTTCTGCCGACAGCTCGGGACGCGTGACCGCGGGCGAGATGTGGATGAGCTGCGCGTCCTCATACATCGCATCCGCCACTTGCGCCGCGGTTGTGCACACGGGTCCGACGACGGCGACGATGCCCGGCTGCTCGACGAGCGCCTTCGCGGCACTCGCTGACGTCTCCGGGTCGTTGCACCCGTCATCCTTCGCGACGACCTCGATCGGCCTGCCTCGGACGGATCCGCCGTAATCCGCGACCGCCAGCCGGGCCGCGTCGTAGATGTCGTCCCCGACCCGCTTCTGATCGGCGGGCGTCAGCGGCACCGATACGCCGATCACGATCGGATCGGTCGCGCTGTACTGCAGCTCGGCCGGCGGGGGAGCCTCCGTGACAGACGACGGCGTCGCCGGGCTCGCCGACGACCCTCGGCAGCCGAGGAGCGCCAACGCCGCGATCGAGATGACTCCTACAGCGGCCGCGCGGAGCGGCAATCTGTCACTCCGGCCGGGTGGGCACGTTCGTTGTTTGTCCTGCGCCATCAAACTCCGGCTATTATCCGACGACGTCGTCCGCCGACGCCAACGTGCCCGCTTGGAGGGAAGCCGACGTGCCTATCGAGAAGGCGTTCGCTATCAACGCGCCCGCGCGTGAAATCTTCGCCGCGATCGAGCGCGATTTGGCGTCCGCGACCGAGCACGCCGGCGACACCTTCGAGGTGTTGCGCCGCGAGCCCCACTCGTCCATCGACCTTCGCGTCACGATCGGCGGCGTGCCGTGCTGGCTGACGTACAAGCTGCTGCCTCGCGAAAACGACACAGAGGTCGTCGCATTGCTCACGCCGTTCGGGCTGAAATACACGTTCTTTCGCATCGTCACGCTCGGGCTGCGCGACCAGGGCTTCGAGATGGCGCTCGTTCAGGGGCTGGCCAATCTCAAGGCTGAAGTTGAGGACGAGGGCGAGCCGATCGATGACGACGCCGATGCCGACGATGCCTAGCCAGCGGCATTCGCGCTCACGCTCCCGCACGCCGCGACAGCTCCATCCGCACGTATGGGTTGCGCGCTCGCTCTTGCCCGATCGTCGTTTGCTCCATGTGCCCGGGCAGGACGATCGTATCCTCCGGAAGCACCAGCAGCCGGTCGACGATGCTCGACATCTCCTGCTCCATATCCCCGCCAGGCAGGTCCGTTCGGCCGATCGAACCCGCGAAGAGCGTGTCGCCCGCGAACAGAACACCGTTCGCGTAGAACGAAACGCTGCCGGGCGTGTGCCCGGGCGTGTGGATGACCTGCACGTTGAGGCCCTCCACGTCGATGTCGTCGCCGTCGTTGAGGAATGCATCCGGGTCCGGCGGATTGGCGACGTCCGCCCCGCCCCATCGACGCGCGGACTCTGATGTGTTGCGAAGCAGCCCGAGATCGTGACGGTGCAGTAAAAACTTCGCGCCCGTCTCCTCGACGATTCCACGCACGCCGAGGACATGGTCGATGTGCGCGTGCGAGTTCGCTATACAGCGGATCGACACGCCCATCTCCTTGGCCATCGCCAGGATGTCCCCGGGCTGGTCTCCGGGATCGACGCAGATGGCCTCTCCGGTGCGCCTGTTCCCGATGACCCAGCAGTTCTCCTGGAAGGCGCCGACGACGATGCCGTGGACCATGATCTCGTTGACGTAAGGCTCGTCGCTCATGCGGAAAGTGTACGGGTCGGCGACCGGTGGTAGGAGATCCGCGTAGTGCCGCCCAGCGTACTAAACAAATGCCGACAGCACTTGAGGATCCGCAAATCGTGACGATATTTGAACGGCATGAAATTCCTTGTGCTGTGCCAAAGCAGACACTACAATCGGCCGACATTCGACCCGGCCGGCCGGCGAACATAGAGGAGCTATGAACCAGACCGAAGACAAGGCGCGCATGAGGCGCGTTCGCACGGAGCAGGCCATTCAGTTCGCCATGCAGAGCCGCTGGGAAGATGCCATCGCCGCGAACCGCGCGATCATCGCGGCTTTCGCGGACGACGCCGAGGCCCACAACCGCCTTGGCAAGGCGCTCTCCGAGACCGGCAAGATGAAGGAGGCCCGCGAGGCCTACCAGAAGGCCATCGAGATCGACCCTTCGAACGGGATTGCGAAAAAGAACCTTGAGCGCCTTGCCGCCGCGAAGGCCAAGGCGGAGCCTGACAAGGCGCACCAGGTCGATACCAGCCTGTTCATCGAGGAGATGGGCAAGACCGGCGTCACCACGCTCGAGCAGGTGAACACCAAGACGCTCTCGACCCTCTCCGCCGGCGACGAGGTCGCGCTCAAACCCGAGGGCTCTCGACTCTCGATCGAGACCATGGCCGGCGATTACATCAGCGACATCGAGCCAAAGCTTGCGATGCGTCTGTCCCGCCTCATCGACGGCGGCAACAAGTACGCCGCCGCAGTCGCGGGCATCGGCGATAAGAGCGTCCGCGTGATTATCAAGGAGACGTTCCAGCACCCCAGCCAGGTCGGGCGCCTCTCCTTCCCCGCAGGCAAGGCCGGCGACGCCATCCGCCCGTACACGAAGGAGACGATGGTCCGATCCGATCTCGACGAAGACGACGACGTCGTCGACGAAGCCGAGGACTGGGAAGAGGCCGAAGCCGAGGTCGAGACCGAGGGTGAGCCGCGGGAGATGGGCCTCTTCGACGCCGCACGCGCCGAGGAGCACGACGACTCCGACTTCGACGAATAGGGTCCATCGAGCGCTGCGAGCTTGAAGGGCAGCGACCGCTGCCCTTCTCTGTTATCGTGGCGTCACCATGCCCAACGACCGTCCTGTGATCGGCGTCACCCGCTGGGAAGACGTCCCGGGCGAGGCCGTAGACCGATACTGGAACCGCGTGCGCGAGGCCGGCGCGATCGTGCTCGACCTCGATGAGAGCGCCGCAGCCCGCATCGATGATCTCGCGCCGCGGCTCGATGCGCTCATGCTCACCGGTGGCGTGGATGTCGATCCACCCCGCTATGGCGCTGAACGCCACCCGAGAGTGAAAGAGGCCCACTCCGAGCGCGACGACATTGAGATCGCGTATCTCCAGGCCGCGTTGCGTCGCGACATCCCTGTGCTTGCGATCTGCCGTGGTCACCAGGTGCTGAACGTCGCACTCGGCGGCGCTCTGCTCCAGCACATCGACAGCGGCGAGCACCGCGCCGACTACCGCACCGAGGGCTACCCGTCGAGATGGCACAGCGTTCGCGTCGAGCCACCGAGCCGCCTCGCCGAGATACTCGGAGTGACGGAGTTCGAGTCGAACTCGCGCCATCATCAGGCCGTGCGCCACGAGGACCTCGCGGCGGGCCTGCGTCCCGTCGCCTTCGCCGACGATCCCGCCGGCGAGCTCATCGAAGGCATGGAGAGCGAGCAGCACCGGTGGGTCGTCGGCGTCCAGTGGCACCCCGAGCGCCCCGAAGACCACAAACCACACTTTGCTCCGCGCATGCGCCGCCTCTTCGAAGCCTTCGTGGCCGCTGCTGTATCGTCGAAGACGCCGGCTTAGAAACCACCGCTCCGCCAGGTCGAGGGCGGGGTTCGACTGACACAGTGCCGACCAAGGGCTGACAGCTAAGAGGTGCTTACGGCGTCACACCCGCCGCCGCCAGCCGCTGCGCCGCCAGCGCGCCCGCGGCATGGTCTCCGAATGCTTCGTCGATGATCTGCTCGGTCTTCGCTGGGTCCAACAGTTGGATCGACGCCGTGCAGCTCGAGCACGACACCGCCGCGTCGCCCAGCGACTTCGTCTTGAGCTTGTCGTCTGGCACCCGCTTCAACATCGCGAGTACGCCGGCCGACTGCCGCGTGCTCATGTCCGTCCCGATGGTCTTCTTGTACGCCCGGTAGATCGACGGGATACGGAACATCGACAGTGGCGAAGCGGCGTCGTGCATGAGCGCGGACCCCACCCGCTGCTGACGTTGGATCCGATCGAAGTCGCTCGACCCCTGTCGGATCCGGCCGTATGCCACCGCCTGGTACCCATCGAGATCGAGCTTGCCGGCCGCAAACCGCTGCGGGACGACGTGGATGTCGTCGTCCGAGTAGTCCGCCTGCCCAAACGCAGTCGGGTTGTCGATCGTCACGCCGCCCATCGCGTTGATCAGTCCCTCGGCGCTGTATTGGTCAAACGTCACGTAGTGGTCGATCTTGATTCCCAGGTTGTGTTCGATCGTCGTCATCAGCGCTTTTGGTGCCGCGCTCGAGTCCTTGGAGGACCAGTTGTACACGTAGGCCGTGTTGATGCGGTCGCGGTCGTAACCACCGCTCGCGTTCGGGATCTCCATCATCGAGTCGCGTGGGATGCTGAGGAACGCCGCCCTGTGCGCTCCGGGATCGATGCGCAGGAGCAGCACCGTGTCCGTGCGGCTCGGCCCGGTCTCAGTGGGCCGCCGGTCCAGCCCGATCACCAGCACCACGAACGGTCGGTTCGGCAGCCCGAAGATCATCGGCGCGCCGCCGGGAAACGGGACCGACAGCCGCATCGCCCCGACCGGGATCGGCTGCACCGCCGTGAATACGGCGAGGATGAGATACACCGCGGCGAAGATGGCCCCGTTCCGGATCCAGTGGAAGCGCTTCTTCCTGGGCGCTGCGGGCGCCGCCTCGCCCGGCGCTGCCGGTCCGGATGGTTGGGGTGGTGGGGGAACGGGAAGTGGGCGCTCCTTGAGCTGCCCGTATGCCTCGATGTCGTCCATGACCTGATGGCATCATAGCCGACGCGCGTAGTCCGCTCCGACGCCCAAACTGTTACACGATCGGCTGACTCGACGATGTCAACTGTCGGCGGCGCGCTGGGTCGCTAGTCTGGAGCGGTAGCCGGCCAGTCGTGATACGGGAGCAACTCCCGCAACTTCACGAGGCTATCACGGCCGACGATAACCTCTGTTTCGAGATTGCCTTCGTCGATCTGCCGGATGAACTCACGGCACCGCCCACAGGGCGGCAGGATCACTGTCTTACCGTCGTCGCCCTTCCACACTGCAACGATCCGCGCGATTCGCTGCTGTTGCGTGGTTACCATCGCGGCAATCGCGCTGTGCTCTGCGCAGAAGCCCGTGCCGGAAGCGGTATCGATGGAAACGCCCACGTACACGTCGCCCGCCGTCGTCTCCAGCGCCGCTCCGACGTCGCCGACGACACGTCCCGCGAGCAGGCGGGGATGGACCACCGCTTCGGCGCGTGCGATGAGGTCATCGTGGGTCATCGTCAGAGACTACCAGTACCCCATGACATCGCCCCGTCCATCCGCTCGGTAGAATCGCCCCGATGAGGATCGGCCACGGCTTCGACGCGCACGCCTTCGCCCACGGCCGGCGACTGGTACTCGGCGGCGTCGACATCCCGTACGATGTCGGCCTCGCCGGCCACTCGGACGGCGACGCGCTCGCCCATGCGATCATTGACGCGCTCCTTGGCGCAGCTGGCCTGGGTGACATCGGCGGCATGTTCCCCTCAGACGACGCACGCTATGAGGGCGCCGCGAGCCTCGAACTCCTCGCCAAAGCCCGCTCTCGATGCCTCCAACTGCGCATCGCCAACGTCGACGCCACCATCGTCGCTCAGGCCCCTCGCCTCGCCGGCCACGTCTCCGATATGCGTCAGCGCATCGCCGCCACGCTCGGGATTGACGCCACCGTCGTCAACGTCAAGGCGACCACGACCGACGGCATGGGCTTTACCGGCGATGGCGAAGGCATTGCCGCTTTCGCAGTGGTGCTGTTAGAGTGATTCACGCCCGAGCCATAACGGGCCAAGGACGCATCATGGTGAAGTCCCTTACGCGAAGCTCCGCCATGAGCCCCCTTTCCATCGGGGCCCTGTGCTGTTGTCCCGAGGGGTGTTCCGCCTAGCGGACGCCCCACTCCGAGCCGAAAACTCCCCGGCATAAGAACGAGAAGGAGGACGCCGTCCTCATGTCCGTACTGAAATCTCTCAAGCGCGACATCGATGCCGTTCGCGAGCGCGATCCCGCCGCCCGCGGCGCCCTCGAGGTAATCCTCGCCTACCCGGGCTTCCATGCCCGCGAGCTGCACCGTCTTGCCCACACTTTGCACGAGCGCAACGTGCCGGTGCTCCCCCGCGTACTTTCGAACTTCAGCCGCTTCGTCACCGGGATCGAGATCCATCCGGGCGCGAAGATCGGCCAGGGTCTTTTCATCGACCACGGCATGGGCGTCGTGATCGGCGAGACGGCCGAGATCGGCGATGACTGCCATATCCTGCAGGGTGTGACCCTGGGCGGCACGAGTATGCACCGTGCGAAGCGCCACCCGACCCTCGGCAACCGCGTGGTCGTCGGCGCCGGCGCGAAGCTGATCGGCGCCGTCGAGATCGGCGACAACGCCCGCATCGGTGCCGGCTCCGTTGTCGTGACGAACGTCCCCGACAATGCCACCGTCGTCGGAGTGCCTGGCCACGTAGTCGCGTTCCACGATCCCGGGAGCGACACCATTACCCGCCTGCCCGATCCCGAGTGGGATCGTATCGACGCGCTCGAGCGCCACATCGACCGCATGGACCGCCGCATGCGCGTCCTCCACGACAAGCTCGAAGCGCTCGGCGCCCAGGTCGCAGAGCAGGGGCCAGAGGGCAACGAGCCCATCCACCTGCACCGCCGACGTGACGACATTTCGCCCGAGGCCGCGGCCCAGCAGACGATCGACGCCATCGCGCCTTCGACGCCGAACGGTCGGGAAGCGGTTAACGGGTGATCCGCTTCACCAACACGCGTAGCCGTCAGCTCGAAGACTTCGAGCCGCAGGGCGATCCTGTGACCATGTACGTCTGCGGCATCACACCGTATGACGAATCTCACATCGGCCATGCGATGTCATACGTCGTCTTCGATGTCCTCAAGCGCTTCCTGATCTGGCGCGGCTACCGCGTGAAGCACGTCCAGAACTTCACCGACATCGACGACCGCATCATCGAACGTGCGAACCGGCTCAAGATCAGCACCGACGATCTCGTCGAGAAGTTCATCACCGCCTACATGGACGACATGCGCGACCTCAATGTGCTGCCTGCGGACGAATACCCGCGCGCGACGCGCGAGGTCGAAGGCATGATCAAGATCATCGAAGGCCTGATCGAGAACGACTTCGCGTACGAGGCGCCCTCCGACCACAGCGAGTGGTCCGACGTGTACTACCGCGTCGGCGCGAAGGATGACTACGGAAAGCTCTCCCACCGCTCGCAGGACTCACTGCTTGCCGGCGCCCGCGTCGATCCCGCCGAGCACAAGGAGCACCAGGCCGACTTCGCCCTGTGGAAGGGCGCCAAGGCCGGCGAGCCGTCGTGGGATAGCCCCTGGGGCAAGGGCCGACCCGGCTGGCACATCGAATGCTCCGCCATGTCGCTGCGCTACCTCGGCCCGACGCTCGACATCCACGGCGGCGGCGAGGATCTCATCTTCCCCCACCACGAGAACGAGATCGCCCAGACCGAGGCCTTCACCGGCGTCCAGCCATTCGTTCGCCTCTGGCTGCACAACGCCTGGGTCAAGATGGGCGAAGAAAAGATGTCGAAGTCGCTCGGCAACTTCATCACCATCCGAGACGGCCTGGAGAAGGTCGGCGGCGACGCCCTCCGCCTCTGGATCCTCACCTCGCACTACCGCAAGCCACTGACCTTCACCGAGGAGACGCTCGACGCCGCCAAGCACGGTATCGAACGCCTGCGCACCGCCGCTCGTGCGGACGGCGCAGTGGCGTCAGGCGCTGCATCATCGATTGATGTTCCGGCCTACCGCGACCGCTTCGGTGCCGCCCTCGATGAGGATCTCAACACGCCGCAGGCGCTGGCGGCGCTCTTCGATCTCGCGAAGGACGTCAACCGCGCTC
Source organism: uncultured Dehalococcoidia bacterium (assembly GCA_964487335.1). Taxonomy (GTDB): domain Bacteria; phylum Chloroflexota; class Dehalococcoidia; order DSTF01; family JACRBR01; genus CAZAPT01. The sequence goes on from CAZAPT010000018.1 coordinate 54,047, forward strand.
GCGACGACGGCGCCGACGTGCGCGAGCCCCAGGCGCTCCTGCTCGAGCTCGCCGACGTGCTCGGCCTACGCCTCGAGGAGTCGGCCGAATCGATCGAGGCGGCGCCGTTCATCGAGCTGCTTGTCCAGATCCGCACCGAGCTTCGCGCGGCGAAGCAGTGGCAGCTCGCCGATCGCGTCCGCGATGGCCTCGCCGCCCTGCACATCGCGCTCGAGGACTCCGCGCAGGGCACGACCTGGAAGGCCGACTGACCGGTTCCCGATTAGGCTTATTCGATCCATTACGATCGAACTCGAGTTCCGTTGTCGCTAGAGAGCGCCGTTCTATAATGCCGAGACGCGCCGGGGAGGCTGGCGGCCGGTCGGCTCACCGGCTGGGGGAGTTTCGTTACCATTGGCTTCATCTGACCCGTTGGCCGGCATCCACTCCATTCTGGTCCCGGTCGACGGCTCACCGGCCAGCATGGACGCTGTCGCCCTCGCCTGCTCTATCGCTCGGAAGAACAAAGGCAAGGTCTTCGCGGTCCACGTCATCGAGGTGCGCCGCTCCCTCCCCCTCGATGCCGAGCTCAACGAGGAGGCGTCCACCGGCGAAGACGTCCTCACCAAGGCCGAACGCGTAGCCGCCGACGCCGACTTCCGCCTCGAGGGCGAGCTGCTCCAAGCCCGCGAGGCCGGCCACGCAATCGTCGATGAGGCGATGGAACGCAACGTCGACCTCATACTGATGGGTGCGGAGCACAAGGGTCCGCTGGGCGAGTACCAGATGGGCCGCCTGACCCAGTACGTCGTGCGTGCTGCACCCTGCAACGTTTGGCTCTGGCGCCATCCTGTGCGAGAGTAGTACAGGGAGCGCTCGATGCGAATCGTGATCATGGGCTGCGGGCGAGTTGGCGCCGCGCTGGCCTCTGACCTCAACCGGGACGGCAACGACGTCACCATCTTGGATGTGGATCCGGCTGCGTTTCGCTTTCTCCCGGACGACTTCAACGGCATCCGCGTGGTCGGCAACGGCATCGACGTCGATGTGCTCCGGCGCATCCGTCTCGAGCGCGCCGATGCGTTCGTCAGCGCCACGCGAGGCGACAACCGCAACGTAATGGCTGCCCAGATCGCGAAGCACATCTTCGGCGTCAAGGTGGTGGCCAGCCGCGTCTTCGATCCGCTGCGCGAAGAGATGTACCGCAACATGGGCCTCCGCACGATTAATCCAACGCGCGTGCAAACCCAGCGCCTCAAGCGCGTTGTCGAAGCCTCGTCCGACGACGAAGCGAACGAGATGGTGCACGAGTTCATGCGGCAAGACGGGTACTAGCGCATGTACATCATCGTGATTGGCGGTGGTAAGGTCGGCTTCTACCTCGCGAAGGAGCTCGTCGAGTCCAACCACGAAGTGCTCGTGATCGAGCAGGATCCCGAGAAGGCGCGCGAAGTCCAGGATGAGCTGGGCGACATTGTCATGGAGGGCGACGGCTGCGAGGCCACCGTTCTCGACAAGGCCGGCACCGGCCGCGCCGATATGTTTCTCGCCGTTACCGGCGACGACGAAGACAACCTTGTCGCCTGCCAGGTCGCGAAACAGCGATTCAACGTCACGCGTACCGTCGCGCGCATCAACAACCCCAAGAACGAAGAGATCTTCCGAAAACTCGAGGTCGACATCACCGTCAGCGCGACGTCCGCCATCCTCGCGCATATCGAGCAGGAGCTCCCGACGCACCAGCTCATCCCGCTGATGAAGCTCAAGCAGAGCGGCCTCGAGATCGTCGAAGTGCGCATCCCCGACGACTCACGCGTGGTCGGGCACCGCGTGCGCGATGTCATGCTGCCCTATCAGTCGATGATCACACTCATCATCGACTCCGATGGCCGTCCGAAAGTGCCCTCTCCCGACACCATCATCCGCGGCGGCGACGAAGTCGTCGCCGTCACCGAGCACGAGAGCGAAGAGTCGCTCCGTGAAGCCCTGGTGGCGCCCCCGCCCGCGCGCACGTTCTGATGTCCCCGGCGCAGCGCGTCGCGTATCTCGGACCCCCAGGCACGAACAGCGAGGTCGCCGCGCTGCGCGTCTACCCTGACGCCGACCTCGTCCCCTATCCGACGGTTCCCGCGGTCGGCCGCGCCCTACATTCCGGCGACGTGGATCTCGGCGTCGCTGCCATCGAGAACAGCCTGCAGGGCAGCGTCACCGACACGGTTGATCTGCTGATCGAGAGCGATCTCGCCGTGTGCGGCGAGGTCGTGCTCCCCATCGAGCATTGCCTCATGGTGGCGCCGTCGCACGAAGGCTCGATCGACGTCATCTACTCCCATCCACAGTCCCTTGGCCAGTGCCGCCACTACCTCGAGGCGCACTACCAGGACGTCCGCACGGAAGCGGCGCTCTCCAATGCCGAGGCCGTCGCCGTCATGATGCGCACGCCCGGCGCCGCCGCCATTGGCCCCCCTCGCGCCGCCGAGATCTATGGCGCGAAGATCATCGAGCGAAACATCGAAGACTCGCGCATCAACAAAACCCGCTTCGTCGTCCTCGGCCGCGATAGCGCCGAGCCGACCGGATGCGACAAGACGTCGATCGCCTTCGCCGTCGCCCACGACCGGCCCGGCACGCTCGTCGGCGTTCTGCACGAGTTCTCCGACCGCTCGATCAACCTTACGAAAATCGAATCACGCCCGTCGGGCGGCGAGCTCGGTGTCTACATCTTCCTGATCGACGTCGACGGCCATCGCAACGACGCCCTCCTCGCCCAGGCCCTCGCCGCGGTGAAGGAGCAGTCGCAGTTCTTCAAGGTCTTCGGCTCCTACCCCAGGTGGCGCGAGTAACCGGCGACCGATAGTCCGGTCTCCAAATCGCGCGGCGCTTCATGTTCGGTTCGCATCGAGCCCGTGCCAAAGTGCATCTCAGTCACTCTTCACCGTTCCCTCTTCTCTGATACCCTTTCGCATCTCCCGTTGACTTCCCGAAAGGACCACACCGCCGTGGGCGCGGCAGCCGCTCTCGTATCTTCCGCTATGTGGGCGCTCACCAGCGTTCTGCTCGCGTCGCAGTCCTCGCGCCTGCGCCCGCTCGTCATGTCCGGCATCCGCAGCCTCACTGCCAGCCTCATTCTCATCGGCCTCCTCGTCATCACCGACGGGGCGGTGCAGCTGCGCGAGATGACCGTCATCACAGCCGTGTCGATGGCCGGCTCGGGCATCATGGGTCAGGCTGTCGGCGACACGCTGTACATCAACGCACTCGGCTTCCTCGGCGTCTCGCGCACGTTCCCTATTACCAACGCCGCGTACCCATTCCTCACGTTCGTCCTCGCTGTGCTGCTGCTTGGAGAGCAGTTGACTTGGACCCTCCCGGTGGGCGGCGCGCTGATCGTCGCAGGCATCACCTGGATCGTCCTCGAACAGCGCCGCGCCGACGCCCTCGATGGCGGCACGGTGGAGCTTGTCCGTGGCCTCGTCTTCGCTGTCGCGGCGGCATCGGCGTGGGCGACCGCCACGGTGTGGCTCCGAGGCGGTCAGGGCAATCTCGACGCCATCAGCGCCGCGAGCCTCCGCATCCCCGCTGCATCGATCGCCGTCCTCGGCACCATCGCGCTAACAAGCAGCAACGCGTCGCTCCCCACGCGCGGCCTGACGCGCCGCAGCATCGCGATCGTCGCCCTCGCTGGCCTGCTCGGCACCGGGATCGGCAGCGTGCTCTTCATCTACGCCGTTGAGCACGAAGGCGCCGCGCGCACCGCCTTCGTCACCACTTCCGCGCCCGTCTTCGCCCTCCCAATGGGCATGCTCTTCCTCTCCGAGAGGCTCACCCCGCGTATCATCCTCGGCACCATCCTCACGATCGCCGGCATCTGGCTCGTGCTGCTGTGAATAGCACCAAATCGAGAGACGAACTCTATCGGGGATGTGGGTCTGTCAGCCCGCGCCCATAACACGCGTTTCATTGTTCGAAGGAGTGCGACTACGGCGCTGTGCTCGCCGTGAGCCCATCTGAATTCTCGGATGTTGTCGCCGACAGCTGATCCTGCGGGATCACGTGCCAGATCTGCATGCCCGGATTCTGGTACGCCAGCTCCAGTGACCCACCGAGCCCGCTGTTGAACTTGTCGATCCCCGCCTTCGGATAGTAGTTCCGCTCCACGTCACCAACGACCACGTACTGTACGCCGTACTTCTGCAGCAGGTCGCGCGCCTGCTGCACGTCCTCCGTTGTGTAGAACGTGTTCACGTCAGACATCCTCGCCTGGATCCCGCTCGCGAACTTCACCCGCTGCTGCGACTGGTGCCAGTCCCAGCCGAGCACCGTCGGCAGTCCCGTGTAGATCGAGATACGTGACCCGTAGTGATACAGGGGCGTGATCCCTTCGATCTCGGTCGGCGTGCCCGAGACGTTCTCCCGCAGCCAATCGATGCCATCGCGGTCGTACTTCAGCACATGCTCGCCGCCCTTCCCTGTGCGGCTCTCCTGGTCCGTGTACACGGCCTTGTCCATGTAATCCATGCCATTGTTGCTAGCGCCCTGATCGGGGAAGAAGCGGTCATGGATCCGCGCTCTCGTTCCGAAGTACGGGAACACCAGCGCTAGAAGCAGCACGATGCCCGCGATCGCACCGAATGCGTACCGCGGTGCCGCTGACAGCGGCATCGATGGCGTCATCGCACGCGCGCGCTGCACGAGCGACTCCTGCGGGCGCAGTACCGCGAACACGTACCAAAGCCCGAACGCCCCCACGACGCCCCACATCATCCACACGTGCAGATAGAACTTGAACACGGTGTTCATCCGCCCGATGTCGCCGTCGAGCGTGAACAGCTCCACGCCGCCCGACAGCCCCAGACCCAGCGCCAGCATCGCGTACACGAACAGCATGATCGGCGCGGTCGGCGTAGGTCGTCGCAATTCGCGCCACGCCAGGATCGCCACTGCGACGAGCCCCACGAACGACAGGCCCGTCACGCCCCACCGCTGCGTACACGCCATGACGACGATGAGCGCACCCACGACAACCAACGCGCCGGTTGCGACCTCCGCTTCGTGCGTCCCACGGCTACCGCGCCGGACGAACGCCGACCGGAACGTATGGCTGCGCGAGACCGCCCGCAGCAGCATGAACATGACGAAGCCCGACATCACGATCAGCATTATCCCGAAGTGGCTGAAGTAGTCCGTGAAGTCCGTCGTCTGGTCCGACCGGTTCACGCTGCCGTACGCCGAGCTGTAGTTCCGCACGAACGGGGCGAAGAACACGAACGTCAGCACGAGCATCACGAAGCACTTCAGCGCGCCCATTACGAGCATGCGCAGGTTCACGCGCCCTTCCTTCGCCCGCTCCCCGATGAACACCGCTGCGGCGCCGATCACCATGAACGACGGGTAGTCCCACGAGTTGATCCACCGCAGCGCGCCGACGATCAGCGCGATGATGGCGACCATTGTCCAGCTTGCGAACTCCTTCGTCCGTGCGTCGGAACGGTTGATCCGCGAGAAGTTGAGCACGGCGCCGAGCCCGACCGCCGCCGCGGTCATCGCGAACGGGATTGCCATCAAGTGGGCGTGAAGGTCCGCGAACAGGAACGTCCAGAACGGGAACTCCGTGATCGGGGTGACCTCCTTCGACGGATCGACCACCGTTAGCGCGCGGCTCGGCCCCCACCAGTCATAGCTGTAGACCAGCCGGCGGAAGCTGCCGTCACCGAAGAGGATCGCCTTGGTTCCGCTGAGGAACGCGGTGATGCCGCTGCAGTGATCGCCGCCTTGGTTGCACGTCGCCTGCGTCATCACGTTGTGCGTGAACACATCGACCGCCGCGAGGTTCCCCGATAGCATCACCAGGAACACCGCGATCACGCCCGCGATGATCGGTCCGCGCCGTCCGATCGGTAAGCCCCCCGGCCGCCGCTTCATCAGCCGCCGCGTCGCCTCCGCCAGGTTGTACGCCAGCGAGAACGTCGCCGCGCCGGCGAGCGAGAAGAACATCGGTACGACGAGGTTGTACGCCACTTCCGGCACGATCCCGGTGAGTTTCGTCACCGTCGCGCCGATGAACTGCCCGAACCAGTAGTAGTTCAGGTATCCGCCGGCGTTCCACGGATCGATCGGACCCTGCGTCAGGTCTGTCGTCCGCAGCACGCCGTTGAAGTAAGCGAAGTCCATCGGCTTCTCGCCGCCGCGTGCCGGATGCCACAGGTCGGGGTTTTGCATCCGCAGCCAGTACGATCCGACGAACAAGAGCAGGAAGAACGCCTCCGCGAACAGCAGGAACCGCCACCGCTCCCGCACGAAGCCTTCGACCTCGTCACGCCACAGCAGTCCTGTCGCGATGCCGACGAGGATCATCAACGACAGTCCCGCTGCGATCTCGCCCCGCGTGAAGTCCAGCAGTCCGTAGCTCGCCGGCGCGTACGCCAGGTACGAAAGCCCCAGTATCCCGAGCGGCTTCGTCAGCAGGAACCCACGATCCGGCAACCCGCGGAACACCACCGTCGCGAGCGGCACCAGCGCGAACGCAGCCAGCTCCATTGCTAACAGCCAGAAGAACAGCGGGTGATCGTTGACGACGTTCCCGGGGTGGAAGATGTTGGTCCACGTGCCGCCACGCACCTGCTTCAGCAGCACGTCCGGCTTGAACTCGATCCCGTTCTGCGACAGGTTCTTCGGGAGCGCCGACACGCCCGGCACGAAGGCGTCCGCGCCCAGGACCTGCCGCGCCTTGTCCGACGAGTACGCGTCCGTCCTTTTGTAGATAACGACGCGCGGGTGGTCGTAGACCGAGTACGACTCCTCGGCCGCCGTGTCGTTCAGCGTGACGCCCAGCACTGACGGAAACGAGTCGAACTCCGCCACCTTCTCGAAGCCGAGCTCGCCGTTGGCGAGCGTCTCGTAGTACTTCGACGTCACCGGCCATACCGCCGGGACCCGCGGGATCGTGCCCGACAGCCGCTCGCTGCTCAGCGCGATGTAATCCACCTGGTCCAGGTTGCTCAGCAGGTCCTGCACGTGCTGCGGCGAGTCGTTGTCGAAGTTCTTGAACTCCACTGACCCGTACTGCTTCGGCGGAACGCCCGCGACGTTGAACGGCACCTCGTCGTCCCAGTGCTCGTGCCCAATAACCGAACCCGCGGGCACGTTCTCGTACACCCACTTCGAGGCGCTCACACGCGTCACCGGCTTCGTATAGATGTGATAGAACGCCAGTCCCATCAGCAGCGTGAGCACCACGACGACCGCAACGCCGGTTCGCGCCGCGAACGATGTCGCGCTTCGTGCCGGCTCGAGATAGCGCGCGAACCGCCCGAAGATCTCGAACGGCGCGCCCGACGCCGCCCACTGCCACACGTGGTAGAGCAGCACCGCCGCCAGCACCGCGAGCGTCGGGTACAGCGGCAGGAAGTACCGCATGTACAGCGAGAACTGGTACCCCATGAATCCGAAGTAGCCGATGACCCACGCCAGTGGCACAAGCCACACGCCCTGCCGCTTCCGGATGAACAACACGATCGCGAAGATGACGCCAAGCCATGCCGTGATTCCCAGCGCCGGCCCCATCCCCCACGACACCATCTGCTGCAGCGGCCACAGCCACTTCGACCGACCGATCCACTGCACGTTCGGAGGGAACGCCGCGCCGGCCAGCAGGTTGCGCTGGTCCACCTGATCCTGGAGCCAGTGGTGGCTCATGATGTCCGGGTACAGCACCGGCACGCTCAGCAGGCTTCCGCGCTTCCAGATGAAGAAGTCCAGCAGGTCGGGCGACTTGAACGCGTACGGCATCGCGATGCGGAACGCGACGAACGCCGCCGCGAGCGCGATGACTGATCCCAGCGCAAACCGCCCGACTGCCGCATCGAGCCGGTGCCCGTTCTGTTCGCGCTCGTACCTCCGCAGCCGCCCGTACCACAGCGGCGCCACGTACGGCTTCACCGCTGGCCACGCGTACACGCCGATCGCCAGCACGATCACCGGCAGCAGCGAGATCGCTGTGATCTTGCAGGCCGCCGCCAGCCCGGCAGCGGTTCCCGCGAGCGCCATGTCGCGCAGCCGCCCATGCTTCGCCGATCTGACGGCGAACAAGATCGCCACCGTCGCGAAGAACGCCACGAACGGGTCCACGACGAAGAAGTGCGCATTCTGGATGGGGAACGCCGAAACGGCGTACAGGAACGCTGCCAGCAACCCGACATAACGGTTCATCAGCTCCCGCCCGAGCAGGAAGATGACCGCGATCGTCGCGATGTCGAACAGCGCCGACAGCACCCGGCCGGCACGGTTGTAGTGGTCATAGTTGTCGTAGTTCGGCAGGGCTCCCAGCGTCAGCACGTGCATGTGCGACGCGAAGAATTTGTTCATGAACAGCGGCAGGTCGCCGTACACGTACGTGCTCTGCTTCTGTCCGTTGTTATTGATGTTGTACGGATTGAGCGCCGAAGTGTCGGTATCGAAGTAGTTGAGGATGCTGCTCGGCGCCTTCGTGCCGTCGGCCATCTGCGTCAGGAACCGCTCGTCGGGGTGCAGGTGGCCGCTGACCGCCGCGACCTTTCCGTTCGAGTTCCACGGCCCGTCGTTATCATCCCAGTTGACGTGCGTCAGCCGCAGATACCCGCCCAGCGCGATGATCGCCACGAATATCGCGATCGAGATGGGGCGCGCCAACTCCCGGAGCGCCTCACCGAGGTGGAACTGTTCGCCCCTGCGCCCGAAGGGCACCGTTCGCGCGCCGGTCGGGTCGTGGAGGGGTGAGGTCTGTTCGCTCATACAGTGATGTTCGTCGGGAAGCGACGTCTGGATTGGCGGGAGACGTCACAGATCATAGCAAGAACGCCAAACCCGTCAGCGGATTACGTCTACTCGATGGTCCCTAGGCTTCGCTCGTCGAAGAATACGACGGGCTTGGGCGTAACGATTGCTACAGCGACCGCTCCCGATGGGCACATCGTAGGGCCGCGAATCGGGCCTCTGCTATCCTGCGTAGGTTCGAGCGGGTCCGCGTGAATCGGCGCGGCCAATTGCGGGCGGGGCGAGTTCGAGGAGGTCCATGAGCAACAAGCTCATTCTCGGCGCCGGTGGCGTCGCGGCCGCGCTGATCATCGCCCTCGCCGTTGTTCTCATCGTCGTCGCCACTGGCGGCGGGAGCAGCAGCAACAACAACTCCGACAACTCAGCCAACTCCGGCAGCACCCCATCTTCCAGCAAAACCTCGACGTCCAGCTCTTCGTCCAGCTCGGGCGACACTGGAACCGCTACCGGCGAGCTGAAGATTCGAGGCTCTGACCCGCTCTTCCTCGACCCCGCCGTCGCCCAGGACGCCGACTCCGCGGCCTACATCGTCGAGATCTTTTCCGGCCTCGTGCGCCTCGACCACGACCTGAAGGTCCAGCCCGACGTCGCTGAAAGCTGGGACGTCAGCCCGGACGGCACCGTCTACACCTTCCACATCAACAAGAAGGCGACGTTCCAGGACGGACGTCCCGTCCTGGCCGATGACGTGAAGTACTCCTTCGAGCGCGCACTCAATCCCGACACCGGCTCCGTTACCGCTGAGAACTTCCTCGGCGACATCGTTGGCGCCCGTGACGTCGCCCACGGCAACGCGAAGGAAATCAGCGGCCTGAAGGTCGTCGACGACAGCACCGTCCAGATCACCATCGATGCCGCCAAGCCCTACTTCCTCTACAAGCTCACCTACCCGACGGCGTTCCTCGTCGACCAGAAGCAGATCACCGCAAAGCCGCAGAACTGGACGTTGAAGCCCAACGGCACCGGTCCGTACAAGCTCAAGGAGTGGCGCCTCGGCGAGGACATCGTCCTCGAGGCCTACGGCAAGCATCACCTTGGGTCGCCGAAGCTCAAGACCGTCACGATCCAGCTCTCCGGCGGCTCGTCACTCGTCGACTACGAGAACGGCGACATCGACGCGACCGGCGTCGGCCTCGACGACCTCGATCGTGTGCAGGATCCGAGCGATCCGCTGAACAAGGAGTACGTCACGTCGCCGCGCCAGTCGGTGGACTACATCGGCTTCAACACCACCGTCCCGCCCTTCGATGACGAAAACGTCCGCCAGGCGTTCGCCCTGGCCGTCGACCGTCAGAAGATCGCGAAGGTCATCCTCAAGGGCGCGATCCCCGTCGCCAACGGCATCCTGATGCCCGGCATCCCGGGTTACACCACGGACGACAAGACCTATCCCTTCGACCCCGTGAAGGCGAAGCAGCTGCTGTCACAGTCGAAGTACGCCAACAACATGCCGGATATCACGCTCGCCGAGTCGGGCGCCGGCGCCACCGTCGGCCCCACCACCGAGGCCATCGTGCAGTCGTGGAAGGACAACCTCGGCGTCACGGTGAACATCCAGCAGGCCGAGTCCGCGACGTTCTTCCAGGACATCGATGACGGCAAGTACCCGATGTTCCACCTCGGCTGGATCATGGACTACCCGGATCCCGAAGACGTCCTCGACGTGCTCTTCAACAGCAAGAGCCGCCAGAACAGCACGCGCTTCAGCGACCCGACGATCGACCAGCAGCTCACGGCTGCGCGCACGGAGCGCGACACCGAGAAGCGCCTCTCGATCTACCAGGACGTCGAGAAGTCGCTCGTCCAGAAGGCGGTCTGGGTCCCGATGTTCTTCGACACCACGCACGCGCTCGTCAAGCCGTACGTACAGGGCTTCGACTTTCCCCCGGCGGTCGTCGAGCGCTACCGGGACGTGACCATCAACAAGTAAAGGCGCGATCGGCGGATGGAAGGTCTGGCCGGCTACATCCTGCGGCGCCTCTTGTTTCTGCCGGTCATCCTGTTCGTCGTCTCATTCGCGACGTTCTACATCACCCGCTGGGGCCCTGGCGATCCGATCAGCGTCTACTCCGGCCAGTTCCGTGACCCCGAAGCGTTCGCCCGCGTGCAGCACAAGTACGGGCTCGATAAACCCATCTACGAGCAGTACGGCATCTGGGTGAAGGGCGTGCTCCTGCACGGCGACTTCGGCGTGAGCTTCCGATATCGCGACCGCTCGATCCCCGGCATCCTCGGCCCGAAGATCTGGGTGTCCGCGCGTCTCGGCCTCTATGCGTTCTTCCTGACGTTCCTCATAGGCATTCCAGTCGGGATCCTCGCCGCGGTGAAACAGGGTAGCTGGCTCGATCCCTTCATCATCAGCATCTTCCTGTTCTTTCAGTCGATCCCGGTCCTGGTGATGGTTCCCGTCCTCGTCCTCTTGCTCTCTGTCCAGGTGCACTGGCTGCCTCCCGGCGGGTTCGATGGCCTGTTCTCTCGCTCGATGATCATCCCCACGATCGCGCTGGCGCTCCCCGGCATCGCCGGCGTCGCGCGCCTCGCCCGCGCGGTCACGCTCGGTACCCTGCACGAGGACTTCGTGCGCACGGCGCGCGCGAAGGGCCTGAGCGAGAGCGTGGTGATTACGCGCCACATCGCGCGCAACTCGCTGGCGCCCGTGATGACGACGGTCATCGGCCTGTCGTTCGTGGGACTGATCGAGGGCGCGATCTTCACCGAGACGATCCTCGGCATCCCGGGCGTCGGCCGGTTTATCTACGACTCGCTGAACGGGCGCGACTACAACGTCATCTCCACGTTTGTGCTGCTCACAACGGTCCTGTTCGTGTTCGCGAACCTCCTCGTCGACATCGCGCTCGTGATCATCGATCCGCGCATTCGCGCCAGTGGGATCGCCCGGTGACGTCAGAGCTACACGTCACTACGGTGCAGGGCGAGATCGAAAACGGCTACGTCCGCGGTGAGAGCCTGACCCGTCGCGCCATCCGCCGCCTGCTACACAAGAGAATCGCCGTCGTCTGCCTGGTCCTCATCGCTACCTTCTACGCGACGGGTATCTTCGCGCCGCTCATCGCGCCGTACGGCTACTCGGAGCAGAACCTCGACCTCTCGTTCCACTCGCCAACGCTGTCCCACCCGTTCGGCACGGACCGCAACGGCCGCGACGTGCTGAGCCGCACGATGTACGCCGCCCGCACGACGGTAACCGTCACCCTGGCGACGCTGCTCACCGGGTTCATCATCATCCCGCTCACGCTCGGACTGCTCGCCGGATATCGAGGCGGCATCGTCGATTCGATCATCAACCGCACCGGTGAGATCCTCGCGTCGATGCCCGGGCTGCCCATGCTCGTGCTGATCAACTCCACCATGCGTCCGCGCTTCGTCAGCTGGACGAAAAACCTCGAGGACGCGATCCACTACCACGGCCTCACCAGCTCTGGCTTCGCGGATTACTTCTTGATCTTCGCCGTCCTCTCGCTGTTCGGATGGGTCGGCGGCATGCGCCTCATCCGATCGCAGGTGATCACGCTGCGCCGCTCCGAATATGTCATCGCCGCCGAGGCCAGTGGCGCCTCGACCGCGCGCGTGCTCTTCAAGCACCTGCTACCCAACGTCGCGCCGCTCGCCATCGTCAGCGCGTCCGCTGCCCTCGGTAGCATCGCTCTGGCGGAGGTCGGCCTGACCTTCCTCGGTGTTGGCATCCAGCCGCCGCACCCGAGCTTTGGCGCCCTGATCACCGACGGCGCCAGCCGCACCGTGCTCGAGAACCACCCGCAGCTCCTGCTCGTCCCCGCCGTCGTCGTTGGGACGATCATTTTCGCCTTCAACCTCCTCGGCGACTCCCTCAACGACGTCCTCACACCCGGCGCGCGATAGACCGCCTGCGTTCGGCCCTCATGGCCGCCTTCGCTATACTTTGATTGCGACGGAAACGCGCCCGGCATCTAAGATCCGCGGTCGCCCCAACACGGCGGCCGCACGTTTTGTCCGCTGATGCCGCTCCCCGTCGGCAGGATGGCTGATCGTTGAAGGTCTCGACCGAAAAGATCCCCGAATCCCAGATCCGCATGACGATAGAGGTCGAGCCGGAGCGGCTGGAGGCCGCCCGCGCCAAGGCCTTGCGAAAGCTCGCGCCACGCGCGAAGGTGCCCGGCTTCCGTCCCGGTAAGGCGCCCGAACCGATGCTCCGCCGTTACCTCGGCGAAGATCGCATCCTCGACGAGGCGCTCGACACCCTCGTGCCGGCGCTCTACCGCGAGGCCGTCGAGGCCGACGAGAGCATCATCCCCATCGCCCGCCCGCGTCTCGAGATCGACACCATCGACCCGCTCGTGGTGAAGGCGACCATCCCCGTCCGACCCACTGTCGCGCTCGGCGACTACAACGCCATCCGCGTTGCGAGCGAACCAATCACTGTCGAAGAGTCTCGCGTCGAGGAGACGCTCGAAGCGCTCCGCAAGCGCGCCGCGACGCTCGAGCCCGCAGACCGCGAGCTGCGATGGAGCGACGTCGTCAGCATGGACGTCCTCGGCGAAGTCGAGGGCGAGAAGCTCGTGGACCAGAAGGACGTCGAAGTCCAGCTCGTCGAAGACCGCGACGTCCTATTCCCCGGCTTCGAAGAGCCGCTGCTCGAACACCGTAAGGGCGACGAGGTCGCCTTCGATCTCACTGTCCCCGACGCCGTGCGCGACGAGAAGTTCCGCGGCAAGGAGTGCCACTTCACGGTGAATATCCACGAGGTGAAGGAAGAGGTTCTCCCCGCGCTCGACGACGAGTTCGCGAAGCAGGCCGGGGACGGCTACGAATCGCTCGACGTCCTGCGCGACCGGATTCGCAACGACATCCGCGAGTACGAGGACCAGCAGCAGAAGCTCCGCCAGCAGGAGGAGATCGTCGGCAAGCTCGTCGAGTCTTCGACGGTCGAGTTTCCTCCTGTCATGCTCGAAGCGGAGGTCGACCGCATGGTCCACGACCAGGCTGGCCACGTCGAAGAAGGCCGCGGCCTCGAGGCCTACCTCGCTGCTATCGGCAAGACCGAGGAGCAAGTGCGTGAGGACTTCGGCCCGGTCGCTGACCAGCGTCTTCGCCGTTCCCTCGTGCTGACCGAGGTCTCCGAAGCCGAAAAGATTGATGTCACCGACGAGGAGATCGATGCCGAGGTCGAGCGCTTGAGCGGCTCCGCCGGAGCCCAGGCGCAGCAGCTCAGGCAGCTCTTCGGGTCAGAGGACGGCAAGCGCACCATCCGCCGTAATCTGCTGACCCGAAAGACCCTCGACCGCCTCGTCGAGATCGCCTCGGCCGACGGGACAGCGCCTGCGGTCGAATCGGAAGCCGCGAAGCCGGCGCGGAAGCCGCGGAAGAAGAAGTCAGACGCCGCACACGCGCCAGAACAGGCCGTCGAAGCCGCGCCCGAGCCCGTGGAAGAGGAGACGGAAGGCTGATATGAAGACTCGAAACGAAACGCATGACCAGGACGAAAGGACTCGCAACGTGATCATCCCTTCGGTCATTGAGACCAGCGCGCGAGGCGAGCGCGCCTTCGACATCTACTCACTGCTCCTCAGGGAGCGCATCATCTTCCTCGGGACGCCCATCGATGACCAGATCGCGAACCTGATCATCGCCCAGATCCTCTACCTCGATCGCGAGGACCCGGAGAAGGACATCAACCTCTACATCCACTCCCCCGGCGGCCAGATCACCGCCGGCCTCGCCATCTACGACACGATGCAGCTCGCCCACGCCGACATCTCGACCTACGCGGTCGGTATGACCGCCAGCATGGGCACGGTCCTCCTCTGCGCCGGTGCCCCGGGCAAGCGCTACTGCATGCCCAATTCGACCATCCACATGCACCAGGCCCTCGGCGGCGCCCGTGGTCAGGCCGCGGACATCGAGATCCAGGCCCGGGAGATCCTGCGCGAGAACGACATCATCCGCGGCATCCTCGTCAAGCACACCGGCCAGGACGATGAGCGCATCCGCAAGGACTTCGACCGCGACTTCTACCTCAACGCAGAGCAGGCGAAGGCCTACGGCATGGTGGACGAGATCTTGCAGTCTCGCGCGCCCGCCATAGCGACCTAACGCTGCCGGTTATGTAGGGGCGGGCACCGCCGTTTAGGACTTCAGAAGCCGCCGCACATTCCCGAAAAACCTGTGTAACGAGCACGGTTCGCAGGATGCGCGGCGCCGTCAAGCCGATCGGGTGAGTCGGGCTGACAAACCCTGGCAGGTGGCGTACAATCGGCAGACGAGCAAGGCGCGCATCGTCGGTCGGGCGGGCGCTAGGAAGCTAGCAGGGCATGGCCAACAGTCGCACGACCCGCGTCCAGTACCACTGCTCGTTCTGCGGCAAGAACCAGGATCAGGTCAAGCGCCTCATCGCCGGCCCCGGTGCCGTCTATATCTGCGATGAGTGCGTCGAGCTCTGCCGCGAGATCATCGACGAAGAGGCTGCGGGTCCGGCGAAGACGAAGGTCGCCGGCCAGCGCACTCCTCCCCCGAAGCAGATCTTCGACCACCTCAGCGAGTACGTCGTCGGCCAGGAGCAGGCCAAGAAAGTCCTCTCCGTCGCGGTCTACAACCACTACAAGCGCATCGGGGCCAGCAGTGCCCAGAACCCGGACGTCGAGCTCGAGAAGAGCAACATCCTCCTCCTCGGTCCCACCGGATCCGGCAAGACCCTCCTCGCCCGCACCCTCGCGAAGATCCTCGACGTCCCGTTCACCATCGCGGACGCCACCGCCCTCACCGAGGCCGGCTACGTTGGTGAGGACGTTGAGAACATCCTGCTGCACCTGATACAGGCGGCCGACTTCGACATCCAGCGCGCCGAGCGCGGCATCGTCTACATCGACGAGATCGACAAGATCGCCCGCAAGTCCGACAACCCGTCGATTACCCGCGACGTCTCCGGTGAGGGCGTCCAGCAGGCGCTCCTCAAGATCATCGAAGGCACGACCGCGAATGTCCCGCCGCAGGGCGGCCGCAAGCACCCGCACCAGGACTTCATCCAGATCAACACCGCGAACGTGCTCTTCATCTGCGGCGGCGCCTTCGAGGGCCTCGACAAGGTCACCGAAAAGCGTCTCGGCCGGGACAAGCGCTCGCTCGGTTTCGGTGCCGAGTACCGCCTGCTCGATGCCCAGAAGCGGAGCGACGAGCTGCTCAAGCACGTCACCCACGACGACCTGCTCACGTACGGTCTCATCCCTGAGTTCGTTGGCCGGCTGCCGATGGTAGTCAGCCTCGAAGCCCTCGACGTCGATGCGCTGGTCCGTATCCTCACCGAGCCCAAGAACGCGCTCGCGAAGCAGTTCCAGCGATTCTTCGGCCTCGACAACGTCGAACTGTCATTCACCGACGACGGCCTGAAGGCCTGCGCCGAGGAGGCCTACCGCCACAAGACTGGCGCGCGGGGCCTCCGCACCGTCCTCGAAGACACGCTGATGGAAGTGATGTATGACATCCCGTCGCGCGCCGACATCAAGAAGTGCGTCGTGAGCGGCGACACGATCCGCGGCCGCAAGCGCCCGCTGCTGCTCACCCGCTCCGGCCAATCCGCCGACGACTCCACCCCCACCCCTCTCGACGACGCAGACGAAGTCAAAGACGTCTCCGCCTAGCGCGCATCTACTCTCGTCATTCTGAGCGCAGCGAAGAATCTCGTGCGCTATTGCAGCGTGTGCTCGTGAAACACGCTAAAGGGCGAATTAGGGTAATTGGGAACCGAACTTGAGTTCCGTCGTTGGCACTACGGAATGATGTCGTTCGCCGAGGCTATGGTCTCTAGTTGTCCCTTGACGCTGACGGCGCTAATCGAAGAGCCGCCGAAGGAGACCGGCTGACCCCTAACTACAGTTCGCCCCGACCTGGTTCAACCCCACTAGCGCGTCAGCGATGGTCACCGCGCCGTTCGGCGACCCTGACCGCCACGGCTTCCCGCTGATCATCCCCGGCGAACGGTCATACTCTCGCCCGTCCGGCACACCGTTGTTGTTCAGGTCGCTGCCGTACCGTAGCCCCTGCCCGTTCATCGTCGAAGGGTTCATCGCCGATGTCCCGATGTACGCCACGATCGCGATCACATCCTGGATGTTGATGACGTGGTCACGCAGACCGGTCGCGTTCGACGGCGTGAGCACGGGCACCGGCGTGTCGAAGAAGTCGTTGCCGTTAAGCGGGTCGCGGTCACCGCCGAGCAGCGGGTTCGCGCCCAACTCCTTCCCGTCCTTGCAGCCGTCGCCGTCCGTGTCCGCGTTGCACGGGTCCGTCCCGAGGCCCATCTCGACAATGCTCGTCAGCGTATCGCTGTCCGGGTCTCCGTTCGCGTCGTTCGCGTCGGCGTTCAGACACGGATGCGCCAGCTCGTAGCTGTCCGCCATCCCGTCGCAGTCATGGTCGTTCGGACAGAACACCGCGACGTTCGACATCGGC
>CAZAPT010000019.1:0-66590 GCA_964487335.1 uncultured Dehalococcoidia bacterium
CGCCGCCCACCGCAGCGGCCGGTCCGCCGGCGCGGCGATACGGCGCACACCGCCGCCGTCGTAGAGGTAGATGTTCGACGTCACCTGCCGATTATGCCGTGCGGGCGGAGTGTTGTCGCGCGTCGCCGCCAGACGAAGGCGGCGTCGTCGCTACTGGCAGGTGATGGTGATGCCCGAAGTCCCCGTATCCAGCGTGCTGCTGTCCTTCGCGAGCAGCGTTGCGCCGAACTGCGGGTCGTGCGTGATATCGACGAGCTGCACCGTGAATGTGCCCGTCGTCAGGCAGTGCATCTTGAACGTCGTCGTCTGCCCGACGTACGACGAAAGGAATGTGCTCGACGTCGTGAGACACCCCGACCCGTTGCCGAAGACCGTGTCACCCGGCGTGATCGGCGTAGCGTTCGGATTGGCCGCGGAGTTTGTGCATACGCCGAGCCCGGTCGCGCTGGTGTTTTCCGCAACGGTGTCATCGAACGCAAGGCCGGCTGGCGGATATTCGATCTCCCACTGATACCCCTTATACGGATCCGCGTCCGCCGTCACGTTGATCCCGAGCGAGAACTGCGCGCTTCCGGTGATGGTGCGCGATGCGTCGAGGCTGCCTGGGGTCGAAGGATCGGCGTCGAGGGCCACAGCGTCGGTGCTTGGGTTCAGAGGGCTCGCTTGTCCAGGCGGCGGAGCAGTCACAGTGGGTACGGTGGTACCACCGACCGTCTCGAAGAGACGATACAGGTAGCGCTTGCGAACGGAACCGTCTTGTGTGAGCTCCTCGCTTTCCAAGGCTCTGTAGGTGCGCTTATCGATGTAGACGCGGTTCGTTTTGGTGGTCAGAATATACGTCTGCACCCCATCCGCGTCCACCCCAACAACTGCTGGCGAGTTTGGCTCGTTAATCTCAGCCGTTACGGCGTCAATTGCTGCCGACAGACTCTTCGCAAACTGCTTTTCAGTAAGGGAGTAATGCGGCGAGGTGATGGTCTTGAGCGATGAAAAGTCTGTGATGACGAGCGTGCTCGGGGCCGTGAAGACCTGCGTGGACAGCACGCGGGTGCCGGGGAGGTCGCTCGAGATCGCATAAAGGTTCGTGAGGTCGCCGCTCACACCGAACGCGGCCCAGGTCTCGGTCTTGCTATCGGAGGGTACGGAGAACGACGAACTCGGCACAGGGTTAGTAGCATGCTCGATAACCACCTGATGGATCGTCATATTGGGTCCGATGTCAACCGCCTGCGCGGTGTCTGCGGCGCGCGCGCGTTGCGCGACCTCATCGTTCGTCGCCTGCGCTGTATTGCCGCCGCGCAGGTAGGCCACGACCGCTAACGTGCCGATGATCGCGGTAAGAGCGACGACCAAAGCAACGGCGCGGCGCATGTCTCCGTTCTACCTTTCGTCTGCCGCCGCGCAGCGCCGCTCACCGTGACGAAACAGTGAGGAACTTATCATGGACACAGGTGCGCACCTAGATCGGTCGTAGACGCGACGAGTTCGAAACAGTGGTAGTGCCCTCCAACGTCGTCGACGTTCAGCCCGCCGCAGTGGTCCCGGATGGTCCATTGCCCTACTGCCGAAATTGAGTGACCAAAGGGACAATCGAGCGCTCCGTCCGCGTACCCACCCTGACCAACCAACGTCCATGAATTCGTCGGATCCGGCGAGTCCTGAGTAAGGTACCAGTCCTGGTCGGGACTCGTTCCAACGCAGATTTCGAGGCCCTCGGAGTGGGCAGTCACGGTGGTCAGCGGTCCGCGTCCCCCGTCTATTGACGAAACGTAGAACCCATATACGGTCACGTTGTCCCAGTACTGTCCCCTTCCCCAGTCGAAAGCGTCGCTACCGTTGTAATAAGCCGTCAGCGTCGGTGGCCCACCGTTGCCGCCTCCGCCACCTCCTCCGATACTCGGGACACTCTCATTGCAGTCAGCAGCGATCAGCAACACAGCGGACACAAAAAGCGCCACGAGGCCAAGGCGACTACTACCAAGCAGGCCGCTCAACAGCGAGGCACCCCTGTCTAGTCGCTCAAGTTCGGTCCCGTGCGGCGCTAGCGTACGTGGGATCGACACGCTCTCGTCATTGGATTTCGGTTGATCTTCGCTGTGATTCCTCACACGATTCGCGTCCCCCGCCTCGGTGCCATCCGCAGCTATGACTTGTCCCCGCACCACCCCTACCGTCGCCTCCATCAACAGTTCCCGTAGTGATGGAGGTGGACATGGACGAGGAGGAGCTCGCCGAGCTGAACGAGCAGCTCGCGGCGGCGCGGGCTGACATCGAGCGGCTGCAGAACGAAGCGGCCGACGCACAGGCGCGCGCGGCAGACGCGGCCGAAGAGACGCGGACGCTGCGCGCGCAGCTCTCCGAGACGTCGGAGCTGCGGCGCGACGAAGCCGCGCGCTACCGCGATCTCGTGCTGAGCAGCGATCCGTCGCTGCCGGCGGAGCTGATCGACGGCGACACCGTCGAGGCGGTCGAGGCCACCGTCGACGGGGCGCGGGCGATGGTCGGGCGCATCCGCTCGCACCTCGAAGCACGCGCACAGTCCAAGCGCGTGCCACCGGGCGCGCCGGAGCGCTCCGCTCCCGACTTCAGCGCGATGACCCCCCAGGAAAAGATCCGCTACGGCCTCGAACACCGCCGCTGATCGCCGGCGCACCAATCACCAATCACACGACCATCGACCATCGACTAGCGACCAGGAGACCAATCCATGGCCCTAACTCTCGCCGAAGCCGCCAAACTCTCGAACGACCTCGTCATGCAGGGCGTGATCGAGACGATCATCCAGGACTCGCCGATCCTGCGCGTCCTGCCGTTCATCGAGATCACCGGCAACGGCCTCACCTACAACCGCGAGAACGCCGCGGCCGCTGCGGCGTTCTTCGCCGTCGGCGACACCTGGACCGAGAGCACGCCGACCTTTACGCAGATCACCGCCACACTCACCATCGTCGGCGGCGACGCGGACATCGACAACTTCCTGCTGAACACCCGCAGCAACATCCAGGACCTGCAATCGGCCGTCATCCGCCTCAAGGCGAAGGCGGTGCAGCAGAAGTTCGAGGACACGTTCCTCAACGGCGACACCGCCATCGACTCGAAGTCGTTCGACGGCGTCGACAAGGTGACCACCGGCGGCCAGATCGCGACGATGGGCACAAACGGCGCGACGCTCTCGCTCGCGAAGCTCGACGAGCTCATCGACCTGGTGAAGCTCGGCGGCCCCGACATCCTGCTGATGAGCAAGCGCACGCGCCGCACGCTGAACAACCTGGCGCGCACCACCGGAAGCTTCCTGCAGACCGACCGCGACCAGTTCGGGCAGATGGTGCAGTACTACGACGGCATCCCCATCGGCGTGTCGGACTACATCTCCGACACGAAGACAGTCGGCACCAGCACTGACTGCTCGACGGTATACGCCATGCAGTTCGGCGAGGGCGCGCTCGCCGGCCTCACCGCGCCGGGCGGCCTGCAGATCGAAGACATCGGCAGCCTCGAGACGAAGGACGCGACCCGCACCCGCGTGAAGTGGTACGTGAGCATGGCGCTGTTCAACGCGGTGAAGGTCGCGAAGCTGATCGGCGTGCGGCCGTAGCACGGTTCACAGTTCCCCGCCTCCGTGGCGCGGGCTTTCAGCCCGCGAACCGCGGGCGCCAGTCCAAGCGACCGGCTCTCCACAACGACGCGAATGACGCCGAGACGACGCGTAGGGGCGGCCCCATGTGGCCGCCCTTTCGTCGCGCGCGACAGCAACCGGTGGTTTGCGAGGATCGTAGCGCGGGCTTTCAGCCCGCGACCCTCGAGCGCCCGCCTCTTCGTCGGGCGCTCCGCCGTCCGCAAACAACCGACCAAGGACCACGTCTGCCGAAAACGGCAAAACTCACAAAACAAAGTCCGACTGCTACACTCTGCACTAACCGAAGCACATCGCTTCGACACGAGAGAGGAGGTGCGCGTGAGCCGGAAAGCAAGGCTCCCCGAGTCTGTCCGACACACGCGCGGCTCACAGCTCGAGTAGCCTCACTCCCCACCGATGCTCCGACGGCTGCGGGCGCGCGCGTCCGCGGTCTTGCTTTGTAAGGAGCATCGAAATGTCAGAACCACAGCCACCCACGGAAACCCAGAGCGCCTTCGAGCGATGGCTCCACGGCGTGCACTCGCCCGCCCACGCCCGGCGCACCGCCGAGCGCAACGCAGCGTTCTTCCTCCCGCACCTGAAGCCGGGCATGTGCCTGCTCGATGTCGGCTGCGGCCCGGGCAGCATCACCATCGGGCTGGCGCGGGCCATCGCGCCCGGCGACGCGATCGGCATCGACGCCAACACCGACGCCATCGACGCCGCGCGTGAGCTCGCGGCACAACGCTCGTGCGCGAACGTCCGCTTCGAAACCGCGGACGTCTACGCGCTGCCATTCGAGGACGGCTCGTTCGACGCGGTCTTCTGCCACGCGGTGATGCAGCACCTGCGCGATCCGCTGGCCGCACTCCGCGAAACGCGCCGCGTGATGCGAACCGGCGGCGTGATCGGCCTCGCCGACGCCGACTGGGACGGGACCCTGCTCGCGCCGGCCGACCCGCTGCTCGACGCTTCGCTCGGGCTGCTGGCGGACGTGCGCGAACGTAGCGGCGGCGGCGATCCGCGCGTCGGCAAGCGCCTGCGCGGTCTCCTGCACGAAGCGGGATTCGCACGCGCGAAAGCGTCCGTCGCTGCCGACGCCGACGGGTCGGACGAAGCAACGCGCCGCACCGGCGAGTTCTGGGCGCGATACTTCGAGTCGCCGGAACTCATCGACCACGCCGGTGCCCTCGAACTCGCGTCACGCGAAGAGATGGCATCGATGGCAGAGGCGTGGCGCCGATGGGGCGCCGATCCATCGGCGTTCTGGGCCCGGTTTTGGTGCCAGGCCGTGGGATGGAAGGAGTAGTGACCGGCTAGCCGGCGAAGTCGAGCCGAACTGTCGATCTGCCCGGCGACCGTGCGTCATGATCACAGGCGGGCCGGCGGCGGCCTGCACGACATCGACAAGGAGCACAGCCATGGAGTACCTCTGCCTGATCTACGGGAACGAGAACGAAGCGGACGAGCACCCCGAGCTGCTGCCCGCGTATGGCGTATTCAGCGAGGAAGTCGCCAAGAACGGCGTGATGCGCGGTGCAAACCGCCTCCGGCCGGTCTCGACCGCGACAACCGTCCGTGTGCGCAATGGCAAGACGGCGACCACTGACGGGCCCTTCGCCGAGACGAAGGAGCAGCTCGGGGGGTACTACCTGCTCGACTGCAAGGACCTCGACGAGGCGATTGAGTACGCCGCGAAGATCCCGTCCGCGAAGTACGGCTCGATTGAAGTCCGCCCGATCTGGGCGATGTAGCGCAACCGGCGGGAGGGCCGTGCAGCAACCGTCGAACGAAGCCGTCGAGCGCGTCTTCCGCGAAGCCTCCGGGCGCGTCCTGGCGTCGTTGATCCGCATGACCCGCGACTTCGACGCCGCCGAGGACGCGCTGCAGGAGGCGTTCGTGATGGCGCTCGCCCGCTGGCCGCGTGACGGCGTCCCGGCGACACCCGCGGCATGGCTCATGACGACGGCGCGGCGCAAGGCGCTCGACCGCATCCGCCGCGAGCGCACCGGCGCCGAGAAGCAGCAGCTCGCCGCCGCGGACACGGCGATCACCTCCCCTCCCGCCGACGAAGACATCGACATGACGCCGCCGATCGACGACCGCCTCCGCCTCATCTTCACCTGCTGCCATCCCGCGCTCGCGCAGGACGCGCAGGTGGCGCTCACCCTGCGTACGCTCGGCGGACTCTCGACCTTCGAGATCGCGCGTGCGTTCCTGGTGCCGGAAGCGACGATGGCGCAGCGCCTTGTGCGCGTGAAGCGGAAGATCCGCGACGCCGGCGTCCCGTACGAAGTGCCGCCAGACCACCTGTTGCCCGAGCGCGTCGACGCCGTGCTTGCGGTGATCTACCTGGTCTTCAACGAGGGCTACTCCGCCACCGCCGGCGACTCGCTGATCCGGCGCGAGCTGTGCGCGGAGGCGATCCGGCTTGGACGCGTGCTCGTCGAGCTGATGCCGGACGAGCCGGAAGCGTGGGGCCTGCTCGCGCTGATGCTGCTCCACGACGCGCGCCGCGATGCGCGCACCGGCGACGACGGCGCTCTGATCGTGCTCGACCAGCAGGACCGCTCAAAGTGGGACCGCGCCGAGATCGACGAGGGCACGCGGATCGTCGAGCGGTCGTTGCGCGTGCGGCCCGCCGGGGCGTATCGAATCCAGGCGGCGATCGCGGCGCTGCACTGTAACGCGGCGCGCGCGGAGGACACGGATTGGGCGCAGATCTCGGCGCTGTATGCCGAGCTGGCCCGCATCGATCCGTCACCGGTGATCGAACTGAACCGCGCGGCGGCGGTCGGGCTGGCGCAGACGCCCGAGGACGGACTGGCGATCATCGACCAGATCGCAGCGTCCGGCGAGCTGTCGTCGTACCACCTGCTGCACTCGGCGCGCGCGGACCTGCTTCGCCGTAGTGGCCGCTTCGTCGAGGCGGCGGCGGCATATCAGGCAGCGCTCGCCCTCGCCACGAACGAGATCGAGCGCGTTTACTTGAAGCGGCGCCTCGCCGAGGTCATCGCCGTTACGGGCGGTTGATCGTCCGGCTTGCGCCATCGAGAATGACGTTCGCCTCTACGAAGGATGACCGACGGAAAGGAGCACATCCCGATGGGTACGAAAGCAGAGCAGCTAGCAGATAAGTTCGAACAGGCGGCGAAGGGCTTCGAGGCGAAAATCAAAGGCCTGAACGACACGCAGTGGAAGGCGAAGACGCAGGAAGAAGGCTGGACGGTTGCCGCCTGCGCGCACCATGCCGCCGGGTCGACCGCGCCAATCTCGATGATGGTACAGGCGACGGCGACGGGCGGTGCGATGCCACCGATCACACCGGACGGACTGAACGAACTGAACGCGCAGCACGCGAAGGACTTTGCCAACGTGTCGAAGGACGACACGCTGAAGGTGCTGAGCGAGACGACGCCGCAGGCGGTGCAGGTCGTGCGCGGCCTCAACGACGAGCAGCTCGCGCGCAGGGCGATGCTGCCATTCGGGATGGAACTGAGCGCGCAGGAGATTATCGAGAACGTGCTGATCGGCCACATGGTCGGCCACGGCGTGAGCATAGACGGGGCGAAGGCGTAGCGCGCTTCGGACGAGACCTCGAATACACATCGGGCGCTGGGCGTGATCCCGCGCGCTTCGAAGTTGAACGCTGACCGCTGAAAGCTGAACACCATGGACCTCGGGCTGCACGGCCGCGTCGCGATCGTCGGCGGCGCCAGCAAAGGCATCGGCCGCGCGACCTCAGTGATGCTCGCCGCGGAGGGCTGCAAGGTCGCACTGGCGGCGCGCGGCGAAGCGGCGCTGAACCAGGCGGTCGAGGAGATCCGGGCGTCCGGCGGCGACGCCATCGGCGTGCCGTGCGACATGTCGCGCGCGGACGACATCAAGCGGCTGGTCGAAGAGACGGTGGCGCGCTTCGGGCAGATCGACATCGTCGTGAACAACGCCGGCGGCCCGCCGGTCGCGCGCTTCGAGCACCACGATGACTCCGCCTGGCAGGCGGCGTTCGACCAGAACCTGATGAGCGTGGTGCGGCTCGTGCGGGAGGCGTTGCCGCACCTGAAGCGCTCCGACCAGGCGCGCGTGATCAACATCACATCAACCGCTGTGAAGGAGCCGATCGACGGGCTGATCCTGTCGAATTCGATCCGGTTGGGCACGACGGGCCTCGCGAAGACGCTGTCGCGCGAGCTTGGCACGCTCGGCATCACCGTGAACAACGTCGGGCCTGGGCTGACGCTGACCGACCGCATCCGCCCGGTGCTCGAGGGCCAGGCGAAGGCCGAAGGCCGCTCGTTCGAGGAGATCCGCGACGAACGCGCGAAGCGCATCCCGACCGGACGCCTTGCCGACGCCGAGGACATTGCCGCGATGATCGTGTTCCTCGCGTCGAGGCAGGCGCGGCAGGTCAGCGGTCAGACGATCCTCGTCGATGGCGGCTCTACGCTCGCCGTGATGTAGAGTCAGTCAGCCTCTCAATCTGTCAGTCGTAAATAGACCGCGATCTCCTCTGTCGAGTCGCGGTGTGGTGTCGAGTGAGGAGAGGATGGCGAAGAGGATCGAGAACGAGCGGTACTTCGAGGCGAACCGCGCACGTTGGGACGAATGCGTCGACATCCACGTCGCGTCGCGCGGCTACGACATGGACGGCTTTCTGCGCGGCGAAAAGTCGCTGTGCGACGTCGAGATGGCCGAAGTCGGCGACGTCCGAGGCAAGACGCTGCTGCACCTGCAATGTCACTTCGGGATGGATACGCTGAACTGGGCGCGCCTCGGAGCGCGGGTGACCGGCGTGGACTTCTCGGAGGCGGGCGTGCTGCAGGCGCGCGACCTGGCCGAGAAGATCGGAGTCACTGACTCGACCTTCGTGCAATCGAACGTATACGACGCGCGCGAGGCGCTCTCCGGCGAGTTCGACGTGGTGTACACGGGCATCGGCGCCCTTTGCTGGCTGCCGGACGTCCAAGGCTGGGCGCGCGTCGCCGCGAGCCTCGTGAAACCCGGCGGCTTCTTGTACATTTACGAAGGTCATCCGGTGCTATGGTCGCTCGACTACGACCGTGAGGATCGTCTCCTCGTGATGTCCAGCCCGTACTTCGAGCTATCCCAACCAGAGGAGTGGGACGCGTCGAATACGTACGTGGATGGGCCGCCCCTGCAGAACACGAAGACGTTCGAGTGGAACCACGGCATGGGCGAGATTGTCACGGCGATCATCGACGCCGGCCTCCGGATCGACTTCGTCCACGAACATCGCGAGGTGCCATGGCAGGCGCTGAACTTTCTCGAACCGACGGACACGGCCGAGGAGGGCAGCCGCTACACGCGACGCGCGCTCTGGCGCCTCCCCGAGGATCAGCGGGACCTGGCGCCCCTCATGTATTCGATCAAGGCGACGCGGCTTGCCTGAGAAGACGCCAGAAGCGAGCGAGGTCAGATGTCACCCGAGGAGCAGCTAAACGAACTCGTACGGCGCATGAACGCCAAGGACTTGGCCGGCACGTTGGAACTGATCGCAGACGACGCCGTCTACTTCTGGAGCAACGGAGCGTCTCTCGTTGGCAAGGCGGCGATCGCAGAAGGCCTCCGGCGGAACTTCCAGGACATCCGGAACGACACGTTCGAGACGTTGGACGTGACGTGGATTCTCCGTCTCGAGAATGTTGCTGCCTGCATCTACGAGTTTCGTTGGACGGGCGACATCGATGGAAGGCCGGCGGGCGGCGGTGGGCGAGGCAGCTCGATGCTGCGCAAGATTAACGACGATTGGCGGATCGTTCACGAGCATCTCAGCGCAGGCGCGTGGAAGCCCGTGACAGCCATCTGAGATCCGGATTCTGCATTTGAGTAACCGGCACTTGCAGACAAGCGATCGGCCGACTTGTCTACGAATACCCCTGCGCGGCTTCCCAGCCGGGGATGAACTTCCGCCAGCCCTCCTCGTTGTGGAGGTACGGGTACACGACGTAGTAGCTATTGACCCGCGGCTGGTGCGGTGCCTTCGCCAGGGACATCTTCGCTTCCTGCGGCGTCCTCCCCGCCTTGCGGTGGTTGCACGACTTGCAGGCCGTCACCAGATTGTCCCACGTGTGGCGTCCGCCCCGGTGTCGCGGCAGGACGTGGTCGAGCGTGAGGTCGCGCTGGCCGCGCCGTCCGCAATACTGGCAGGTGTAGCGGTCGCGATTGAAGACTTCTCGCCGCGAGAGGCGCATCTGCGGCCGCGGGCGCTTGATCAGGTAGATCAGCCGGATGACGGACGGCAGCGCGAAGGCGTGGCTGGCGGTCCGCAGATGGCCGCGGCCGTGCTCCAGCACCTCGGCCTTGCCGCGGTCGACGAGCACGAACGCCCGGCGAGCATTGCACACGTTGAGCGGCTCGTAGTTCTGATTGAGAACGAGGACGCTGCTGCTGACTGCCACCGGTACCCGCTTCCAGACGCTTGCCGAATCATATCAACCGCCCGAAAAGGGCGGCAATTGACGGTGAGGGAAGGCCAACACGGGGCGTTTCGCGGCTAGACCGCCCGCGATACCCTGACATCACCTCTCCAGCACCAGCACGAAAGGCACCGACGTGGCTGAGATCCGCACCGTATCCGTCGAATTCGCCGCCAACGGCGCCACAGCGAGCGGCCATCTCGCGCGCCCTGATGACTCCGAGCAGCATCCCGGCGTCATCGTCATCCAGGAGTGGTGGGGGATGGACGGCCACATCAAGAACGTGACGGAGCGGTTCGCGCGCGAGGGGTTCATCGCCCTCGCGCCGGATCTCTACCACGGCGAGTTCGCGACAGAGCCGGACGAAGCGCGCAAGCTGGTGATGAACATGAACCGCGAGCAGGCCATGAAAGATCTGCTCGGCGCCGCGCGGCATCTGCAGTCGATTCCGCAAGTCGCACCGAAGAAGATCGGGTGCATCGGCTTCTGCATGGGTGGCAGCCTCACGCTCGCGCTCTCGGCAGCGATGCCGGACGTCGTCGGCGCCGCTGCCCCGTTCTACGCCGGCTTCCAGCCGCCCGCCGACGAGCTGGCGAAGATCCGGGCGGAGATGTTCTGCGCGTTCGGTGGTGACGACGCCGGCATCCCGATGGAAAACGTGCGGAAATTCGAATCGACGCTGCACGAGCGGGGCCGCACCGCGACCGTGAAGGTCTACGACGGCGCCCCGCACTCGTTCTTCAACGACACGAAGCCCAGCTACCGTCCGGAGGCAGCGCAGGACGCCTGGAAGAACAGCCTCGAACTGTTCCGGCGCGTCCTGCGGTAGCGAGGGCCACATGCCCGGCGAGTGGGACATCCCGCGCGATCCCATCGAGGACGGCGATGACGAAGAGCCGGAGGAGTTCGGACCGGGCGATCCGGACTACGACCTCTCGGAAGCCCACGGCTACATGTGGGAGCCGTCGCGCGAGAACTGGCCCGTGCCGCCATGGTTGCTCGTCGTCATCTCGATCATCGTGGTTATCGCGCTGATCTTGCCCGCAGTCGCGATCATCCTGCGGTAGCGGCGAACCGATATCGAGCGGCCGATTGGCGACGCCCTGACTGCACCTACCGATGCGGGTGGCGGATTACTTCGTGGCGACGAAGTAGATGCTCATGCTCGAGTTACCGATTCCGAGCCGGAGCGACGAGAAGTGCTGTCCGAGCAGGTCCTTCAGCTCGGACTTGCTGTAGTTCTTGTGAAATGGCTCCTCCGCCGGGCATGAGCGCGAGAGGAAGCGCAGCTTCCAGATGAACGACTGGCTCGGCACCGTGCCGATGTAGCACCCGCCCGGCCGCAGGAGCGACGAGAGGTGCGCGAGGACGTCGGACGGATTCGGAAAGTGCTCCAGCACCTCGGTCATGACGATGGTCGAGATCGCGCCCGTGCGGATCGGCATGTGCTCGATGTCCGCCTGGAGCACGTTCGCATTCGGAGCGTTGCGCTTGGCCTTCGGAACATTCCGCGGGTTGATGTCCACGCCGACGGAGCCGGCGGGCAGGTGCCGGAGCATCAGGCCGGTGCCGCATCCGGCATCGAGGAACGGCGGCGCGCCGAATCGCGCGATCAGGTTCTTGAGCATGCGCTGGCGGCCGCGGTGGAAGAAGCTCTCGAGGCCGCGCAGATGGTCGGTGACTTCGACCCAGTCGTATTCCTCTTCGTCGAGGTAGAACTTTTTGTTGAGGAGCAGGAAGTCGTCGTCGTATTTGAGCTCGGCGGGGGCCTCAGTCATCGACTCTCCCGGTGGGAATCGCCGCCGGAGTCCCTGCCACCCGGGCAGGCTCCTCGGAATCTTCGGCAGTCGTGCCGGGCTCCTGCACCGGCACGATGGTCCGCCGCAGCGGGCGACCGCGGCGCGTCGTGAACACGAAGCGCTCTGCGCCCAGGAAGCTCGTTGCTACGCCAATCCAGACGGAGATGGCGCCAGCGAGTAGCACGTTAGCACCCGCCCGCGTCAGCAGGAAGAACGCGATGCCGTTCGCCGCAACCGAGATCGCGGACGCGACCTGATACTTGCCGGCCTCACTCACAAGAGCGCCTGCACCGACTGCACGGCGTTCGAACCAGGTCACGTTGCGATTGAGAATGAAGTTCGAGAGGACGGCCGCCTCCGCGGCGAGCGCCCAGGCGACGGCGTAATGCAGGCCGACCTGCATGGTCAGCAGCCACAGCAGACCGATGTATACGATGACACCGCTGGCCCCGACGAAGGCGAACTTCCAGAAGCGGCCCACCTCCGGCACCTCGAGCAGCAGTAGACCGACGTGGCGGAAGAACGTAAGGCCCGTCGAGAGCGACGCTTTGCTCTCACCCTCTTCTCGCCCGCTGAAGCTGTACGGCACCTCCTCGACGTGCGAACCGGCGGCGCGGATCAGGATCTCGAGCGAGATCTTGTAGCCGATTGGCCGGAGCGTGATGCCGTCGAGCGCGCTGCGGCGGACGAGCAGGAACCCGCTGAGGGGGTCCTTCACGCGGCGCAGCTTCTCGTAGAACAATACCCGGGAGACCGTGCCGAACGCCCACGACACGAAGCGGCGCCACGGCCCGTCCAGGCCACCGTTGCTTCCGCCCGATACGTTGCGGCTCGCGATGACGATGTCGGCGTCCGTCCCGCTGGCACGAGCCACGAGCGAGGGTATCGTCTCGGGCGGGTGCTGCAGATCGCCGTCCATGACGCAGACATAGCGTCCGCGCGCAGTCGCGACTCCGCGAAGGACGGCGGTGGACAGGCCGCCTGCGCGCTGTCGCCCGTCTCGGTGGATGACCCTTACCGGCAGCGGCGACTCGCAGGCCGCGATCGCGGCCGGCGTCCCGTCGTCACTGTCGTCGACGAAGATGATCTCGGCGCTGACGTCCGCGAGCGCCTGCTCGAGGCGATGGATCAGCGTCGCGACGTTGTCGCGCTCGTTGTACGTGGGGATGACGACGGAGACTTCGAGATTGCGATTCATGGCGTGTGGCCCCCCGGGGCGCCTACCCGCGGCAGCCGTTATATCACATCGGCACGACGGCCTGAGACTTGTGCGGCGGGGGCGGTAGGACGCACAGATTATGGCGTGTGGCACAGAAGTTGCCAACCACCCACCTTGACAGTGGAGGGCCTGAAACGCGTCTACGGCTTCGGGACGATTGGATATTTGATGGACTCCTTCGAAGCGTAGTAATCGAGCAGATCCTGCGGAAGATAGTACGCACGATAATCGTCCACCTTGTACTGCTCGCTGAAGTACGACGACACCTTCGGGGGCGAGAGCCCTTCGACCGCCGGATATTTGGCCTGCACCTGCTCCAGGAGCGGCTCGTAGGCTCCGAAGAAGACGAATACTGCACCGTCGGGCTTGCGCGTCGCCGGGAAGCTGGGGCTCGGCTGCGGTACCAGGTCCAGGCGGGGCGGTGCGGTGGTGGGCGAACCGGGGTACGCGCGTTCTTCGCCGCCCGCGATATCCGGCGCGAGTACGCGTCGCGACTCATGCCCCAGGTACGCGCGCTCGTTGTACCAGTAGACGTACGGGTGGCCGATCGAGTCGATGTACTCCGAGGCCTCGCGCATCTCGGGGTAGAAGACGAAGCGCTCGTTCGCGGAGTCCGGGTAGGTGTGGAAGTAGAAGCGCAAGCCGTGATAGGTGTGCACGAACAGCACCACGGCAATGAGCCCGAGCGCACCCGACCTGAGCACTGGATGATGCCGGTCGCCCCACTCCCATATCAGTCCGAGGATGAGCCCGCCGTAGAGTGCCGCGAACGGCAGCACGCCGAAGCCTCGCCGGAACTGGCCGTCGATGGTGACGGCCGTCGCCACCCACAGCAGCGGGATGGTGAGCAGGCCGATGCCGATCGCCGGGTTGCGCACGCGCGTAAAGGCGATGATCGCTCCGACGATCGCGAGATACATGGCGACCTTGCCGAGCGGCGGCTCCACGCCGAGCCCATCGGCGCCGTCCTGGTGCGGCTCATCGACCAGCCAGTGGTACAGGTTCACGCTGTTGTGTCGCACCACCCGCGCCCGGTCGATCAACCCCGTTGCGAGCGTGTTGGCGCAGAGCGGATCTCGGCTCGCGGCCGGCACTGCGAGGCACCCGGCACGCCGCTCCTCGCTGAAGATGTAGACCGACTTGAAGTGGTTGGTGTACCGATGGGGCGTGGGAAGCGGACCGCCCGCGTCGTTGTCGAAATCCTCGGCGTACGAGATGAGCGGCCACGCGCCGAGCACCGTCGTGGCGAGCAGAATGAGGGCGAGCATCACATCGCGCACCGGCCGCAGATCCCACGAGTGGTCGCGACGGAACGACGTGATCGAGCTCCATACCCGCCGATAGTTCGAGAGCACGAGCCACGCCGCGACCCAGATCGCGACCGCGACCGCATACAGAAACGCCGAGTTATACACCCATGTACCGACACCGATGAGCAACCCCGCGACTGCGAAGTACCACGGGTTACGCGTGCGGACACCGAGCTGCAAGCAGAGCAGTGAGCCCAGCTCGGTCACCTGCCAGCCCATGACGGGGAATCCGACCCGGCTCAGGTGGATGTGCCAGATCGAGAAGGAATAGATGATCGTTCCGCACAGCGCCGCACGCCATCCTGCTGCCAGACGGATCGTGTAGTAACACAGCGGGATGCTGATGATGCCGAGAATCGCGATCGGGAAGCGCACGCCGAAGACCGTCGCTCCGAACACCTTGATGAACGGCGCGACGTAGTAGTTGACGGCGATCGGATAACCCAGGGCGAGCAGGGAGTAGGGCCCTCGCCAGCCGTGGTCCAGGATGAGCTGGGCATCGATCGTGACGTTGCCTTCGTCGTTATGGAAACCCCACGGCAGCGTCGTCAGATGCCACAGGCGGACGAAGGCGCCGACTCCGGTGAGCGTCCCGACGAGAGCGATTTCCCAGTAGCGAGTGACGATCGCGGGGAGTTCGAGTGAGGCGACGCGGCCCCGTGGGCGCGTGGGAGCCGTGGATTGATCTTCGAGGGATACGTCCAAACGAAACCGCCGGTGGGAATGCGTTTCGAAACGCAGGATCGGAACAGTGTGGCTTGCGCTCTTGCCGGAAGTCCAGCGAGTCGACAATTCATCGGTTCGAACTCGCCGGTGAGGCGTGGGAGCGGGCTGTTCGACGGAGTGTCGCGCGAATCTGGGAAATCACTCATTCGATTCCGCGCTGGAGACGGCTTCTTGCTATCCTCGAATCATAAGCGGCTTCTATTCGCGCCATAAACGGAAAGGCTCTCGTCATGGCTCAATCCCGCGCCGCGACAGCCCCACACGACGGCACGTCGACCGGCACAGACAGCCTCACCGTCACCGACAACCGCACCGGTAAGACGTATGAAGTGCCCATCGTCGACGGCATCGTGCGGGCGATGGATTTCCGGCAGATGAAGGCGTCAGCCGACGACTTCGGCCTGATGACGTACGATCCGGCGTTCACCAACACGGCTTCATGCCGCAGCGCGATCACCTACATCGATGGCGATCGCGGGATCCTGGAGTACCGTGGCTACCCCATCGAGGAGCTGGCGGAGGTCAGCACCTACCTCGAGACCGCGTACCTGATCGTCTACGGCGAGTTGCCAACGAAAGCACAGCTCGAAGAGTGGACCCACAACATCACCTACCACACGATGCTGCACGAGAACATCAAGAAGTTCCTCGAGGGCTTCCGTTACGACGCGCACCCGATGGGCATGCTCGTCGGCACTGTCGGCGCCCTCTCGACCTTCTACCCGGACGCCCGCCATGTCGATGACCCGGAGTCGCGAGAGATGCAGACCTGGCGGCTCATCGCGAAGATGCCGACGCTCGCCGCGTTCGCGTACCGCCACAATCGCGGGATGCCGTTCGTGTATCCGGACAACGAGCTGTCGTTCTGCACGAACTTCCTCTCGATGCTCTGGAAGATGACAGAGACGAAGTACCACTCCGACCCGGTGCTGGAGCGGGCCATCAACGTGCTGTTCATCCTGCACGCCGACCACGAGCAGAACTGCAGCGCCAACGCGATGCGGTCAGTAGGCAGCTCGCGCCCGGATCCGTACTCGGCCACCGCAGCCGCCGCGGCGGCGCTGTATGGACCGCTGCATGGCGGCGCGAACGAAGAAGTGCTTCACATGCTGGCGCAGATCGGAGATAAGAAGCACGTGCCGGAGTTCATCGAGAAGTTCAAGCACGGCGAGGGACGCCTGATGGGCTTCGGGCACCGCGTGTACAAGAACTACGACCCCCGCGCGAAGATCATCAAGCGCACCGCGGAGGAAGTATTCGACCTCGTCGGCAAGAACCCGATGCTGGAGATCGCGCTCGAACTGGAGAAGATCGCCCTCGAGGACGAGTACTTCGTGTCGCGAAAGCTGTACCCGAACGTGGACTTCTACTCCGGCATCATCTACCAGTCGCTCGGCTTCCCGGTCGAGATGTTCCCGGTGCTGTTCGCGATCCCGCGCACGGCCGGTTGGGTGGCGCAGTGGCGGGAGATGATCACCGACCCCGAGCAGAAGATCGCGCGGCCGCGCCAGGTGTACGTCGGTGACCGCCGGCGCGACTACGTTCCGCTCGACCGGCGCGGGTAAACGGCGACCTAGGCCAGCGCCCGCACCACCTCGCTGCACAGCGCCTCGATGCCCCGCCGGTGTACCTGCACG
Source organism: uncultured Dehalococcoidia bacterium (assembly GCA_964487335.1). Taxonomy (GTDB): domain Bacteria; phylum Chloroflexota; class Dehalococcoidia; order DSTF01; family JACRBR01; genus CAZAPT01. The sequence continues at coordinate 16,745 of CAZAPT010000019.1, forward strand.
ACCTTCAGCCCGGCGTACCGCTCTTCCGTATAGCGGTCCGACACGGCGTGACGGAGCGGCGTCGGCGCCCAGACGACGATGAGCTGCGCCCAGCGCTTGTTCAGCTCCGCTTCCTTCGCGGTGTGCTGTCCCGTGCCGTCGACGAACTTCAATGAGAGCCCACCGTGCCGCAGCAGCGTCGCAAGGTCGCGCTGCTGAGACGGTGTCCCGCCGACGATCACCACCTTCCGGATCCCATGCCGTAGCAGCGCGGCGACACACTGTGCCGCAGCCGCGCGGTTGTTCGAGCCTGCGCAGACTTCGCAGCCCGCACGCGTGACCCGCACTGATTCACGCGTTCGCTTGTCGCGGCGGGCGAGCTCGTCCGCGCAGGCGGGACTGCAGGCTCGCGCCAGCGACTCGGCCAGCACGACTTCGATGCGCTCTCGCTTCTCGGCGGCGAATGCCTGCTTGCGCGGGTTCGTCAGCTTCCGCGCTTCCAGCTGGGCGCGAGCCCGTCGCAGCGCGGCCGGCGTGTCGAACCCGAACGCGGCCAGGAACTCTTCGATGTTGATCGCCGAGGCCATGGACGCCTTCCCCTGTTTCGCCGCCCGCAGCCTGAGCCGGACGGCCCACTGGATATCGGGCCCGACGTACGCGAGTTGATTCGTCATGCGGGCCATCATCGCCCGGGGCCGCGACAACCACTGTCGCATCGATACGCGCAAACGTACAATCGGCGCATGCCCTACGCCGAAGCCGCTGGCACACGGCTCTACTACGAGCGCCACGGCCCGAAACCGGGCGATGCGCCGGCGATCGTGTTCGCGCACGGCGCCGGCGGCAACCACCTCTCGTGGTGGCAGCAGGTGCCGCACTTCCGAGACCGCTATACGTGCGTCGTCTTCGATCACCGCGGCTACTGTCTGTCGGCGGACTCTGACCCGCCACAGATCGGCGCCGCATTCGTCGACGACCTACGGGCGTTGCTCGACCACATCGGCATCGAACGCGCGAGCCTCGTCGCCCAGTCGATGGGCGGCTGGACGTGCCTCGGGTTCGCGCTGAAGCATCCGGAGCGCGTCGAAAAGCTGGTGATGTGCGACACCCACGGCGGCATGCGTTCGGATCCGATCCGCGCCGCGATGGCATCGGCGGCACGGCCTTCTGAGCCGCTGCCGGAGTTCATCCACGTCGCCGCTGGCGCGCGGATGCATCGCGAGCAGCCGGCGCTGACCTTCCTCTATTCGGAGATCGACGCGCTGAACGAGCCGCGCACTCGCGAGCAGATCGGCGAGATCTTGCGCGCCGCCGGGTCGCCATCCGCCGAAGACGTCGCCGCGCTCGCGCTGCCGGTGCTGTTCATCGCCGGCGAAGAGGACCCGCTCATCCCGCCGCCCGTGCTCGAAGCGGCGGCGTCGCACTTCCGGAGTGCCCGCGTGGTGCGGGTGCCGGAGGCGGGGCACTCGGTGTACTTCGAGCGCGCGGAGTACTTCAACCCGATCGTGGATGCGTTTCTGTCCGAAGGCCGCGCAGACGCCAAGTAGGAGCGAACATCGAGATGGCATCGAAGAAGCCTCTGCGCGCATCAATCGGGTTCGGGTTCGGGCGCGAGAACTGGGAGCGCGCGATCGACTTCGTCGTAGAGGCGGAGGCTCTCGGCGTGCACTCCGTGTGGTGCGCCGAGGCGTGGGGCTCCGACGCCGTCACGCCGCTGGCGTATATCGCCGCGAGGACGTCGAAGGTCATGCTGGGTACCGGGATCATGCAGGCGGGCACGCGCACGCCCGCGCTTGTCGGCATGACTGCGGCGACGCTGTCCGCGCTGTCGGGCGGGCGCTTCATCCTCGGGCTTGGCACGAGCGGCCCGCAGGTCATCGAGGGCTGGCACGGGATTCGCTTCGACCAGCCGGTGCGACGCATGCGCGAGATCGTGGAGATCACGCGCATCGTGCAGAGCGGCGAGCGCGTCGCGTACGACGGCAAGGTCTACGAATTGCCACGCCCGGGCGGCGAAGGCAAGGCGATCCGCTCGTCGATGGGCGCCACGCCACCGGTCCCGGTGTACCTCGCGACGCTGGGACCGAAGAGCCTGCGCATGACCGGCGAGATCGCAGACGGCTGGCTCGGCACGTCGTTCATGCCGGAGCACGCGGACATCTTCGTCGAGCCCCTGCGTCAGGGCGCGGACCGCGCCGGGCGTTCCATCGATGACCTCGATCTCCAAGCCGGCGGAGTCGTCGCGTTCTCGGACGACGTCGAATCGCTGATCCCGCCGCGCAAGCCAGGCATCGCCTTCACGCTCGGCGCGATGGGATCACGGGAGCACAACTTCTACAACGAGGCGTACCAGCGCGCGGGCCATCGCGACCTCGCGCTGCAGGTGCAGAGCACCTGGATCGAACGCCGCCGGGACGACGCCGCAAAGATGATCCCGGATGAGCTTGTGCTTCAGACGAACCTCCTCGGGACCGACGACATGGTGAAGCGGCGCATCCGCGCCTACCGCGACGCCGGAATCACGACGATCCGCGTCGATCCGGAGGGCCGCGGGCTGCGCGAGCGGCTGGACACGCTCGGTCGCTTCATGCGGCTACTCGCCGAGGTGAACGCTGAGTCCTAGCAGAACTCGCGATCTGCGCCGCGTCGCTAGCGAAGCACCAGTAGCCCGAGATGGTGGATCACCGGCTGTGGCGTCGTTTCCGCCGCCGCGGCGTCCTCGAGTGCATCGATCCCCTTCGCGAACTCCTCGTCGCTGATCAGCGCCAGCGTGGTGTCAGCCCGGGAGCGGACGCGACCCAGGTAGATGGCGAGGCTCGGCACGCTCTCTTGCGCGACGCTCTGCTGCGCTTCGAGCGCGAAGCCGGCATCGCGAAAAACGCAGCGCGCCTCCTCGATGCTCGGAAACCGATCGATCACGCGTAGGGCGCCCGGGAAGAACTTCGCGTGCACGCCCAGGTCGGTGAGTCCATCCGGAAACGCGTTTCGAATGAGCACGGGCGCGCCCGGCAGCAGCACGCGGCGCAACTCTCGTGCGGCCGCGGCGAGGTCGCCGATGTGGTGGATGACCGTGGACAGCCATGCGAGGGACCCGGAGCGATCTCTCAGGGGAAGGTGTTCGGCATCGCCGCAGAGGTAAGCGACGCCCAGATCGGCGTGAGACTCGCGGGCTTGAGCGAGCATCCCCGGCGCCGGTTCGACGCCGAGGACAGACGCGTCGAACCACTGGGCGAGCATGGTCGACCACATGCCGGTGCCACAGCCCAGGTCGAGGATCGGCGCATCGAGGGGAGTCCGAACGTGCGGCTCGATCGCTTCGCGCCAGGCCGCGAACGCGCCGTCCGACAGCACTCGCCCCCGCTCGTAAGCTCCGGCAATAGGGCCGAATTCGATCGTCCGCGTCGTGCTGTCGGGGCGGGTCATCGCTGGTGCTCGCGGCGGCGAAAGAACTGAAGCAGCGGCGCGACGAACGATGACCCGGTGCTCAGTCGCACCTCATCGACGCCGGCAGCCCCCAGCGTCCGGCGCCGGCGGTCGCGGAGCTGACGTGCGCGAGAAACGTATGACGCGCGCACGGCTGCGCTGGAGGTGTCGAGCACGCTGCGCGCTCCGGTCTCGGCGTCGCGGACTTCGAGCAACCCGACGTCCGGCAGTTCGGCGTCGCGCCGGTCGCTGAGGCTGAACGCCACGACTTCGTGGCGAGCCGCGAGCGCGCGTAGCTGCGCGTCGTACCCCGTATCGAAGAAGTCCGAGAGCACGAAGATGATCGCCCGTCGCCGCGTGACCCGCGCCAGATACGAGAGCGCGCCTGCGATGTTTGTGCGGCTTCCCTTCGGCTCCGCAAACAGCAGCTCACGGATCAGCCGGAGCACGTGCGTGCGTCCGCCCGCCGGCGGCACGTACTCCTCGATGCGGTCAGTGAACGTCAGTAGCCCGATGCGGTCGCCACTGTTGATCGCAGCAAACGCCAGCGTCGCGGCGACCTCGGCAGCCAGCTCTCGCTTCGAAGTGCCGGTCGAGCCAAACGCCGACGAAGCGCTGAGGTCCACGGCGAGCAGCACGGTCAACTCCCGCTCCTCGATGTACGTCTTCACGTACGGTGCGTTCATCCGTGCCGTCACATTCCAGTCGATCGACCGCACATCGTCGCCCGGCTCGTACCGTCGCACCTCTGCGAACTCGATCCCACGGCCGCGGAACACGCTCCGGTAGTCGCCGATCACCGTGCTGGCCACGAGCCTCCGGGCGCGGATCTCGATCCGGCGGACGCGCGCGAGGAGGTCGTCGATCCGGCGGGCCTCGACGGCGCGTGGGGGCATGGCGCTACCTCCGTACGGGTGCGCCGGCGTCGATCTCGTCGGCCACCGCCAGCACTTCCGTGAGGTTCGAGACGACTGGCGCATCGACGCCTGATGGCGCGTTCCCGCTACGGTCGATGAGCACTGGGTGCAGGCCGGCCGCCCGAGAGCCCAGGACGTCGGCGAGGTATGAATCGCCCACATACATCGCTTCGTCCGCGGCGACCTCTGCACGCGCCAGCGCATAGAGGAAGATGTCGCGGTGCGGCTTGGCGGCGCGGACGACGGCTGAAGCGACGACGAAGTCCATCAGCTGCGTGATCTCGTGGGCGTGGAGGATCGGCAGCAGGTCGCTGCCCCAGTCGGAGACGACGCCCTGCACCAGGCCGCGGTCCTTCGCCGCGAGCAGCGTCCCGATGACCTCCGGGAACGGCTGCCACTGCGCCGGCTCCGCGTACCAGTCGTACATGGCCTCGCCGGCCGATAGGAGCTGCGCGCGCGGCAGGCCGGGCGCCGCGTCTCGCAAGGCGTGGGCGTAATAGGCGGACCAGAAGTTGCGGGCGGCCATGTCGGACGAGTACGCGCCAAGGCCGTCCTTCCCCAGTCGCGAATAGAAAAACGAGCCAACATCGGGGAATTCGGCCCGCTTCTGCGCCTCGATCTCGATCCCGAGCTGGTGAGCCAGGAAATCCCACACCTCGTTGAACTCAGGGCGAGGATAGACGAGCGTCTGGCCCGCGTCGTAGAAGATGGCGCGAATCGGCACACGACCATGGTCGCAGGTCACACGTCGCAAGTCGACGGCTCACCAATGAGCTCTCCGCATCGCGCTCAACGACCGGCCGGTGACGGCACAGCTAGTTGTAAACGAAGTGCTAAAGAACTTCGCGAAAACCCCTACAGGGAATCCCTGACAGGCCGACATTGTAGATGTCAAAGGCGCCTCACCCGACGGGACCGGCGCCGATGACCCGCCCGCAGTCCGAGGGTCGGGCGGTGGCCCTTCACCCGTGGTGAAGGCCAGTCGGCAAGCGGCACGGCCGCCCTCGGCCGGGCGTTCGTCCAATTCCTACAGGGGGAAGGTTGATGCTCAAGGATCTGGCTCTGCGTGTGCTGGTGGCGCTGCAAGGCGTCGAGGCCAAGACCCGGGACGAGGAAGGTCAGACGCTGGCCGAGTACGGCCTGATCATGGCCGTCATCGCGGTTGCCGTCGTCATCGCGGCGGTCGTGGCGTTCCGAGGCGCGATCGTCTCGGCGTTCAACCAGGCGACCAACTGTCTGGACGGCTCCTGCTAACCAGGCAGCGACGCGCCGCCGCCCGGGACGGTCTCGGGCGGCGGCGCACCATCGCTCCGCCTCACCGGAGCGCTGCACACGAAGGGGGAGCCGCCGGGCGGGGGAGCAGCGTCCGGTGTACGCGCCAGATGGGTGCGAGGAGAGCGCAGGACTGCGCCGGCCGCCACCTTCTGCATGGACTGACCTACAGGCGAAGACGGGGGGAGATCAATGTTCACATCTGCAAGCGTGCGGATGTTCGAGGCGCTTCGCGGACTGCTCGTCCGAACTCGCGACGAGGACGGACAGACGCTCGCGGAGTACGGGCTCATCGTCACCTTGATCGCGGTGGCGGTGACGGTGCTCGCGCTGATCGTCTTCCGCGGCGCCCTTATCGACAGCTTCAGTGCGGCGACGAACTGCCTGAACGGCTCCTGCTGACCATCCCGACATCCGGGTAAAAGCACACTGCGCTCGCGGCTCATCTGCCGCGAGCGTTTGACTTTGCCACTTCACCCACTTTCGCCTCTAACGTATGGTTGGTTCGGATCTCTTGGGCAAGCTACGCCCATGCGGAGGAGCCAACCCGTGACCCAGATTGCGCTCCAGCCAGTCGACTCCGTGAATGTCACGACGCTGATGGACAACGTCACCGACATGATCGCGCCGGACGTCGGACCTGCGAAGCGCGCCGGCCTTGCGAGGCAGAGCGCCGGGCCCACCGTCGCGGCCCCGCTCCTCGAGGGCGGGCGGGCGATGGATGCACTCCTCGCCGAACACGGCTTTTCGCTCCTCGTCGAGACCAGCAGGCAAGGCCGGACCCATCGCATCCTGTTCGACGCCGGGATCACGCCCAACGGCGTCGCCGAGAACATGCGCCGCCTGGAGATCTCGCCGAAAGACGTGGAGGTCGTGGTGATCAGCCACGGCCATATGGACCATGCGACCGGGCTTGACGGCTTCATCCGCGCCGTCGGCCGGCCTTCCATTCCAGTGATCATTCATCCCGAGTTCTGGACCCGACGGCGCATCACCGTTCCCGGGCACGATCCGGTCGAGCTACCGTCGACGAGCAAATCCGCGCTCGCCGGCGCGGGGTTCGAAGTCATCGAAGAGCGCCGTCCATCGTTCCTCCTCGATGGTGCCCTGCTTGTGACCGGCGAAGTGGACCGCACAACGGACTTCGAGCGCGGCTTCCCTCCACAGCAGCGGTTCCACGATGGCCAGTGGGAGCCGGATCCACTCGTCCTCGACGAGCAGGCGCTGATCGTCCACGTCCGCGACCGAGGGCTCGTCGTCATCACCGGCTGCGGGCACGCCGGCATCGTGAACATCCTTCGCTACGCCCGGAAGCTGACCGGCGTGACTCAGCTGTACGCGGTCATCGGCGGCTTCCATCTCGGCGGCCCGCTGTTCGAACCGACGATCCCGTTAGTCTGTAACGCGTTCGCGGAGTTCGCTCCGACTTGGATCGTGCCAGCGCACTGCACGGGCTGGCGCGCGCACGTGGCCATCGCGACGCGCTTCCCGGACGCGTACCTGCAGAACACGGTCGGCACGCGCTTCGAGCTATAGGCCGGCCGAATCCACGGGCCGCGAGCCTTCGATTTGATTCGATGTATCGCGCCCGAATATCATAAGCGCATCACCAGACCAACGTTTGTGAGGGCGGGCACCAGCGGCTTTGCCCCTGCAAGAAGGAGCACCGCCGTGTCCGTAAACCTGCGCATCCCCGGCCCGACGCCTTGCCCCGACGACGTCCTGCAGGCGATGTCGCGGCAGATGATCAACCATCGCGGCCCCGAGTTCGCCGACATGATCGGGCGCATCACCGAGTCGTTGAAGCGGCTCTTCGAGACCAAGAATGACGTCTTGACGCTGACGTCGGCCGGCACGGGCGCCATCGAGGCGGCGGTGGTCAACACGCTGTCGCCCGGCGATCGGGCGCTCTGCGTGTCGATCGGCGTATTCGGCGACCGCTTCGCCGAGATCGGCAAGACATACGGCGTCAACGTCGAGACGCTCTCGTTAGAGCAGGGGACGGCGGCGGACGCTCAGGAAGTGGCGGACGCGCTGAAGAAGGACTCCAGCTTCAAGGCGGTCATGGTCACCCACAACGAGACCTCGACCGGCGTGACGAACGACCTCGGCGCGATCGCGAAGGCCATCCGTTCTGTGCGCCCGGAGATCCTCGCCCTCGTCGACGCTATCAGCAGCCTCGGCTCCGTGCCGCTGCCCATCGACGAGTGGAACCTCGACGTCGTCTTCACCGGCTCGCAGAAGGGCTGGATGGTCCCGCCCGGCATGGCGATGGTCTCCGTCAGCGACCGCGGATGGAAGGCGGTCGAGACGGCGAAGATCCCGCGCTACTACTTCGACTACAAGAAGGCGAAGAGCTACTTGGAGAAGGGCCAGACCCCCTGGACGCCGGCCGTCAGCGTCTACTTCGCCATGGATGTCGCGCTGCGCAAGCTGGAAGACGAGGGCCTGGCGAACATCCACGCGCGCCACGCTCGCATCGGCCAGCTCACGCGTGACGGCGTGAAGGCACTAGGGCTGAAGCTGCTGGCAGACGAGCGCGTCGCATCGAACACCGTGACCGCGGTGCGCGTACCGGACGGCGTGGACGGCTCCGCGCTGACGAAGATGATGCGCACCGAGTACAACACCGTGCTCGCGGGCGGCCAGGGCTCGCTCACGGGGAAGATCTTCCGGATAGGGCACCTCGGGCTGGTGAGCGAAGCGGACATCCAGGCGTGCCTCGATGCGCTGAAGCTGGCGCTGCCGCGCGTGGGCTTCTCGCCGGCCGGGGTGGCGGCAAGGTAAACGGCCGTTGTCAGCCTGTTCGTCGAACGAAAGAAGGGGCGGCCCACGACGGGCCGCCCCTTAAAACCCTTCCGCTCCGCGTGCTACCCGATGTGACAGCTCGACAGCCCGCGCTTCTCCAGGTACTGCTGGTGGTACTCCTCCGCACGGTAGAACGTCCCCGCCGGCGTGATCTCGGTCACGATCGGTCGGCGATACCGCCCTTCGCGCTCCAGCGCTGACTTCGAGGCTTCGGCCGCGGCCCGCTGCTCCTCTGACTGGTAGAAGATCGCGCTCCGGTACTGCTCGCCGACGTCCGGGCCCTGGCGGTTCAGCGTCGTCGGATCGTGGTTCTCCCAGAAGACGCGCAGCAGGTCCTCGTACGAGACCGCCTCCGGGTCGTACTCCACCTCGACCACCTCGGCGTGGTGCGTGTTGCGATAGCAGACGTCCTCATACGACGGGTTGTCGAGCGTGCCGCCCATGAAGCCGACGGCCGTCGCCTTGACGCCCTTGATCTGCCCGAACGCCGCTTCGACACCCCAGAAGCAACCGGCGCCGAATGTAGCTTTTTCGAGTGTGCGTGTGTTCGTGTCCATGCTTCAGTGTAGCGAGCGAATGCCGGCCGCGAAGCGACAGCGGCGCCGCTATCCGCAGTTAGCGCCGACCTGCTGGAGTCCGACGATGGCGTCGCCGATCGTCACCGCGCCACTGGGCGCGCCTGATCGCCATGGCGTCCCGTTATTCGGGATCGTGCGGTCGTATTCCGCGCCATCGAGGGTTCCGTTCGCGTTCAGGTCGCTGCCGTACATTACGCCGCTGGTGTTTGTCTGCGTTGGGAAATTCGAATCAGTACCGACGTAAAACAGGACCGCGATGACGTCCGCCAGCGTTACCGCGTGGCTCAACGTGCCGCTGGTATCGGCGGGTCGCAGCACCGGTACCGGCGCGTCGAAGAAGTCGAACTTGTCGTCCGGGTTGCGGTTGCCGCCGGTGAGCGTGTTCGCGCCCAGTTCCTTCGCGTCGTAACACCCGTCGCCATCGTAGTCCTGTCCTGTCACCCTCCGCACGCGTCGGTTGTTGTAGTCGGTGATGTACAGCGCGCGCTGCGAATCGACAGCCAGCCCACCGTGAGCCTGATTGAACGACGCCGCGGTGGCGGATCCGCCGTCGCCGCTGAACCCACAGAGTCCGTCTCCGGCGACGGTGCCAATCACACCGATGCTCACCCGCCGGACGACGCAGTTGTTCGCGTCGGTGATGTAGAGGTTGGAAGCAGCGTCAAGGGCGACGTCTCGGGGGTCACTCAGTGAAGCCTGGGTTGCGGGGAGCCCGTCTCCCGCGTATGCGCAATTCCCGTCGCCGGCGACGGTGTTGATCGTACCGCCGCTCACAGCACGAATGCGACAGTTGCCCCTGTCGACGAGGTAGAGCACGCCTGCGGCGTTGACCGCAAGGCCGGCGGGGGTACCCATCCGCGCGGACAGGGCGGGGCCCGCGTCTCCCCCATAAGTGCAATCCCCCACCACCCCGGCGAACCTCGTAATCGTCCCGGAGCTTACCTTTCGGACTACGCAGTTATTGCCTATCGCCAGATAGATGTTCCCGGTCGCATCCGCGGCGATGCCATTCACGTCATCGATCTCAGCAGATGTGGCCGGGCCGCCGTCGCCGCTATAGCCGCAGCTGCCGTTCCCGACGACCGTCGTGATCGTGCCGCCGCTGACCTTCCGGATGCGGCAGTCATCGTTGTCCGCAAGGTAGACGTTGCCCGACGGATCCAGCGCGAGCGCCCGAATCTCGTGGAACGATGCCGCCGTAGCCGGTCCGTTCTCGCCCGCATAGGCGCATGTGCCGTTCCCGGCGAAGGTCGAGATGATCCCCGCCGGTGTCACCTTGCGGACGCGGCAGTTGCTCCCGTCGGCGATGTACAGGTTCCCCGATGCATCGAGGGCGACGTCGTTGATATACGACAGTGCGGCGTTCGTCGCGCTCCCCCCGTCGCCGCTGTAGCTACAGAATCCATTACCCGCGAACGTGTTGATCGTCCCGCTCGTGACCTTTCGCACGCGGCACCCGTTGTTGTCTGCAATGTAGACGTTGCTGGACGCGTCTACAGCGAGCCCTCCCGGGTACTGGACGCCGGCGCTCGTCGCGGGACCTCCGTCACCGCTGGCATCGCACGTGCCGTTGCCGGCCATCGTGGTGATGACGCCGCTCGTGACCTTTCGGATGCGGCAGCTCTGGTTGTCGGCGATGTAGACGTTCCCTGGGCCATCGACCTTGACGTCAACCGCCGTGTTGAGCGATGCGGCAGTCGCCGGACCGTTGTCTCCCCCGTACACGCAGGAACCATTACCTGCGAACGTGGTGATCGTCCCGCTCGCGACTTTCCGGACGCGGCAGTTGGCCGCATCGGCGATGTAGATGCTCCCCGCGCCATCAACCGTCACGCCGTTTGGAACCCAGAGCGTTGCTGACGTTGCCGGGCCGTTGTCGCCGGAGTAATTGCAGATGCCGTTGCCGGCAACTGTTGTGATCGTTCCACCGGAGACCTTACGAACACGGCAATTCGACGAGTCGGCTATGTAGAGGTCTGCGCCGTCGACCCAGAGTCCGACCGGAATGTTGAGTGCAGCCGACGTCGCGGCTCCCGAATCGCCGGCGAAAGAACAGTTCTCAGCAACGCCCGCGATCCTCGTGACGATCCCGGAAGTTATCTTGCGGACGACGCAAATATTGCGTTCTGTGACGTACACCGAGCCCGAGCCGTCGACAGCGATCCCCTGCGGGCTGTCGAATCCCGCTGCCAATGCCGGGCCACCGTCGCCGCCGTACACGCACAGTCCGTTACCCGCGATCACGGTAATGGTCCCGCTCGTTACCTTGCGGACGGTACAGTCTCCCCCGTCAGCGACGTAGACGTTGCCGGATGCGTCCGTCGCTAACGCTAACGGTCGGACGGTCGCTGCAGTGGCGGCGCCGCCATTCCCCACCCCACCGCCGGCGAAGGTGGCGATCGTTCCCGGGCTGACCGTTGCGAGTGCAGGTCGCGCGTCGCCCGCGAGCGCCGCGAGAACGGCCATGATCGCGAGGGACAGCACCGCTGCTGCGCGGGACGGCCGCATATTTGCTCTCTCCAACGTGACGGGGAAACGTGAGTCCGATTATCGCCGCCGACCACAGGCATGTCAAACGTCGTCCGCCTGAACGGAGTAGGACGTTCGTGGGTTATTAGAGCGTGCCGGTCCGGCTGGCCTCCGAACCGGATTGGTGAGTTACCGCTCCCCCGCCATCCGCCGCGGGCGGCGCACCTTCGAGACGTCGCGCAGGAGTTGCGCGACGGGCGCGACGAACTCCTCGTCGTTGTCCCAGTAGTCGTGGGCGCGCAGCGATCCCGGCGAGCTGTGCAAGAGGTTGTCCACCTTCACGTCCGTAATCTCGACTGGAGCGGCGACGCCCGTATCGGGGTCGGTCGCGTGGAAGAGGGCGTGCTTCGGGTCGACGAAGTACTCGTCGCCACGCCGCCAGTCCTCGGGCGGCGCGAGCGGATCCGCGACGGGATCGTGGACGTCCCAGTAGTTCACCCAGGGCCCTGTGATCGCGCCGATGCTCGCGGCCTCGTAGCCCCAGCTCCAGAGCTGTGTGTACTTTCGCAACGGGCTGCCGGCTGTGATGAAGCCGCGGACCTTGCGCGCGCACTCCGGCGGCAGCTCGCGCAGAACGTCGAAGGCGATCACCGTCCCGTTGCTGTGCGAGTTGATGACGACCGACTCGACGTCATCACGCAGGCAGAGGCGGAGCATCGCTTCGCAGACGAACGAGCGCACGCGCTCTCGGAAGTCGTTGCGGCAGACGTATGAACCGAGATCGTCGGCGACCTGCGTGAGGACTCGGGTGAGACCGTCCGGCGTCGCCTCTTCGAGGGGATGGCGGAAGTTGCGGACAGCGATGCTTCGGCCCTCCATCTCGTCGCGCACCTGCATGCCGGCCTTCGGCGCGGCGACCTGCGCGTCCTTGCGGTGCTTCCACGCTTCGTGCAGATCCGATCCGACCATGCGTAAGAGGCCCGTGATCGTGCCGTAGCGCAGCAGCGAGGCGAGGGCGAGCGCGTTCGACTCGAAGAGCGACTTCCAGTCGATCCCCTTGTCGATGAGGTGCGAGTACACGAGCGCGACGTGCGCGACGCGGCCCTTGCCGTCGCCGAGCGCCGCGTCGCAGTCATCGCCGGATGTCAGGATCCGCGACGGGTCCATGGGGTCGCGCACGCCAAGGCGCTTGAGCGCAGGCTCCGTGGCGTCGCTGTCCGGCGGCCAGTGGCTCGAGACGTAGATCGCGCCGGCGTCTCCGGATGCGGCGCGCTCGGCCGCCCGCTGCGGGTCGTCGCTGAGCAGAGTGCCGAGCTGAGCGTGCAGGCGCCGGTGCAGGTCGTCGGCGTATCCGGGGCGGCCATCGCGCGGGAATTGCTGGAAGCCGACGCCGTGGATGGTGAGCAGGCATGTTAGGCCGCGAGTCGTGCCCATGTCTGGATTATCGGCTGGCTCATCGTGGCCCGTGAACGAGGCGCCATCATGCACCCACGTAGCGTAGGAGTTTCGCGAGGCAATTCCGACTCCGAACCGGCACTCTCGCATCACGTGCCGGTTCGGCTCCCAATACGATGACGTGGTGAGCACCACGCCGAAGTCAGTCGAGCGGCCCTGGTTCCGCGCCCGCCGCTACGGCTATGGCTGGACGCCGCAGACGTGGCAGGGCTGGCTGGCGGTCACGGCGTTCGTCGCCGTCAATACGCTGACGTGGCTTGTGCTCGCCTTTGTGACGACGAGTGCGGCGATCGCCTTTGGAATCGGTCTGCCGGTCACGTTCGTACTCACCGCGGCGTTAATCGTCCTCTGCTTGCGACGTGGCGAGCGGCCGCGCTGGCGGTGGGGATAGCTAATCGGACTCCCGCCACACTCGCTCCTTCGATAAGATCGGCTCACATGATCACGAAGGTGCACCATGTCGGCGTCGTCGTGCGCGACATCGAGGCGTCGCTGCGGTTCTATCGCGACACGCTCGGGCTGCCGGTGTACAAGCGGCAGACCATCACCGAGCAGGGCGTCGAGGCGGTGCTGCTTACGCTCGGCGACAGCGAGATCGAGCTGCTGGAGCCGACCGTGCCGGACACCGGCATCGCGCGCTATCTCGAGAAACGGGGCGAGGGGTTGCACCACGTCTGTTTCCAGGTCGACGACGTGCAGCGCGACCTCGATTCGCTGAAGGAGCGCCAGGTCGAGATGATCGACCAGCAGCCACGCATCGGCATCGCCGGCCGGATCTGCTTCCTGCATCCGTCGGCGCTGGACGGCACGCTCGTGGAGCTGTGCACGCCGCTCGACGACGAGCACGCCACTGGCGAAGACGCCTCGCCCCCGCCGGCATGAGCGAATACACGCTCGACCACGCCGTCATCGCCGTCCGCGATCTCGAATCGGCGACGGAGGATTACATCGCGCTGCTCGGGCGGCAGCCGTCGTGGCGCGGGTCGCATCCGACGTACGGCACGGCGAACACGCTGTTCCGCATCGAAAACACGTACGTGGAGCTGCTGGCGCCGGCGTCCGGAACGTCGCGGAAGCGGAACGACTGGTCGCGGGGGCTCCGCGACCATCTTGAAGAGCGCGGCGAAGGGCTATATGCGCTGGCACTCGGCACGACCGATATCGACTCGGCGGTACGGGAACTCAAGTCGCGCGGTCTGCACGTGGACAACCCCGCCGATGGCGAGGGCGTCGACGAGATGACCGGCGCGCTGCGCCGCTGGCGTAACGCGCGGGTCTCGGCGAAGTCGACCACCGGCGCGCGCATCTTCTTCATCGAGCACCGCTCGCCGCCAGAGGCGCTCCCGCCCGCGCAAGCGGTTGCGCCGGAGGGTACGTTCGTCGAGCGGCTCGACCACGCCGTCGTCCTGTCGGCGGACATGGAGGCGACGCGTCGGTTGTGGAGCGACATCATCGACGCGCGGCTGGCGCTCGACCGCACGTTTCCGGAGCGGAACACGCGGATCCTGTTCTACCGGCTGGGCGACATCACGATCGAGATCAGCGGCGGGGCGATGCAGACGGAGGAGGGGCTGGGGAAACCAGACCGGCTGTGGGGTCTCGCGTGGGGCGTCGGCGATCTTGCGGCGACGTGCGAGCGGCTGTCGGCTGCAGGCATCGACGTCTCGGGGCCGCGGCCCGGCATTAAGCCGGGCACGCTCGTCGCGACGGTGCGTGGCCCGCGTGCGCACGGCGTCGCGACGCTGCTCATCGAGCACACGGCGCAGTCGTTCGAGCCGGAGTCGCGGCTGCCGCAGGGAGAGGCGTTCGACAACACGCCGGGCCGCCGCGCCTTCACCCTTCGGGCGCTCGACCACGTCGTGATCTCCGCGAACGACGTCGACGCGACGGCCGAGAAGTGGGCCAGTACGCTGGGCCTGCGCGGGGAGGCGTCCGTGACGCCGGAGGGCACGCACATGAAGCTGGCGCGCCTGCCGGCGGGCAACGCCTTCATCGAGCTGGCGCAGCCGCTATCCGAAGACCACCGCATCGCCCGCGCGATCGCCGATCGCGGCCAGGGCATGTTCTCCATTTCCGTGCGCGTCGATGACCTCGACGCGGCGGTCGCGGACCTCCGCGCGAAGGGCGTGCCGGTATCGGAGCGGGAGCCCGGCGTGTGGGCGGGCACGCGCATCGCGCGGATCAACAAGAGCGCGACCAGCGGCGTGTCGGTGCAGTTGATTGAACGCCGCGGCGGCTAGCCTCGTTCGACGTGCGTCGTCTACGATCGCGTCACAGTGAGCTATGAAATAGACCGCTACGAAGACGGCTACCTGCTCACGCTGCTGCCACCGCTGGTCCCACAAGAGCTTGAAATTCGAGGGCTGTCCTCGCGAACCGTCGAGAGTAAGCTGCGCGAACTCGGTGCGTTCGATCGCGACACGATCGAGGCAATCTGGGCCGCGGACGACGACTTCGTGCGCGGGACGTCGGATCATGCGCGCGAGATGCGCGCAATCTCGAGAAGAGCTGCGGATGGAACAGCGACGGACCAAGACGTCGACGCGTTGCGGGAGGAGATTCGGACCAACACCCTCGGCTGGCGCGAGGCGGGACTCATCAACCGTCTGTATATGGCTGGACAGAGAGAGGAATCGATCGAGGGAGCGTGCGATCTGCTGGCTCGCACCGAGAAATGGGATGAGGCCGAAGTCGCACTCAACCTCCTGTCAGAATGGTCGCCTGAAACGTTCGAGCGCGTTGCGGTGCCGTTCATCCGCGGAGTCGCTTGGGACCGAGGAGGAACGCAAGGTTGGGCGATGATCTACGCCGGCAAGTTGCTTCGTGAGGGACATGCCGTCGGTCTGTTGGAGGAGATAGCGCGGCTGGCATTGAGACCAGACGGCTCGTTTAACACTCGCCGCGATGCTCGCTTAGCTTTGGCCGACGCCGTGCGGTTTGACCTCGATTGGCGAGAACATCTCGCGTTCAAGGCGACCGACTCGGAAGTCGAACAGGTTGTTGGTTCGCTGCGAGAGCGCTTGTCTCGTTGAGGACGCACAAAGAAGCGAGTTCCTACTCGCCTAACACCGCCACATCCACCGACCGGCGGCGCGGCTCGTACAGCTCGACGAGATACACGTGCTGCCACGTGCCGACGTCGACGCGGCCGCCGCGCACCGCCACCCACGTCGACTCGCCGAACAGCATCGACGTGGCGATGTGTGCGACCGCGTTCTCGGCGCCCTCCTCGATGTGGCGGTAGCGCCGCGCCGTCGGGAACGTCGCGTAGATTGCGTCCTTCATGTCGGCGTGGAGGCGCGTGTCGGGCTCGTTGCAGGTGACGGCGGCCGTCGTGTGGCGGCTGCGCACCAGCGCGATGCCCTCGCGGACGCCGCTCTCGCGCACGACGGCATCGATCTGCTGCGTGATCTCCACAAACTCGCCGATGGCGTGAGTGGGGACGGTGATCTGGGAGAGGTGGACTTGCATAGCCGTCCGCGGTCAGCTCTTTGCTGCTCGCCACGCTACCACGCGCTCTACGTCTATAGCGATGACCGGGCGGGAGTCGAGCGCCATGTCTCGGTACTGCGCGTAGCGGACGCGGAGTAGCTCGACGGCAGCGTCGTGCTCCTCGCCCTGTTCGATGATGCGCGCCCTGCCGCGGAGCTGGAGGTACTTCAGCGACGACCAGTCGCGGTCGTCGTACTCGTCGAGCAGGAGCTGAACATTCTTATTAACGGCGATGTTCTGCAGGCGCCGGAGCTGGCGGTAGTCGCCGCGCTTCGGCTTCTCATCGATCGCGATGTACGCCGTATCGCCGTGCAGCGCGAAGCACGCCGGTACGATGTGCGGGCGTCCGTCCGCATCGACCGTCGCCAGACGCGCGACGCGCTGGCCGGCGATGAATGCGCGGGCGTTGTCGTCGATCACCACTCCGTCGGCGTTAGTGCTCAGCTGCCGGCTCGATGGGTCCGCCGTACGGATCGCGGGCATTGAGAATCGCGACCACCGCAACGACGACGCCTAGCACGAACAGCGCTGCCACAGAGAGCACGAGAAGCCGCTTCATGCGCCACCTCCTTCCGAAACGATAGCTCTCCTCCGCACGAGGCTGAGTGAGCGCTCGGCATGAGGCAGCAAGGGAGGGTCGCTTTTCGCGACCCTCCCCGCAGTGCAATGTAAACGGTGAACTGATTACTTCGCGGAGATCGCCTCCGCGACGTCCTTCAGGCCGAGCGATTCCAGCTTCTTGCGGCTCGGCGTTGCCGTCTCCGGATCCCAGTCGCACGCGGCGAGGTAGTCCTGCTCGAGCGTCTTCGTGTCGAGCGAGACGTCCTTGTGCGGGCCGGCTTCGATGCCACCCCAGATGCGCCCGGGGATGCGGCGCTTCGTCACGATGTCGCCCTCGCGCACGTTGAACGCCATGCGCATGTTCGCGATGCGCTCGCCGGCCCTCGTCAGCTCCTCGAGCGTGGAGTCCCAGCCGGTCTCCATGTTGATCCACTCGGGGATCCGGTCGTTCGGCGCGCACATCATGATGAACTGGCACATGCCGGTCGAGTTGACGACGTGCATGTACTCCGCCCGCTCCTTGTGGTGCTGGCCCCGGTCCGTCGCGACTTTGCGGTCCTGCGGCGCCGGCGTGAAGCCCCACTTCGGGCGAGCGGCGCCCTCGTACTGCGTGTGGCGCGCGGGCGTCGCGTCGAGCTTGTACGTCGTGTAGTACTCCGGCTGCAGCTTCGGGTCGTGCATCGGCAGCTCTTCGCCGCCGACCTCCATCGCGAACTCGACGGACTTCGGGCCGATCTTCTGCGAAGCCGGCCTCACGCCGTCGCCGAACAGCTCGCCGAATGCGCCGTCCTTCGTGCCGATCTTGTGCAGCGCTTCGATGATGGCGTCGGTGTTGCCCCAACGCAGGTCGATGCCGTCGGTGTCTTCCTTCGTGATGAGGCCGTTCTCGAAGCACTCCATCGCGAACGCCAGCGTGCTGCCGGCCGCGATCGTGTCGAGGCCGTACTGGTTGCACAGGTGGTTCGCGAACTGTAGCGAATTGATGTCGTTCGAAAGCATCATCGTCCCGAAGGCGGTCGCCGTCTCGTACTCCGCGCGGTGCGTGTGGTGCGGGTACGGGTACTTCGGGTCGTTCTTGATGGCCTCGTCGGCCTTGTTGTCGTTCTCGATCTTCTTGAGCTGCGCCTCGATGGGCTGCTTCGCGTCGTCGGCGGCTGCTTCGAGCTGTGCGCGGAGGTCCGCCGCCTGCGCCTCGCGCTTCGCGATGCGCTTCTTCGCCTCGTTCTCCTGCTCGTCCCAGGCGTAGGACTCGCCGCCGCAGGCGACCGGGCAGTGCCAGCACGCGTACTTCTTATCCATCCGGCGGTTGAAGTTGTCGCCGCTCATCACCATGGCCTGCTGGAAGTCGACCATGCCGACGCCGCCCCAGTTCTTCACCGGCGCGTCCCCGGACATCGCCGAGGAGTTGGTGATGCCGGTCGTGCCGTACGTGCGGAAGAAGTTGGTGATCGGCTTCGCGAACTCGTCGAGCGACTGCCGGACGTGCTTCATCACCTCCGGGCTGGAGCCGATGATGTTCTTCGACGCGTTGACGACAATCGCCTTCACGTTCTTCGAGCCCATGACCGCGCCGAGGCCGCTGCGCGCCGCGAGACGCCCTCGCTCGTTGCAAATGCCCGCCATATACGAGAGCTTCTCGCCGGCCGGGCCGATGCAGGCCACGCTGGCCTTCTTGCCGTGGCGCTCCTTCAGCTTCATCTCGACGTCGATGGCCTGCATGCCCCACAGGTCGGCGGCGTCCTTGATCTCGACCTTGTCGTCATCGATGTAGATGTAGACCGGCTTCGAGGCGCGCTCGTAGAGCATCAACCCGTCCCAGCCGGCGTTCTTGAGGAATGGGCCGAAATCGCCTCCGCAGTTCGCATCGCCCCAGCCACCGGTCTTCGGGGACTTCGAGACGGCCTGGTAGCGGATGCCGAAGAACGGGGTGCCGGTGAGGAGGCCGGGGAACAACCCGAGTACGTTCTCCGGACCGAGCGGGTCGGCGCCGGCCGGTATGCGGTCGAACATCAGCCGCGAGCCGATGCCGTAGCCGCCTAGGTACGTGCGGTACATCGCTTCCGGGATCTGCTCCGGCTCGATGGTGCCGGAGTTCAGCCGGACGTTGAGCATCTTGCCGTTGATCGCGCCGTTCATCATGCCGTTGGTGCCGTCAGCCATGAGTCGAAGCCCTTTCGTTGTCGGGACGTGCCGCGGATCCGGCCCTGAGTGGCGAATTCCGACCAGACCGGCGGGGGAAATTATAGAGCAGATGCTTCGTTAAACCGTTATGCCCACAGGAACATATCGCTGGCGACCTTCGCCAAGTCGACGAACGGCTGCGCCCACTCATTGAACGACGTTCCGGCTTGAAACCACACGTTGTTCCGCTGACCGTACTCCCAGATGATCAGCCTGTCGTGGAGCAGATACAGCGCGAACCGCTCTTCGAACCCGCGACGGGGCGGGCGCTTCGCTGCGTACCCGCCTACGAACGCGGCCAACAGTGCACGACCTTCCATGCCGTAGGTGCACGCTGAGCGTGCGAGGTCGTACTCGCCGTCGCCGGCATAGGCTTCGGCCGAATCGAAGATGCCGCCGACCTTCCAGCCCGCGTCGGCGCGCTCGGCGACGACGTTGCCCTCCTTGTAATCGGTGTGGACGAGGGCCGGCGTGAACGGCACAGCCAGGGCATCCCGCCCGCGGTCGATAACGCCTTCTATCCACTCGACGTCAGCATCCGTCGTCTCGCTCGATGCATCGCGGCACATTGCGAGCCAGCGCCGCGTCTCCGACGGGAACCAGTCGACGAACGGGGCGCTGAGCGGCGCGATCTCGCAGCGGTCGTAGTCGTACACGCCAGGCGTATCCCACGTGGCCTCGTGCATCCGCCCCAGGTACGCGCCCATCGCGCGCGCCAGTTCGACTCGGTCGCCCTTCGAGAGACTGCGCTGCATTTCGGGATCCGACAGGTGCAGTCCCGGCAGCAGCGGCATCATCGCGTAGCTCCAGCCGAAGAGGTCGGTGGACTCCTCGATGTGGTACGGCCAGGGAGCGTGCGCGCTGCTGCACTCGCAGATGACCTGCGAGAAGTACCGCTCCTTCTCGAGCTGGCGCGGGTACGGGCAACCACGCAGCACCCATCCGCCACTCGAGGCGGTGAGCAGCACGTTCTGCCCGAACAGGCCGCCCGGCGCCGGCTGCGCGTCGAGCAGCGTGCCCAGATCGAAGCGGTCGAGCGCCGACTGGAGCTGGTCGGGCGTCAGCACGCCGAGGAGCTTCGAGTATTCGCGTGATGCTTCGATGGGCATGGCCCATCATCTTACGAGGGTGGCAGCGGACGGTCCGCACACGAACGTCGACCTGTCGTCAATACCACGACGCAGACCACGGTGACGAGCAGCGCCCGACCGGCTGACTAGTCCACCCCCGAGTGCCCGCGGTCAACGCCGCTGCCTGTCCCGCCCGTGAGGTTCCGATAGTCGTCGTCGGTCGCCTGCTTGCGGTCCGACTCCTTCCCGGGAATCGACTTCTCGCTCCGCCGCAACTTCGCATCGCCGTCCGGCGCGCGCTTCTTCTCCGGCCAGTGGTCCGGCCGCTTCGCGTCGCCCGCCTTCGGGTCCATTTCGTCGTGCTCGCGGCGCCTCTGCCACTGCGTCGCTTCGAGCGTCTCATCCCCCGCCGTGCTCTTGTCTCGATCGCTCATGCTGTCCTCCACCCGCACCCTAACCACCGAAGGATTGCGCCACAGTAACGACCGGCGGACATCAGCTATCGGCTGTCAGCGCTCCGCTATCAGCACGGCCGCGCCAGCTATAGACTCTGACCGACTACTGACTGAACGACTGACAGACTGCCGATGCGCCACACCCTTCCGGAGACCGACGCCCGGCGCCTCCTCGGCGGCAGCCCGGTCACGCTCGTCTCCACTGCCTGGCGAGGCAACCACAACGTCATGCCGGCGGTCTTCGTTACGCCGCTCAGCATCGACCCGCCGCTCATCGGCGTGGCGGTGCACCCGGCGAGGCACACGCACGACATGATCAAGTTCAGCGAGGAGTTCGCGCTGAACGTTCCGACGCGCGAGCTGCTGCACCACGTCCAGTACCTCGGCAGCGTCAGCGGCGCCGAGCTCAACAAGCTGGAGCTCACGCGCCTGCCGACCTTTCGCGCGCGAAAGATCGATGCGCCGCTGCTCGAGGGCTGCGTCGGCTGGATCGAGTGCGGCGTGCATGACGCGTATGGCATCGGCGATCACACGCTGTTCGTGGGGAAGGTCGTGGCCGCTTCGGCGGAGAAGGACGCGTTCGACGAGACCTGGATGCTCAGCGATCCGGACGAGAAGCCGCTGCACTACCTCGGCGTGAACTACTACGCGGTGCTCGGCGAGCGGCTCGAGGCGCGCATTCCGCATCCGGCCGACATCAAGCGCGATGTCGAAACCGGCGCTGCGCAGCTCGGCGACGAAGGCGAGGCGGAGCAGCGGCGAGAGGAGCAGGCGCGTCGGGCCGAGCGCGGAGACGTCGAGCGCGACCAGTCCTAACCCAGTCACCAGACCGCGCGATGAAAGGTGAGATCACCGTGAACGAAAAATGGATCTCGAGGAGATAGCGATATGAAAGACGAACTCCGCCAAACCGCACATGAGCTCCGCAACGCCTCGAGGGCCGCGCTGCTCGCCGTCCGCAGCATGATCGATGCGCGGATGCGCCGCATCGAGGAGCGCCAGCGCGATCGGACGCCACGCCTCAGCGACGACGGGCGCGCAGGCGGAGGCTCGGCGCCGCACGAGATCGTCTGAGTGCCACCGATCTTCACGTCCTTCGATGACGCGTGGCAATGGTTCACCGCCGGCGGCGAGCTCGTGCCGCTCGAAGAGCAGCGCGAGCGCTTCACCGAGGGCCGCGCGCAGTTCCTCGCGTTCCAGGCTCGGCTCACCGATTCCGCCGCTGTCGATCTCGTGCTCGATATCCAGGATGCGCTCGAAGGCATCGATGGCGTCACGCCGATGCCCGAAGAGCTGCTGCACATCAGCGTGCTCGGCGTCGGCTTCCAGGTGATCGAGGCGCACCGGCCGAACGACGTCCTGCGTCAGGACGTGGGGTCGATCGCAGAACGCGGCGCACGCGCGCTGCGCGGGATGAAGCCCGTGGACGTGCAGGTCGGGCCGGTGAACGTCTTCCCCGACGCGTTAATCCTGGAAGTACACGACGACGAAGGGAAACTGAAGGGAATCCGCCACGCACTCGAAGCTGCCACCCGGCCGGATGCCTTCGGCTTCGAGGAGTCCACGTTCCTCGCCCACACGACAATTGCCACCTTCGCCGACGCCTCGCCCGATGCCCTGCGCGACGCCCTGCCGCCCCTCCGCGACCGCCCTTCCGTACCGATGCGCATCTCCCGCATCGAGCTGGTGCGCTGGTGGTTCACCGGCGTCGACAGTTCCGAGCCGCCCGAAGCTGACGTCGTCCGTACGTACGCGCTGAAGCCGTAGCCAATTCCCGTACGCCGCGCGCCGTCATCGGCGGTTCCCCCGCCCCAAATGCGGTGCTGCCCCGATGCCACCCCTTCGTCCCCAGCGCAATAGTGCGCACACGCGACGCATGGTCGCGCGGAGGCCGCGATGAACACGCTGCAGAGCCGCCTGCCCGAGGTCCGGATGGAGATCGTCACTGCGACGTTCGTCGCGGCCGGCAGGCCTGCCGGAATGGCGGATCTGGGGCGCGTGCTGGAGAGTCTCAACAACCCGTCGATGGCACGATACGTCGAGCTCCACGACGCCGCCGTGCGGCCGCTGTACCGTTCCGGTGCGCCACTACAACTGGAAGCGCCCATGCTCGTCCGACGCGACGAGATCATCTTCGCGAACTTCGAAGGTCCGGACCTGCGTGGCGCCATCCGCGCGCCTGAGATCGCCACGCCGATGCTCCTGCTCGCGCCGCCGTTCCAGGTGCAGGGAAGCGTGGCGATGCCGCCGGACGTCGATGCGATGCAGGCGGTTCGCGAGACGCTACAGACGTTCTTCGCGGTGCGCCGCGCGCAGGTGTTCGACGCCGAGGGCAGCATGCTCGGCGAAGGCGAGCAGATCATCGTCAACGGCGCGGCCGTCGTCATGACCAGTGCGTCGCGGGGCCACATCCCCGCGCTCGAAGAGCCGCCGGTCCGCCGCAGCGCTGACGTGACTGCAGTTGAGGCCGACGTCACCACGATCGAAATCGAACCCGAAGAGGAGAGCATCTTCCGCGCGGCTTAGTGCCGCACGCATCAATACGCAGACCAGCGCAGGATGCGGTCGCCAAGCCAAGAGCGGGCACACAGGAAGGTGCCCGTTCTTGGCGTCATCCCGAGCAGACGGCCGAATGAGAGCGGTCAGCTAACAGCTAGTAGCTAATGGCTAACAGCTCCCATCACGGCATCCCCAGGTACACGATGTAATCCAGGTCGCCCGGCGAATGCCCCCACAACGACAGCGGCATCGCGATCTCCGCGCGATGCTGGATGCCGTGGAAGAAGATCTGGGTGATGCTCTCCCCGAGCGGCAGCGTCTTGTCCACGCCCCACCGCTTCCACCACGCCTCGGTTCGATGCCACTTCTCATCGGTCAGGCGCGCACCGAAGGCGCCCAACGCCTCGTGCGATGCGGTGTACGCCTCACGCGCCTTTGCCAGCGAATCGAGCTTCGGCTCGATGGGCTCCTTCCCGGTCCAGTTCGCGTACCAGTACCGCTGCGTCATCAGCATGTGCCGCAACTGATCGGCGATCCGCCCGTACTGCGCGTCATCGATGCCGTCCGCCGCGGCGAGCAGCTTGTCATCTGCCCAGATCGTGTAATCGATCATCGATCGCGCGTGTTCCACCAAAGTCGTCATCGCGTACCTCTCTTGCTCCGACGCAGCCTACCGTGTGGGCACGAGGAAGCGGATCGCTGACCGCTGCCACCGGAGTGACTAGGCTGCGGTATGGAGCGCACCCGCGTATCCTTCCGCGCATGGACAACACCACATGGTTCGACACCGCACGCCTCGGCATGTTCGTGCACTGGTCGCACTGCAGCCAGCGCGGGATCGAGGTGTCGTGGCCGCTCGTCGGCGGCAACTTCGCGCTGCCGTACTGCTCCGACATCGGTGTCGCGGACTACCACGCCACAGCCGCCACCTTCGATCCGAAGGCGTGGGACGCGCGCGAGCTGGCGCGCATGGCGAAGCGGATGGGCATGCAGTACGCCGTCATCACCGCCAAGCACCACGACGGCTTCGCGATGTACCACACGAAGCAGTCCGACTACTCGATCGAGCACACGCCGTTCGGTCGCGACATCGTCCGCGAGTTCGTGGACGCTGTCCGGGAAGAAGGCCTGCACGCCGGCCTCTACTTCTCGCTCATCGACTGGCATCACGCCAACTATCCGTCATTCACGGACGCCGACAAGCCGTACGACCCCTTCGCGTCCATGCGGAAGCTCGACCCGGCGAAGTGGGATCGCTTCACGGACTTCATGTTCGCGCAGGTTCGGGAGCTCCTCACCGGCTACGGCAAGATCGGCGTCCTCTGGTTCGACGGTGGATGGGAGCGCAAGGCGGACATGTGGAAGGCGCCAGAGCTGGCCGCGATGATCCGCTCGCTCCAGCCGCACATCCTCATCAACGACCGCCTGCCCGGCCAGGGCGACTACGCCACACCCGAACAGTTCGTCCCCGCGCAACCGCCGGCGCAGCGCTGGGAGACCTGCATGACGATGAACGAGAGCTGGGGGTACAACACCGGCGATGACCACTGGAAAAGCCCGCGCCAGCTCATCCACACCATCTGCGAAGTCGCGGGCCGGGGCGGTAATCTCCTGCTCAACGTCGGCCCGATGGGCGACGGCACGCTTCAGCCTGAAGCGAGGGAGCGCCTCGCGGCGATCGAAGCGTGGATGTCCCGCAACCGCGAGAGCATCGTCGGCACGACGCCGGGGCTCGAGCCGTGGCAGTGCTACGGTCCATCGACGCGCGCGGGCGACCGCGTGTACGTGCACGTGCTCATGCGGCCGTACGAGACGGCGTCGGTCCGCGGCGTGCGCATCAAGCGCCTGCGGTCCGTGCGTGCGCTATCGACCGGCGAAACGCTCGACTTCGACACGCGCACCGGCCTTATCGACGCACGGTTCAATCCCGATCCCATCGGCGAGGTGATCATGCGCGTGCCGGAGTCCGCGATCGACGAGTACGCGACTGTGCTGGCGCTGGAGTTCGAAGGCGCTCCGGTGTAGCACGCGCTACTTCCGAACATACCCGACGATCAATACATCATCCCCGAGACGCTCGACCTCCACCTCATGCAACTCCAGCGCCTCGCTCATGTGCGCCGCGCCTTCACCCGCGACCGCGGGATAAAGCGAGCCGCCAACGATCTTGGGCGCGACGACGGCCCATACTTTGTCCACGAGCCCAGCCGCGAAGAAGCTCGCGTGCAGCACCCCGCCGCCCTCGACCAGCAGCGACAGCACGCGGCGCTCGCCAAGAATGCGCGCTAGCCCGCACAGCTCTACGCGTCCGGACGCGTCTGCCGGCAGCACGCACACCTCGGCCCCGGCCTCTGCGATCGCCGCGCGCCATGCCTTCGGTGAAGCATCCGTCGTGGCGATCAGCGTCTTGCCGCCGGCCCCCAGAACCCGCGCATCGAGCGGCGTCCGCCCTCGGGAATCGGCGACGATGCGCAGCGGCTGCCGCTCTAACGGCACACCGCCGGGACGCGCCGTGAGCTGCGGGTCATCGAGCAGCACGTTGTTCACACCGCACATGATCGCGTCGATCTTCGTCCGAAGCTGATGCGCCCGCTCGCGTGCCTCATCACCCGCCACCCAGCGTGAGTCACCGCTCGCTGCCGCGATCTTCCCGTCGAGCGTCGCCGCGAACTTCGCGATCACGAGCGGCAGCCCCGTCGCGAGATGCTTGATATACCCCTCGAGGATGCGACGCGACTCCGCCTCGCCGTCCCCCAGCGTCACCTCGATCCTCGCCGCCCGCAGCGCCTCTATGCCACGCCCCGAGACGTCCGCGTTCGGGTCGAGCATCGCGATGTGCACTGCCGCCACGCCCGCGTCGATCAGCGCATCCGTGCAGGGCGGCGTCCGTCCGTGGTGCGCGTGCGGCTCGAGCGTGACGTACACCGCCGCCCCACGCGCCGATTCACCGGCGCGACGAAGCGCCATGATCTCGGCATGCGCCTCCCCCGGCGGCTGCGTCGCCCCCTCGCCGGCCACCGCGCCGTCCCGCACGATCACACACCCGACACTCGGGTTCGGGCTTGTACTCCCGAGCACCGAATCGGCCAGCTCCAACGCGCGCCGCATATGCCGCGATGCCGTCATGCGAAAATCATAGCGCTGCGACAAACTGAGCGACGGACAGACCGAACCAATCAGAGACCGATCGACTCACCCGCTGACCGCTGACCGCCGGCGCTAACCGCTCGATACAACTCCTCCATCCGGCGCATCTCGTTCTCATTGAGCCCCCGCGTCTCCACCAGCTCACGGTTCGCATCCGCAGCGCGCCGTCGCAACTCCGGATCGGCGAGCGCCCGCTCGATCGCCCCGGCAAGCGCCAGGACGTCGTGCAGCGGTACGGGCAGACCGTTCACGCCGTCGTCGATCAACTCCCTTTGCGTCGGCAGGTCGGAGACGATGGGGAAGCAGCCGGCGGCCATCGCTTGCAGCAACGCAACCGACGTCCCGTCGGACGACGGGACCGAGACGAAAACCTCGGCATCGTGCAGCGCGGCGCGGAACGCCTCCCGTTCGATGAACCCCGGGAAGTCGATCGGTGCGCCGATCGTCTTCGCGCGTCGCGTGAGCTCCGGTGTCAGCGATCCGCCGTGCGCGACGACCAGCCTCAGGTCCGGACACTTCCCGGCGACGAGCGCGAACGCATCCATGATCTCGCTCACGTTGTACAGCGGCTCGTGCGCGCGCGTGCTGATGACGCACGACCGCCGTGATGACTCGGGCGCTCGAAGGTTCACCGACCGCTCGCGATGGTCCAGGAAGTAGCGGTCCGCGCCGAGCGTGATCACATGCACCTTCTCACGCGGCGCTCCCAACGCAACCATCTGATCCGCCATGTACCTGTTGTTCGACGTTGCTGCATCAGCCCGGCGGAGCGTCCATTTCGCGATCAGCTTCGACACCGGATCGCGATCCGGCTCGACGAGCACATCCGATCCCCATGCCGTCACGACGTAAGGATGGAACCCGGCGACCGCGCCATAAAACCCGTGCTCCACCACGAAGTGCGCGTGAAACACGTCCGGCGCGATCTTGCGCACCACCCGCCCGAGCCCCGCCCGTCGGTACCGCAACGCATGCGCGATTCGCACCAGCCCTCGGATGGGTTGGCGGCTCGATGTGCCCGCCCGGGGCGTGGCGGTGCCTCTGTGCGACCGAGCATCTCCGTGCAACGCGTGCACCGTCGCCCCCTCAACCGGCTCCCGCGGCGCGTAATACGACACGCAGTGCACGTCGTGCCCGCGCTCGATGAACCACCGAACCCACGATCGCGTATGCACACCGTCGAAGTCGCCGAGGACCGCGATCCGCAGCCGCTCCGACGGTTCCACCCGTTCGACCTCGTCTGTCATCCGCGCGTCGAGTGCGCGACGTCCGCCTCGATGGCCCGGGGGCGGCGCGTGAACCTTGACGTCATGTCGCGCAACGCATCGCGATAGAGCTGGACGTCCGACGCTCGCGGTACGATCGCGTCGATAGCCCGCTGCCCGGAGATCACGCGGTACGCCACCAGCGCCGCCGCGAAGTGCGCGACGTACGTCAGCGACGACGCCGCCGCCGCGCCGTTCACGCCGAACGCTGGGATCAGTGTCACGTCCGCCACTACAGTCACCGCGAGCGCGAGCAGCGTGATGCCCGTGTTCACGAGCGGTCGCCCCTGGCTGAAGATGTATCCGGTCAGCACTTTCGAGCCTGTCAGCGCGACCGTGCCCGGCAGCAGCAGCCACAGCGCATCGACCGAACGCTGGTACGCATCGCCGAAGACCAGCGGCACCATCACCGGCGCCGCCGCTGCGAGCGCGAGCGCGCCGATGCTCGCCAGCAGGATCGTGTTGCGCGCGGCGATCGGCGTCATCCGCCGCGCCTCGTCGGCATCCGCGAGAGTGAGCCGTGGCACGAGCACGATCGCAACGGCGTTCGCCAACAGCCAGATCGCCTCCGTCAGCGAGACGCCCACTGCGTAGATCCCGACGCCTGCCAGGCTCACGAACGCTCGCACCAGGTATTGGTCCAGCCGGTAGTTCAGGAGTTGCAGCACGTTACCGGCTTCGCCCTGCACCCCGAAGCCCACGAGCCGCCGAAGCGTGTGCCACCGCGGTCGCACGATCTGCGCCAGGTCTAAGTTCGAGAGTCCGATGCACGCGAGCGCTACGGCCGCCGACGCAGCCTGCGCGATGATCCAGTAGCCGATAATCCGCGACGGCGTCGCGTTGTCAGTCGCCATGGCAACGGGCACTAGTACGAGCATGATCAGCGGCTGCATCACGATAGTCACGCCTAGCTCGACGAACCGGCTCATAGCCTGCAGCACGAGCTTCAGCAGCGTGCTGTACACCAGCACGGGCACCGCCGCGACGAACAGCCAGTCCGGCACGCCTCCACCGAAGAGGTCGCCGTCGCTCCAGACCTGCGCCAGGGCGATGACGATCGCCGTCGCCGCGAGCGCCCACAGCGTCGCGACATGCGCCGCCGACACGACGGCGCGCACCGGCAGCTCGCGCTTGTTCAGGTAGTAGATCGCCGCATTCCCCATCCCGAGCGCCAGCACGACCTGCGCGAACGCGGCGGACACCACGAAGATCGCGTACACCCCTCGGCCGTCCACGCCCAGCGCCCGAGCGATGAGTGCGCCCTGCGCGAACGCCAGCATGCCGTCGATCGCGTATGTGACCGCGACGACGTTGACGTGCCCGAGGAAGCTGCCGCGCGGCTCCGCTGGCAGAAACTCGTCGTTCACGATGGAGATTGTATCGATGCCGAAGTTCGTGGTTTCAGCTGACCGAGGCGGTCGCGGGAATCCGCACCAGCGCGCTGACCGCCTCGACTTCGTCCGCCATGCGCTGTTCCCATGTCCTGAAGTGCTCCCGCGCATACGACGCCGCGGCCTCACCCAGGCGTGCGCGCATGACGTCGCCGCTCGCGAGCGCCACGAGCAGATCAGCCAACCGCTCTTCCAGCGGCTTAACGAAGCCGGATCGTTGCGAACTGTCCACCAGCCGTCCGGTCAGGTCGTCGACGATCAGCTTCCGGGTGTCTCCGGCGTCCACCGCCACGATGCACATCCCGCACGTCATCGCCTCCAGCAGCGGATTGCCCACATTAGAGAGGTCGGCGACGGCGAGAAAGACGTCGGCGGCATGCATGTACCTCGCCACCTCCCGCTGCGGAACGGCGCCAGCGAAGCGCACGACGTCGCTCACGCCGATCGAGCGCGCCAGCGCCTCCAGCCGGGCGCGCTCCTCGCCATCCCCTACGACGAGCAGCATCGCGTTCGGCGCCCACGCCCGCACTCGCGGCAACGCGCGCACGGCCTGATCGACGCGTTTCCACGTCGCCAGCCGCGACGCCGTCATCATGACGAACGCGCCGCCATCGATGCCAAGATCCCGTCGCGCCGCTTCGCGCTCCTCGACCGATGCCGGGTGCAGGTGGTCCAGGTCGAGTCCGTTGCGCCAGAACTTCGTCCGGCCGCGCGAGTGCGGGTTGAGCCGCGTCAGCACCTCGTCGCCGCGCGTGCCGTCGTCCGTCATGACGTACAGCTCCGCCCGCGTCTTCAGCGCCAGCGCCTCTTCGTAGCGACGGAAGTACAACATCCGATCGCTCAGCGCCGGATGCATCACTGTCCCCTGGAAGCGCGCCACCAGCGGCAACCGAAAGCCTCGACGACGCAGGAGCCGCGCGGCGAGCACGCCGTGCACCTCATAGCCGTAGATCAGGTCGAACGGCTCGCGGCTCTCGCGCAGCAGCTTCTCCGCGCGTTTCGCCGCGATCCACGGGAATACGGCCGCGAAGCGAAGCTTCTGGTCGAGGCGATCGACCGCCACCGGTAACGCCATCGGCATCGGCAGGTCGCGCAGCGACGGCATCGGGAACGGATGAAACCGCACGTTCGCGATCGCCGGACGCGACTCCACTGATCTCGCCGGCTTCGACGGGTCGTAGAAGTGGTTCGCGCCGATGTCCGGGACAATCGCATCGATCGAATGCCCCGGGTCCGAGTAAGCGCGCAGTGTGCGCTCGAGCGTCGGCGCACCCTTCCCGGCGTCGAGCGCCCACACATCCAGCGCGCAGATCATGAGAATGCGCATGATGCTCCGTCACGCCGGCTGAACGCTGGCGGCTGACCGATTCCCTACGTGCGCTCCGAACGCCTCCGAAACGCCGGCCGCGCGTCGATCGGCTCTGGCGCCTCTCGCAATGGCGGGCGCCGGGACGACGCGTAGCTCAGCGCCAGCGCTCCGAGCACGCCGACCAGCAGCCCGATCGCCACCGCGGCGCCCAGCCGTCCCGCCAACGAGCCGGTCCCACTCGAAGGGATGTACGGAGCCGTGACAGTGACGGCGTTGGCTTTCATCGTATTGGCGACGACCTCGTACGACTGCGCGAGCTTCGCCGCCGTGACATAGTTCTCCTGCGCCGCCGCGAACGCCTGCTGCGCCACCGGATCGTCGGGCGCACCCTTTGCCGCCGCCGCATCGCGCTGCAGCTCATCGCGGGCCGTGTCGAGCTGCACGCGATAGTTCTGCGTGACGCTCCGCTCGAGCGCGCCGCTCTGCGACGCAACCGCTCCGCCGAACGCTTCGAGCCACACGTGCGAAATGCTGCGCGCGTTGGCTCCGGTCACGCGGAAGTCGATCTCCGGACGCGAAACCTGCGCATCTGCATGGAGCCGCGGCTTGAGCTGGTCGACGGGCACACCGGCTTGCGCGGCAACGTTGCTTACGACGTCGTCGCTCGTGGCGAGGCGCGCGTAGTCGAAGGGCGAAGGCAGTGTCGGCGGACCGAACAGCGGCGGCAGCGCGTCCACCAGCACGTTCACACGAAAGCGCGCCTCGTCCGAAGACGACGTAAACGCGCCCGTGATCAGCGCGACGACAATCGCGACGGTTACCGAGATCGCGGGGAGCCAGGCGTACCGCCGGATCACGTCAAGATCGGCGTACAGCCCGGGGCTGTGCGAAGCACGGGCGGTCGTGCGCACCTCCAACTCCTGCGGCGAGTGTAGGCGCGCGCGGATCGCCCGTCAACGTTCGCGTTGCGAGCGACCAATCGGAACGAGTCGGACCTTACTTCTTCTTCGCGGTCTTCTTGGCGGTGCTCTTCTTCGCGGTGCTCTTCTTCGCCGTGGTCTTCTTTGCGGTCTTCTTGGCTGCAGGCATCCTGCCCTCCTCCTTCAGAGTCCTAACAATGGTCGCCGATAGAGTTAACAACAACCAGCGCGTCCGCGATAGTCACCGCGCCATTCGGCGGTCCACTCCGCCATGGCTGGCCCGCGACCATGCTCGGCGAGCGGTCGTACTCGGCACCGTCCGGGACGCCGTTTGCGTTGCTGTCCATGTTGTACTGCCGCCCGCTCCCATTCGGCGGCCCGCCGGTCGATGTCCCGATCCACGGCAGTGACGCTATCGCGTCCCCGATGGCGATCGCGCCGTTCCGTGAGCCGGCGGCTGGCAGAGATGGCGTCCACATGTCCGCGAAGTCCCACGGGTCCAGGGGATCGCGCTGGCCGCCCAGGGCGTGGCTCGCTCCCATCTCCGTCACGTTGTCGCAGCCGTTGTTGTCGTTGTTCACGTCGCAGGCGTCGCCGCCCAACGAAGCGCCCTCGGGCCCGACGCCATCGCGGATCCACGGGAACGTCGCCGCCGCGTCGTTGTTCGATTGGCTCGGGTTTGCGACGTCAGGACAGTTGTCGCTGCCGTTGCCAACGCCGTCATCGTCGCGGTCGAAGTCCACCGCGTCGTCGATGCCGTCGCCGTCACTGTCGCCGCCCGTCGCCGGAACCAGGTCGATCGCGTCGAGGTTGTCGTTCGCGGGCCCGCCGGACCGCACCGTGTCGAGCCCCATCATCTCGGAGTCGATCGCGGGCGCCGGCGGCGGACCGAACGGCGTCGTATCGAAATAGACGTCGCCCGGCGTGCCCGAGCCTGCGCCGAAACAGATCGATCCGAACCCCGCGTTCATCGGCGAGCCTGGCGCGAACGAGAACACGATCGTCACCGGCGCGCCCGTCCAACCGGCGGAGATCGGCGGGCTACCGCCCGGGTAGTACACGCTCAGCGCGTCGATGTCATTGGGCACGCCTGCCATCCCGAGCATCGCCTGCGGCGCCCAGTCATAAAGCGTCGACGTTGCCGGATCCCAGGCGAGCACATCGGCGCCCGTCTGCGGGCCGAAGCCGCCGAAGAACGGCGGCAGCGGCGGCAGCGCTGCGGCGGTGGCGGGATCGACGGTGAAGAACACCGGACGGTCCGGCTTTCCGTCTGGCGCTCCGGCCGGCAGGAAGTCGACGAACGTGTGATCCTGCGCGTCGAGCTTGTTCAGGTTGTCGCCCGGCAGCAGGCCCAGTCCGACGTTCGGCGGGAACGGCCCTGCTGCGATTCCGTTCTCGTCGGCCGTCTGGATATTGCTGCCAATCGGTCCGCACGGCGCGGGCGGGAACACCGACGAGAACGCGCCCGTCGGCCCGCCGGTCAGCGACGTGTTGAAGCTCGAGTAGATGTCCGCCGCGACCGCACCATCGCCGAGCGACATC
Source organism: uncultured Dehalococcoidia bacterium (assembly GCA_964487335.1). GTDB lineage: Bacteria > Chloroflexota > Dehalococcoidia > DSTF01 > JACRBR01 > CAZAPT01. Next base: position 49,478 of record CAZAPT010000019.1, read on the forward strand.
TCGTTCGTGACGTTCGGGTTCGGCGACACCATCGGCGCGCCCGGATGTCCGATCGATCCCGCCCCGACGGACAGCTCGGCGAAGAACGGTCCGGCCGGCGGATAGACGTCGTCCCCGTACGAGATGTCATCGATCACTGCCCCGGCCGGGAGCCCGAGCGATGTTCCGGGGATCACAACCGACGGCGCTGGAAGCGGTCCGACCGCGGGCGATCCCGGCGCCGGGTTGAGGATGTCGCCTGGAAGGAATGGCGAAGGCCCGCCCGGGCTGACGCCGAAGCTCGGCTCCGCGCTCGTCGAACGCGGTAACGCGACAGCGGCGACGCAAAGCGCCGCGGCGACGGCGCCAATCTTCAGTGCTCGAGATCCGAGGCGCATGTTCGCTCCCCCGTGCGCACGTCCGTGTGCGGAGCGAGTCGATCATCTGCGTCGAACGGCGAAGTGTCAAGAGGGCAGTGCCACATATGTCAGAGAACATGCCCGCCAGACCGCGTCTTGAGCCTGTCAACCGCTCTTGACAATAAACGGATTCCGTGAGAGCGTAGACGCTGCCTTATTGGATGCTCGTCCAGCGGCGGGGCCGCGCACGTCCGGGACCGGGGAGCATGAAGAAGATCCTCGCGCTGGCTCTCGGTGGCCTCATCTGCGGCAGTGCCGCACTCGCCATCGTGTTCGTGGCATCGCGCGATTCTGCCAACGCCGCGCCCGGCGACACTACCGCCGATCGCGTCTACGGGCAGAACGGAGCGTTCAATTCCAACGCTTGCAACTTCGGCGGCATCAGCGCCGCGAGCATGTGCGTGCCCGACGGTGTCTACGTCGACGCGGCGGGAAGAATGTACATCTCGGACAACCAGAACAGCCGCGTGCTGATGTACCCCAACACCTTGAACAACGTCAGTGCGACGAAGGTATTCGGGCAGTACAACGTGTTCACCGTCGGCTTCTGCAACAACGGCGGGATCAACGTCAATACCATGTGCGGCCCCGCCGAAGTCACGGGCGATCCCTCGGGAAATATCTACATCGCTGACCAGCAGAACAGCCGCGTCCTGGAGTTCGACGACCCCAACGGGAGCTGCGGCACGTGCGACACCGTCGCCGACAAAGTCTTCGGCCAGCTCGGGAGCTTCACGACCGGCATCTTCAACAACGGCGGCGTCAGCGCCAACAGCCTCGCATATCCGACCGGACTGGTGACCGACTCCGCGGGCAACCTGTGGGTGTCCGACCGCCTGAACTCGCGCGTGCTCGAGTTCGATAACCCGATGGGCTCGTGCGGCAGCTGCGATACCACCGCCGACAAGGTCATCGGCCAGCCGAACTTCACGACGAACACCCAGAACACGGGCGGCATCAGCGCCAGCAGCCTCAGCTACACGATGGGCTTGGGAAAGGACAGTTCGAACAATCTCTACGTCGCCGACGAAGCCAACAACCGCGTTCTCGAGTACAACAACCCGCTGGGAAGCTGCGGCTCGTGCGATCTCGTCGCGGACCTGGTGTTCGGCCAGCTCAACAACTTCACGACGAACTTCATCAATAACAACGCGGGCCCCAGCGCCACCGCGTTGTGGGTGACGACCGACGTCACCGTCGATACCGCCGGGAACGTCTTCATCTCCGAGACCGGCAACGAGCGCACCCTCGAGTACAACCAGCCGTTCAGCACGGACACCATCGCCGATGTCGTCTTCGGACAGGGCGGCAGCTTCACATCCAACACCAACAACAGCATCGGCCTCAATGCGAACAGCATGGCGGACCCGTGGTCCCTGGCGTTCGACAGCGACTGCAACCTCTACGTCGCCGACTACGGCAACAACCGCGGCCTCGAATTCGACGGCCCCCCACCGAACTGCACCATCCCGCCCACGCCGACGACGACCGCCACCCCCAGCGCAACGTCCACCGTTTGCCCGATCGCATTCTGCACCGCCACCCCGACCGCGACCGACACCGCAACTCCGACCGAAACTCCGACCTGCATTCCGAACCCGGCGCAGCAGTGCGGGACACCGACGCCCACGCCGACATGCGTCTTCGGCACCCCCGGCTGCCCCACCGACACGCCGACCCCAACGCCAACATGTCACCCGGCGGCCGGCAACTGCGGCACCCAGACGCCGACGAATACGCCTTCCCCGACGCCGACTTGCGATCCCTCGAGCGGCGTGATCTGCGGCTCCCCGACGCCGACGCCGACGTGCAATCCCGCGCTCCCTGGGGCACAGTGCAACACCGCGACGCCTACCATCACGCCGACGAACACCGTCACTCCACCACAATTCTGCGCCGGGCTACCGGCGACGATCGTCGGGACAAACGGCCCTGACATCCTCATCGGCACAGCCGGCAACGACGTGATCGTGGGGCTCGGTGGCAACGACATCGTCTTCGGGCTGGGCGGCGACGACGTGATCTGCGGCGGCCCCGGCAACGACACGATCATCGGCGGCCTCGGGAACGATCAGTTGTTCGGCCAGGGCGGCAACGACTTTATCCTCGGTGGTCCCGGCAGCGACTTCATGAACGGCGGCGCCGGCTTCGACTACTGCAACGGCGGCCCGCCGCTCACCGACAGCCAGGTGCTCTGCGAGTCGGTCGTCAACGTGCCCTAGGCGGCTGCGACGCTGGCCCGAATAGAGCAGGTCGCACCCGAACACGCGCTTCGACGCCGTTGCCGCGCACTCACCCTCGCTCCTAGCATGATCGTTATATGAAAGCTGATCCCGCGACCGAGGCCGAAGTTTGGGCGCTGTGCGAGCGCATCATCAACGGGTACGCCGAACTCGACGCCCGCTCCTACATGACGTTCTGGGCGCCGGATGACGACGTCGCCTACATCGGTTCCGGACCGGACGAGATCGGTATTGGACAAGCGCAGATCGAGGCTATCAACGACCGCACCATGGGCGAGCCTGAGTCGATGGCTGTGACACCGCGCTGGCACACGATATCGCAGGAAGGCTCAGTGTCTTGGGTGACTGGTGAGTCCGACGTACGCGTCGTCATCGACGAAGAAGCGCTCGACTTCCGGTTCCGCTACACGTCCGTTTTTGTACAACGTGACGGGAAGTGGTTGATGGTCAACGCACACTTCTCTGTTCCAGATAGGGCAATCGTCGAAGAAGGGCGTACCTGGCCGACGTCGCTCGACGCGATTACGACGGCGGTCGGGCGCGAGCAGCCGGACCTCCGCGCCAAAACCGCTCCTGACGGTACGGTGACGCTGCTGTTCAGCGACATCGAGAAATCGACGGAGATGACGCAGCGGCTCGGCGATCTGCGGTGGATGAACGTGCTGCGCGAGCACAACGCCATCGTGCGAGAGCGCGTCGCGGCACACGGCGGCTTCGAAGTAAAGACGATCGGCGACGCCTTCATGGTGGCGTTCCAGAGCGCTCGCCGCGCCGTGAGCTGTGCGATCGACATTCAACGCGCGTTCGCCGCGTTCAGCCGCGAGAATCCGGAGTGCGCGATCAGGATTCGCGCTGGCCTGCACGCTGGGGAACCAGTGCGCGAAGGCGATGACTTCTACGGTAAGAGCGTCATCGTCGCATCTCGCATCGCCGGGCAAGCTCGCGGCGGCGAGATCCTGGTCTCGGCTCTCCTGAAAGATCTCGTGGAGAGCGCGGGCGATGTCAACTTCGGCGACGCGCGTCAGGCAGAACTGAAGGGTTTCGACCAGCCGTACGCGTTGTTTCCGGTCGTCTGGGAACTGTGAGGCGTCAGGTTGCGGCGGGGGGCTACGGCTATCCTTGCCCCAGGAGTCGCTTCGCCGCAGTCGGCGCGTCGTTGAGCGCCACGATCTGCGCATCCTTCTCCGTCCGGCGCTTCACCTCGGCGCCACCTGCCTGGATGCTCCGCGGGCTGACGGTAATGCGCACCGGCATGCCCAGCAGGTCGGCGTCGTTGAACTTCACGCCGGCTGAGCCTTCCTCGCGATCGTCGTACAGCACGTCGAGGCTGGCGTCGTGCAGCGCCTGGTACACCTGCTCCGCGCTCTCGCGCACGCCCGGCGTGTCGAATCCCAGGCCGACGAGATGCACATGGTACGGCGCGATCTCGGGTGGCCAGATGATCCCGCGCTCGTCGTGGTTCGCCTCGATCGCTCCGGCGAACACTCGCCCCACGCCGATGCCGTAGCAGCCCATCACGGCGGGCCGGAGATTGCCGCTCTCGTCGGAGTACGTCGCGTTCAGCTTCTCCGTATACACCGTCCCGAGCTTGAAGACGTGCCCCATCTCCATGCTGCGCTTGCCTTCGAGCGCGTGACCGCATCGGGGGCATCCGCCGCCCTCGCGGGCCAGCGAGATGTCCGTGAGGACCTCCGCCGTCCAGTCGCGCCCGTAGTTGACGTTGCGGTAGTGCACGTCCGGTTTGTTCGCGCCCGCGACCAGGTTCGGTGAGTTCGGCACCGAGTCGTCTGCGACGATCTTCACCCCCTTCAGCCCTACCGGCGACGCCGAGCCGGCCACCAGCCCGTGCTTTTGCACGCCCGCATCGTCGAGCATCTGCACATCGACGACGTGCAGCGCGTTCCGCAGCTTCGCTTCGTTGACGTCCAGGTCGCCGCGGATCGCTACGAACACCGGCTCGCCCGCCGCCTCGTAGAACACCGCCTTCAGCGTCTTGTAGTGCGGCACCCCGAGGAACCCCACCAGGTCGTCGATCGTCTTCTGCCCGGGCGTCGAGACCTCTTCGAGTGGAAGCATGTCCTCGGCGGGAAGCTCCTGTTTCTTGTGGTCCGCCTTCTCCTCGTTCGCCGCATAGTTGCAGTTAGGGCACAGCAGAATGATGTCCTCGCCGGCCTCGGTGAGGTACATGAACTCTTCGCTGTCCTTCCCGCCGATAGCACCGGAGTCGGCGAGCACCGGGATCGTCGGCACGCCGCACCGCTCGAAGATCCGCGCGTACGCAGCGCGCGCGGCGTTGTAGCTCCCGTCGAGCCCATCCCAGTCGGCGTCGAAGCTGTACGCGTCCTTCATCGTGAACTCGCGAACCCGCATGAGACCGCCGCGCGGGCGCGCTTCGTCGCGAAACTTCGTCTGGATCTGGTACGGCATCACCGGCAGGTCGCGATAGCTCTGGACCTGCTTCTTGAATAGATCGACCACCACCTCTTCGTGCGTCGGCCCGAGGACGAAGTCGCGTTCCCGACGGTCTTTGAGGTGAAACAGCACGTCGGCCATCGTCTCGCTGCGGCCCGACTGCTCCCACAGCTCTGCCGGCTGCACCGCCGGCATCACCACTTCCTGCCCGCCCGCGCGGTCCATCTCCTCGCGGATGATCTGCTCGATCTTCCGCATCACACGCCACCCGACGGGCAGGTAGCTGTACACCCCGGCCGCGAGCTGCTGCACCAGCCCCGCCCGGAGCATTAGCTTGTGATTCGGCGTCTCCGCCTCGGCGGGCGGTTGGCGCAGCGTCTTGCCAAACAGGTGGGAGAGGCGCATCGGAAGTCGGTCAGTCTCTCAGTCGCTGAGTCTGTCACCCGCGGATGTTCGTGGATTCTAGCCGAAGGATCCGCGTTGAGGCAGCATCACTGATGCGAAGTCCTGCCTCCATCCTCCTTCCACCAGCGCCCGAACTGTCACGTTCCATGGTGAGGGCATTCCCGTAATGGAGTGCCTGACTTTTCCCGGCGAACTCTCCGGAAGCCTCCTGACGATCGATAGCGGTCGATACTTGCACGAGACGATTATGGAGGGCCTCCATGGCTTCTAAGGTGTGGTTATGGGCCGGCGCCGCGGTGCTTCTCTCCCCGCTCGCGTTGCTGGCGGTCTTCAAGATCGATCCCTCGCTTGAGCCCTGGTACGCGAACGATCCGCTCCACTTCTGGGGCATTAGCGGTGTCGCGCTGGGTGCCGCTCTCGCCTGCGCCGTGCTCATCACGTCGGCGCCGACACTGCGCGAGACGCGCTTGCTCTTTCTCGCCCTCTCCTTCCTGACGATCGCCGGCGTGTTCTCGGTGCACGGCCTCATGACGAGCGGCTACCTCGCCCACAGCTTCCATTCGTCGGTTGACGCGTCTCCGTGGATCAGCACGCTCCTCGGTGGAGTGTTTGTCGCCCTCAGCGTCACGACGCTGCCGCCGCCGGTCGAACGCTTCGTGCGGCGCGCAGGCATGATGATCTTCTCGTGGACCGCGGTCGCCCTTGTGATCTTCATCGGACTCAGCCTGACGGCGCGCGACTGGCTCGATACCGTACCGACGGACGACATGGGCTTCACGTACGTCGTCGCAGCGGTCTCCACGGCACTGTACGCGTTCGCCATCCGTCGCTACATCGAGGCGTATCAGTTCGCGCGGCTGCCTTCGCAGGGCGCGATGGTCGCCTGCCTCGCGCTGCTCGCGCAGGTGCCCGCGCTCACGCTCTGGGGAGAGCCGGGATACGCTCTTTGGTGGATCTACCACGCGCTCTACGGAGTCGCCTTTGCCGTGCTGCTCTTCGGTTGGGCGATCGAAGCGCGGCGCGCGCGTTCCCTGAGCGTAATCGCCGAAGGCCTCTCGATGCGGGACGCCCTCGCCCAGCTCAACCGCGGCCAGGATAGGCACGTCGTCGAGCTCGTCGATGCGATCGAGGCCAAGGACGTCGCGACCCTCGGGCACGTCGACCGAGTGGCTCGGTATTCCATGGCAATAGGCAGGCAGCTGTCCCTCTCGCCAACGCAACTCCGAGACCTTGCCCTCGCGGCCCAGATGCACGACGTCGGCAAGCTCGGTGTGCCCGACGCAATCCTGCGGAAGCCGGCGTCACTCACTAACGATGAGTATGCCGAGATCAAAAAGCATTCATCGCGTGGCTTTGAGATCGCGACCAGGGTTGAAGCGCTACGAAGAATCGCGCCGGTCATCCGGGCGCATCATGAGCGGCTCAACGGACAGGGTTATCCGGACGGCCTCCGGGGCGACGAGATTCCGCTCCTCGCCAGGATCATCGCGGTCGCCGATACCTACGATGCGATCACGTCTACCCGTCCGTATCGCGAGTCGTTGGGCCACGACGGAGCGGTTGTGGAGCTTGAGCGCGTCTCGGGAACTGAGCTCGACGCGCGATGTGTTAGTGCATTCCTTGCATCATTCAGTGGGCATTCGGCGGCCGCCGCTGCCTAGTGGTGGCCGACGCGCGCTGAAGGAGAGGCCGGTGGCTTTCTGGCGACGCGCGTTGGACCGGCGCACACCGCTCGCACCTCAATCGATAGAGAACCTAGCCGCGGAGCTCCTCCGCGTGCGCTTCGACATTTGCGCGACCGCGAATGACGTCCCGCTTTCCAGCTGGGCGGATACCAGCCCGATGCGCGACTGGACCTATAGGGATGTCCTCGCCCGCTGCGCAATTAACCGGTGGTTGCTCCACACGATCCTGACCGGTCTCACCGTGCCCGGCTCACGCGAGATCACGAGCATTCCCGGCGGGCCGGTCGTTGACGCCGCGACATCCGTGCTTCACGACGAATGGCGGGCGCGCGGAATCGAAGACATCGTACGCAAGGTTGAAGCCGAGGCAGCCGAAACCCAGGACCTGATCGAGACCGCGATGACGGACGGCCTGATCGCTCGTAACGCCTCCCGCGCCCTGCTCGAGTGCGTGTCAGGTGCGGTCCGCGACGATCGGGAGTGCCTCGACGCATTGCGGGCTGCTTTGGGCTCCACGCGTGGCGCAAAGCGCGCAAGTTAACGCCACGATCTTGGAGAACGTCCGGCACTTCGACCCGAATTCAGGAGTACCTTTCGGAGCGCACGCGCTCCCCCGGTGATTCACGAGATGCGGGCTTCTCGCGCTCAGGAAGAGCTATCCCGCTAGCAAGTACTTCTCCAACCCCTCCCGGAGCGGCGTCAACTCCGGCCGCAGCACCTCCATCAGCCGCGTGTTGTCCGCCACCGCCGGCGCCGTGATGAAGTCGATCGCGTCCGCCGACAGCGGCTTCGATGGCAGCGCCGACGCGAATGCGCCCATCACCTTCCCGATCGCCGCCGGCTGGTGCAGCAGCGGGCGCTTCTTCCCGATGACGTCGAGCGCCGTCTTCACGACCTCGTTCATCGACATCACTTCCGGCCCGCCGGTCTCGAATGCGTTACCCGCCGACTCCGGTCGCAGCGCCGCATCCGCCAGCACCCGCCCGACGTCATCGATAAACACCGGCTGCATCGGCTGCTTCCCATCGCCGAACATCGGCACGAACCGCAGCGTCTTCGCAAAGCCCAGAAAGCGGTTCAGCGATACGTCGTCCGGGCCGTACACCCACGTCGGGCGCACGACCACCCACTCGACCCCGCTGTCCTGCAGGTACTTCTCCGCCTCCCACTTGTAGCGGAACCAGTGCCGCTCGGCGTCCTTCGACGCGCCGACGCCGCTCACGTACACGAACCGCCGCACCCCCGCTTCCCTCGCCGCATCGACTTGGCGGCGCGTGCCCTTCAGGTCGATCTCTTCGAACGTGTAGCCCTTGCGGGGGTTCTCGATCGGAGAGTTTGGGAACTGCACCGCGTTGATCACCACGTCGATGCCCTGCATCGCCGCTACGAGCGTCTGAGGCTCGCGCACATCCCCCTCCCGCGCCTCGACGTCCGCCCCGAACTTCTCGCGGATCTTCGATGTGCTCCGCCCCAGCACCGCCACCCGCTTGCCGCGGCGCAGCAACTCCCGCACCGCCGCCGAGCCCACAAAACCAGTGCCGCCGGATACGAGCATGGTCATGGTTCAGTAGTAGGGGAATCCGAGGAAGGAGGAAAGAGGCAACCTGCCGATCATCCTCACATGGAACCCGAACGCTTCCGCCTGCTCATCTGGCTCAAGCTCTTCCCGCTGCTGCTGCTGCCGATACCGGCGCTGTTCCTCGCCATCTCGCCGGTGAGCGATGGATGGGGTGCCAGCACCTGGTACGGGATCGGCGCGATCGCGGCTGTTGGCGCGGCCGCATACGCCTGGCGCACCTGGTCGCGCTCGAACGTCCTGCTCGACGACGCCGGCATGAGCATCTACCTCCCCGGCGGCCTGCAGACGTGGCCGTACGACAAGCTGCTGAAGTACCGCCGCATCGGCAAGTACCGGGTGCGGATGTGTTTCGACCCGGACCTCCCCGAAACGCCCGACGTCCACATGCACATCAGCGCGGACTTCGCAGACGCCCAGGGCTTCGTCGATGCCCTCCTCGACCACTACTCCGATGCCATGGGCCGCGAGCTGACGTGGGCGCAGGACAACACGCACGCTGCTGCTGCGTAAGGGTGCTTAGCTGGGCGCCAGTGCGAGCGTCCACGTATCGTTGATCTCGTTCTTCCCGTCGTGCCCGCCGAAGATGTACAGCTTCCCGCCCGCGATCGCGGCGTCCGCGCTGTAGCGTTCTGGCGGCGCAGCTCCGACGTCCACGAACGACCACTCGTTCTGCGCGAGATCGTAGGCCCAGGTCTCCGCCGTCGGGCCGTTCGGTGTGTTGCCGCTGGTGATGTACCAGCGGCCGCCATCGACCGCCGCGCCGTAGAGGTTTCGCGGGCCCGGCAGTGGCGCAGGGGACTCCTGCCGCCACTTCCCACTCGGAACATCGAGATGCCAGAAGTCCCCGAGGAACGGATCGCCGTCTGTCTGCCCGCCGAACAGCACGAGCCAGTTCAACGCGGGCGACCAGACGCATCGAGTGAGGCACCGCTTGATCGGCACATCGCCTGACGTCGTCGCCTTCGTCCAGGAGCCGGTCTGGAGATCGAATGCCCACGTGTCGTCGTAGCGGCCGTTGTCAGTGAAGCCGTGCGAGATCAGCAAGCGGTTCGCAGCACCCTCGTGCGCGCTCCCAGCGCCGTAGCGGATCTCCGGGGCGTCCCCAGCACCGGCGGAGAGCTGGTTCCATCCCGAGGCGTCGAACGCCCAGACGTCGTTGAAGAAGCTGCGGCCGTTACCCTGCCCCAAAGCGATCACCAGCCGCTTGTTCGTAGCGTCGTAGATGGCGTTGTGCCCGAATCGCGGTTCCGGACCCGTGCCCGGTGTCGCGAGCTGCCGCCACACCGACGCTCGCGGATCGAACGCCCACAGCTCGTTGTTCGAGGTGTCGCCAACGCGGCCGCCGAACACGTAGATCAGCCCGTCGTCGCTGTTGTACGTCAGGCTGTGATCGCGACGTGGCGACGGCGCGCCCTGAGCGTCGATACGCGACCATCGGGGAGCGTCTGGCGCCGGAGACGATGAGGGCCGCGGCGGCGGCGTGGATGACGGTTCGGGAGTAGCTGTTGGCGATGCGTTCGAATCGCCACAACCCACGAGCAGTATCGCCGTCGAAGCGGCGGCAGTCGTCGCAGATCCGCGAAGGAACGCGCGACGAGAGATCGATCGTGCGTTGCGCTTCGTCACGCGACCGCCGTCGTCTCCATCATCATCGCGTGGTCCGGCATGCCGCCGGCCAGCGGCTGGATGTACCGCCGGATAGCCAGCGCGACGGCCGCGCCCTCGCCGCAGGCGGACGCCGCCTGTTTCGTACTGCCCGCGCGACAGTCGCCCGCGGCGAAGATCCCCGGCACGCTCGTCTGCAGCGCTACGTCCGTGCGGATGAACCCCCGATCGTCCATCTCCACCTGGCCCTGCACGAGGCCCGTATTCGGCGTCAGTCCTATGAATACGAACACGCCCGCCGGATGGACTTCCTTCAATGCACCAGTCGCCGTGTCCTTCAGCACGACCGTCGCCAGCTTCCCGTCGCCGCGGAACTCGACCGGCGCCGCGTTCGGTATCACGTCGATCTGCGGGTTCTCCTCAACTTTCTCGACGATGACCTTGCTCGCGGATAACTGCGGATCGCGCGTCGCGATTGTCACCTTGCTCGCGAACTTCGTGAGGAAGATGCTCTCCTCGCCCGCCGAGTTGCCGCCGCCGATAACCAGGACCTCGCGCTCGCGATAGAACGCGCCGTCGCACGTCGCGCAGAAGTGCACCCCCGCGCCGATGAAGTCCGCCTCGCCCGGCACGTCCAGCCGCCGGTACGTCGATCCGAGCGCCAGCAGCACCGCGTACGCGCGATACTCGTTGCCATCGGCGGTGCGAACGATGCGATACTCGTCGTCCATGCCGACGCCCGTCACTTCCTGCGCCGACAGGATCTCCACACCGAAGCGCTCCGCCTGCTGTCGGAGCCGGTCCGCGAAATCCGAGCCGCTGATCCCCTCCGGAAAGCCCGGGAAGTTGTCGAGCCGCTCCGTCACCCCCGCCTGCCCGCCGATGCCCCCGCGCTCGATCACCAGCGTCTCGATCCCTTCGCGCGCGGCGTACAGCGCGGCCGTCAGCCCCGCGGGCCCGCTCCCTACGACGATCAGATCGTAGAACCGGCTCTTTGCGGCTGTCTGCAGGCCGAGCTTCTTCGCCAGCTCGGCGTTCGTCGGCTCGATGAGCGTCGAGCCGTCGCCGAACTTCAGCACCGGGATGATGTGCTTCCCGTTGTTCGCCGCCTCGACCGCCGCCAGGCCGTCGGGATCGGTGTCGATGTCCACGAAGTCGTAGTGCACCCGCTGCTCGCCGAAGAACTTCTTCGTCCGCTTGCAGTCGGAGCACCAGAGCGTGCCGTAGACGGTAATACCGGTGTGCGCCATCGAAGCCTCCCGCCCGTGTCGATGTGTTCGCGCACAGTGTAGGTTCGGATCACGCCGCCACGAAGGTTGAGCAGCATCCAATCCGTCGGTATGATGACTCGCCTACGAGATACCGGTGAGAAGTTTCAAATCTTCCGGTTGAACCTTTCCATATCGCGCGTACGGCGACTGCCAGGGGACAACGTGCATGGACGAAGCCGACATCATCGCTCGGGCAGACGCCAACTATTTCGCCACCATGACCACGTTCGTGGGGAACGCCGAACGCGGCGAGGTGCGCGAGAAGGGGGCATTCTCGCCTGCTACTCAGGGACGAACGTCGCCTCGTTCAACGTTGGCTTCGTCCAGCGCCCCCTGAGAGACGCGGAAAGGGTCATCGGCGACGTCGTCGCCTTCTTCGACGACCGGAGAGTTCCATTCATCCTCCGCATGCGCGAAGGGCTCGACCCGGCGTTCGAAGGCGCTGCGAACGCCTGCGGTCTGCGCTACACCGACACAGTCCCTGGCATGGCACTCTGCCCGCCGCAGACCTCCGGTCGCGAGGTGTCCGGCCTCCGCATCGAACGCGTCCACGACGACCGCACGCTGGATGACCACCGTACAGTCATTGCCGACTCGTTCGAGATGCCGATCGAGCTTGCACAGTACTTCGTTACGCAGCGGCTCCTGGGTCAACCCGACGTCGAGCATTATGTGGGGTACTCGGGCGCACAGCCGGTTGGCACTTCTGCCCTGTTCCTTACCCATCGTGTGGGCGGCGTGTACAACGTCGCAACCATGCCGGCGCACCGCGGCCGCGGGATCGGGAACGCCATGACACGGCATGCCGTCGAGCGCGGCGCGGCAAGCGGCTGCGTGATGGCAGGCCTCCAAGCCTCCGAGATGGGACAGCCGGTCTACGAGAAGATGGGCTTCAGGCTCGTCGCGCCGTATCTCACGTTCGCGCGGCCAGAGCAGCAGTCAGCCTAGCCCCAGGCGCCGGCGCGCGCGCGACGCCGCCGGCCGTTTCCGAACGAAGGCGCGGGTCGAGGCGCGCGCGTCTGCGTCGCCGCCACTTCGCGCCCATCGGTCCCGATGCGCGGGAGCTTGCGCCCGAGACCGCGCTCGATCTCGTGCCACTTCGGCAGGTCCGCCGGACCCACGAGCGTGACGGCGCGTCCGGAGCGCCCCATGCGGCCGGTGCGGCCGACGCGGTGCGTGAACAGCTCGTGCGTCTCCGGCAGCTCGAAGTTGATCACCCGGCTGATGTGCAGCACGTCGAGCCCGCGCGCCGCGACGTTCGTCGCCAGCAGGATCGGCGTCTTGCCGGCGCGGAACCGCGAGATCACGCGATCGCGCTGCTGCTGGCTGAGGTTGCCCTGCAGAACGTCGACCTGGTAGCCCATGCGCTCTAGCTTCACACCGAGGTTCCGCACGCCGTGCTTCGTGCGCCCGAAGACGAGCGTTGTGCCTTCGGTCGGTTCGTCGAGCAGGCGCTTCAGCACGTCGAACTTGTCCTCGCGCCGCACTTCATACACGAAGTGGTCGATGTCCGGCGCCTGCTGCTCTTCGTGCCCGGTTTCGATAACGACGGGATCCTTCAGGTACTTCTGCGAGACCTTGTGCACCCAGGACGGCGTCGTTGCGGAGAACAGCGCTGTCTGACGCTCCGGCGCCGTCATCGAGAGGATGCGCTCGACGTCCGGCGCGAAGCCGCGGTCGAGCATCTCGTCCGCTTCGTCGAGCACGAAGTAGGTGATGCCGTCGAGCCGCATCGATCCGCGGTTCAAATGGTCGAGGATCCGACCCGGCGTGCCGACGACGACCTGCGCCCCGGCGTAGATAGCGTCCTGCTGCGGACCGAAAGACCGGCCGCCGTAGATCAGCGTCGTGTGGATGCCGGCGCCTCGGCTGATCTTCTCCAGCACGCCGCCCACCTGCTGCGCCAGCTCACGCGTCGGCACGAGCACGATGGCCTGGAGCCATTTGTTGCGCGTGTCGATGCGCTCGATGAGTGGGAGTCCGAAGGCGAGCGTCTTACCGGAACCGGTGAATGCCTGGCCGATGACGTCTCGGCCTTCGAGAAGGGGCGGGATGGAAGCCGCCTGGATCGGCGTCGGGATGGTTATGTCCATCGCGGCGAGCGCCTTCAGGCTCGAAGCCCTGAGCGCGAATTCACTGAATGTGGGCAACGGGATACCTTTCGTGAGAGGTGTACTTCTCGACGGCCGGCGCGAAGGGCAACGGGACTGGCGAAGTGGACAATCGCAGCGGACGCGTACTGAAGCTAGTTATGACTCAGTATACGGATATGTTACGGAGGGCTGCAATCGGGAATCGCCCGAAGCTACAAGCCGAATGTCAGGTAGCGGGGCCGCAGGCGACGCCCATCGCGATTGACGTCGCAACGGCGCTCGTCGCCGGACGCTGGTGAGGAGGCGCGACGTGAGTTTCGAAGCAATCGACTATTCGACCGAATCGGGCATCGCCCGCATCGTCTTCAACCGGCCCGAGCGCCTCAACGCCATCACCGGCCAGCTCACATCCGACCTCCGCGGCGCGGTCGCTGCCGCGAACGAAGACGCCTCCGTGCGTGTGATCGTGCTCTCGGGCGCTGGCCGTGCCTTCTGCGCCGGCTATGACCTCGACTGGGGCACGAAGGCCGAGGACGCATCGCAGAAGGCCATGTCCGGCCAGTGGGATCCCGTCCGCGACTACGCCGGTATGTCGAGGAACGTCCGCGCCTTCATGTCGCTGTGGGAGAGCCCGAAGCCGGTGATCGCGCAGGTGCATGGTTGGTGCGTCGGCGGCGGCACCGATATGGCGTTGTGCAGCGACCTCATCGTCATGGCCGAGGACGCGCAGATCGGCTATCCGCCTGCGCGCGTCTGGGGAGAGCCGACGACCGTGATGTGGGTCTACCGCCTCGGCCTCGAGCACGCGAAGCGGCTCATGCTCACCGGCGAAGCGCTGACCGGCGTCGAAGCTGAGCGCCTCGGCCTAGCGTCGAAGGCCGTCCCGGCAGACCGCCTCGGTGACGAAGTGGACGCCCTCGCGCGCAAGCTCGCCACGATCCCGCTGAACCAGCTCATCATGAGCAAGCTGCTCGTGAACCAGGCGTACGAGAACATGGGCCTCCGCACCTCGCAGCTCATCGGCACCGTGTTCGACGGCATCGCCCGCCACACGCCCGAGGGCATCGCCTGGCGCGACATGGCGATGCGCGAGGGTTTTCGTGAAGCCGTGCGCAAACGAGATGCACCCTTCGGCGACTACGGCGAACGGAAGCGCTAGACGGTCATTTGGCATCCCGACCCGTCGGAAATAACGCGAAATTGACTCGCATGGCACCGTGAGGGCACACGCGGACGCCGCGGTGCAATGCCGGCGCAATCGGCGATCTCGATACTCAACGCATGAGGTACGTGATAACCATTGCTCTCGCCACTGCATTCGGCCTGGTGATGGCCTGCGCCGAGGACAACGTCACGGGTCTGTCACGCGCGCCGCAAGCCACCCTCGTCCGGGAATCATGCATGGACATCAACGGCGACCATCGGCTGAACGACGCCGATGCCACCGATCTGGCGAAGGTCCCCGACTTCGACGGCAATGGGAAGCACGACGAAGCCGACGCCGCGTTTATCCGCGGTCTGGACATCCCGCTCGATCCCGACCGCGAGCACGAGACCTGCGTGACGAAGCCGTCGAACATCGGCCCTGAGTTCCTCGTCGCCCGGGCGGATACCCGGCCGGCGGGCGTGGACTGCACCAGCAGCAAGCCGGCGCTGCTGCTCTTCGGCGTCGGCGGCGGCATCGTGAACCTCGACGACAAGAGCGACGCCGCGGGCGTCCGCAGCATGATCGACGGCCTGCAGCGCGCGTTCGAGGACCGCGGCTACCAGACCCAGGCCGTGATCGCCGGACCGCTGATGGACGGCGCGGATCAGGTGCACGGCGATCAGGAGATCTTCCTCACCCACGCGGCGACCGTCCTGCTCGACCGCTATCCGTGCGCCCGGGCGATCTTCCTCGGCCACAGCCACGGCGCGGTCAGCGTGGACGTCGTGACGTCTCACATCGAGGGTCAGTACGCGAGCCGAATCATCGACGTCGTGGATGTCGACCGCCACCCGGAGCTCTACACCGGAGATACGCAGTCACGTCCGACGCAGGTCCACGTGTTCAACATCTACCAGGGCGCCGACGCCTCGGCCCCCGGCCGCGCGTACGACTCGCCGAACGCCGAGAACTGGGACGCGAGCGCCGAGCTGGCCCCCGAGAACGGCGACAAGGGCGGCGCCCTAAAGCCGGTCACGCACACGACGATCGACAACTCGGAGTCGGTCAAGCAGCGGATTGTCGCGGAGGAGGTCCAGCGCGCCGGTTAGCGACTGGTACCGGGGGTGGGGTTCGAACCCACAAGAGCTTGCGCCCGGCGGATTCTAAGCCGTCAGCTCGAAATGCAAGCAACGTTGAGTCTGAGAAGTGCGCCCTACCGGGACTAGTCCGTAGGCTCGCACGTGCAAGCTTTGTCTATCGAGCCCATTTTCCACGGCGGCGGAGCGATCGGCACCACGGACCTCATCAGTGCGTCCCCGGTGTTGGCGCCAGCTTGCGGACGGCGATGCTCAGGGTATTCGCGCCGGGCTGGAGGGCGTCGAGTACGATGCAGTTCTTGTAGACCGGCGGGACTCCGTTCACGGAGGTAACGACGAGCGCGTCCGGCTCGATGCAGACCTCCCATTCGGGACACGGACACTCGGTCCCGCCAACAGGCCACAGACCGGTGAATTCAAAACGTCCTGCGCTGTCGGTGTAGGTCGTGTGCGGCAGTATGGTGCCGTGATATTCGAGGTATTCGAGGGAGACCGCGACGTGCGGCACGACGCGCTCGCCGCGCTGCAACACCCCATCGCCGTTGTCATCGATGTAGACGGTGCCGTCGATCGTGAAATAACGGGTGTTGCGGAACGGACACAAGAGCTCGTAATCGCCGTTCTGCACGTAGAACGGCCCGCCGATGTAGCTCGTCGCGCCTGCAACCGTGACGTAGAAGTACGCCAAGTTTTTCGTGCCGGGCGCAGGGGTCAGACGCGCTTCGAACTTCCCGGCACCGTTCGTCGGGCCTGCTAGCTGACCGGTGCTGTCACCCACGCCTGGGATGGCGATCTTCCCCCCGGCGGGCCAGATGGAGACCGCGACGGTTACCCCCGACGCCGGACTGCCGTCGGGGTTAGTGGCGACCGCGGTCAGTTTCGCGGAGTCACCCTCGCACTGGAGCTGCGTGGGCGAAACGGCAACTTGGACGGAGATCCCGGTGCCTGATTGGACATCGGCAGCGGAGGTCGTTCGATTGACCGTGAGCGACCCCAGTGCGGCGGCGAGGACAGTGACGCCGACTATCGTGCCGTACAGAGGCGGTCGGTGGCGCTTGCGGCGCATTACTTCCGTCCGAAGCTCGCACGGGAGCGGTCTGGGAAACTCCGTATGTCAGGTATATGGTACCGGGGGTGGGGTTCGAACCCACAAGGGCTTGCGCCCGGCGGATTTTAAG
>CAZAPT010000020.1:0-64446 GCA_964487335.1 uncultured Dehalococcoidia bacterium
CGGTGCGCGTGGCTGTGCGCGTCGGAGTGCTGGTTGCGGTTGGGGCACCCGGCACCGGCGTGTCTGTGGGTACGCTCGTCTCCGTCGCGGTGCCGGTTTCTGTGGCAGTGGGCGACGGGGTGGGCGTGGAGCCGCCCGCGCCTACAGTGACGGACCCGCCGGTGGTCATGACGGTCAGCGATGTCCCGGTGGTATCGAGGACCTCGCCATTGGCGAGGTCGAGCGATGGCGAGCTGTCGGATACGCCCTTGAACGTGAGGGTGAGGGCGACCTGGTCGCCGGCGGGCACGCTGCCAGCGCCGGGAAGGAAGAACACGGTGAGGTTCTTGAGGACTCCCGTCATGTTCGATTCGTCGATCGCGTTCTGGGTGGTCTGCGGCGCCACCCCCGCGAGCAGGCTCGCGGTCGCATACGGCGTCCCAGCCTGCACAGAGTCAAGATGGATTGCGGCAGGTGCGAAGACGACGTCAGCGCCTGTGCCGGAGGTTTCGACGCCAGCGTTCTGCACGATATTGACGGTGAAGGTTGATCCAACTGCTACGGTCGACGTTAGGGGCTCGATGCGGAGGGTTGCGCCGTCAGCCGACGCGACGTTGCCGGTCGCGAGCGAGGCGGCGCCAGACGCGACCGCGATGGCAAAGCAGCAAATCGCAAGGATCGTGCACACACGTATTGAGCTCACGCATCATCTCCCGCTACGCCCGCGATCCGCGGGTTGTCTATCCGCTCGTCGGCAACGCTATGCCGATGCAGTAAACGGGCGATTAACCAGTCGTAACGCCGTGCTAACAGTTCAGGTTCATTTTCGGCATGAAGAGAAGCGCGCGTACAACGCATCGGCCGTCCCGGCAACAGGTTGCCTCGCGGAACAGATCCATGTGTTAACCGTAACGCTCTTTCCGACAAGACTCGCTCGGTGGTTAGATAGGTGCGACGGAGGAGCTAGGACGGAACGATCCCGTGCGCACGGGTACCGATACAGGAGAGCCACGTTGGGCTACGACGGCGACGATCACGGTAGACCGCGCCCGGACAACCGGATGTGGCTAAACCAGTTTGAACGACTCATCGAAGACCTGCGCCAGCTTGAGGAAGAGCTCGACACGTTACGGAGTGGTCGTCCGAGTGTGTGGTCTCGGTCGCACCAAAGGCGCTTAGAAGACGTAAAGACACATCTGTATCTCGCGCGCGCCGCTATACAGCTCAACGTCGACGAGCTGCATAGCCAGCGTTTCGGGCCGAGCCTCGAAGCCAGCCAATGAGGTTGGCTGGCTTCGTTGATCAGGTGATGTCATGTTTGCCGCAACCTCAGCCGCCTGATAGGTGTCGTCAGCTCCTCGCAAGTGCTTAGCGGGACGGCCGCGTCGACTTCATCGTCTCGCGAACCGACACGTATCAGGAGGTAACAGTCCGAAGCGCCGCAGGCGGTAGCTACATCGTGCGCGCCGCGCCTGAGGCCGTCGTAAAAGTTGGCGAGGGATGGCCGCCTTGACGCGCCGGTGCTTCTCTCCGGTCCATGATCTCCACCGACGTTTGGACATCGACGGACAATCTCCCTGAGTCGACTCCGATAGGCCGTGGCGGTCGCGAATCGGCGTCAGCGCCGGCGACTACAGCGCGTGCTGACTGCAGGACGCTCTCTTGACACCCTTCTCGGTGCGACGCGCGTCTCTGCCCTAGAATGAATGTGTACGCATCACCAGCTCTTTCCCGATCACCGGATTCTCGTGCCGACGCGAGTGCGCATGGGTCGGATCTAGCCGCGCGATTTCGTCGCGCACGCGACCTCCGACGGCTCCGCCGTCGAGGCGTCTTACTCGGCTGGTCAGAGGAACTCGGCCTCCCGATCCGCCGTCGACGTCCGACGACGAGGCTCGAGCGTACAATCCGCCGACGCCGCGCACATTACCCCCTCGAACTAGCACCTTCGAAGCTCGCTAGGACGGGAAAGCTCGTCTCGCGGCGAGTTGCCGCACCAGACATCGCCGACGCGCTTCGACGTTCATGCGCGTGCGGCGACGTCTTCCCGTCCGCGGGCGAACTGCTCGAGCACCTGGAACGAGACATGCCGGCATGGCAGCGTGTGCGATTCCGCTATCGCGATCATCAGCGTCGTCCCGTGGCGCGTCCGCTTCCCGATCACGAGATGGTCGTCGTCAAGATCTCTACGGGCGATGAGTGCAGCGTGAAGTGCGCCTGCGCCTGGACGAGCGACGCGACCGCGAAGCCGGCGATCATCGCGCGCCAACACCTGCGCGACGTCGTCAAGGAGTGCTGCGGCGAAGTTGACACACACGCGGTCGATCTTGACGCACGGGAAGCGAACTTGACGCCGATGCGCCGAACTTGACGCAGCGGGGAGCGGTCGCTCCGTGCGCCGCTTCCGACGCCGCTTCATGTAGCAGTCCGCATCGCTTAGATGCAGTCTAGGAGAGAAGGACACGACCATGCTCATCTGTAAGGAACCGCGCTGCGATGTCCCGGTGCCGCCATCGAAGAACCCGGGGGTCAAGCGCGTGTTCTGCTCGCGTCGGTGCTCGAGCCGCTTTCACGCACGGGCCTGGTATCAGCGCCAGGAGGATCGACGATGGCCTTCACGCGGTGCGGTGCTCGTCGGCGAGATGCGCGACGGCGTCCTCATCCTCTACTCAGGCGCGAGCGCCGCATCACACGCCGCAGTGAATATTTCGTCGACCGCCGACCGCTAGCCGGACATCGCGTCGCACAATGCCACACCGAGGGACGAAAGGGACGCTGGGCGGACGTTGTTCCCTTTATGCCCTTCCCATCTGCTTCGCACTTCGCGGATAACGCGTGGTGAAGCAGGAACAATAACGCGTGCCGTCCCTATCGACCCTGTTCGACACCAACGGGCACCGGCAGCGCGAAGGCGACACGCACCTTGACACCTCGGTAGAGGCGCCGGCCGTTCGACTTCGTGCTCTGATAGCCTAGCCGCTTCAGGTCGGTGCCAAAGCGCCTCAGCCCTTTAGGACGAGTCCCGCGATCGTTGCAGTACTGTTTGTACGCCTCGTAGAGCGTCATGGGCTCGTCCGCGTACTCCTCGCCCGTATCACATTCCTCCGCGACGAACAGCGCCGTGATGTCATTGGCTTCCCGGTAGTCGGCCAGCGCCTCCTCGAATGCGGGCACCTCGGTAAAGTGGCCCTGTACTTGGAGCCGCGCGTAACCCTCCATCGCCCAGTTAAAGAGCCCGGGCAACTCCGCCAAGAGCTTCGCCCCGAGGTCGCGGTCCTTCGGACGCTCATTCCCCTTCGGTTGATCGGTGAAGCGGACGTTGAAAGGGATCACGGTCCAACGACGCCAGTAGCCGTGGGTAGGATCGTTGACGGACGGAAGCTCGTTCACTGCCCACCAGATCTTGCCGAGCGGACGCATGACGAAGGGGCGACCATATTTCGCTTGGACCTCCATACCTTCGCCTGAGATCAAGCGTTTAACGTAGCTATGTGCAACTGTCTCGTCGCCCATCGCCTCAGCACAGACCACAACGCGTTTCCCGACAAGGTTTGCGAGGCTCCACTGCTTCTGCGCGAGCTGCGTCAAGTCGAGCTCGTAGTAGGCACTTCCCCCCAGAGTGCGAAGCAGGTTCAGAAACGTGTCCTTACCGTTTTCGCCCTCGCCGGTGAGGATGAAGGCCTTCTGTTGACGCATGTCGGCCGTCAGTGACAATCCGACCGCCTCCTGCACGAATCTGATGGCGTCGTCCTGGTGCTCAAGCCACTCTCCGAGTGCCTGGTTCCACCGCTCGGCCTTCGCGTTTGGGTCGTAGCTGAGCGGCAGTTGCGTCGTCAGGTAGTCCCGGGGGTCGTGCGATCGTAGAGACATCGATTCGAGGTCGAAGGTGCCGTTCTCCAAGTTGATGAGGGCTGGGTTGCGATCCAGCATGTCCGTGGGGACGGCGACTTCGCTCTGGATGCAGTCGACGATAGACGCTTTCGCGCTCTTCGTAGGGCGAAAACCTCGAGGCTTAGCTGCGATCATGACTAGCCAAACCTCACGGTCGATTATCTTGGCATCGATCTCCGACCACACACCAGTCGTATAGCGGTACCACCTGGCTGCGCTGAAAATAGTGTTCCTTCTTCTCCGGCCGAGCCACCGTCTAGCCAACTCGTCGTGCGTCGGCTTCCAGCCGTCGTCATCTCGTCGATGCTCCTTAGGACTCGCTCTGCGACCCTCAATCTCGCGCGCTTGGTGGACGGCTTCGCGAACTCGGTGACACTGGTCGGCGGTGAGACCGAGGCCTGCGGCGTAGCCAGAGATGGCCGATTCGGACTCGTCGAGTGACATAGCCGCGAGCGACGCGACGTTCTCGGCCGAGATGACAATCGAGAGGCAATCCAGCTCGTGGACGGGTGCCGATGATTTGGGTGATTGAGCTGCCACGATCTCCCCCTCCAGCGTGGTGGCTAGCGAAGTGCTTCTGCGGCTCATGACCGATACTCAGCGTCTTCGAGCTTGGCGACGAACTCGACGATCGCAGCGGTGGGTATTCGGCGCGATCGTCCAATGCGGACGGATCGCAGTTCGCCTCGCATTACGTAGGGGTACAGTGCGCTTCTTGATATACGAAGGTACTCGGCTGCCTCGCCAACGGTAAGCAGATCGCGTTTGTCCATGTCCTCGCTCCAGGTACTGACGCCTCCCGCACCATTGCCGGATGACGTTGCACCGTAATGAACGAGGCAATTCGGTGTGCATTATTTACGGGTTTCGAGGCGACGTTAACTCCGGAGCTTTCGGGGCCGTCCATTCCGACCTTCGGCCAGGTCTAATTCGATCCGCCGGGCCAGGTTCCTGACCGCCGACTCGACCGTGCTTGCGTGCACACCGGCGCCGATCGTCGACCAAGTTTCCTTCAGACATGCTCGCCTATACGTCCATTCGACGTGGATTGGAATGAAATCACGCGCCTCCAGCTCGGATACATGCTTCTTGAGATAGACCTCCGCTTGCGCCCGCGTCTCGGCTTCGACCAGCGCACACAGTTCCCGGACCGTATCGGCGATCGGATCCCACTCGAGTGCGATCCTGATCTTCGCCCGCGGCGGCAATGCAACTTCGGAGTAGCAGAACGTTGGGAACGCCAGATCATTGTCGCCATTCGCGGCCTTGAGGATGCACGCAAGAAGCGCCGCCGGTCCCCATCGTGCCCTTAGGCCGCATTCCTCGGAGAGTTCCTTCAGCGCCGAAGCCGCGGCGGCGAGCGCGTTGTCGCCAGATGAAGCCAGCCGTTGATACGCCGCGTCGACGGACTCGAACGACCAGGTGGTGACTCCCTGTATACGACGAAAACGCGCGGCCGCCCGCTGATGCCGTTTGCCGACGCTCTCCAACTCGGTCATGAACTGCGGATTGGACGAGTAGTGATTCAACAACTCGTTGATGATTTTCGATCGCACAACCGAGCTCGGCATGTAGGCGAATAGCTTGGCGCCGTTCTCGAACGTTCGCTTCTTGACGTACAGCGATCGACCCGACGAGAACTGAGCCGCTTGCACCCTTCGGTTACGTGGGCGCCGCGAGCCGTCGCGTTGGATGGCCATCTCTGATATCTCGACAAAACGAACGGCTTCCTGAAGATCTTCTCCGTGGCGACGCAGTGGGAAGTCGCGCGCTCCGAAGGCCGCGTGCGGTTCGATAAGGTTCGGTTCACATCGCAAAGCAAATGCTTTACCAACTGGACCACGGGATCTCGGCGGATCTCACGACCAAGATATTTCGCAGACGGTGGTGCCCCGCCGCGCACAGCCTGTTTTCGTCGAGTCGTCGATTGACAGAGTCGTCAACCATCCGCTACAAGGAAGAGACCAACCGGAGACCAACCGGTGGAAACAAGCATGGACGCAGAGCACCTTCAGTAGATTCAGGAACGGGCGATCGAGCTGCTTCTCAAACCAGGCTCGACCGTCTCGAAGACGGTCGCTTCGGAATCGATAGCGCCGACGGGCGTCGAGAGCGTAATTTTCCAAACACAGCCTTCGGAGAGGACGAGGATCTGGCGCTGGTCGAGGACGATGTTGACTGGAGCTGCCGCGGGGGTTGGCGGTACGGGCGTCGGGGGCGTCGAAGTAAGCCGGTACACGAAATCGATCTGCTTCGCGGGCAGGCCGGACACCGGGGCATGGTCAGCGGTGCGGATGTTCTCGCGCTTCAGCTGTTGGAGGCCCTTCACTTCGAGCGCCAGCTGATCGTCGAGCGTGCCTGTGTCGGGCATCTTCGGCTGACAGCCGATGGCGATGTTGGTCTGAGGCTGGTCAGGATTGGCCGGGTTCTGTTCATCCTTGAAATACGCATCGCCGCGGAAGCTGGACGACGTGATCACATTCGGGCGAAGGTGCCAACCGGAGGGAATGTCGGCCTCGTAGCCGACGCCGATGGAGTTGACGTGGCTGCCAGATACCAGCGGCGTCGGCACGGCGGTGGGCGGCGCGGTGGTCGCCGCTGGCTCGGGCGTGGACGTCTTCGAGTCGCCGCCAGAGCCGCCGCCGCAGGCGATCGCCAGGCCGGCGGCGCAGGCAGCCAGCGTGGCGGCGAGTTTACGCATCCGGGATGAGGCCCTGGCTTCCCGCTTCCTTGAAA
Organism: uncultured Dehalococcoidia bacterium; assembly: GCA_964487335.1. Lineage (GTDB taxonomy): Bacteria > Chloroflexota > Dehalococcoidia > DSTF01 > JACRBR01 > CAZAPT01. The sequence goes on from CAZAPT010000020.1 coordinate 6,607, forward strand.
GCGCGACGCTCTTCGGGTGTCGACATCGGTGTGTCGAGCTTGTACTTCTTCACGAGGTTATCGAAGGAGAGGTCCGGGTTCGACGCATCGATCATCTTGTCGTACTTGGGGTCGAGCTGGTCGAGCTTCGACTTGAACGACAGGTGGAACGAGAAGTTGCTGATCATGCGGGTGAGATGCCGTCCGCCGCAGCGGGGACACCGCGCTTCGAAGTCATCGGAAACGCGCCGCGTGATGACCTCGACGAACTGCTTGCAGTCGTGACAGGCGAACTCGTAGATGGGCACAGAGGGCAGTGTATCGCACGTCCGTTGGAGAGCCGCTCATTATTCAGGTTCTCTCGCGGCTCGTCAGGCGGTGGCCGACCAACTGTCCAAGTTTCAGCGAGACCAGTAGGAAGGCCGCCACGGTTACGCCAACGGACGCTCCGGCCGTGACGCTTTCGGCGTCCGGACCGACGGCGAATACTGTTCCCGTTGCAACGCCGACAGGTAATCCACCGATCACCGCAAGCAGGATCCAGTCAGACCACCGAAGAAGCGCTCCGGCTGCGCCGACACCGACGAGGAACGCCACGAGTATGAGGTTCATCGGCAGGACCGTGAACGAGAGGTACGCCGCGGGCAGCGCGGCGATCGGCGCGATGAACCAGGCAGCTATCGTAACCCGTGACTGCCGAACGTTCGTCCAACTACCTTCCGATCCAGCGCATTATTATGCTCGCCGGTCGAGGACGTAGTGAGCGATGTCCTCGAGCGCCGAGCGGGCGTCCCCCGGACTGAGCGGCGCCAGTGCCGCGATGGCGCGGTCGCGGAAGTCACGGGCGACGGCGTACGACTCATTGAGGATGTCTGAGTTGCGGATCATGGCGACGGCTTCGGCGACGAGTTGCGTCTTCGGCTTCCGGTTGCGGAAGGCCTTCTTGATCGGGTTATCTCGCGGATTGCGCTCCATCAGCAGCAGCGACGGTAGCGTGAGCGTGCCCTGCAGGAGGTCGCTCCCGATGGGCTTGCCCATCTCCTCCTCGTCGCCCGTGAAGTCGAGGATGTCGTCCACAACCTGGAACGCCATCCCGACGTTCAGGCCATATGTCCGGAGCGCTTCGCGATCGTCGTCCGAGCAGCGCGCGACCATCGCACCGCCCTCGGCGGATGTCGCGAAGAGCGACGCGGTCTTCCCTTCGATGCGCCCAAAGTAGGTCATGGTGTCCTGGCCGTACTCGTACGCGCTCATGTCCTGGTGCAGCTCGCCTCCGGCGATGGCCATGATCGTGCGCGCGAAGAGACGGACGACCGCGGTGTTGTCGGTGCTGGCGATCAGCTCGGCGGAGTGCGCAAACATGAAGTCGCCGAGCATCACCGATGCGGCGTTGTTGAAGATGGCGTTCGATGTTGGGCGACCGCGGCGGGCGGGCGACGCGTCGATGACGTCGTCGTGGACGAGCGTGGCCGTGTGCAGCAACTCGATTGACGCGGCGAGCGGCACGTGGAGGTCGGAATTGTAGTCGCCGAACTTGCCGGCGAGCAGGGCGATCGCAGGCCGGATGCGCTTCCCGCCGCCGGCGAGCACGTGCTCCAGCATGCGGCCGAGCATCGGGAAGTTCTCCACGCTCTTGATGCGGTCGAGCGTGTCCTCGACGAGCCGCAGGTCGTCCTGGACCGGACCGTAGATCGTGGCGACCTTCACGGCGCACGTCCTGACGCTACAGGAGCGCCGAGGCCCAGGAGACGCAGGGCGTTCTCGGTCGTGGCCTCGCCGGCATGTTCGATCGAGATGCCCTTGATCTCGGCAACCTTCGCGGCGGCAGCGGCGACGTACGCGGGCTCGTTGCGCTTGCCGCGACGAGTCTGAGGCGCGCCGTACGGCGCATCGGTCTCGACGACGAGGCGGCCGACGGGGATTTCGCGCACGACGTCGCGAAGCAGTTCGGCCTTCGGGTGCGTGACCGACGTGTGGACGGAGATGAGGAAACCGAGCGCGACGTACCGCGCCGCGAGCGCGGCGTCGCCGCTGAAGTAGTGCATCACGCCGAGCGGGCGACCGTCAGGAAGACGAGCGCCCATTTCGCGCGACCACTCCTCGAGCAGCGGGAACATCGCCTCGTGCGCCTCGCGCGCATGGACGGCGACCGGCTTCGATACGCGGGCGGCGGTCTCGAGCTGGCGGCGGAGCACGCGGGCCTGCATGTCGCGCGGGGACAGGTTGCGGTAGAAGTCGAGGCCGATTTCGCCGACCATCACCACGACCGGATCGCGCGCCATCTCTTCGAGTGCGTCGAGGTCAGCGTCAGAGGCGGCCTTGGCATCGTGCGGGTGCACGCCGGCGGCAGCGACGACGATGCCGTCGTGCGCGCGCGCGAGGGCGAGCGCCTTCTCGCTGTTAGCGCGGTCCACGCCGAGGGCGACGATGCGCTCGACGCCGGCGGCGCGTGCGCGGGCGATCGTTTCATCGCGGTCGCGGTCGAACTCGCGGTCGTGAATGTGGCTGTGGGTATCGGCAAGGCGCATCGTTACGCCGAAAGGCGTGCCTCTCCTTCGGCAGTGGCGGTTTCGATCTTAGGGAAGAGCGCTTCCGGTTTGCGCAGCGGTGTGCCGGGCTCCGGCCGGTCGGCGGTCCATGCGGACGACTCGATGTCGCCGCCGAAGCCCAGGTACTCGTGGATGCGCTGACTGGAGAACGGCAAGAACGGATATAGCGCGACCTTCAGCGCGTTGATGGCGCAGATTGCGACGTACAGCGTCGTCGCGGTGCGGTCGAGATCCGTCCGCGCCGTCTTCCACGGCTCTCGCTCGTTGAGGTAGGCGTTCGCTTCCTGCGCGTATGCCATGGCTGCGCCAAGGGCGGCCTTGAGGTGCACGGCCTCAATGAGCTGGCCGCTCTGATGGACGAGGGTGCGCGCGCCTTCGAGCAGCTCTTCGTCTCGATGGTCCATCGCCCCCGGCTTCGGTATGCGGCCCTCGAAAGTGCGGTAGGCCATCGCGAGCACGCGGTTCACGAGGTTACCCCAGGTCGCGACGAGCTCGTCGTTGTTGCGGCGGACCAACTCGGCTTCAGTGAGGTCGGTGTCGGCGTTCTCGGGCAAATTCGCGGCGAGGCCGTAGCGGATCGCGTCGGGCTCGTAGCGCTGCAGGTACGTGAGCACCGATTCGCCGACGCCCTGGCTCTTCGACGCCTTCTGGCCCTTGAACGTCACGAACTGGTTGGCCGGGACGTCGGTCGGAAGATTGAGGCCACGGTATGCCATGAGGATGGCAGGCCAGATGATCGTGTGGAACGGGATGTTGTCCTTGCCGATGAAGTAGTACGTACCGGCCTCGGAATCCTCCCACCACGCGCGCCACGCGTCGGCGTCGCCGGAGAGTTGCGCCCACTCCTTCGCTGCCGAGAGGTAGCCGAGCAGTGCTTCGATCCAGACGTAGATGCGCTTGCCCGCCCCGAGGTCCTCGATAGGAACGGATACGCCCCACTCGAGGTCGCGGGTGATGGCGCGGTCGTGCAGTCCCTCTTCGATGAAGCCGATGCTGGAGTTCAGCACGTGCTTGCGCCATCCGACGCGCGTGCGCAACCACTCGAGCAGCGGCTCCTGGAAGGCGCTGAGCTTGAAGAAGTAGTGCTCGGTGTCGCGCATCTCGGGCGTCGCGCCGCTGATCCGGCTGCGGGGATTGACCAGTTGCTCGGGATCGAGAGTGCGGCCGCAGTTATCGCACTGGTCGCCGCGCGCCTGCGCGTAGCCGCAGTGCGGGCACGTGCCCTCGACGTATCGGTCGGGGAGGAAGCGCTGCGCCTGCGGGTCATAGAACTGCTGCGTGACGCCCTTGTACAGGTAGCCGTTCTTCATCAGCGTGAGAAAGACGTCGTGCACGACCTGGGTGTGGTTCTCGGTGCCGGTGCTGGTGAACAGGTCGAAGGAGATGCCCAATGCCTGCCAATAGCGCAAAAACTGTGGATGGAACTCGTCGACGACTTCCTGCGGCGATCGGCCCTCGCGGTCCGCACGGACCGTGACCGCAGTGCCGTGCTGGTCGCTGCCGGACACCATCAGCACGCGGTTGCCGGCCATTCGGTGATAGCGCGCGAAGATGTCCGCAGGGAGGTAGGCGCCGGCCATGTGGCCGAGGTGCAGCTCGCCGTTGGCGTACGGCCACGCGACCGCCACGAGGATGGCCCTCGAAGATTGTGAATCTCTGTTCAAGGTGCCGGTATTCTATCATCGAGGTAGCGCATGCGCCGTTATGCGGGCGCATTATGGAGGGCGGAAGAGGAAGGAGGCGGTATGGTACGATCCTCCGCGATGCGAAGCGTCACGTATCGGACGGCCGCGTTCGCGTTCATCTTCACCAGCCTCTGGTTCATCATCGGGCTGCTCGTCCTCTGGTCGCCGCTGTTCTCCGCGCTCGGCATCCACGGCGGCATGTTCGTGGCGTGGCTGCTGCTGTTCTTTGCGGTCCTAGGCGCGTCGGGGGTGACGTTGATCATCGCGTCGTTCAACGCGGCGTTCCCGCCAAACCCACGACGGCCGCATCGGCGCGCTCCAATACGGAATCGCCCGTCGGCGATCGCGCGGTCGAGCGTGCAGCGCGGGCCCAGCGAAAAATCCCACCTGCGGGGCTAGGGATGCCCTTCGCAAAGGTCAACGGGATCGACATCTGGTATGAGGTCTCCTCGCCGTCGCGAGAGGATGCGCCGTTCCTGGCGATGACGCACGGGTTCGCGGGGCCGAACTGGCCGCCGATCGTCGACGAATTCCGCTCGCGATTCCGCATGCTCGACTACCACGTGCGCGGCCACGGGCGGACGACGGTGCCTGAGAACGAGGACGCGTACAGTCTGCCGCTGTTCGCCGCGGACCTCGCTGGTCTGCTCGATGTCGTGGGCGTCGAGCAGGCGCACATCGCCGGGGTGTCGATGGGCGGCATGATCAGCGCGCAGTTTGCCTGCGATTTTCCATGGCGCGTGCGGTCACTGGTGCTGTGCGACACGACGGCCGGAAACGGCGCCGGAGAGGGACCTGCAGCGGACGCCGAGGTACAGCTTGTGCCACTGTTCGAGCAGATGGCGCGGATCGTCCAGAAGTACGGGCTGGCGGGACTCGTCGAGCGTGAGAACCGGTACCGGCGCGAGCAGGATCCGCATGCCGCAATGAGCTCGGCATCGCTCGATGAGCAGGACGCGAAGAACGCCGGGAAGCTCGTGGAGATGACCGATCGTGGCTTCCTGCTCGTGAACCGCGCGTTGCGGGAGCGCCCGGACCTGACTTCGCGCACACCAGGGATCACAGCGCCGACGCTTGTGTCGTGCGGCGAGTGGGACATGTGGCATCCGTGCGCGCAGCGAGAACATCGACTGATCGCGAGCTCAAGGCTGGCGACCATCCGGGGCGCGGCGCACGCCACGCCGGACTATCAGCCGGAGCTGTGGAAGCGGGCGGTGTTCGACTTCATCGAGGACGTAGAAGAGGGGCGGGATGTGCGGGGGGAGGTGGAGTATGCGCCGCAGCCGGCGGCGCATACTCCTTGAGGTCGGCATGACCTCCTAGCTCCACATCCATGGCGTGTCGGCGCACAGGCGAGGCGCCTCTGCCCCATTGCTCTTCCGTCGGATCTACTCACTGCAGCCAGCGATGGTTCTGCGCGGCCTGAGAACCCAGGCTACGGTGCAGGCCGGCTGACGTCACTTACGTCGTGCGCTGGTTGCCGACGGCCTCCTGCATGCGACCGCGGACGACGTCCACGCCGTAGTCCACGGTCCAGGGCATGACGTCATTCCACCGCGACATCAACGACTCGCCGATGCCGATGAAGACCTCCGGCTGGCGCCAGCGGACCCCTCGGACGACGGCGCGCCCGACCTGCTGTGCGGTCGCGACGCCAAGGCCGAAGCGGTCGAACTCGATGTTCTCGATCATGTCGGTCGCGGTTCCGCCGGGGAAAACGGCGACGACGTGGATTCCATCCGGGCGCAGCTCGCGGCGCAGGGCTTCGCTGAAGCCGCGCAGGGCGTACTTGCTCGACGAGTAGGTCGCGTAGAACGGCACGCCCATCCGTCCTGCGAGCGACGAGATGTTGACGATCGTGCCGCGGCCTGCGGCGCGCATGTGCGGCAATGTCATCTGCGTCAGCCGAATCGGCGCCCAGATGTTGACGTCGGTCATGCGGCGGACGTCGTCCGGGTCGATCTCGTCGAGGCGGCCGCCGGTGACGACGCCGGCGTTGTTCACGAGAACGTCGATCTTGCCGTACTTCTTGATCGTGCGGTCAACGAGGGCCTGGAGCTGGTCTTCGATGACGACGTCGCAGCGCACGACCATCGCCTTGCCGCCGGCGTCAGCGGCCTCGGCGGCGGTGGTGCGCAGCGCGTCCATGCGACGGCCCGCGAGCACGACGGTCGCGCCCTCGGCGGCGAATTCGAGCGCGGTGGCACGGCCGATGCCGCGGCCACCCCCGGTGACGACGACGACCTGGCCTTTGAAGCGAGCACTCATGGCGGGCACCTCCGGACGAACGATGCGGGTGGCGATGGGATCATTGATCCGCGGCGGGCGGCGGGCAATCGCTGGAACAGATGTGGCCGAGTCAGTCCCGCGCGGCGAGCGCCTTCGCGATCTCGCGGTAGACGCGCGGGTTGAACGCCATGCCGGAGTGCGTGCCGGTGGTCTCGATGTTCTCTGCGGAGTGATGGCGGGAAGCCCAGTGCGGCACGATGAGATCCTCGCGGCTGAAGATCGACGTGACCCTCGTGCTAGGCGACAAAGGGCGGGACACGTCCGCCGGGAACGCGCACCCGCATCGAGGGATGTCGCAATCCGGATCCAGGCGCTTCCGCGCGCGCTCGCCTGCGTTGGAGACCATGCGGGAGGTGCTGGAGAGCTGCGATCGGAGGCTCTCGCGCTCGGCGTCCCACCGCTGTCCCATCACGGGGGCAGGCGATCCGAGCAGGATGAGGTTCGAGACGTCGTCCTGCATGTCGCCCGCGATTGCGCGCGCGATGATGCCGCCGGCACTGTGCCCGATCAGCGCGATCGGCCCGGGGCGCCACTCCATGCGGCGGTGCAGTTCGGCCTCGGCTTCGAGGCGACGCCGCTGCGGACACCCGGCGTTCATGGCGATGGTCGAACGGACGGGACGATAGCCGATGCGGGCGAGCCAGCCTCGCAGGGGCTCGAGGTACAGGTCGTTCGCGAAGAGGCCCGGGAGCACGGCGACGAGGCGGCCATCGCCACGCGGAACGCCGAAACCGTAGAACACGGGATCGCGGAGAAGGCCGACCCACTCGAATACAGCGCGCGTCTCGCGTTCGAACGACGGCTGGCCTTCCGCGACCATGCCACAACCCTAGCAGCTACACGCAGACGAGTCATTGCGCGAGCGTAGCGCCTCGATCAGGCGCCGTTACAATTGCATCAGAGCGAAGGGATCCTGGAATGCTGAGCGACCGCACGATCAAGGAAGAGATCGCGAACGGGCGGCTGATTGTCGACCCGCTGGATGGCGATGACATCCAGCCGGCGAGTGTCGACGTGCACCTCTCGGACACGTTTCGTGTGTTCAAGGTGAGCGCGCGGCCGTATATCGACATCCGGAAGCCGATGGACGATCTGACGGAAGAAGTAATCGTGGCGCCGGACCAGCCGTTCTTCATCCACCCGGGCGAGTTCGTGCTCGGCAGCACGCTCGAAGTCCTGACGCTGCCGGACGATATCCTCGCCCAGGTCGAAGGCAAGAGCTCGCTAGGGCGGATCGGGCTGCTCATCCACGCGACGGCGGGATTCGTGGACCCGGGTTGGACCGGACGGCTGACGCTGGAGCTATCGAACGTCGCCAAGATGCCGATCGCGCTGTATTTCGGGATGAAGATCGGGCAGCTGAGCTTCGTGCGGATGTCGACGCCGGTGGACCGTCCATACGGCAGCGCGCAGCTGCGGAGCAAGTACCAGGGCCAGATGGGGCCGACGCCAAGCCGGGCACACACGGAGTTCGACGAGAACGGACGACACGTCGGGACGCCGGCGCAGGCGCCTTCGTCCGAGCGCGCGGACCGGCGCTAGTGGCGGACGCCGCGGCGCAACTTCGCGCAGTCATCCTCGATATGGACGGCGTGCTCACGGACAGTGAGCCGGCGTTTCACGCGGCGGTGAACGACGTCCTGGCGCGGTACGGCAAGCACATCAGCCTCGAAGAGTACCAGCGGTTCATCGGCATGCAGACGCCGGCGATGTGGTCGCAGGTCATCGCGATGAAGGGCGTGCCGGCCACGGCGGAGGAGATCGTTGAAATCTACGAAGCGCCACTGATGGAGCGGCTGCGGGAGCCTCGGCCTCCGCTGCCTGGGGCGCTGGAGCTGATCGTCGAGTTGCGCCAGCGCGGCGTGCCGATCGGTCTGTGCACCGCGTCGTATCGGCGGTGGGTGGATGCGATCCTCGCGTCGGCCGAACTGCCGCAGGATTTCGATGCGATGGTCACGGGCGACGACATCGAGCGAGCGAAGCCGGATCCGGAGCCGTACGTACACGCGGCGAACGGGCTGGGCTTCGAGCCGCGCGAGTGCCTCGTGGTGGAGGACAGCGTGTCGGGGCTGAGGTCGGCGATGGCGGCCGGATGCCGGGTGATCCAGCTGCGGGCGACGAGCACCGCAGCGGCTCCGGTCGAGGGAGTGGCGATGGTGATCGAACGGCTGGCGGACTTTCCGTTCGAGTTGCTGTGTGGGGAAGGGGCCGCGACAGAGTGACAGCCTAGGTTCCAGCGAACTTCACACCAAGCTCCCGTTGATACCACGCGACGTCCCAGTAGCGATCGAACTTGCGGCCGACCTGCGGCATCACGCCGACACGTCGAAATCCGAAACGTTCGTGCAGTGTGCATGACGCTTCGTTCGGGAGGGTGATGCCGGCGATGGCGATGTGCAGGTCTTCGCCGCGGATCGCATCGAAGAGCGCGGTGTAGAGCTGCGGGCCGACGCCGCGGCCGGTCGCTTCCGGCGCGCAGTAGATCGTGACCTCGACCGTCGTATCGTATGCGGGCTTCGTGCGGAACTGGCTCGTGCCGGCGTACGCGCAGATCGCGCCGTCTGACTCGGCGACGAGCAGGCGGTGCGGGCCCGTGTTGGCGTAGTGGCTGAACCATTCCATGCGCTGTTCGACGGTGAACGGCTCGAGATCGAACGTCGCGGGCGAGGTGCGGACGAAGTGGTTGTAGATGTCGGTGATGCGCGGCAGGTCGGCGGCAACCGCGTCGCGGATGGTGACCGGCGCCGAAGCACGCGAACCGGCGGAGCGAGCCCGTTGAGAGGCGAGGAGGTCGTCGATCTGGTCGCGATGCTCTCGGTCGTGCAGGGCGACGTTCTCGAGGCCGCTGAGGACGCTGTACTCCTCGTGGCCGACGCGCGCGAGGCGGTACAGCGTGTCTTCGTCGACGCCGTCAACTGCGGAGAGGACGGCATTGCGCGAGTGGTGAAGGAGCTGTTGCACCTGTTCGATGTCATCGACGGCGGGCCCGGATAAGTCCGGCGCCGTGCGACCGCAGAGATGCGCGAGGAGCTTCGCGTACATCTGCTCGGATTCGATGACGTGCTCGAGCACGCGGCCGATGGTCCATCCGCCGCGGCGTGAGCGGGCGAGGTCGTCGGGCGTGAGCGATGCAACGACGGAGAGCAGCGACGCGCGCGCGCCGCTGATGTCAGCGAGCGCTCGCTCGAGATCCTGAGTTGCCGCTGGCGTGAGTGTCATGTGCGCATCGTCGCGGCGTGAGAGGTGCGATCAAGATAGCGCGGGGTTCGACCTTGCGCTATCCGAGCGCGAGGGCGAAGACGCCGGCGACGATCGCCGAGGCGCCGACGAGACGGCGGGTGGCGTCCGCTTCGCCAAGGAGCCGCACGCCGAGCAGGGCACCGATGAGGATGCTGACCTCTCGGCCGGGAGCGACGTAGCTCACCGGCGCGATGGTCAGCGCGGCGAGCACGAGCATGTACGCGGCGGGCGAGAGCAGGGCGACGCCAAAGAGCGCGCGTCGCTGCTCTCGGAAGACGGCGGCGACGGATGCGCGGCTGGAAGCGGTCGCGAGGGCGATCGGCGCGAGCAGCACGGCGCGGGAGAGGTCGAGGCCGTAGTTGTAGAGGATCGGCGTGACAATGCTCACGCCCTTCTTGTCCCACAGGGTGTATGCACCGATGCAGGCGCCTGTTGCGAGCGCGAACGCGATCGAACGCCCGGCGTCGGCGTGGGAGAGCGTGTGCGGGGAGAGCGTCATCACGACGATGCCGACGATGATCAGCGCTGCGCCGACCAGCGCGAGCGGCGACGGACGCTCTGCAAAGATGAGGATTCCGCCAGCCACCGCGATCGCGGGCCCGGTGCCTCGCGCGAGCGGGTAGACGAGCGAGAGGTCTCCGACGCGATACCCCTCGAGCAGGAGCAGGAAGTAGAAGAGGTTGAGGGCGCCGGAGACGGCGACCCACGCCCACGCTTCGGGGCCGAGGTCCTGGCGCGTCCAGATGTACGCGTCGATCGCGAGCGGGAGGTAGAGGACCTCGGCGAGGGCCGTGAAGGCGAAGGTGAACGCGAGGCTGCCGGTCGTGCCCTTAGCGAGGTAGTTCCAGGTGGCGTGCGCAACGGCGGCGGTCAGGAGCAGCGCGTCTGCGGCGGCGGGCATCGTCAGCGAACCGGCGGGCGGCACTTCGGCACAGCGGTCTCCGGCGTGACGGCGCCGATGTTAGAGGAGGCCGCGTTCCCGGAGGACGCGCTCGGCGGTGAGCCCGATCTCCGCGGGTGATTCGCTAATGGTCACGCCGGCATCGGCAAGCGCAGCCTTCTTCGAGGCGGCGGTGCCGGTGTTGCCCGAGATGATCGCGCCGGCATGGCCCATACGCCGTCCGGGGGGCGCCGTCGAACCCGCGATGAACGCGACAACCGGCTTTCGCATGTGGCGCTTGATGTAGTCCGCGGCGTCCTGCTCGGCGCTGCCGCCGATCTCGCCGATGAGCACGACCGCCGCTGTGTCAGGGTCGCTGTTGAACAGCTCGAGCGCTTCGCGCTGGGTCGTGCCGATAATCGGGTCGCCACCGACGCCGATGCAGGTGGACTGGCCGATGCCTCGGTGCGTGAGCTGATCGACGGCTTCGTAGACGAGCGTGCCGCTTCGCGACACCACGCCGACGCTGCCCGTCGAGAAGACGTTTCCCGGCATGATGCCGACCCGGCACTCGCCGGCGGTGATGACACCGGGACAGTTCGGTCCAATAAGACGCGTCGAGGTGCCGGTGAGGGCCCGCTTCACCGTCACCATGTCTTTCGTGGGGATGCCTTCTGTGATGCAGACGACGAGCGGCATGTGCGCATCGGCGGCTTCGAGAATGGCATCAGCGGCGAAGGGCGGCGGGACGAAGATGAGCGCGCACTCGGCGCCCGTCTCCCGAACGGCGTGCGAGACGCGGTTGAACACGGGCACGCCCTCGGCGGTCTCGCCGCCCCGACCGGGCGTGACGCCGGCGACGACCTTCGTGCCGTACTCGATGCAGCGCTGGGTCTGGAAGCTGCCTTCCTTGCCGGTGATGCCCTGGACGAGGACGCGGGTGCCGGCGTTGACGAGGACGCTCATCGGGCGATGATCCTGTGCATCGGGTAGATGCTAGCAGCGGCGCGACGGTGGGGCGAGGCAGCGTCGGCGGGACTTCCGTGCGCATGGGCGCCTGGCCGCACTACCGGCCCGGGTCGCCGAGGGTCACATCCGAGCGGACGAGGATGTTGAGCCAGCCGCCCTGGAACGCGATTGCGACGGGGCGATAGAAGACCCACAGGTACAGGTTGCGCGTGACGTCGGTGATGACGGGTGCGAGGCGCTCGTCGATCGGCGGCTTATAGTCGTCGGGCGTGCGGCGCGGCGCCGACTCGAGGCCAATCGAGAGCCAGATGACGGCGGGTTGCGAGAGGATGACGTACGCACCGTCCTGCTTGTCGTGGCCGGCGGTGCCCTTCCCGAAGTCCCGCACGTCGAGATGCGCGACGTGATGGTCGTTCACGCCCTGCATGTCGAGCGTCGGAAGATCGGAGTAGTAGGGGACAACGCCGGTCGCGATCTGCGCGACGGTCGCGTCGCGCGGCAGGTTGTGCTTCAGCCAGAGGCCGATGGCGCGGTGAACCGGAACGTTAACGGCGCCCGGCAGCGGATTGACATCGAAGCCCGATGACGGGTCCTGCGCGACCGCGCTGTCGAACGGCCGGACAGCGGAGAACACGAGGACGGCGGTCGCGGTGAAGGCGAGCGCGGCCGCCGCAGCGCCGGACGGGCGGCGCAGCCGGTCGCTGAGCAGATCTGCTACCTCGACGAGGCCGTGCGCGGTCGCGACGTAGAGCACCGGGACGATGGGAACGAAGAAACGGAAGTAGGGCATCCAGTCGCCGCCGCCGCAGAGCACGTAGGCGAACCAGATCGCGATCAGGACGGAGCAGAACAGGGCAGGGCGATGCGCGCTGCCCTGTTCGCGCCACGCGCTCACGAGGACCGCGAACGCCAGCCAGATCCAGTACACGCGGAAGAAGTCCCAGGCGTACCAGGCGCCGCGCTCTAGGAACGCGCTGGTCGTGCCGGACTTGAGGTAGTAGGTGTTCGGGAAGAAGTCGCCGTAGTAGGACCATCGCCAGAGCCAGTAGGCGGCGAAGGGGACCGCGAACGCGAGCATCCACATCGCGAACGCCCCGGCACCGGCGCGCGAGCGCGCGCGTGTGATGAGACTGAGAGCCTTTGCCACAACGACGACGGCGACAACGACGACGCCATCCGGCCGGATCAGCGCTGCAACGAGGAGCAGTAGCGCCGACCCTACGCCGTGTCGCTGCGTACGCTCCTCCCAGATATGCGCCGTCACGCCGGCAGTGACAAACAACGTGAACGCGCTCGTCTCCAATCCAGCGAACGTCCAGAGCGACAGACCGGTGTTGAGCGACAGCGCGGCGAGCGATCCGACCGTGACGAACCACCAGCCGCGCGAACCTGCCGGTCTGAGCTGCGACGCGAGCACCGGCACGAGCGCGAGGATGCCGACGCTGGCCAGCAGGCCGAGCGCGCGCGACGCGACGACCGGATCGGCGCCGAGCTTCATCGCGGTGGCGAGGAGCAGGATCCAGCCGAAGTTCGTGTAGCCCTCGACCGAGTTACCGCTGCTCCAGACTGGTCCGATGCCGGCGGCAAGGTGGCCGGCGTACCGGAATGAGATGTACGCGTCGTCGGTGACGTAGCCGTCGGCTATAAGCCAGTCCTGTATCGCGAGGGCAGCAGTGCCGGCGATGACGGCGCAGGCGAGTAGCGCGATGTGTACCGGCCGGAGCGGAACGGCGGAAGGTGCAGCGGGATCAACGATCGCGCGCTGCTCTCCGGACCGCCGCCTGGCAGGGGCGGGATTTTCGAGCGGGACGACTGGGTCTGCCAGCACGCGCGCAGTGTATGGCAGGCTTGCGAATGCCGGGTTAGCGCGCCGGAACCAGCTCGACGGCGGGAATCATTCGCGTGGTCTTCTTCTGGTACTCGCCGAACGCTGGCATGCGCTCGGCCTGTTTCGCGTAGATGCGGTCGCGCTCTTCGCAATCGAGGATGCGGGCGTCGGCCTCAAACGAATCGGTGCCGTGCTCGACCGTCACGCGCGGATTGTCGCGAAGGTTGAGGAACCACGCCGGGTGCTTCGGCGCGCCACCCATCGAACCAAAGACGTAGAGCTTGCCATCATCCTCGAGCGGGACGAGCGGCGTGAGGTGGGGCTGTCCGGTGCGGCGGCCCTTCGTCGTGAGCAGCACCATCGGCGCTCCGGCGAAGGGCGGGCCGACCTTGCCCTTGTTGGCACGGAACTCATCGACGATGCGGCGGTTGAAGTCGTTCATGGAGTTCTCAGTTCACTTTACGGTTCTCAGGCCACCCGGCCCCCGTACGCATTCAGCGCTTCTTCTTGCGGCGCTGGGCAGGCTTCTCGGCGCCGGCTACGGCCGTGCGCGCTCGGTCGATGACCTTGCGGACGTCATCGACGTTCTCGTCGGTCACGGCGAGGCGCGTCCATTCGCCGGCGCCGCTGGCCTGGGGGCCGGTGAAGGGTGTTGAGTGAAGCTTGCTCACCAGGTCGTCGTGGCCATCGTGCGGCGTCTTCACGACGATGCCGTCGGGCATCCAGAAGGCGAACATGCGCCCGCGGACGACGAATGACGTCGTGCCCATCATGTCGCGGGTGGTGACGCCCCGCGCACCAATCAGCGACGGTTCGAGCTTCTGCTTGAGTTCGTCGGGTACGGCCACGGGTGGAGTTTACAGTTTGCGGTTTGCAGTTCACAGCAGACGGTAGCGTCGCCCGGTCACCGACGCCGCCGCGGGCAGTCGGGACGACGCGAACTCAGCAGTGGTCGCCGATCTGGTTCAGCGCGATCAGCGCGTCCTGGATCGAGACCGATCCGTTCGGAGGCCCGGACCGCCAGGGCTTGCCAGGCGTCGTGCTGGGCGAGCGGTCGTACTGACGGCCGACCGCATCGCTGGCGTTCGTGACCCCGTCACTGCCGAAGCGGTTGTTCGTGGCGTCGTACCAGTCGCCGTCCTTCGTGCTGTCGTAGTCGACGTTGTTCGCGTTCGGCGGTCCGTTCGGCGACGTGCCGATGTAGAACACGACCGCCAGGACGTCACCGATGCTCACCGACTTGTTCTTCGACCCGTTCGCCTGAGGGTCCTTCTTCGTAGGCAGCGGCACGTCGAAGAAGTCCCACGGGTTCGAGGGGTCGCGGTCGCCGCCGAGGTGGTGGTCAGGGCCCTGCTCCTGGGCATTCGTGCAGCCGTCTCCGTCGGAGTCCTGCGCGGGCGACGGGGTCGGCGTGCGCGTCGGCGTGGACGTCGCGGTCCTAGTGGCCGTGCGCGTGCTCGTGGCCGAGGCGATCGAGGTGTTCGACGGCGTGGGCGTCAGTGTACGGGTGCTCGTCGCAGACGGAATCGGCGTGTTCGTCGGTATGGGCGTGGGCGTGCGGGTGTTGGTCGCCGACGGAATCGGCGTGTTGGTCGGGGTGAGCGTAATCGTCGCGGTCGGCGCCGGGGTGTTAGTGGAGGTCGGCGGCGACGTGTTCGTCGCGGTTGGCACCGGCGTGTTGGTGTTGGTGGGTCCCGGCGTGTTCGTCGTAGTCGGGGTCCGCGTGTTCGTGGACGTTCCGAGCGGCGTGTTCGTCGCCGTTGGAGTGTTGGTCGAGGTCGGAACGGCTGTGTTGGTCGCCGTGGCGGTCGCCGTCCGGGTCGCCGTCGGCGGTGGCGTGTTCGTCGATGTTGGAACCGTCGTATTGGTTGGCGTTGGCGTGTTGGTCGACGTTGCGACCGGCGTGTTCGTATTCGTCCTCGTGGGCGTGTTCGATGGCGTATTTGTTGGGAGCGGGGTGTTCGTGCGCGTCGCGGTGGACGTAGGCGTGCTCGTGGCTGCGGCGGGTGTGTTCGTCCGGGTCGGGGTGGACGTAGGCGTGTTCGTGGCAGCCGCCGGTGTGTTCGTGCGGGTGGGCGTCGCCGTCGGCGTGCTCGTCGCCGGCAGTGGAGTATTCGTTCGGGTCGGCGTGCTCGTCGCGGCGGCGGGCGTGTTCGTGCGCGTAGGCGTGCTCGTTGGTGTGGCCGTAGCACCGCCGCCGATCCCTGTGCATGTGATCGTGGCATCCGTCGTGCCGGTCGAGATGAACGTGGTGTTGGCGGCGATGGTCGTCGTCCCGAAGATCGGGTCTTCCGTCGCGGTCTCCATATGTATCGTGAAGGTCCCGTTCGACTTGCACGTGAAGTCGATCTGCTCGACCTCGCCTACGAACTGGATCTGGCCAGCGCTCGACTTGGAGCAGCCGTCGTTGAAGGTTTCGGTGACGCCGTCGTTGCTCGCGGCGGGGGTCTGGCACAACTGCATCCCGTCGCTGCTGTTGTAGTTGACCGTCCCGTTGAAGGTGAGTCCCGCGAAGGGGTACGTCAACTCCAGCTGGTATCCCTGATACGCCGTCTGCGCCTGAGTGATATCGACGCCCATGAAGAAGGCGGCGGTGCCGGTGATGGTGCGGGCAGGTTGTATGCCGGCTGTCCCGGGGTCGGTGTCGACGGCCATCTGGTTCGGCTCGCCGACGGCGGTGGTGAGCCGCCATGCCGAGAGCGCCGCGACACCAAGCGCTACGGCGAGTACGACAGCGATCGAGAGACGATATCTGTTCAATTCCCTCGGTCCGCTCCCCCAGCGTCCGTGTGGTCCGAAGAGAACCTGTTATCGGCCATCGTAGCAGGCAGCGTAACGTTTCGGATCAAGCAAGTGACGGCGGATCATCACAGACTCGTATCGAATAAAGCGCATGCGCGGTGATCGACCGCCGCGGCAGACGCTCCGCATGAACTCGGCGGAAACGTGCGACGTTGAGTTGTCGCTCGCGCGTCGGGTAACCGGCGGCGATGCGTCAGGCACGGTGCGGACATGTGTCGCACGCTCGACGCATCGCTGAACGCTAAGCCGTGGAGAATCACATGCGTACGTTCTTGTTGGTGGTCGCGCTCATTGTGCTGATGTTGTTGTCCGGCGCCTCGTTCGTGGTGCAGGTGCATGGCGCTGCCCCGCCCGACTCGTATGTGCCGCCACTTACGGGTCGATGACAGCGTCGCTCGATCCTTCGTTGCAGGCGGCTTTCGGCCCGAGAGTGATGCGCCTTCCGTCATTCGAGCGTCGTACATATACGGGCATAAAGCCGGATGCCGCCCTCTCTCGCGGCGCTGAGAGCGGGGCGCTTAGCTCGCGTCGCGTCGGTATTCGAGGAGCTCGCGGCAACCGCCGTCGTTCACCTCGTAAACGCGGCTGGCGATGCGCTCGAGGATGCCGGGGTCGTGGCTCGCGCAGATGATCGTGCCTTCGTACTTCTCCAGCGCCTCGATGAGCTTGCGGCGCGTGGGGCGATCGAGGTGGTTCGTCGGCTCGTCGAGCAGGAGCACGTTCGAGGGCTCGATCAGGAACTTCGCCAGCGCGACGCGGCTGCGCTCGCCGCCGGATAGCACGCCGATCGTCTTGAAGACGTCGTCGCCACGGAAGAGGAACTGGCCGAGGACCGTGCGCAGACGGACGTCGGGCTCGCTCTTCGCGACGGTACGGACTTCGCCGATGACGGTGTTCGCGGTCTCGAGCACTTCATCCTGGTGCTGGTCGTAGTACTGGCATCGCGCACGCTCCGCCCACTGGGCGCGCCCTTCCGTCGGCTCGATGATGCCGGCGGCGATGCGGAGGAGCGTGCTCTTGCCGCTGCCGTTCGGTCCGACGAGCGCGATCTTCTGGCCACGCTCCACGTGCAGGTTCACGTCCACAAGCACGACGTTGTCCCCGTAGGCGTGGCCGATGTGCTCGAGCAGCAGGACGTCGCGCTCGGTGCGCCCGTGCGCTGTGAGCGTGAAGTGCACCTCCGATTCCTTGCGCGTGTGCTCGATGCGCTCGATCTTCGCCAGAGCCTTCTCGCGGCTCTTGACGGCGCTGGCCTTCGAGGGCTTCGCGCGGAAGCGTTCGATGAAGCGCTCCTGGCGCGCGATCTCACGCTCCTGCCGAGCGGCGGCGCGGTCCTGCAACTGCAGGCGCTCCGCCTTCTGGCGTTGGTAGTCGCTGTAGTTACCGGTGTAGCTCTCGACTCGGCCTTCGCGCAGCTCGAGGATGCGCGTCGCGACGCGGTCGAGGAACTCTGCGTCGTGGGTGACGATCATGATCACGCCGGTGTGCTTCGCGAGGTCGTCGGCGAGCCACTCGCGGGCCGCAGCGTCGAGGTGGTTCGTCGGCTCGTCGAGCAGGATGTGCTCAGGACGGCGGACGAGGATCTTCGCCAACGCGATGCGCATCTGCCAGCCACCACTGAACGCGCCGCAAGGCTTCGTCTTATCCTCCGGCGCGAACCCGAGGCCATCGAGCACGCGGCCGATTCGGCGTTCGATGCGATAGCCATCGAGGCCCTCGAACGCCTCGAAGAGGCGGCCCTGTTCTTCGATCAGGGCGTCGAGGTCGCCGTCGCGGCGCTCGATGCGTGCGGCGATTTCGGCGAGCTCCAGTTCGATAGCGCGGGCTTCGGGGAACGCGGTCCACAGCTCGGTGACCAGCTGGCGGTCGGGCTCATGGCCGGCCTCCTGGCGCAGGTAGCCGAGTGCGCCACCTCGATGTCCGCTGACGCCTTCGTCCGGCCGCTCTTCGCCGGCTAGGAGGCGCAGGACCGTCGTCTTGCCGGCGCCGTTCGCGCCGACGAGGCCGATGCGCTCGCCGGCGGACGCGGTGAAGCTGACGTCGTGCAAGACATCGACGCTTCCGAATGACTTGGCGACGTTTTCGGCGTAGAGCATGTTCCGTCGTGGGCACAGATAGGGCGCCGAATGCCGGCGCCGCCCCGCACTATAGCGTGCAGATTCGGCGCGTTTATACTGACACCCTGCATACCCGAGGACTCACCGCTTGCTGATCGACCTGCATTCGCATACCCGCCCGCTCTCGTGGGACTCATACCTGTCGGCCGACGACCTCATCGACCGGACGAAGCAGGCGGGGCTCGACGGCATCTGCCTGAGCGAGCACGACTACATGTGGGATCCCGAGGACGTGGCGGCGCTCGCGAAGCGGCACAACTTCGTGGTGCTGCCGGCAGTGGAGATCAATACCGACGACGGGCACATGCTCGTGTACGGCGTTCACAAGTACGTCTACGGGATGCATCGCTCGGGCGAACTGGCTCGGCACATCGAGGACGCGAACGGCGCAATGGTGGCGGCGCACCCGTATCGACGGCAGATGCCGTGGTACGTGGACAACGAGCGCGACTACCACGACGCGCTGGTGCGGGCCGCGCGCAACCCCGCGTACGCACACTGCGTAGCGCTCGAGAAGCTGAACGGGCGCGGGACGGTGAAGGAGAACGCGTTCTCGGCGGCCCTGTGCGAGCATATGGAGATGCCGGGGACGGCCGGGACCGATTCGCACTCGCGCAGCGACATCGGGCGGGTGGCGACGAACTTCGAACGCAACATCCATGACCTTGAGGGGCTGATCGATGAACTGAAGGCGGGCCGCTTCGAGGCCGTCGACCTTACCGGCAAGCCCCACCGGCTGGACCTGACAGCGCTCGCGTCGCGTGAGCATTCTTAGCGGCGCTCCGGCGACGCGACCCCGAAGGCTGAACGGTCAGCGCGCCTACGAGGTCGCGCCCGGAATCTTCGCGATCCGTGGGTTGCGCGGCGGACGCGCGTACATCTTCGAGGACGCCGGCACGCTGACGCTCGTCGACTCGAGCACGGGCGGAGTCGCAGACCGCATCATCGAGGCGATCGATGAGATCGGTGCGCGGCCAGAAGATCTCCGGACGATCGTCGCGACGCACTATCACCACGATCACACCGGAAACGTGGGAGCTCTCATCGAGCGCACGGGCGCGGCGTTCTGCGTGCATGCCGACGATGAGCCGTACGTCGATGGGCGCCAGCGATGGATGCCGATGCGTGGTGCGTTCTCGTTCGCCGAGCGGTTCGCACCGAAGCAATACGCCTTGCCGGTGGACCGCACGCTACGGAACGGCGACACGATCGAACATGCCGGCGACCTGCGCGTGATCCACGCACCGGGGCACACGCCCGGGCACATCGCGCTGTACTCGCAGCGGCGGAGCGTGCTGTTCGCGGGCGATGCGCTGATGAATACGCTCGGGTTACGGCTACCGCTGGCGATGTCATCGCACGACATGGAGATGGCGAAGGAATCGGCGCGGCGGCTCGCGGATCTGGAGTACGGCGTCGCACTACCGGGCCACGGCAGCCCGATCCTCAGCGAGGCGAGCGCGAAGGTCGCGGAGTGGGCAGATACGTGGCTGTAGAGGCGAGGGGCTGAGGTGGATCTGACCGCGCTCCGTGAGAGTGAGATCCTCGTCGACGGCGTACGCTCGCCGCTGTTGATCGGAGGGCCCGAAGGCGCGAGTGAAGCGGTGGTCTTCGTCCACGGCAATCCCGGATCGTCGCGCGACTGGATGGACCTGGCGTCTCGAGTGTCAGAATTCGCGCGTGTGCTCGCGTTCGACATGCCGGGGTTCGGGCGGGCGGACAAGCCGGAGAATTTCGATTACACCGTGCCGGGGTACGCGCGGCATCTTGCACGTGCCGTCGAGCAAGTTGGTGTTCAGCGAGCGCACCTCGTGCTGCACGACTTCGGCGGGCCGTGGGGCCTCGAGTGGGCGGTGGCGCACCCGAACCAGTTCGCGACTGCGACGCTGATCAACACCGGCGCACTGTTCGGTTATCGGTGGCACTACCTCGCGCGAATTTGGCGCACGCCGCGACTTGGCGAAGCGTTTATGGCGACGACGACCCGCCCCGCGTTTCGGTTGCTGGCGCGGCAGGGCAACCCGCGGGGCCTACCCCGCGAGTACGTCGATCGGGCGTTCGACGAGTTCGACCGTAAGACGCGTCGCGCCGTGCTGAAGCTTTATCGCGCGACGAGCGATCCTTCGGGCGTCGGGCGGCGACAAGCGGAGGCGCTGCGGCCGCTCGATCGGCCGGCGCTTGTGGTGCGGGGCCAGCATGACCCGTATATCCCGGTGCGTTACGCGGAGGTGCAGCGCGAAGCGTTCCCGAGCGCGAAGGTGGTCGTCCTCGAACGCAGCGGGCACTGGCCGTTCGTCGATGATCCGGAGGGCGTCGCGGCTGCGACGGTGCCGTTCCTGCGGGAACAGGTGACTGAGCCGACCGCATCACCTTAGCGGGTGCGTTGACTCGCGAATGCGAAGAGGAGGCCCGCTTCATGCGAGCCTCCTGTCGTTCGTTCACTCTGTTGCCGAGCTCGATCAGCGCTCGAGGACGTGGATCGCCATGGCGGCGGCTTCGCCGCGCATCATACCGCCGCCGTTCTGCGTCATGCCGACCTTCGCTGCGCCGCCCTTGATCTGGCGGTCGCCGGCTTCGCCGCGGAGCTGCCAGAAGATCTCCGTGAGCTGCGCGCACCCGGTGGCGCCGATTGGGTGACCCTTCGACAGCAGGCCGCCGCTGGGGTTGACTGGGATGCGCCCGGTGAGCGCCGTCGTACCCTCGTCGATCATGCGGCCGCCCTCGCCGACCTTGCACAGGCCGAGCTCTTCGTACTCCATCAGCTCTGCCGGCGCTGAGGCGTCGTGCAGCTCGATGACGTCCACGTCTTCCGGGCCGACGCCGGCCATCTCGTAGGCCTTCTTCGCCATACGTGTGGTGACGCCGGGCTCGCCGGGGGCTCGATCCTTACCGGATCCGAGGATCGAGGCACTCACCCAGACCGGCTTCGTCGTAAGCTGCTTCGTCTTGGCCTCTGAGCAGAGGACGAGCGCTGCAGCACCGTCGCCGATCGGCGAGCACATCAGGCGGGTGAGGGGCTCGGCGACCATCGGGGAGGAGAGGATGTCCTCGGCGCTGTACGTGTCGCGGTACTGAGCGTAGGGGTTGAGCGACGCGTTTTCATGGCTCTTCACCGCGACCTTCGCGAATTGTAGCGGCGTGGTGCCGTAGCGCTTCATGTGCTCGCGCGCGCCCGCAGCGTAGAAGTCCATGAACATCGAGCGGCTCTCGCCCGCTCCGCCCTCCTCCTTCGCGCCTTCGGCTTCAGCTCTGTCGCGTCCCCGAGCGGCCGTCTGCTTGATCAGGTCCTGCATCGCGCCGACATCCACGGCGGAGCCGATCGCCTGGAAAGACCGGCGCTTGTCTTCGTGGTAGAGCTTCTCGACGCCGAGGGCGAGGACGACGTCGTACATGCCGGAGGCGGCGTACATCCACGCGAGGTGAAAGGCGGTCGAGGAGCTGGCGCAGGCGTTCTCGGTGTTGATGATCGGGATGTCGCCGAAGCCCATCTCGCGTAGGATCACCTGGCCGCGGATCATCTCCTGGCCGGTGATGAGGCCGGCGGTCGCGTTGCCGACGATCGCGGCTTCGATCTGGGGCTTGTCGACGCCGGCCTGCTTCATCGCCGCGTCGACGGCTTCCCGGCCGAGGTCCTTCAGGCTCTTGTCCATCCACTTGCCGAAGCGCGTCATGCCCGCGCCTGCGACGGCTACCCTTCTCATGGCGACTCCTTATGTGCAGCAGGGACGTATTGCGGCCCGATCAATCTTACGGCGATGCCCCGACGTTTGTCACTCCATCGCGATCTTCCGGCTCAAGGCGTGCAGATGAAACGACTCTGTAATACCGGCCGATCTAGAATCGTCAAGAACCACGAAGGAGGCCGCGATGCACGACATCGTCCTGCCGCCGAACCGCTTCACTCGTCTTCGCAATTCGTATCGCTTCCCCGACCAGGCGGCGATCATCGCCCGCGTGCCGATCGTCGGCCGGCGCGTGCCGATGCGCGGCTACTGGCGGCGCCGTCCCGTGCATCTGCGAGAGCTGCCGCGCGAGATGCTGATCTCCGGCGGTGAACCGGTGATGCGCGGTGCGAGCACGGCAGCGGAACGGCTGCCGCGACCTGACATGCGCGACCTTGGGCGGCGCGGGATGCGGCGAGCGTCCGGCGCAGCGAGCACGGTCGTCGTCATCGCGCGCGACGCATCGGCGGCCGGCGCCTCGAAGGTCGCAGCTCTGCCGTCGAAGCTGCCGACGATCACGGTCAATGAGACGGAGATCGGCGTAACATCGCGCCGGACGCGCGTGCGCCGTGGCATCACACGCCGCTGGCCCATGATCTTCGCAGCCATGCTGGGGGCAATCGCCGCGTACTACGCCGATCCCGCACTCGGCCGGCGACGGCGGGCGCTGGTACGGGACCGCGCCTCGCACATGCGGCACGTCGTCACGCGCACGATCCCGCGACGCATCGAGAAGCGTGCTCGGTTCTTGGGCGGCGTGGCGCGCGGCATCCGGCACGAGACGGCGGACTTCGTGCTGCACGACGGTCATCATGTGCAGGTGGACGACGAGACGCTGGTCGCGCGCGTGCGGTCGGAAGCGCTTCGCTCGGGCACGATCAAGTCCGGCGAGATCAACCTCGAGGCGTACGAGGGATGCGTGACACTGCGGGGGCAGCTCGAACATCCCGGCGACGTGCGACGTCTGGTGGAGTCGGTGCGGCGCGTAGAAGGCGTGCGCCAGGTCCGAAGCTACCTGCATCTTCCGGGCACGCTGCCGCCGAACAAGGCGGAGATCTACGAGCAGTCGGTCGGACCTCGCGCCTAGACTCTCGCAGACCAGGGATCAGGGGCACATGGGTTGCGCTCTCCAGGCGCGCGCAAAGGATCGGCGCTCGGGGCGAGTTCCGAGCGGCATGAAACTGTTATGTAAGGGGTTCACATCAACTCTTGACACCCCGCCGGAGCCCCCCATAAGATCGCGATGGCACAATCGAATATGGGTAGCCGAGTCTGGTCCGCCACGGCGGAGCAGAGCGGGGGAACCAAGTAGTGGGCTGAAGGGTCACGCCCGGTGATCCAGGGGAACCTTCTCCCCCAAGCCGCCAGCTAACCTCGCAGGCTTTGAAGGTCGGACCAGCGCATGGACGACCTTTTTTCATATCTCGATCCCACCGTGCACGGAGGCACGACATCTGCTGATGAACCTATGAGGCAGCGCGCAGGGACAGCGAACAGCTTCCGAGCCGCCTGGGAGCCGACGGGGCGGAGTGACATGCTCGCCATCCCGGCGGAATATCGACGGATGCCGCGCGCTGCGGCGTTCCCGATGTCCTCGCCGCGCGCCTCGATGTGGCGCTCGGACCCGCGGGTGGCGGTCCTCAATCAGCCGACCGCACGCCCGGCGATCGGCCTCGGTGACATCGCGCAGCCGGTCGTCGGCGTCGCGACGGCGGTCAAGCATCATGTTCATCTCGCGCCGTCGCGCCGCGTCCTTGAGCGCGCGCTCGAACTGCTGCCGTTCGCACTGGCCTTCGCGCTGATCTCGTCCCTGGTGTGGGGTGCGATGCTCCTGCCGGTGCCCCTCGTGATCATGCTGCTGGGCTTCGACATCTACTGGGCCTGGCGCTCGCTCAACATGGGCATACACACGATCAGGGGCTACCGCGCACTGAAGGCGGCGGCGCGAATCGACTGGCGGAAGCAGTACGACGCCGAGCTCATCACGCGCACCGACGTGATCCCGTGGGACGACGTTCA
Organism: uncultured Dehalococcoidia bacterium; assembly: GCA_964487335.1. Classification (GTDB taxonomy): domain Bacteria; phylum Chloroflexota; class Dehalococcoidia; order DSTF01; family JACRBR01; genus CAZAPT01. The sequence continues at coordinate 30,686 of CAZAPT010000020.1, forward strand.
CCACATGGTCATCATCCCGACGTACAAGGAGAGCATCGAGAAGCTGAGCCTCACGCTCGGCAAGCTCGCCGAGAGTGAAGTGGCGCACGAGAAGCTGCTCGTCGTCGTGGCGATGGAGGAGGCGGACGAAGGAGCCCCGGCGCGGTTCGAGGCGCTGCAGCAGGACTTTGGGCATTGCTTCCTGGCGCTGATCGGGACGACGCACCCGAAGGACATCGCCGGCGAGGTGCGGGGCAAGTCATCGAACGAAGCCTGGGCAGCGCGTCATGCGAAGAAGCTGTTCTGCGACGACATGGGATTCGACATCGATGCGATGACGGTGACGAGCTGCGATGCCGACACGCTGTTCCACCCGCGCTACTTCAGCGCGTTGACGTACTACTTCGCGACCAACCCGCGGCGGCACCGGCTTTTCTGGCAAGGGCCCATCTTCTACTACAACAACGTCTGGGACGTGCCGGCGCCGCTTCGGATACAGAACAGCCTCGGCGGTATCAACCACCTGGCGAAGCTGATGCGGAAGTACACCGTGCTGTTCCCGCAGTCCACGTACAGCCTGAGCATGCGCATGTGCCACGACGTCGGCTACTGGGACGTCGATGTCGTCCCGGAAGATTGGCACATGTTCCTCAAGTGCTTCTTCGCGATGAACGGCGAGCCGGACGTGCAGCCGATCCTGCTACCGGTCGGCAACGACGGGGTGCGCGCGCACAGCTACTTCCGGACGTTCTGGGAGCACTACCAGCAGGCGCGGCGGCATGCGTGGGGCTGCACGGACATCCCGTATGCGATCAAGCAGTTCGTGCGGCACCCGGAGATCCCGTTCCTGCGCAGGCTACGGCGGACGTGGAGCCTCACCGAGAATCACGTGCTCTGGTCGTCGCAGTGGTTTCTCATCACCGGCGTCGCGGCAAACATGTCAGCCGGCGGTTGGGGCGCATTTCTCGGTCTGCACCCATTCGCGCAGCACGAGATCCCGACGTGGTTCATCACCGCTTCGCACTGGATCTTGCTGCCGTGCATGATCCCGCTCGTGATGATGATCATCCTGGACATGATGATGCGGCCGACACGCCCGGCGCGCTGGAAGATGTGGCTCTATCCAGTGCAGTTCGCGCAGTGGGTGCTGATGGCGCCGATCACGCTGTTCTTCACCTGCCTGCCGGCGGTCGACGCGCAGACGCGGCTCGCGCTGGGACGCCGGCTGGAGTACAAGGTCACGGAGAAGGCGTAGAGTCGCGGTCGTGGTTCAGCCGCCAGTTATCACCTAGCGTCCCACCCCGCCGTATCGCTCCCGACTAGATCGCACCGAATTCGCGGGCCAGTTCCAGGATGTCTTCGGATGTGAAGAAGGCGCGGCGGCTGTTCACCCAGTGGTCATGCTGGGAGTCGAACTGGCCATCGTACTCATCCTGGATGCGGTCGTAGATCTGCTTCACGACGCGGCTCGTGCCGCCCACGCGCTCGGGCTTGCCTGACCGTTCGAGCTCGCGGTTCAGGACGGAGATGATGCCTTCGGCCCCCGATAAGGAGCCGATGCGGCTCAGTTCTACTTCCTTCCGTCCGAAGAGTGACGCGGCGAACGGCAGGTAGATCAAGCCGCCGGGCGCGTCCTCCTGCCGTCCGACGCCCGCCTGGTGGATACCGGCGGTCGTTGTGAAGACTTCGCCGATGATTGGGGCGCGGTCAGGCAGCGGCGTGACCTCGGAGTCGACGAGCTGCTTCATCGACTCCAGCGCGGTGAGGTCGAAGCCCGGGTCGCCGTAGTGGCGTACGAGCGCGGCGACCATCTGCTCGAGCGACGTGTTGCCGGTGCGCTCTCCGAGGCCGGCGAAGGCGACGTTCACCTTCTTCGCTCCGTAGCGCCAGGCGGCGATGGAGTTCGCCGTGGCGAGGCCGAAGTCGTTGTGTCCGTGGAACTCCAGCTCCGCGCCGGTCTCCTCGCGCAGGACCGTGAACAGGCGCGGGATGCCCCACGGCAGAGCCGCGTACGGGTCCGGGCTGCCCCAGCCGATGGTGTCGCAGATGCGGAACTTCGCGATGCCGCGCGACTCATCGAGTACGCGCTGCATGAAGGGGATTACCCAGCCGTAGATGTCCGCGCGCGTGCAGTCCTCGAGATGGATGCGGGGGCTAATGTTGTTTTCGAGGGCCGTCCGGATCGGCTGCAGGTACTTCTCGATGGCCTCTTCCTTCGAGGCGTAGCCGAGCTTGTCGAAGATGTGGTGATCGGAGGCGGAGGCGAGCATGCCCGTCTCCTTCACCCTTCCCTGCGAGACATCGACGAGAAGCTTGATGTCCTTGGGCGTGGCGCGAGTCCAGGTGGTGACGCGCGGCCACTCGTACCCTCGCTCGAGGAGTTTCTCCAGCGTCCAGACGTCGCGCTTCTGGTAGATGAACGCCTCGACCGCGTAGACCGCCCCGGCGTCGTTGTCGAGGCGGTGAAGCAGGTCGTAGTACTCAAGCCGCGTGTCCGGCGGGAAGATGGCGAAGCGGCTGTCCTGCGCTCCGTCACGGAGCGTCGTGTCGGTGATCAGCTTCGGCAGGCCGTCCTGCATGGCCGGCGGGACGACGGGCTCGGGCTCCAGAGTGACCGGCGGGAGCTGGCCATCGAAGTTGTAGTAGACACGCTCGGTGTTGACTCGGGACGCCACGACCATATAGGGTTGACTCCTTCCGATCCTTCGGGTGGCCTCTATATCACCTATTGTGAACGTCTATGATGCTACGCGCAAACGGCTGGCCTTCGTCCCCTCGCCGCCTAATCCATAGCCAGGTCAACGGCCCCGCCCGGGGGCGAAAAGCTTCTGCGCTAACTATGGTACGGTAGCGAGAGGATGCGCGTAGCTAGCAGCGACGTAATCAAACCCCGCACGATCCTTCGGGCGGTCATCAGCGTCGCCCTGCTGGGGTTCCTGCTCTGGCGCATCAACCTCCCCCACGCCGCCCGGGCTTTGCGCGATGCCGACTACATCTACGTCGTGCCGGCGCTTGCGCTCTTCGGAGTGGCGAAGTTGCTCGTCGCGCAGCGCTGGCGCCTGATGATGTCGAAGTTCTCGACTGTGCCACCGCTGGCGCCGCTGTTTGGCGTGCTACTCGTATCGAACCTGGCGAACAATGTCGTCCCGGCCCGTATCGGCGACGTCATCCGCGTCCAGGTGCCAGCACAGCGATACGGGCTGAGCCGCGCCCGGCTCGCGGCGACAGTCTTCGCAACGGAGTCGCTGCTCGACGGCGTCGCGTTCGCGATCCTCGGGCTGATCGGGCTGGCGCTGATCGACCTCCACAACTTCCCGACGGCGGTGTTTTGGGGGCTGCTGGGAGCGGTAGCCGGCGGGCTGATTGCCGTCGTGCCGCTGTCGCACCTGCAGCTCAGCGAAGGGTGGACGTGCCGCGGGCTGCTGGCGAAGCTGCCGGAGAAGGCACAGGACATGCTCGAGACGGCGGTGCCGCACTTCATCGACGGACTGGCGGTATTCAAGGAAGCGAAGCTGGCGTGGCAGGCGCTCGGCCTCTCGTTCGCGATCTGGATCCTCGAGACGGTGATGTTCTTCCTATTCGGGCGCGCGTTCGGCGTGCGGCTGCCGTTCGCGGGCTGGCTGCTGATCATGGTGGTGGCGAACATGATCAGTAGCGTGCCGCTCGTGCCGTCGAACATCGGCGCGTACGAAGTGGCGGTGACGGAGTCGCTGAAGGCGCTCGGCGTGGATGCGGGCGCGGCGGGTGCGCTGGCTATCGCGTCGCACATGTTCAACATCCTGTGGATCACGGGCGCCGGGTTCACCGCAATGTGGGCGCTCGGGCTGGGGTTCGGCGATGTGTTCTCGCTGGGCCGCACGCAACCGACCGAGGTCGAAACCCAGCCTCCGCCGCCACCACTGCCGCCGGGCGGCGACGAGCGTCCAGCGGCGGCTCAGGCGATGCGCTAGCCCGGAGCGAGTGCCTGCTCTATCGCGGCGCCCATGGCCTGGGTTGTCACGGGCGAATCGCCGACGGAGGCGATGTCCGGCGTGCGCAGGCCGCCGGAGAGGGCGGAGCGCACAGCACGCTCTACTGCGTCGGCTTCGGTTTCGAGCTTGAACGACAGGCGGAGCATCATGGCGGCACTGAGGATCATGGCGATGGGGTTCGCCTTCCCCTGTCCGGCGATGTCGGGCGCGGAGCCATGGATCGGCTCGTACATCCCGAAGCCGACGGCGTTCAGGCTGGCGGAGCCGAGCATGCCCAGCGATCCCGCGAGAACGCTGGCTTCGTCGCTGAGGATGTCGCCAAACATGTTGCTCGTGAGCATCACGTCGAACTGGCGCGGATTCGTGACGATCTGCATCGCTGCGTTGTCGACGTGCAGGTAGTCGTGGGTGACATCCGGATATTCCGGCGCGATCTTCGCGAAGACGTCGCGCCATAGCACCGAGCTATCGAGGATGTTCGACTTCGCGACGAGCGTAACGTGCTTGCGCGGCCGCCCCTGCGCGATGTGAAATCCGCCGTGCGTAATGCGCGCGATTTCCCCTTCGCTGTAGGACTCGGTGTCCCAGACGGTGCGCTCGCCACCGGCCGTGCGCGATCCGCGCTCGCCGAAGTAGATCCCGCTCGTCAATTCGCGGACGATCATCATGTCGGCGCCATCGACGATCTCGGGCCGGAGGGGTGAGAGCGACGCGACCTCCGGGTATACGACGACCGGGCGCAGGTTCATAAAGAGGTCGAACGCCCGGCGGAGGCCGAGGATGGCAGTCGTCTCGACGCCACTCCATTTCGGATGATGGACTTCGTCGGGCGGGCCGCCGAGCGGGCCCTTGAGGATGGCGTCGGCACGTCCACAGACATCGAGCGTGGCCTGCGGCAGGTGCTCGCCGTAGCGGTCCCACGCCTCGCCGCCGGCGTAGGCTTCGACAAACTGGAACTCGTGGCCGTGGCTTCGGCCGACGGCCTGCAGCACACGCACCGCCTCGTCGGCGATCTCCGGTCCGATGCCATCGCCGCGAATCAGGGCGATCGTGAAGTTCATGGCGGCAGGGTATCGAGCGGGTTCTGGCGGTAACAGCGCGTGGACCGAGTCGGTTGTTTGTCGAGGAGTGGCGGTCTACGCTTGCGGCACGCTCGACAGGAGGATGGCGCGCATGGCATCGGTGAAGATCGCGACGCTGAACCTGTTCAACCGCATGGGACAGTGGGGCATGCGCGCACCGCTGGTCATCGACCAGCTCGAGGAGTTGTTGCCTGACGTCATCGGGCTGCAGGAAGTCGACCTCCAGCTCGACCAGGGGATGTGGGTGAGCCGTCAGATCAACAAGCGGCTCCCCGGACAGGCGCACTACCGCATCAAGCACGCGACGAACCCCGACACGCGCGCGAGCTATCACAGCATCGCCACGATGGCGCGGCTGCCATTCCAGGAGCACGAGATCCTCGACCTGATGTCGTTCGAGCGCATCGCGCAGCGGATGGTCTTTCAATGTGGCGACCAGCCGTTTGTCTTCGTCAACACGCACCTGCACCACCCGCCGGAAGCGCAGCAGGAGCGCGTGCAGCAGCTCGAGTACCTTCTCGCGTGGCTCGACCGCGACATCCGCAGGCTGCCAACGGTGATCGTCGGCGACTTCAACTCGTACGCGGAGCCGCCGGAGCCGGCCGTGCAGCTCATGAAGTCGCGGTTCCGCTCGGCACACGAAGCAAAGCACGGTCGCGAGCCCGAGAAGACGTGGACGACGCCGGTGAACACATACGACGACTCACCGCACGGCACGTTGGACTACATCTTCGTGTCGGAAGAGTTCACCGTGCGCGACGCCGGGCTGGCGTTCGACAAGCCGTCACGCCATGACGCGAAGTTGTATCCATCGGACCACCTGGGGCTGTACGCGATCCTCGAGCTGGCGTAGCGCGAGTCAGCGCGTCGCCCAAGCCATGATGCTATCGACGATGAGGTGCTGCGCGCCCGGCGAGTCGTCGAGTGTCTTGTGCGTCACCGGCGCCGTCGGGCCACCGCCGTCGCTTGGCGCGATCGGCGCGGTCTCCGCTGATTCGTCGACGTTCGTGACGTTCGGGAACGGCAGGTACTCGCCGTGCCAGCCCTCGTTGCGCTGGTATACGTTGAGGATCGGCGTGCGGGCGGGATAGTCGAGCGCGAAGCGGTCGTACAGCACGGTGGAGCGGTCGATGATGACGCCGAACATGCGGCTCGAGTATCTCGCGTCGAGGATATGCGTGACGGACGTCACCGTCGCGCCGCCGTGACTGTGGCCGATCAGCGCAACGCGCAGGCATGGCATCGCGTCGAGCTTAGCGGTGAGCTCCGCCTCGAGCCACTGCTCCATGCTGGTCTGCGCATGATCGGCGGCGCCCCAGATCGCGGACGCCGCGAGCATCGGCGCGGACGAGAAGCTGGCGGCCGCCGCGCGAGCCTCGAGCTGATTCACGATGTCGAGGAGGCCGAGGCTCTCCCCTTCCGGCGCGTTGAGGAGGTCGGTACCGGCGCCGCCAACGGCGACGATGAGAATCGGCCGATGGCCCGCCGCGCACGAGTAGCCGGCGGGATTAGATGGAGGCCCGTCGTAGAAGTCGGCGTAGGTCGCGTCGTACCCACAGAGCATCCAACTCGACGGCACGCTTATGTCGAGCGATGCGTACTGCGGCGCATCGCTGCCGTTGATGCGGCCGTCGCGGTTTCGGTCGACGCAGGCGATGAGGGTTGGGCGGCCGGTGTTCGATCCGACGAGGCCGCGGAGCCACGTTCGTGGAAGAGGTAGCCGGGCAATCTGCACCCGGGTCAGGGTAGGGACGGCAGTAGGTGGTGCGACCACCGTCGAAGGCGCGGCGGGAGCGCTCGTACTCCCTCTCAGCGCGAAGAACGCCAGCGCCCCGGCCACGCATGCGATGAACGCGAACAGTACAACGAGCCGACGCTTCATCCCGCGCGGCGGCGCACCGAAGCGTCGACCTGCGGGCTACGCGCTGAACGCGCGAGCCGGTCGATGCGGTTACGCCAGCGCCTACCGGAGGCCGCGATGAACGCAACAGTCCCCGGCAGATCGATCAGAACGCTCTGCTCGCTGGTCGCGACGTGCAGCCGTGCGCGCGCAGGCGCGTTGACCTCGATCACATCGCCGAGCCACAGGCGGACATCGCCGAGAAGCTCGTTTGGAACGTCCGGCGCGAACAGCACACGATGCGAGGTCGCCGCGAGCGTGCCTTCCCATCGATACGGAGCCACGCTGGTCAGCAGCCATGCCCGCGCCTGCCGCACGATGCGCTCGTCCGGCTGCAGGGATGCCTGAGAGATGTTGCGTCGGCGTTGCATGCCATAAGTATAGGGCGACGCGCGCCGCGGGAATGTCACGAACTCGTATTCAATATGTCATGACAGGTGCATTGCGACGCCTGTCAATCATCGAACGAAAGGTCCCGCCGCTGGCGTTGCACGAACGCCGACGCGCCCGCGTACCCGGCGCGGCGAGCCCATGCGACGAGCGAATCGAAGTCCGCGCCGACGCGCTCGGGGTGGTGCGCGTCGGAAGCGAGCGTGATCGGGAGTCCGGACGCGTGCGCGCGCTCTAGAAGCGGGATTGCGGGGTAGATCTCGGCGCAGCGACGCAGGCCATTGCTGTTCAGCTCCAGCGCGGTCTCGTGCTTCGCGGCGCCGGCGAGGATCGCGTCATGGAACGGCGTCTCGTCGGCGGGGCGGAAGCCGAAGACTTTCGGGAGATCCGGATGCGCCAGAACGTCGACGAGTCCGCTCTCAGCGGCTTCGCGCACGAGAGTGCTGTACCGATCCCAGACTTCGGCCACGTCGCGCCGGTCCCATTCGGCGCGGAACTTCTGGTCGTCGAAGCCGAACGAGCCGACGTAGTGGACCGAACCGAGGACGATGTCCCAGTCGTAGGGGGCGAGGAACTTCGCGAGGGCTTCACCGTGGCCGGGGATCCAGTCCATCTCCAGGCCGAGAAGCACCGGCAGCCCGGCGTTCTTCGCATCTTCGACGGCATGGACGTAGTCCGTGACGCTGCCGGAGACGTGATCCTTCCAGTATTCGTGCACCATCTTCGCGAGCGTCGGGTCCGGGTCGGCATCCCACCAGCCAAACAGGGCGTCAAACGCTTCCTGGAAGCGGAAGAGGTGCTCCGTGATGCTGACGTGCGTCAGGCCGCGCGAGAGCGCGACATCCACGTACTCCTGGATGCGCTCGCGGGTCATCGGCGGCGCCTGGCCGTGGGGCTGCAAGTGCGCGTGGCAGTCGATCACGATCGCAGGCCCATCTGCTCGATGAGTGGCTCGGCGCCGCGGATCAACGCGACGACGCGCTCGGCGGCGTCTTCGGCGAGCGCCGGTGTGAGGGACTCCGCCTCAAAAGTGAGGTGGAGTCGCGTCCAGGACTTCGTCCACTCCTCCAGCTCGTAGTCCGGGCCGATCGCCTTCTGCACATCCGGCGCGCGCAGGGCGAGCAGTTCGGCAGCGGCGTAATTCGCATCGCGGTCGCCCTCGAAGTGGAGGCCGATCTCGAGGCGTCCGGTCTTGCGCTGCGCCCAGACCTCGTAGTGCACGTCCGGCGAGCCGCGGTAGTACTGCACGAAGCTGAAGCGTTGGCGCCAGTCGAAGCCCTCGAGCTTCGGGCCGAGGCGCGCTTCGACACCCTGGTGCACGAGCGCGAGGAAGTCGCGCACGCGCAGGTTGCGCAGGTCGGGCTTCGATGCGGCGTCGACGATGAGGCGCGAGCGGCGTGGAGGCATGGCGAGTCGATCTTATGGCGCAGCGCCGATGCGGGGAAGGCGAGCGTTATGCTCGGAGCATGCTCGTGGGCATCATCTCGGACACACACGGATATCTAGACCCGCGGCTGGCGGCTGCGTTCCGTGGCGTCGAGGCGATCGTTCACGCGGGCGATGTCGGTGGGCCGCACGTCCTCGAGACGCTTGCGGAGATGGCGCCCCTGTATGCGGTCTACGGAAACAACGACGAGAAGCTCGGCGGGCTCGGACTGCCGCTGCACCGCGACTTCGAGCTAGACGGCGTGCGGTTTCATCTCGTGCACCAGCTCCCGCACGCAAAGCCGGAGCAGGGCACGAAGGTCGTGGTGTACGGGCACAGCCACCGGCCAATCGTGGAGCAGCGAGGCGGGCGGTTGTACCTGAACCCGGGCGCGGCGGGACGTGTGGGGTTCCATCGGCTGCAGACGGTGGCGCTGATGCGGCTGTCACGGGGTGAGGTCGGCGACACAACGATCGTCGAGCTGGGACCGCGGGAGGTGACCGCGAAGCGCGTCGCGACGCGACGGACCAGGCGCTGACCTACGTCAGTCCGACAAGCGCATCGAGGCCGACGACCAGCTCGGAGCGGTTCATCACTTCGCGCGCGGCGAGAAGGATGCCCGGCATGAAGGCTTCGCGACCGGTGGTGTCGTGACGTATCGACAACCACTGCCCGAGGCCGCCGAAGAGCACTTCCTGATGCGCGACGAGGCCGGGCAGGCGGACGCTGTGCACCGTCACGCCTTCGACCGACGCCGTGCGCGATCCCGGGACGGTCTGCACCTCCGGCTCGTTTCGCGCGAATGACTTGCCGCGCGCCTGCGCCATGCCCTGCGCCGTCGCGATGGCGGTGCCGGATGGGGCATCGACCTTCTGGTCGTGATGCAGCTCGATGACTTCGGCGGAGTCGAAAAAGCGAGCGGCGATCCTCGCGAAGTGCATCATCAGCACGGCGCCGATGGCGAAGTTCGCGGCGACGACGCCTCCGAGCTTGTGTTCGGCGCACTTCTCGGCGAGGTCGCGCACGAACGCTTCGCTCAGGCCGCTGGTGCCGATGACGGGACGCACGCCGTGGCGGACCGCGGCTTCCGCGGCGACCGGCGTCCAGGCGACGTTCGTGAAGTCGATGACGACGTTGGGCTTCAAGTCGCTCATCGCGGCATCGGCGTCGGGCGTCATGGGTAGAGACGTGCCGGACGACAGCACGAAGGTGGATGCGTCCGCGAACTTCTCGAGGATGCCAACCGGCTCGACGCCATCGGCAGCCTCGAGCGCTTCGGCGATTGCGCGGCCCATCTTGCCGCTGCCGGAGACGAGCACGCGTATCGTGTCACTCATGATCGACGCCTAACGCTCCCGGCGTTCGTTCCAGGCATCCCAGTAGACGACCTTCTCGACGGGCAGCCGGACCGGGCGGCCGAACTTCCCCTTCGGGCGGCCGAGTGGGATCAGCGCCATGGTCTCGACGTCATCGGGGATGCCGAGGAGCTGCTTGACGTCGGCTTCGTGCAGCTTGTGAAGCGTCGTGAGCGTCGTGCCCAGGCCGAGGGCCCGGGCGGCGAGCATCATGTTTTGCACGGCGGGATAGATCGAGGCGCCGAGGGTCGGGCCGATGGCCATCATGCCCTTCTGGATCGTCGCGAGGATTAGGACCGGCACTTCGGCGAGGTGGTTAGCGAGGTGGTCGGCGGAGTGGAACGTCTTGGCCATCTGCGGATCGTTGAGCATGGCCTCGCGCGCGGGGCCGTAGGTCTTGTTCCACGCCTCGAGGTACCACTCGCCGAGCTTCCGCTTCTTTTCCGGGTCGCGGACGACGACGAAGTTCCATGGCTGACGGTTGCCGCCGTTCGGCGCCATCGTCGCGGTCTCGAGCACCTTCCACAGCTCCTCGTCGGACACGTCTTCGGTGTGCAGGCGGCGCATGGCCTTCTGGGTGTAGGCGGCTTCGAAGAACTCCATGACGCCTCCTCTCGGCGATGCGATTGTGGCGCAGGAGCGGCGCGCGATCCAGCCGCGGGCATCGGGCGCGAAAAGCCGTGGCGGACTAGCGCTTGGGCGGACGGACGGTCATCTGCGCCGGCACGACGATGCTGCCGCCGTCCCATCGAAGCGTGATGTCCCCCTTCGGGCGGACCGCGCGGCCCGCGGCGAACGACGGCGCGGCCCGCTCGAGGATCGGCGGCCAGCGAACCGCGAACTCGAGGCGCATGCCGGTGTTCGCTTCGAGCCGGAGCGGCGTATCGACGGGGTGGCCATCGGCGGTGGTGCGCTCCAGCCATGCCGGCGTTTCGAACGTGACGGTCGTCGGAGCGGTGGCGCTGACCATCAGCGACGCCGTGACAGATTGATCAACATCGTGCGTGCCGAGATCCAGCTCGGCCGGCGCGACGGTCACGTGCGCGGGAAAGAGCAGAATGCCCCGGACCTTCACGAGCGCCTGTCCGCCGCCGCCCCAACGCAGCGTGACGTCGTCATCGAGCGTGTAACCCCGGCGCGCCGGGTCGTGCGAGAACGCATCGGAATCCCATTCGATTGCCAGCGTGACGGCGAACCGGCCGGGCAGCGCCTTCGAGGACACGACGTTGGCCGTGAGCGGAGGCGGCGCATCGACGTTCACTTCGTACGGCGCGAACTGCTTCCACGTGAGCTTGAACGTCCGGTCCGAGTCTGCACGCCACGGGACAGAGCCAAAGTCGATCCGCTGTGGCAGACCGTCGGGCAAGCCCGGCGACGCGGGTTGGGGAGGGCGGCGTGGCGCAGCCGGGTGCGGGCGGGGCGGCGGAGGCGGCGGCGTGACGCGGATGCGTCCCCCGTTCGAAGATGGCGGCGGCGTAGTGACGCGCGAGAAGTTGGCCATGGCCCAGTCCACGCGTTCGGCCAGCCGGCGGTGCGTCCTCCGAAGCTCGCCCGAGAGTTGGCGACCGACGCGCTGTGCGAGCCCCTCGCTCGAGCTGCGGTCGACGCCGAGGATGAGCCAGGGCTGCGAGTCGTAATGTGCCGCGACGTACTCGTTCGCCTTTGCGCCGGCGCCCTTGAGCTCGTCGCGCGCGACGTTAATGGCGCGGGCCGTGTTGGTGTCGCCGCCGACATCCGGATGGTGCTCGGCGATGAGATGCAGCCACGCCGCCTCGATCGCGCACTCGGGTGCGCCTTCGACGAGGCCCAGGCGCTTCCAGTGCGCGGCTTTCGGACCGCTGCGGGCGGTGGGCATGGTGCTCCTTCCGCGTTACGAATCGGATCAAGGTAATCGGCTCGCCGACGCACTCGCAACGCTGCGCATGTTGCATGGGCGGTGCGATCTTGCGAATAATCGTCGCCACAGGGGGCGGGTCAGCGGGCGGGTCGCGATGAGCTACTGGCGCACGATCCAGAACGCGCGGATATCCCGGCGACGGGCGCTTCAGGCCGGCGCGATGTCGGCGGGCGCGCTCGGAGCGATGGCACTCGCCGGCTGCTCGAAAAGCACGGCGAAGCCCGGGAACACGCCCGCGTCGCAGAGTGGCGCGGCGGACCAACCTGATCTCCTGAACCACGCGCCGAACCCGCGCAGCGGCGGTCGCTTCGTCACTTCGGACGCAGCGACGTTCGGATCCTTCGACCCCCATACGGGAATAGAGATCGGCTCGGCGTATTTCCCGCGGCTCTACAACGTGCTCGTGAGCCAGGCGCCGACACGGCCGGAGTTCATCTACTACGACCTCGCCCAGTCGTTCGAGATCCCCGATCCGCAGGCATATGTCTTCCATATCCGTCCGGCAGTGCGCGTCACGCCGAACGATTTGGGCGTGCCCCAGCGCGAACTCGACGGGGAAGACGTCCGCGCGACCATCGACAGGATCAAGACCGATTCGATGGCGAACAGCTACGGCTTCGCGCGCCAGTACATCGATTCGGTGAGCGTCGCCGGCGCGACTGCCACCATCAAGACCGTCAAGCCCTACGCATGGTTCATGAGCCGGATCGGGAACTACGCGAACACAATCGCGCCGCGGGAGCTGCTCGCAGGCGATCTCTCGCGCCTCAAGGACCAGGCGGCGGGCGCGGGGCCGCTGCGGCTCATCAGCGTGACCGAGGGCGAAAGCGCGCAATTCGAGCGCAACCCGAACTTCTATCGCACGGACGAGGCCAGCGGGATCCAGCTCCCGTTCGTCGACGGCATCGAGCATCGTGTGATATTCGACAGCTCCACGGCGCTCGCCGCCTTCCGGGCGGGACAGACGCATCGGTACTGGGCGACCGGCGCCGAGGCGCGCGCGATGGGGAACGACGTCACGATCGCGCGAGAACCGATGTTCAGCTTCATCGCGTTCACGATGAATCCGGACGTCGCGCCGTGGACCGATCCGCGCGCGCGCCGTGCGGTGTCGCGCGCGATCGACCGGCAGGCGTTCGTCGACATCGTCTACGCGGGGGATGCGCAGGCGAACGGGCTCGTGCCCTGGACGCACGGGCCCTACGCGCTCGATGCCGACGAGCTGGGGTCGAAGCAGCAGCCGTTCGACGTCGCCGACGCGAAGGCGCTGGTCTCGGCGATCGGCGGGCTGAAGTTCAAGATGATGTACCCGGCGGAGACGGCGATCGAAGAGCACAAGCTGCATCTGCCGATCTTCCTCGGGCAGATGAAGGACGCCGGCATCGAGGTGGACCAGGACCCGCAGGAGTTCGGGGCGTGGGTCGACAACTATCGCAAGATCAACTATGCCTCGAGCCTGGCGCTGAACCAGATCTACGAGACGCCGGAGTTGCCGCTCGACTTCCACACCCGCCACGGCCCGCTCGGGGACGGCAGCTACGTGCACGGCATGGACGATCCGGAGATCCAGGCGGCGGTCGCGAAGTCGAAGGAACAGACCGACCTGCAGGCGCGCATCGCCGCGGTGCAGGACGCGCAGCGCGTCATCTATGCGAAGGACCCTATGTTCCTGCCGCTGGTAAGCTCGTACTCGTACGAGGCGTACCACCTCACCGTGCACGACATCCCGAACGGCGTCGGAACGACCCGATATTCGCTGACAACCATCTGGCTGGACGCGTAGAGGAAGGACACGTTGGTTCGAGCCGATGACATTCCCATCGCACACACCCCGGAGGGCGGATGGTCCGGCGAGATGCCGCCGCCGATCCTCACGCGCTGCACCGAGTCGCTCGCGCCGGACGCGCCGGACCTGCGCGGACTCTGGCGCGCGTATCGCGTCGAGCAGGATGCGAAGGTGCTGGAAGACCACCCGCTGCACCGGCACGTCGAGCGGATCGAGCAGTGCGGCGACCGCATCGTGATCACCGCCGGACGAATCATTCACGACATGCGGGCGGACGGCACGCTCAAGCACGGCGTGAACGACGTGATGGAGACGAACCTCACGCAGAAGATCCAGGTCGCGGCGGTCTTCCGCGAGGGGCGGCTGGAGCTGCATCCGGGCGGAATCGTCGAGGGGCGCGCGCCGCTGGTGACGCGCGAGATCGCGGACGGCGAGCTGCTGTGGAACTACGGGCCGTTTCGGGTGATGCTCCGAATGGCCGAACCAACTGGCAACAGCTAGCCATTGACAGGACCCTGCGCGCCGTAGGATAATCGCCCTCACCACATGGTAGTAAAACCTCTACCAAACGGTGAGGAGACCGCCCGACGCCAGGACCGGCGACGCGCCATCCTCGATGCGGCGACGGAGCTGTTCTCCGAGCGCGGCTACGGCGCCGTCTCCATCCAGGAGATCGCCGACGCCGCCGGCGCGCACAAGACGACGGTCCTCTACCACTTCGCGACGAAGGAAGCGCTGCACGAAGCCGTCCTCGACGAAGCGCTTGGCCGCATCGCCGAGGTCATGCGCGAGTTCCTGGCGGGCGAATTTAGCCGGCCGCGAGTCGGCTACCTGCTGGACCAGATGCACGCGTTCTTCGCGGAGCACATTCCCCTGGCGCGCATCCTCGAGCGTGAGCTGCTGGAGTCGGCGGACCCGCGCGCGTACTTCGAGCGGTTCGTCGAGCCGATCTACGTGCCGGCGGTGAAGGCGCTGAGCCACGCGATGGACGCGGGCGCGATCCGGCGGATCGACGCTGCGCTGTTCCTGCACGACTTGCACGTGCAGCTCATCGGCTACTTCTGCCACCGGCCGCTGCTCGAGCGGCTGCGGCCCGGCGATCCGTACGCGCTCGACGCGCTCATCGCACGGCGCGAGTATCTCGTCGACCAGATCTTTCGGCAGCTAATGCCGGACGCCAGCGAAACCGAGAGCCGCACGCCGGCGCGGCGAAATGGAGGCCGTCGATGACCACCACAACTATCGAAGAGCGAAACGGAACGTCGCCGGACTACGGCATTCCCGGCTATCGGTTCCCGGTGCCGCCGTTTCCCGTGGGATGGTTCCAGATCGCGTACAGCGACGAGCTGGGGCCGGGCGACGTGATGCCGCTGCACTACTTCGGGGAGCATCTCGTCGCGTTCCGCACGACCGACGGGACGGCGCGCGTGCTCGACGCGTTCTGCGCGCATCTCGGCGCGCACCTGGGATACGGGGGCCTAGTCGAGGAAGGGACGATTCGCTGTCCCTTCCACGCGTGGCGCTTCGACGGCGGCGGCCAGTGCGTGGAGGTGCCATACGCGAACAAGATCCCGCCGCTGGCGAAGCTTCGTTCGTGGCCGGTGTGCGAGGTGAACGGCTTGATCATGGTCTACAACGACGTCCACGGCGGCTCGCCGCGCTGGGATCTTCCGGTGCTGCCTGAAGTCGGCTCGGACAACTGGACCCCGTACACGCGGCGGCGCTGGAAGGTGCGCTCGCACAACCAGGAGATGGCGGAGAACGGCGTGGACTCCGCGCACTTCAAATACGTGCACGGCACGCCTGACCAGCCGATGACGCGCGCGGAGATCGACGGCCACATCCTGCGCGTGCGATCGCCGGTCCAGTACACGACGCCGCAGGGCTCGATCGAGGGCCAGATCGCCTCGGACTCGTACGGGTTCGGATTCGGGCTCGTGCGCTTCACTGGAATCGTCGAGACGCTGCTCGTGTCGTCGGTGACGCCGATCGACGGCGAGTACGTGGACGTGCGGTTCTCGTTCATGACGAAGAAGATCGGCAACGCTGCCGTGACCGACAACGTCGGTAATGCGTTCATCGCGGAGATCGAGCGGCAGCTCGGCCAGGACATCCCAATCTGGGAGCACAAGGTGATGAAGGAGCGGCCGGTCCTATGCGAGGGTGATGGGCCGATCGGGCTCTTCCGGCGCTGGTGCAAGCAGTTCTACCTCGAAGCGCCGACCGCGGCGGACGGAGACTGACGATGGTCCGGGCGATCGACACCTTCGTCAACGTGGACTGGGGCAACGTCGGCAAGCCGGAATGGCTCGTGCGCGTCGCCGAAGACTACTTCAAGAATGCGGACGAGATCTTCAAGCCGGTGACGATGCCGGACCTGCTCGAAGCGATGGATCGCGCCGGCGTCGAGAAGTGCATCATCACGACAAGCGCGGAGGAGCCGACGGATCACGCGCTGTCGTTCCCGCGCGCGCACCCCGAACGCTTCGTCCTGTCGCTGTCGCTCGATCCGCGGCGCGGGATGCACGCGGTGCGCGCGGTGGAGCGGATGGTGCGGGAGCAGCCGGTGGTGCTGGCGCGCATCACGCCGTTCATGATCAACCTGCCGCCGGACGACCGCGTGTACTACCCGATCTACTCGAAGTGCATCGAACTGGACCTGCCCATCGCGATCAACACCGGCATCCCGGGCCCGCCGATGCCGGGGAAGTGCCAGGACCCGATGTACCTCGACGAGGTGTGCGTCTTCTTCCCGGAGCTGAAGCTGATCATGGCGCACGGCGCGGATCCGTGGTGGGACGTCGCCATCCGGCTGATGATCAAGTACCGGAACCTGTGTCTGCAGACGTCGGCGTACTCGCCGCAGTACTTTCCGCGAGAGCTGATCCAGTTCATGAACACGCGAGGGCAGGACAAGATCCTCTTCGCTTCGGATCATCCAGTGTTGTCGTTCGAGCGTTGCGTCAAGGAGGCGGAAGCACTCGACCTGCGCGAGGGCGTCCTAGACAAGTTCCTGTACGCGAACGCCGAGCGGCTGTTCTTCTCGAAGGCCGATGCGGGGCGCGCCAACGCCGCGGCCGTGGCGGCGAAGGCGTAGCCATGGCCGACATCGAAGCGCCCGACGTCGTCGCGCTCACAGCACCGCACGAGCTGGAGTACACGTACACCCGCAGCGTCGGGCTGGTGATCGGGCGCTTCCTCGGCGCGCTGGAGGAGCGGCGGATCGTCGGCGTGCGGGCGCGTGACGGGCTCGTGCTGGTACCGCCGCAAGAGTACGACGAGACGGGCGAAGCGACCACGGACGAGTTCGTCGAGGTCGGGCAGAGCGGCGTCGTGACGGCGTGGACGTGGATCGCGCAGCCGCGGCCGAAGCATCCGCTGCAGCGGCCGTTCGCGTTCGCGCTGATCCGGCTCGACGGCGCGGACACGTCGATGTTGCACATCGTCGATGCCGGCGACGAAGCCTCGATGCGCAACGGGATGCGTGTCCGGGCGCGATGGCGTGAAGAGCGGCGCGGCGAGATCCATGACATCGAGTGTCTTGAGCCGGAGCGGGCATCATGAGCGAGCGCGTGTACGGCATCAAGACACCGATCCGGCTCGACTACACCTTCACTGCAGGACGCGCGCAGTCTCGCTTCTACAGCGGCATCGCCGAAGGGCGCATCGTCGGGCAGCGGTGCCCGGAGTGCGCGAAGGTGTACGTGCCGCCGCGCGGGTCGTGCCCGACATGCGGGGTGCCGACGGACGAGGAAGTGCGCGTGTCCGACCGCGGCACCGTGACGACGTTCTGCATCGTGAACATTCCGTTCGCCGGGCAGGCGGTGCGGGTGCCGTATGTGTCGGCGTCGGTGCTGCTGGACGGCGCGGACATCCCGCTGTTCCATCTCGTGCAGGAGTGCGAGGCTGCGGACGCGCACATGGGGATGCGGGTGGAGGCGGTATGGGCGCCGCGCGACGAGTGGGTGCCCTCGATGGAGAGCATCCGCTACTTCCGGCCGAGCGGCGAGCCTGACGCGCCGTTTGACTCGTACCGGGAGCACCTCTGATGCGCGACGTCGCAGTCATCGGCTTCGGGCAGTCGAAGAGCGTGCGCTCGGACGCAGAGCGCAACGAAGTCGAGATCCTCATGCCGGTCGTCAGCGATGCGATCGCGCAGTCGGGCATCGACCGGCACGAGATCGGCTTCACGGTGTCGGGGTCGAGCGACTACATCGCCGGACAGCCGTTCGCGTTCGTCATGGCGCTCGACGCGGTGGGCGCGTGGCCGCCGATCGCGGAGTCGCACGTCGAGATGGACGGGGCCTGGGCGCTATACGAAGCGTGGGTGCGGCTCCAGCACGGCGACATCGACTCGGCGCTGGTGTACGCCTTCGGGAAGTCGTCGATGGGCGACATCCGAGACGTACTCACGCTGCAGCTCGACCCGTATCTCGTGGCGCCGCTGTGGCCGGACTCGATCAGCATCGCGGCGTTGCAGGCACGCGCGCTGCTCGACAGCGGACGCTACAGCGAGCGCGACATGGCGGACGTCGCGGTCCGCAGCCGCCGCGATGCCCTCGACAATCCGAACGCACAGGTCGCGAGCGACTGCGACGCGGACCAACTGCTCGAGGAGCCGTGGATCGCGTCGCCGCTGCGAAAGCACGACTGCGCGCCGATCTCAGACGGCGCGGCGGCGATCGTGCTGGCGGTGGGCGATCTGGCGCGCGACATGTGCCCGCGGCCGGCGTGGATCAGGGGCATCGACCATCGAATCGAGCCGGCGTCTCTCGGGATCCGCGATCTCACGGCGTCACCGTCCACGGAGCTTGCCGCGAGGAAGGCCGGCGCAAGCGGTGGACCATTCGACGTCGCGGAGCTTCACGCGCCGTTCTCGCACCAAGAGCTGATCCTTCGCGACGCGCTCGGGCTGAATCGTGGGACCGCGATCAATCCGTCGGGCGGTGCGCTGGCGGCGAACCCGGTGATGGCCGCGGGACTCATCCGCATCGGCGAAGCGGCTCGTCGGATCATCGATGGCACCGCGGATCGGGCGATCGCGCATGCGACCTCGGGGCCATGCCTGCAGCAGAACCTCGTCTGCGTGCTGGAGGCAGCGTAATGGGGGAACGATGCGCCGTCACAGGCATCGGCCAGACGCAACATTCAGCGCACCGCAACGACGTCTCGATTCCAGGGCTCGTGCGCGAAGCGGCGATGCGCGCGCTCGAAGACGCGGGGTTGTCGTGGCCCGACATCGATGCCGTCGTCATCGGCAAGGCGCCGGACATGTTCGAAGGCGTGATGATGCCCGAGCTGTACCTCGCGGACGCGCTCGGCGGCACGAGCAAGCCGATGATGCGCGTACACACCGCGGGCAGCGTCGGCGGGTCGACGGCGCTGGTGGCGGCGAGCCTCGTCCACGCGGGGATCCACGAGCGGGTGCTGACCGTGGCCTTCGAGAAGCAG
The DNA here is from genome assembly GCA_964487335.1 of uncultured Dehalococcoidia bacterium. Lineage (GTDB taxonomy): Bacteria > Chloroflexota > Dehalococcoidia > DSTF01 > JACRBR01 > CAZAPT01. The sequence goes on from CAZAPT010000020.1 coordinate 49,923, forward strand.
TCGGAGAGCGACACGATGTGGGCGCTGGCGCCGAAGATCCCATTCCAGCCCGCCGTGGTGGCGGGGGCCGGCGGCTACTTCGCGCCGCACATCCGCGCGTACATCCGGCGCTCCGGCGCGCCGGTCGATACAGGAATGCGCGTCGCGCTCAAGGACCGGCGTAATGCGCTGCGCAACCGCTACGCGCACCTGCATCAGGAAGACATCTCGATGGAGAAGATCGCGGAGTCACCGATGCTGTGGGATCCGGTGCGCTTCCTCGAGACGTGCCCGGCATCGGACGGCGCGTGCGCGATGGTGCTGGCGAGCGAGGCCGCGGCGGAAGACTCGCCGCGACCGCCCGCGTGGGTGCATGCGAGCGCGATGCGCAGCGAGCCGACGATGTTCGCCGGCCGCGACCAGGTGAACCCGCGCGCCGGACGTGACTGCGCGGCGGAGGTGTACCGCCAAGCGGGCATCACGGATCCGCGGCGGGAGATAGACGTCGCGGAGATCTACGTTCCGTTCAGCTGGTTCGAGCCAATGTGGATGGAGAACCTGGGGTTCGCGGCGGAGACGGAAGGCTGGCGCATGACCGTGGACGGCGTGACGGCCTTCGACGGCGACCTGCCGGTGAACCCATCCGGAGGTGTACTATCGTCGAACCCGATCGGCGCGTCCGGCATGCTGCGCTTCGCCGAGGCGGCGATGCAGGTGCGCGGCCAGGCTGAAGAACATCAGATCGACGGCGCGCGCGTCGCGCTCGGGCACGCATACGGTGGCGGCTCGCAGTTCTTCGCGATGTGGATCGTCGGCAGCGAGAAGCCGTAGCGGGAGGCCAGCATGTCGAAGCTGCACTACAACCTCGCGGACCTCTTCGAGTGCGTCGCGGACGCGGTGCCCGACCGTACGGCGCTCGTCTGCGGCGACCGGCGCCTGACGTTCGCGCAGACGGACGAGCGCGCGACGCGGCTCGCGCACCACCTGCTCGCGAGCGGCGTGAGGCCGGGCGACCACATCGGCTTGTACCTGTACAACGGAACGGAGTACATCGAGGCGGCGCTCGCGGCGTACAAAATCCGCGCCGTGCCCATCAACATCAACTTCCGGTACGTCGAGGACGAGCTGCGATACCTCTTCGTCGATGCGGACGTAGTGGCGCTGATCTATCACCGCGAGTTCGCACCGCGCGTCGAGTCGGTGGCGCGCGACGTGTCGGCGCTCCGCACGTTCGTGTACATCGAAGACCGCAGCGGCACGCAGATCATGAACGGCGCGATAGAGTACGAGGCGGCGCTCGCGGAATCCTCGGCGACACGCGACTTCGCCGAGCGGTCCGGCGATGACATCTACGTCATCTACACCGGAGGCACGACCGGCATGCCGAAGGGCGTGATGTGGCGGCAGGAGGACCTCTTCTTCGGCGCGCTGCAGGGTGGCAACCCCGGACTGCCGGACATCACATCCCCCGAAGAGATCGGCACGAACGCGATTGCTCGCGCGACGCCACCGACCACGATGCCTGTGGCGCCGCTGATGCACGGGAACGGCCACTGGGCGGCGATGATCGGGCTGCACGGCGGCGGGAAGGTAGTGCTGGCGACCAGCCGGCGCCTCGACCCGCGTGAGATCTGGTCGCTCGTCGAGCGCGAGAAGGTGAACGTGATCTCGATCGTCGGCGACGCGATGGCGCGGCCGATGGCCGAGGCGCTCGCGGACAACCAGCGCGACCTCTCGTCGCTGCAGGTGCTGACTTCCGGAGGCGCGATCTGGTCCGAAGCGGTGAAGCAGCAGTTGCGTGAAGGACTGCCGAACACGCTGCTCATCGACGCGTTCGGCGTCTCCGAGGCCGGGCATCAGGGCATGAACTACGGCGCCAACGACGACGGCAAGCCGCGGTTCAGCGTCGATCCGTTCACCGCGGTGCTCGACGACGACCTGCGGCCGCTCGAGCCCGGATGCGGCGTGATGGGCCGGCTCGCCCGCCGTGGGCGCCTGCCCATCGGCTACTACAAGGACGAGGGGAAGACAGCCGCGACATTCGTCGTCGCGCCGGACGGCACGCGCTGGGTGATCCCCGGCGACATGGCGACGGTCGAGGTGGACGGCACGATCACGCTGTTCGGGCGCGGGTCCATCTGTATTAACAGCGGCGGCGAGAAGATCTTCCCCGAAGAGGTCGAGGCGGCGCTGAAGGCGCATCCGGCGATCTTCGATGCGGTCGTCGTCGGCGTTCCTGACGAGCGATGGGGCGAGCGCGTCGCGGCGGTGGTGCAGGTGCGCGAGGGTCACGCGCTGACGCTTGAGGAACTGAGCGCACACGCGCGCACGAAGGTGTCGGCGTACAAGGCGCCGCGCCAGCTCACGCTCGTGGACGAGATCCAGCGGTCGCCGAGCGGCAAGGCGGATTATCGATGGGCGAAGGCGCGGGCGACGGAAGCCGCCGCGACGCCCGCAAGGAGCAGCGCATGACCACAGACACCGCGAAACGCGAAGCACTGCTCGTCGAGCGCGACGGCCACGTGCTCACGCTGACGATGCACCGGCCCGAAGTGAAGAACGCCCTGAATCCGGAGATGCTCTGCCGAATGGCGGACGCGTTTGCGATGGCGAACGAAGACGACCACGTGCGCGTCGTGATCCTCACCGGCGCGGCCGGCGACTTCTGCGCGGGAGCCGACCTCGACAAGCTGGTCGCGCGATCGCTGTCCGGCGCGCCGGCGGAGGACGAGTTCGAACAGCGTTGCCGCGACCATCCCGACGTGATCTTCGCCGGCCTGCTGCGCAACTACCGCCTCACGAAGCCGCTGATCGCGGCGATCGAGGGCTACTGCGTCGCGGGCGGCACGGAGATCCTGCAGGCGACGGACATCCGCGTCGCGGGCGAAGGATCAATCTTCGGCATCACCGAGGTGAAGTGGGGACTGTTCCCGCAGGGCGGCTCGACCGTGCGGCTCCGCCGGCAGATCCCGCACACGATGGCGATGGAGATGCTCCTGACCGGCGACACGTTCTCGGCCCAGGACGCGCTGCGCTTCGGACTGATCGGGCGGATCGTGGCGAGAGGGTCGGCGCTCGACGTCGCGCGAGAGATCGCCGCAAAGATCGCGGCGAACGGGCCGGTGGCGGTGCGTAAGGTGAAGGAGTCAGTGCAGGAGACGGAGTGCCTTCCGGAGAAGGAAGCGCTCGACGTCGAGTTTCGCATCGGCATGCAGGTATACGCGACGGAGGACGCCCGCGAAGGACCGCGCGCGTTCAAGCAAAAGCGCACGCCGAACTTCAAGGGCAAGTAGCGTATGGCGCTGGACTTCGCGCTGACCGACGAACAGAAGCTCGTGCAGACATCGGTTCGCACGATGCTGCAGAAGTACATCCCCCGCCGCGCGGAGTTCCGCCAGATGAACGCGGAGCGCCGGTTCCCGCAGGAGCTGTGGGACGACTTCGCGGCGATCGGCCTGCTCGGCTGCCTGGTCCCGGAGCAGTACGGCGGGAACAACGCCGGCCTGCTGACGCTGACGCTGGCGTTCGAGGAGCTGACGGCGGAGGGCTTCTTCCCCGGGCTCATGCTCGTGACGTCGATGGACGCGGCCTGCATCGTGCGCAACGGGACGGAGGAGCTGAAGCAGCGCTTCCTGCCGCAGATCGTGAGCGGCAAGTGCAAGCTGTGCTTCGCGATCACGGAGCCGAACGCCGGGACGAACACATTCCGCATCGAGACGGTGGCGCGGCGCGACGGTGACGTGTACCGCATCAACGGGCAGAAGCACTTCATCACCGGCGTCGAGCAGGCGGACTACATGCTGCTCGTCGCACGCACGACGACCGTCGAGGAGTTGCGCCAGCGCGGCGAGCCGAAGTCACAGGGGATCTCGTTGTTCCTCGTCGACACGAAGTCGCCGGGCCTCGAGAAGACGCTGCTGCCGACCGCATCGAACGATGGCGCGGGGCAGTGGCAGTTGTTCTTCGACGACGTCGAGGTGCCCGCGGACAACATCGTCGGCGCCGAGGGCGGCGGGACGATGGCGATGTTCAACTCGCTGAACCCCGAGCGCATCCTCGCCGCCGCGATCTGCACGGGCATGGCGGAGCAGTGCCTCGAGAAGTCGGTCGCGTACGCGAAAGAGCGGCGCGTGTTCAAGGACACGCCGATCGGCGCGTACCAGTCGATCGCGCACCCGCTCGCCGAAGTGAAGATCTGGCAGGAAGCGGTGCGGCTGATGATGTATCGCGCGGCGTGGATGTTCGATAACGGCTACGACCCGCTACAGGTCGGCACGCAGTCGAACATGGCGAAGTTCCTCGCCGCGGACATGGCGCTGAAGGCTGTGGACGCCGCGCTGGAGACGCACGGCGGCAACGGCTTCTCGGAGGAGTACGGGCTGGTCAACCTGTGGTTCGGCGCCCGGCTCTTCAAGACTGCGCCGGTGAGCCGCGAGATGATTCTCAACTACATCTCGGAGTGGAGCCTTGGGCTCCCTCGATCGTACTGATCTCGCAGACTGGAGACGCACATGGTGCAACAGACGCAGATCGACATCTACAGCCCGGACGTGTACGTCGAAGGCGTACCCCACGAGACGTATCGCATGCTGCGGCATGAAGCGCCGGTGTACCGCCACGCGGAGCCGGACGGGCCGGGGTTCTGGGCGCTGACGAAGTACGAGGACATCGTCACGGTGTCGCAGGACTCTGCGTTGTTCTCGTCGTACGAGCAGGGGACGAACATCCCGGATCCCGAGCCCGATGCGCTCGCGGTGATCCGCACGATCATGCTGAACATGGACCCGCCGCAGCACACGGTCTACCGACGCCTCGTCGCGACAGGGTTCACGCCGGCGATGATCCGAAAGCTCGAGCCGCACGTGCGAAAGATCGCAGCGGCGATCGTAGACGGCGTGGCGGATCGAGGGGAGTGCGACTTCGTGCGGGACATCGCGGCGGAGCTGCCGCTGCGTGTGATCGCGGAGATGGTCGGAGTGCCGCAGGAGGACCGGAACATGGTCTTCGACTGGAGCAACCGCCTCATCGGCTTCGACGATCCGGAGTTCACGACGTCGCCGGAGGACGCCCGCCAGGCGGCAACGGAAATGTTCGTGTACGCGCACGGCCTTGCGACCGCACGCAAGCAGGAGCCGCGCGACGACCTCATCAGCGTGCTCATGCACGCGGAGATCGACGGTGACGCGCTAACCGAGGCTGATTTCGACGCGTTCTTCATCCTGCTGACCGTTGCGGGCAACGAGACGACGCGAAACCTGATCTCCGGCGCTATGCAGGCGTTCGCGGAACATCCGGACCAGAAGCAGCGCCTGATGAGCGACCCATCGCTGATACCGGTGGCGGTCGAGGAGATGCTGCGCTGGGTGTCGCCGCTTATCTACTTCCGGCGGACGGCGACGCGCGAGACGGAGATCCGCGGCCAGCGCATCGCCGCAGGGGACAAGGTGGTGATGTACTACCCGTCGGCGAACCGCGACGAGGATATCTTCGACGAGCCGTACAGCTTCGACATCACGCGCGACCCAAACCCGCACCTGGCGTTCGGCGGCGCGGGACACCACTTCTGCCTTGGCGCGAGCCTCGCGCGCCTGGAGATCGGCGTGATCTTCGAGGAAGTGTTCCGCCGGCTGCCGGACATCGACCTGGCCGGTCCGGCACGGCGGCTGCGGTCGAACTTCATCAACGGCACGAAGAGCCTGCCGGTGCGCTTCACGCCGGAGCGCGGGAGCGCATCGCGATGAGGACGCGCATCTGCGACCAGTTCGGCATCGAGTTCCCGATCTTCGCGTTCAGCCACTGCCGAGACGTCGTCGCCGCGGTCAGCCGCGCGGGCGGCATGGGCGTGCTCGGCGCGCTCGCGTTTACGCCGGAGCAGCTCGAGATCGAGCTGAAGTGGATCGACGAGCACGTCGAAGGCAAGCCGTACGGCGTGGACGTCGTGATGCCGGTGTCCATCGAGGCCGGCGATCTCTCGCAGCTCGAGGCGATGATCTCGCAGAAGCACAAGGACTTCATCGAGGAGACGCTGCGCAAGTACGGCGTTCCGCCGATTCCGGACGACGCGACGCGCGTGCAGCCGCTTCTCGGCTGGGCGCACGAGAAGGCCCGCACGCAGGTGGACATCGCGCTGGCGCACCCGATCGCGCTGCTGGCCAACGCGCTTGGCTCGCCGCCTGCGGACGTCATCGACAAGTCGCATGGGCATGGTGTGCCGGTCGCGGCGCTGGTAGGCAGCGCGCATCACGCGGAACAGCAGGTGGCAGCGGGGACGGACATCATCGTGGCGCAGGGGCACGAGGCCGGCGGCCACACCGGCGAGATCGCGACGATGGTGCTGGTGCCGGAAGTCGTCGCCGGCGTCGCGCCGCGGCCGGTGCTCGCAGCGGGAGGCATCGGCAGCGGGAAGCAGATCGCGGCGGCGCTCGCTCTCGGCGCGGACGGCGTGTGGACCGGATCGATCTGGCTCACCGTGTCGGAAGCGGACACTGGGGAAGCAGTGCGGAAGAAGCTGCTGCACGCGACCTCGCGCGATACGGTGCGCACACGCTCGATGACCGGCAAGACGGCGCGACTGCTCCGTACGCGGTGGACCGAGGCGTGGGACGGACCGGAGTCACCGGGCACGCTGCCCATGCCGCTGCAGTTCATGGCGACCGCCGACGCGACGAGCCGGATCCATCGTGCCGCGGAGGCAGGGAACTCCGGCGCTCAGGAGTTGGTCGGTTCGCCGGTGGGGCAGATCGTCGGCAGCATGAACAGCGTACGCAGCGTGCGTGATGTCATGTACTCGCTGGTGGAGGAGTACATCGAGACGGTGGAGCGTATGCGGGCGCAGCTCGCGGAGCCGGCGAAGCCGTAACGCGCTGCCGTCACGGACTTCGACTTAAGACCGAGTTCGCGTAGCCTTGCTGATGCACGCCGCGCGTCGCGGCGCACTATCTTAGTCCAACGCAGGAATCGAAGCGGAAAACGGCAAAACTCACAAACAAAATCCGGGTGAACGATGAAGAAGATGAAGCTTGGACTCGCAACCGGTTACTGGAGCTCCGGCGCGCCGTCGGGCGTCGAAGAGAGCATCGCCGAGGCGGAGCGGCTCGGTTTCGATTCGATCTGGACCGCCGAGGCCTACGGCTCCGACTGCCTGACCCCGCTCGCGTGGTGGGGCGCCAAGACCGAACGCCTGACGCTCGGCACGGCCATCGCGCAGATCTCCGCGCGCACACCCGCGGCGATGGCGATGGCGGCGATCACGATCGACCATCTCTCGAACGGGCGGTTCATCCTCGGGCTCGGCGCATCCGGGCCGCAGGTCGTGGAAGGGTGGTACGGGCAGGCGTATCCAAGGCCGCTCGAGCGCACGCGTGAGTACTGCGAGATCATCCGCAAGATCGTCGCGCGGCGGGAGCCGGTGGAGTATCGCGGGAAGCAGTACCAGGTGCCGTATGCCGGCGGCACGGGGCTCGGTAAGCCGCTGAAGTCGATCGTGCATCCGCTGCGCGACGACATCCCGATCTATCTCGGCGCGGAGGGGCCGAAGAACGTCGCGATGGCGGCGGAGATCGCTGACGGCTGGCTGCCGATCTTCTTCTCCCCGAAGAGCGACAAGTTCTATCGTGACGCGCTGGCCGAAGGGTTCGCGCGACCCGCTGCGCGTCATACGCAGGAAGCCTTCGAGGTGCCGGCGAGCGTCTCGATCATCATCAACGACGACATCGATGCCGCAGCCGACGCGATGCGTCCGACGCTTGCGCTGTACATCGGCGGAATGGGAGCGCGCGACACGAACTTCCACTATGACGTGTTCGCGCGGATGGGCTACGAGGCAGAGTGCGCGAAGATCCAGGAGCTCTACCTCGCGGGCAACAAGCGCGAGGCGATGGCGGCCGTCCCGCGGAAGCTCGTCGAGGACGTGGCGATCGTCGGCCCGAAGGAGAAGGTGCGCGACGACCTGGCGGCCTGGAAAGACACCGTCGTGACGACGATGCTCGTCGGCGGCTCGCCGCGCCAGCTCTCGATGTACGCTGACCTGGTGATGGGCTGAGTGGGAGGGCTAAATGGCCGTTGACAGCTACAAGTGGCTTCCGCCTTCGCTGAAGGTGTACTTCGCGAACATGCAGGTGCCCGCCCCCGACTCGATCCCGTGGTCGCCGCTCGCGAAGCCCCTCAACGAATCGAAGATCGCCCTCGTCACGACGGCCGGCATCAACGTGCGCGGCGCAGAGCCGCCATTCGACTACGAGCGCGAGCAGCACGAACCGATGTGGGGCGACCCGACGTATCGGGTGATCCCGCGAGACGTGAAGCAGGAACAGATCCAGAGCGGGCACCTGCACATCAACAACGAGGACATCGACCGCGACTTCAACGTCGCGATCCCGATCCATCGCATGATCGAGCTGGAGCGAGAAGGCGTCATCGGCGCGCTCACCGAGACGAACTACGCGTTCATGGGCTACCAGCCCGACACGACGGAGTGGCGCGAACGCTACGCACCGGAAGTCGCGCATCGAATGAAGGATGACGGCGTCGACGGAGTGATCCTGACGCCCGTCTGACCGGACTGCAGCCGCGCCGTGAATGCGCTGGCACGGACGTTCGAGCAAGAGGGCCTCGCCACGGTGATCATCAACATGATGCCGGTATGGGGCGAGCGCTTCGGCGCGCCACGCACGCTCGGCGTGGAGTTCCCGTTCGGGCACACCTGCGGGCCATGTGGCGAGACGGCGCTTCAGAAGCGCGTGGTTCGCGCGGCGCTTGGCGTGCTCGAGAACGCATCGGGGCCGCCGCCGGTCGTCGCGCATTTCGACGAGCCGTGGCCGCTGCCGTTCGACGACTGGAAGAAGGCGTGGCAGCCGCCCGAGCCTTCGCCGGTCATCCGCTGGATGCGGGAGCAGGCCCAGCAGCGGCGGGCGGAATCGGGCGACGCGCCGTCGAATTGACGCTTGCACGCACCTTCGGGTGCGGCACACTTCGGCGCGAAGGAGGTGCGTGTGAGCCAGGACGCGCGATCGGTCAACCGACGGTTCGTCGAGGAGTACCAGACGAAGGGCGACAGGAGCGTGGGCGAAGAGCTGCTGGCGCCGGACTTCGTGGACCACAGCCCATCGCAGGGGTTGCCGCCGACCCGCGACGGCGTGTTCATCCTGTTCGACGCGCTACGGTCGGCGTTCCCTGACTTCCGCGCGAAGATCCACACGCAGGTGCTCGAGGGCGATACCGTCGCGACGCACAAGACGTTCCACGGCACGCACAAAGGCGACTTCCTCGGCATCCCCGCGACCGGCAAGCAAGTCGCGTTCGATGTGTTCGACATCGTGAAGGTGCGCGACGGGAAGATCGTCGAGCACTGGAACGTCGTCGATCAGATGACGCTCATGCAGCAGCTTGGCGTCGTGCCGGCGCCCGCAGCGGGCTAACGACCGCCGCTACTACTGGCCGTTGAACTGATCGACCTTCGAATCGAAGACTGCAGGGAGCACCTTCAATAACGGCGGCGCGCCCTTCAGCATCCGCGACGCGAACTCCGAGTCGTGGATCCGCTTGTCAAGGTCGTAGCGCGGGTACGTCACGAAGAGAATCAGCAGGATCTCGACGATGACGAATGCTTTCACGGCGCCGAGGGCGGCGCCCATGATCTGGTCGAAGATACCGAGCTGCATCACTGAGACCGCAGGCTTCATCAGCATGGCGACCACCTGGCCGACGAGCGCTACGCCGAGGAAGATGATTAGGAACGAGACGGCGCTCGCCGTCGTGTTGTTGTCGATGCTCGACAGCAGCGAGTCGCGAACTTCATCGTAAAACAGACCCGCGAGCACCATGCCCAGCACGGCGGACGCGATTCCGATCGTCTCGCGGATGAAGCCGGCCGAGAACGCGGTCACGATGAAGTAGAGGAAGACGATGACGATCGCCGCGTCGATCCAGTTCATGCTCGCTCCGTCTGGGCCGCCCGTAGGGGCTCATCGAGCGCCACGCGCAGCACCTCGGCCATGTCGCCGGCGAATACGAAGCGAAGCTGGCGCAGCACCGCCGGCGGGACATCGGACAGGTCCTTCTCATTCTTTTTCGGCAGAACGAAGGTCTTTATGCCTGCCCGATGCGCCGCGAGGATCTTTTCTTTCAGCCCCCCTACGGGCAGGACCCGGCCGCGAAGGGTGATTTCGCCCGTCATCGCGACCGTCCGGCTGATAGGCCGCCGGGTGAGGGCGGAGATCATCGCGGTCGCGATGGTGATGCCCGCGGATGGTCCCTCCTTCGGGACTGCGCCGGCGGGGACGTGGACGTGGATGTCGTTCTTCTCGAAGACCTCGAGCGGGATCTGCAGCTCGAGCGCCCGGGAGCGGGAGTACGAGAGGGCGGCCTGCGCAGACTCGCGCATGACTTCACCGAGCTGGCCGGTCAGGATGAGCGAGCCCTTTCCCGGCATGAGCGTCACTTCGACGCCGAGGACGTCGCCGCCAAGCTCGGTGCGGGCCACGCCCGTCGCGACTCCGACCTGATCCGTCTCCTCGGCAGCCCCCCAGAAGAACTTCTGCGGGCCGAGATATTTCGCGACCTCCGGCAGGCCGATGTGGACCGAAGCGGTGTTGTTCTCGGCGAACTGGCGGGCGACCTTACGGCAGATGCCGCCGATCTCGCGCTCGAGGGCGCGGACGCCGGCCTCATGCGTGTGCTCGCGAATCATCTTGCGCAAGGCGCCCGCTGTGAACGAGAGCTGCAGGCGCGATAGTCCATGCTCTTCGAGCTGCTTCGGCACGAGAAACTGCTGCGCGATGTGTAGCTTCTCGTCCTCGATGTAGCCGGGAAGCTCGATCACCTCCATCCGATCGCGCAACGCCGGGATCACGGGATCCATGATGTTCGCGGTAGCGATGAACAGCACCTTCGAAAGGTCGTAGTCGACATCGAGGTAGTGGTCGGAGAACGCGATGTTCTGCTCGGGATCCAGCACTTCGAGCAGCGCCGACGATGGATCTCCGCGGAAGTCCGTGCCGACCTTATCGACCTCGTCGAGCATAAAGACGGGATTGATGGTGCCGGCCTGGCGCATCGCGTGGATGATGCGGCCCGGCAGCGCGCCGACGTACGTGCGGCGGTGCCCGCGGATCTCCGCTTCGTCGCGGATGCCACCGAGACTCACGCGCACGAATTTACGTCCGAGCGCCTCGGCGATCGAGCGACCCAGACTCGTCTTGCCGACGCCCGGCGGGCCAACGAAGCAGAGGATCGGACTTCGGAGCTTCTCCTTGGCGAGCTGGCGCACGGCCATGTATTCGAGGATGCGCTCTTTGACCTTCGGGAGCCCATAGTGGTGGCGGTCGAGCACTTTCGCCGCATCCTTTATGTCGAGCCGGTCGACGGTCTGCTTCGTCCAAGGGACGCTGACGAGCCACTCGACGTAGCCACGGATAACGCCGACTTCAGGCGAGGCGGATGGGATCTGCTCCAGCCGGCGAAGCTCATCCTCGGCCTTCTTCGCGACGGCTTCCGGCATGCCCGACTGCTCGATCCGCTCGCGCATGTCCAGAACATCGCGCGACTGCGGGTCGGTCTCGCCGAGTTCCCGCTGGATCGCCTTGATCTGCTCACGCAGGAAGTACTCGCGCTGGGACTTGTCGAGCTCCTCCTGCACGCGCGAGTGGATCTTCGTCTGCAGCTCCAGGACATCGAGCTCCTTGACGAGATGGATGCTGAGCTTCTCGAGCCGTTCGTGCGCGTCGAGCGTGCCGAGCAGGTCTTCGCCGGCGTCGTCATCGAGGTCGAGACACGACGCGACGTAGTCGGCAAGCCAGCCGGGGCGTTCGATGTTCATCGCCATGACGTACGCGTCATCGGGAATGCTGGGTGCGAGCTGGGTGATCTTCTCGAACAGCGCCAGCACGGCGCGGCGGAGCGCTTCCGCCTGGATCGTCGCGTCAGCGGGTTCTTCGATGGGCTCGACGCGGACCCGGTAGTAGGGGTCGGTGAGTGTGAAGTCGACGATGCGGAGGCGGCGCAGGCCCTGGACCCAGACCTGCGTCGTGCCGTCCGGGAGCCTGAGTGCTCGGTTGACAGTGCCCTCGGTCGCAATCGGGTAGACGTCGCCCGGCGTGATCTCCGTGAGTGACGGGTCGCGCTGGGTGACGACGGCGATCATGTCGTTGCCGGCGGTCGCCTCGTCGATGGCGCGAAGCGTCGTCCGGCGGCCGACCAGGATGGGCCCGGCGGTATTCGGGAAGAGGATGCCGCGGCGCCGCGGGAGGAGGGGTAACTCGAAGGTGGCGTCAGGACGCCGCTTGGGACGGGGCACTACGGCGCTCCTTTGGCTCCCTGCCTCGGCGTACGACCTGCGCCATCAGTATCGGCGCTCAAGGCCAGTGTAGCATCGAAACGGGCCCATTCTGGATTCGATTATGGCGATTCGATCAGCAAAGAGATCAGTTGTTACGTCCGGACCAATGCAAGGGTCCGCCTCGCGGCCGGTCTTCTTGCCGGCCGGCGATAGGGGCAAAGGCGGCGCCGGCGGCAACGACCACCGCAACCTGGGATTGACCGAACCAGTCCCGGAGTATGGACGGAGTCGAGAGCCTCTCCTCCTTGTTTCCGCCCTTGTGCCCGCTGCTGTCCCTCCGCTCATCCGACCATCACCTGAAACGTGGAGATTCACCGATCGAAGTGCGGGGATCCGCCGTGGTCAACGCACGCACTCCGGTATTTTCCACCAACTTCGCTCAAATGTTTCCAAGAGAACGAAGCACTTAACAATTCAGACACACCACTTCGATCTCGAGACGCATAGCCTCAAACCAGCGTGAATCTCAGGAGCAGGAGATCATGAGCAACATCTCCGTCGGCTACGACGATCTGCTGGACATCCCGGACCATCGACTGCGGAACCGCATCATCGCGAGCGTCGTGGTCGCCGCGCTCACGGCGGCCGCTTCGTATGGCGCGTACTCGATGTGGTTCTCCGGGGGCACGACGACGAGTGCCCAGGAGCAGACGGCGAAGGTCGATCGTGGCGCGATCCGGAAGACCGTCAGCACGAGCGGTGTGGTGTCGGCACAGCAGACGTCCAACCTCTCGTTCCAGCAGTCCGGGAAGGTCACCGCGGTCAACGTGAAGCTGGGGCAGGCTGTGAAGCAGGGCGATGTCCTGGCCGAGATCGACCCGACGGATCTGCAGGCATCGCTGGACACCGCGAATAACAGCCTGGCGCAGGCGCAATCGAAGCTGAACGTGCTGCTCCAGGGCAGCACCGCGTCGCAGCTCACAGCCGCCGACCAGTCGCTCGCGACGGCACAGGCGGCGTACGACAAGGCCGTGCGCGCCATGAACACGCTGCAGCAACCGCCCACCGCGTCTGATCTGGCGGCGGCCGAGCAAGCCGTCGCATCGGCGCAGTCGCAGGTCGCCCAGGCACAGCAGTCGCGTGCGAAGGTAGACCAGACGGCGGCCGACGCCGTCACGACGGCGCAGGCCGGCGTAACGAAGGCGCAGAACGGGCTTACGACCGCTCAGTCTGCGGCTTCGGCGGCCGAGGCATCGGCGACGTCGGCGCAGCAGGCGCTGTACGCGGCGGAGTCGGCGTACTGCCCCGACGCTTCAGTGAGCTTCTGCATCTCGCAGGAGGCGCCGCTCACATCCGCGGACCAGGGCGTGCTCATGACCGTCGCTGCCGGCAGCGACGCCGCACGTGCAATGGCGGCATCGAAAGTGCTCACGGCAAACAGCGCGTACGGAAAGGCTCTGAGCGACCAGCAAACGGCCGAAAACGGCGTGACGAACGCGCAGAACGACCTGAACACCGCCGAGGCCGCGCTTGCGAAGGCGCAGCAGGGACCGAGCCCCACGGATGTGGCCGCAGCGGACGCGGGCGTGAACAACGCGCAGGCGGGGCTCGCATCAGCGCAGGCGAAGCTCACGACGCTGCAGGCGGGGCCAACCCAAGACCAGCTCGCCCAGGCGCAGTCCGACATTAACACCGCGCAAGCCGGGGTCACGGCGGCGCAGGCGAAACGCGACGAGACGTACCGCGGATCCCTGCCGAGCGATATCGAGCAGGCGCGCCAAGCGGTCGCGTCGCAGCAGATCCTCGTCGACACTGCGCAGCGCAACCTCGACAAGACGAAGCTCACCGCTCCGTTTGACGGAACGGTGGCCGTTGTGAACCTTCAGGTCGGCGATCAGGCGGGTGGCGGCAGCAGTTCATCGAGCTCGTCTTCGGGCGGCGGGTCCGCTTCGAGCTCTTCGAGCGGTGCGGCGATCGTGCTGAACACACCGGACGCGGTGCGCGTAGACCTGACGATCAGCGAGACGGACCTGCCGAACGTGAAAGTGGGGCAGACGGCGATCGCCACGTTTGACGCGATCCCGAACCAGGTCTTCCCGCTGACCATCGACTCGATCGGGACAAACCCGACGACGACGCAAGGCGTCGTCACGTATGCGGCGCGAGCGACGATCCGCACGCGCCCTCCAGCGGCCGCCGGCGCCGGCGCGGCTCCATCTCCTGCCGCGCCGGCCGCCGTACTACCCGAGGCACCATCGCTCCAATTCGCGC
>CAZAPT010000021.1:0-56680 GCA_964487335.1 uncultured Dehalococcoidia bacterium
TCGGTGAAGCCGACGCAGCCGTTGCTCTTCGCGCCGACGACATAGGCGACCCCGTACTCCTGTAGCGCGGAGGCGAAGGCTTCGGCGACGGAGCCGGTGCGGTTGTCGGTAAGCAGCACGACGGGGCGGACGGGCGAGAGCACAGCGCCGGTGGCGCGCCAGTCCTCCGTCTTGTCGCCTCGGCCGCGGTCGCGCACGACGATGCCGTCCTTCACGAAGAGGCTGATGGCATCGACATCGAGGCGGCCTCCGGGGTTGTCGCGGATGTCGATGATCCACTTCGTCACGCCCTGGGCTTCGAACTGCGTGACGGCGTTTCGGACGTCGGCGCTGACGCCGGTGTCGGTGAAGTTGCGGATGCGCATGTAGCCGATGGCGGTGCGGACGACGCGCGACTCGACATTCGGGGGGTTGACGCGCTCTCGGGTGAGGGTGAAGGGGATGAGGGCGGACTGGCCGGGGCGCCGGAGCTCGAGTTGGACGGTGGTGCCCTCGTCGCCGTTGATGAGGTCGAAGGCGGAGGCGGGGCCCATCGCGCCGGCGTCCGTGCCGTCGATCGTGGCGATGCGGTCGCCGAGCTGGATGCCGGCGCGTCCGGCGGGGCCGTTGGGGATGACCTCGGTGACGAGCGGAGGGACGCCGGCGAGCTCGATGCCGATGCCCACGGCGCCCTTGCCGGCTCGGGTATCGACGAGCGTGTTGTTGGCGACCGGGGTGAGGAAGAAGGTATGGCAGTCGTTGAGGCTCTCGGCCATCGACTTGATGGCGGCGAAGCGGATGTCCTTCGGGTCAGCGATGCCTCGAGTGAGCTGGGTGTAGGCGGCGGTGAAGCTGGCGAATGCGGCCTCGCGGTCATCGGTGGTCGCAGGTGCGGTGGGCGGATCGATGCCGTTGGTGCGCGCCTGCTGCGACGCGCCGGACCACGCCGCATCGAGGAGTTGGGAGGGCGCGACGGGGTCGAGGTACTCGTCGAGCAGGCGGTCGTAGGCGGCGCGGATGATGGCTATGCCGCCGTTCTGGAGGAGGACGGCGGGGTCGGGAGTGGCGGTGGCGTTGGGTGTGGGGGTCGTGGGGACGGCGGTGTCGGTCGCGGCCGGCGGCGTTTCGGTGGGGTGGGAGGAGGCGCCGCTGCAGGCGACGATGGCCGTTGTGGCGATCAGGCTGACGAG
Organism: uncultured Dehalococcoidia bacterium; assembly: GCA_964487335.1. Taxonomy (GTDB): domain Bacteria; phylum Chloroflexota; class Dehalococcoidia; order DSTF01; family JACRBR01; genus CAZAPT01. The sequence continues at coordinate 1,170 of CAZAPT010000021.1, forward strand.
AAGGAGGGGAAGGCGGAGCATCGTTGCGCGCACGCCGCCGCCCGAACCCTTCGCCCCGCCATCGATGTGCAGTGTCACAGCCGTGGGGAAGTGTAGAGGATGGGGCTGGGGGAAGGCTGAAGCGTGACGCGGGTCACCCGAATCAAGCGCGATTGGAGGCGCCTACGATGATCCCGTCAGGAAGCGTCTGGGGACGTCGCGCATCATCGTCTCGATCGTTTCCGCTGATACACCATCACTGATCAATGCCGGTACAGCCGAGTTGGTGACGAACAGGTAGCGAGTCGGCTCATCGGAGATCGGGCGGCGCGAGCCGGACGACACGGGCGCCGGTGCATAGTCATGGCCGAGCATCAGCCGCTGCGCCCAGCCCCGTTCGATGAGCGCTTTGACGGTGGCGTTGCGTTGCCGCCAGTCCGGGCGGCCCTCGGCTCCGGGGTAGCGATCCATCGACAAGTACACGCCTTCGCGGAGGAGCGACTCGAGGTAGTCAACGTCAGTCGTGTCGGCGCTGTGTCCGATGCATACGCGGTCGAGCGGCGCACCCTCGTCCTTCAGAATCTTCACCTGCTGCTCGCCGACTCTGAGGGGCGCCCACTGATGTGTGCTGATCGGACAGCCGGTCCTTCTCATGGCCCGGGCAGCTCCGCGCAAGACGCGTTCGGCCTCGGGCGTCACGCCTTCTGCATCGTTCGCGACCTTGATGACGCCCGCCTTGATCCCCGTGTCCGCAATTCCGACTTCGATCTCGCGGACGAAGATGTCGGCGATCTTGTCCAGGTCGCGCGTCCAGAACGACCGCGGCACGTCTCGCCAGATCCCGGTGGCGACCACGACGTGCACACCGGAAGCGCGGGAGACATCGCGCACGAACTCGACATCTCGACCGAGGTCCGGGGTTGTGAGATCGATGACGGCATCGACGCCGCCAGCCTTCGCTTCACGGAGCTCGCGGATCGCGATCTCCTTCGTCGCGGCGAGGTCGAACATCCAGGGGTAGCGATGGTAGTCGTCACCCATCACCACGAATACGTGCTCGTGGCTCAACGTTGTGCCGAGGAGGCCGGCGTCGATGGAGCCGAGGGCGGTCTCAACAGTCGTCACGGGTGCGGCAACCTCGTCGGGGATACCGGCCAACGGCCGAACGTCGCGGCAGCATTCTACGCAACTGCGGCGAGATACAAACGCCGTCAGGCGCGCCGGCGAGATCCTGCTGCCGAGGATCGAGGGTTGACGCACGGACCTGAGCCGGTCGAAGATTGTTCCGCGCGCCGGTTCTTCCCGGTGCATCAGAGAGGTTGCGCGATGGGTGTTCGCACGAATGGCAGCGCAGGAGGAATCGGCGGCGGTGGGGCCACCAGGCGGGGGAGAATCGTGCGCATCGCCCACCGTGGCGGCGGTGCGCTGGCGGCGGAAAACTCGATCGCCGGTATCGAGCGGTCGCTGACGTATGGCGTCGACATGATCGAGGTTGACGTCCGTCGCACCCGCGACGGTGCGTTGGTGCTGTCGCACGAGCCTTCACTGCGAGCGGGGACGCTTGCGATCCAGCAATCAACGATCGCCGAGCTGCGGAGCGTCGAGCCCCAGCTCGCGACGCTGGACGAGGCGTTCGACGCTGCTGGCGGGCGCGCCATCTTGAATCTCGACCTGAAGGTCCCAGACCTGGCGGACGCCTCGATCGAGGCGATTTCGCGCCACGGCGCTGCGGACCGGTGCATCGTGAGCTGTCTCGACGGAGGATGCCTATCGGCGGTGTCGAGGCTTGCGCCATCGATCCCGCGTTTCATCTCGTATCCGCCGGACTACGGTGGCGCCTCGAGCAAGGCGTGGCTGAAGCCCGTGGTGAACGCTGCGGTTTCGGCAATGCGGGTGACGATGCTGCGGCGGCTGCGTCGCATGCTGCGTCCGCTGCCGGGGACGAACGCGACGTTCTATGCACCGCTGATCACGCGGGAGCTGGTGAGCGCGGCGCATGCTATGGGCATCGCGCTGTACACATGGACGGTCGATGACCTGGCGGAGATGCAGCGCATGGCGTCTCTGGGCGTGGACGGGATCACGAGCAACCGCCCTGATCTGCTGGCATCGTTGATCTCCGGCGAAGGGTGATCGCGGCGCCATCGAATTGGCTTGAAAAAGGTAGTTCGGTCCGGGTCGCGGGGACTACGTGCTGCCTCCGCGACCTGAGCCTGTGAACGCAGGCCACATCCAGTCCTTGATCTCCGGCAGGTCGTCCCCGACGTCGCGGGTGTACTGGCGGGCCTTGAGGCGAGCATCGACCATGTCCTGGCGCAGATGCGCCGCCCTCGAGCGAAGGCCGGGAACCCGGTCGATCGTGTCCATCACTAGATGGAAGCGGTCAAGGTTATTGAGCATCGTCATGTCGAAAGGCGTGGTGGTCGTGCCTTCCTCGATGTAACCGCGAACGTGAATGCCCTCGTGGTTGGTGCGGCGGTACGTTAGGCGATGAATCAGCCACGGATAGCCGTGGAACGCGAAGATGACGGGCCGGTCTTCCGTGAAGAGCGCATCGAACTCGGCGTCGGTCATGCCGTTCGGGTGCTCGGTCGCGGGCTGCAGCCGCATGAGGTCTACGATGTTAACGAAGCGCACGCGCAGGTCGGGCACGCGCTCACGGAGGATTGCCGTGGCAGCGAGCGCTTCCAGTGTCGGGATGTCGCCTGCGCAAGCCATCACAACATCGGGTTCCTGGTCTTCGTCAGTACTCGCCCAATCCCAGACACCGGCGCCGCGCGTGCAGTGGATGACAGCGTCATCGATCGCGAGGTAGTCCAGTGCGGGCTGCTTGCCAGCGACGACGACGTTCACTTTCTGGCGGCTCGTGAGGCAATGGTCGGCGACGGACAGCAGGCAGTTGGCGTCGGGCGGAAGGTAGACGCGGATGATCTCGGCTTTCTTGTTCACGACGAGGTCGAGGAAGCCGGGATCCTGATGCGAAAAGCCGTTGTGGTCCTGTCGCCACACGTGTGAGGTGAGGAGGTAGTTGAGCGAAGCGATCGGGCGGCGCCACGGAAACGCGCGGCTCACCTTCAGCCACTTGGCATGCTGGTTGAACATCGAGTCGACGATGTGGACGAATGCTTCGTAGCAGTTGAACAGGCCGTGGCGTCCGGTGAGCACGTAGCCTTCGAGCCATCCCTGGCAGAGGTGCTCGCTGAGGACCTCCATCACGCGGCCGTCGGGTGCGAGATGGTCGTCGCCAGGCTCTCGTTCCGCGTCCCACGTGCGGTTTGTCGCGTCGAGCACGGCATCGAGCCGGTTCGATACGGTCTCATCCGGGCCCATGATGCGCATGTTCGTCGGATTCTGCCGCATGACGTCTCGCAGGTATGAGCCGAGGACACGCGTCGCTTCGCTGGTCGTGGTCCCCGGGCTCTGCACATCCACCGCGTACTTGCGGAAGTCGGGCAACTCCAGGTCGCGCAGGAGCAGGCCGCCATTGGCGTGGGGGTTCGCGCTCATGCGGCGGTCGCCTCGTGGCGCGATCGAGGCGATGTCCGCGAGCAAGGCGCCGCGCGCGTCAAACAGCTCGTCGGGGCGGTAGCTGCGCATCCAGTCTTCGAGGATGCGGATATGGTCGGGGCGCTCGGAGAAGCCGGTGAGTGGCACCTGATGCGAGCGGAAGGTCCCTTCGATTGGCACGCCATCGATCTCCTTCGGGCAGGTCCAGCCTTTGGGCGTGCGAAGCACGATCATCGGCCAGGCGGGGCGGCGGAGGTCACCGCGATCTCGCGCGTCGCGCCAGATGGCGGCTATGCGATCCAGCGTCTCGTCGAGCGCTGCGGCGAGCGCCTGGTGGACGTCGCGGGGATCGCCGCCCTCGACGAAGATCGGGTCGTGGCCGTAACCCACCAGCAAACCGCGCAGCTCTTCTTCCGGTATCCGCGCGAGCACCGTCGGGTTGGCGATCTTGTAGCCATTGAGGTGCAGGATGGGGATGACGGCGCCATCGCGCGTCGGATCGACGAACTTCGTCGAGTGCCAGCTCGCGGCGAGCGGCCCCGTCTCGGCTTCCCCGTCGCCGACGACGCAGAATACGACGAGGTCGGGGTTGTCGAACGCGGCGCCGTACGCGTGCGTGAGCGAATAACCGAGTTCGCCGCCCTCGTGGATCGAGCCGGGCGTTTCGGCGGCGACGTGACTGGGGATACCGCCCGGAAACGAGAACTGCCGGAAGAAGCGTCGCACGCCGTCGACATCACGCGTGACATGCGGGTAGACCTCGCTGTACGTGCCTTCGAGGTAGGTGTTGGCGAGGATGCCGGGCGCGCCATGGCCGGGGCCGATGACGTACATCGCGTTGAGGTCACGCGCCCTGATGACGCGATTCGCGTGCGCGTAGATCATGTTCAGGCCGGGCGTCGTGCCCCAGTGTCCGAGCAGCCGCTGCTTGATGTGCTCCAGGCGCAGCGGCTCTCGCAGCAGTGGATTATCGAGCAGGTAGATCTGTCCGACGGAGAGGTAGTTCGCGGCGCGCCACCAGGCATCGATCAGCTGGAGGTCATCGTCCGATAGCGGCTGCGCGGTCATCGTCGCGGCTCCGTTTGCCTTGACGCGGGTCGTCATCGCCGTGCCTCCTGTCTCGTTTGGTCTCCGCCTGGCGCCGCCGGCTTCGCGCCGCCTGCGAGGACCGTGAAGGTATCACGTGCAATCACCCGCTCTTCGTCGGTGGGAATGAACCACGCCTCCATGCGGCCGTTTGCAGCGCTGAGCGCGCCTTCGGTGTCGCGGAGGGCTTCGTTCTTCGCGGCGTCGAATGTCACGCCGAAGACGCCCAGCCGTTCACAGATGCGACGGCGGATCTCCGGCGACCGGGCGATGCCGCCGCCGAATACGACCGCGCGCGCGTTACCGAGGACGGCGACGTACGCGCCGATGTACTTCCGCACGCGGTAGCAGAAGACCTCGATGGCGATGTCAGCGCGCTCATCGCCCGCGGCGGCCAGGCGCAGCAACTCCGACATGTCGGAGGTTGTGCCGGAGAGGGCGAGCAGGCCGCTGCGGTGGTTGAGGAGGACGTCGAGTTTTTCAGGCGTAATGTGCCCTTCACGCAGCAAGTACAGGAGCGCGCCGGGATCAACGTCCCCGGGCCGCGTGCCCATCACGAGGCCTTCCAGCGGCGTGAAGCCCATCGAAGTGTCTACCGAGACGCCGCCGCGCACGGCGGCTGCCGAGCAGCCGCTGCCAAGTTGCAACGTTACGAGCGTCACGCCGGCAGGATCTTCGCGCGTGATCGCCGCGTAGCGCTCCACCAGCGAGCGGTGCGCGATGCCGTGGTAGCCGTGTCGGCGGATGCCGCCCGGCAGGGGGATGTCCTCGGGGAGGGCGTAGCGCCGTGCAACCTCCGGAATGGTGGCGTGGAAGGCGGAGTCGAAGACGGCGACCATGGGCGTGCCGGGAAATCGCGCGGCTGCGGCCTCGATGCCCGCGAGGGACGGGGCATTGTGCAGCGGCGCCAGGGGGAGCGCTTCGCGGATGGCCCGGGTGACGGGTTCGTCGATCACGCTCGGCGAAACGTAGCGACCGCCCTGTACGACGCGGTGGCCGATCGCTTCGACGCTCAAGCCGTGATCGGATCCAAGCGAGTCGAGCGAGGAGTCCAGCGCCGCTCGATGGCCAGCCGCTACTGCGGGGCGGCGCGAACCGTCGCGCGATGCACCGCCGTGCGAGGAGATCGTGGCGTCGCCGCCGATCGCATCGACGCTGACGGTGGAGATACGCCGGACGTCCGATGTGGTGACGTCGCAGAGGGCGAGCTTCAGGCTGGAGCTGCCGCAGTTGACGGTGAGGATGCGCATTGGCGATGCCTTTCCCTTGCCAGGCGCCGGTAAGGACAGCATCGTGAGCCGCTGGCCGGCGGGCAATGCCCAGAAACGACGACGTCGGTTCGTCGAGGCGATGAGGGGCGCTAGCCGGGGGAGCAATGCTCACGATGCATCCTCGCCAGCCCGGTCTTCACCCGGCATGTGCAGTTCAATACCGGCTACGCAACATGTGTTATCGACGTCGAGCCGTGGGGCGGATTCGTCGCGTCGTTCGAGGACCTCTACGCCAACTACTGGCAGCTCGTCGAGTATGTGAAGGGCTAGCGGCGCTACGCCGGGCAGCGGGTCAAGCGTGCAACTGCGCCTCGAGCGCCTCGGCTTAGGCTGTCAGCCTATGCCCGTCGTCATCGCGGCCCAGGCTTCCGTACTCTTTTGCGGCAGCGCGGCGCTCTGCGACTTCAGCACGGACGATGTCCTCGATCTCATCTTCGGACAGCTCACGGCGCGGGGCCTCTGCTGCGCCAAGGCCACTGACCGCGCCGGCAATCGGCCCCGAGTACTTCTTCCCGACGCTGGGCGCATCGACGGACTCGGCGTTGTCGATGGCGGCGAGCGCTGAGCGCAACGCCGACACGGCCGCCGCGTCGCGCGCCTTCATCGCCGCGGTGAGCGCGGCGCGCAGACGTGCGCGGAGCGGCCGTGGATTCGGTGCGGACATCTCGAGATAGTACCGCGACGCGTGAGATGGCTTCGAACGGAGTGCGAACGCCGGGCTACGCCAGGCAGCGGGGTGGATTCCCACCGTTGTACGCGATCATGTCGCGGATCGCGTCCGGCGGGAGCGGCGTGCCGCGCGGTTCGCCCCGCAGTTCGCTGTACGCGCGGTGCACGTTCGCTGCGAGGCGCTCGCCGTCGAGCCATCCGCCGAACGGTCCGAGATCCATCTCGCGCGCGACGTCCAGCGGTGGCGTGTTGGCCGCGAAGCCCTCGCGGGCGGCGTCCTGGACGAGGGTGAGATAGACGCGGATGTCCGCGATCAGTTCCGGTCCGCAGACCGCGCCGTGACCGGGCACAATCGTCTCTGCGCCGAGCCGTTCGATGCGGGCGAGGGCTTCGAGCGAGCCCGCGATCGAGCCAGCGAGGACGAATGGCGTGCCGCCGTTGAAGATGATGTCGCCGGCGAACAGCACCTTCCGTTCCAGGATCCACACCACAACGTCGTTCGTCGTGTGCGCCGGGCCGACGTAGATCAGCTCAAGCTTCAGGTCATCGACCCAGAGATCGAGGCGGTCGTCGAACGTGAGGGACGGCGGCGCGACATCGATCTGGCCCCAGTCGACCTCCGTAAACAGCCGCGTGGCTGCAAGGCCTTCGCGGAGCATCGCCTGGCGGCAGAGCGTATGGCCGATGATCGTCGCGCCGGGCAGGAAGAAGCGGTTGCCGTGGGTGTGGTCGCCGTGATGGTGCGTGTTCACCAGCGCCCGAACGGGCTTCGATCCGCCATGGCGGCGGATCGCCTCGAGAAGCCAGCGCGTGCGACGTTCGGTGAAGCAGCCGTCGATCGCGAGCACCGCATCGCGGCCGACGATGAAGCCCGTGTTGTTCAGCCCCCATGAGCCGTCGAGCTGGATGTACGCGAAGACGCCGTTGCTGACCTCTTCGACGCGAGGCGGCGGGAGTTCATCGTCGTGATGGTGTGATGATGCTGCGGTCATCGGCTCGCTCGAGAATTACCTGCGTGAAGGTATAGAGTCACGTTTGCGTTGCGGCGGAGCGGCCTACTTTTCTCGAACACCGAGCGATCTCATCAAGACGACCATGACCGAACCCACGACGACACTCCACAAAATGGCGCCGCCGATTGCCCAGCCGATCGGCCGTCCGTTCGCAAGTCCACTGGACAACAGGACTCCAAGTACTCCGGTGATGCCGACAACCGACGCTGCGCGAAGCGATAGTCGCCCCCGTCTCCGCAGGTACGCCATGACGGCAAGAGGCACAATCAAGAAGGGCAGCGTGATCACGGTGTCAGTCGAGTTGTGAGTGGTGGACCAACGTGCCGCTACGACTGGTCGTCGTCTTCGATGATCTCGATCGCGCGTTCGGGGCAGTTCTCGACCGCCAGCTTCGCCTTCTCGCGCAGGTCCGGCGGCACCGTGCCGTCGCCACGCGCGGTGGCGTAGCCGTACTCATCGACCTTGAAGAGCCCCGGCGCGAGCGCGTAGCACCGGTTGTGCCCCTGGCACTTCTCGCTGTCTACTCTGACCTTCATCCTGAGATCCTACGGCCACGCTACCGGCATCTGCCGCGGGCCGCGCACCTGGCCGCCCGCCCACGTCACATTATCAGGATCGACGAGGTGGAAGTCAGGGATCCGCCGCAGCCATTCTTCGATCGAGACCTTCATCTCCATGCGAGCGAGGTTCGAGCCCGCGCACCGGTGAATTCCCACGCCAAACGCGATGTGCGGGTTCTTCGCGCGGTCGAGGATGACCTTATCGGGATCCTCGAAGACGCGCGGGTCGCGGTTCCCCGCCGGGAAGTTCATCAGCACCTTGCTGCCTTCCGGGATCGGACAGCCGCCGTACTCGGTGTCTGCGGCGACGTAGCGCGCCATCGTCACCGGTGAGTACGCCCGCAGCAGCTCCTCGACGGCGATGGGCATCACGTCCGGGTTCTCGATGAGCTTCTTCCGGTCGTCGGGGTGCTGCGCGAGGTGCCACAGCGCCGAGCCGATCGAGCTCCACGTCGTGTCGATGCCGGCGACGAGGATCAGGAAGCACGTGCCCAGCACGTGGCCCTCCGGCACCGGCTCGCCATCGACCTTCGCGTTCAGCAGGTAGTCGATGAGGTCGCCGTTGCCCGGCTTTTCCTTATGCTCCTGGATGCGCTCATTGAGGTAGCGGAAGATGTTGTTCGCCGATTCGTTTTGCAGTGCCGCGTTCGTGAGGCCCAGCTCGAGGAAGCCGCGCACCCACTCGGTGAACATCGGCGCTTCTTCCTTCGGAATGCCGAGCATGCTGGCGATGACGCGCGGCGGGATCTGCTGCGCGTAGTCGGTAGCGCCATCCGCGTGGCCGCTGGCGATGAAGCCGTCGATCAGCGACCGGCACAGCTCGCGCGTCTCCGGCTCCCACTTCGCGATCGCATTCGCCGAGAAGGGCGGCAGAAGCAGCTTGCGCGCCCAGGTGTGCACGGGCGGGTCGGAGGTGATCGGCGGCGCGCCTACGTTGTACTGCGCCATCATCTCTTCGGTGACTTCCGGATCCTCCTCGAGGCCGGTGATGTCGGCCGGCGCCACATCGGCTACCAGCACGTTCCGTGACGAGTAGTGCTCGATATCGCGCGCGATGTTGAAGAGGTCCTCGTATCGCGTCGGCATGAAGGATCCGCCCCAGCGCTCCGTGTGGGCGACCGGGCACTTCTCGCGGACTTCGTCCCAGATGGGGAACGGGTCCTTGACGTAGGGCTTGCTGAAGATGTCGTAGTCGGTGGTCCAGTCGTGTACTGGCTCCGCCATGGCTGCTCCTCCGTTAGGTTCGGCGACGAGGATTACGTTTACTTAGCGATCGCTAGATTATACCGACGCGCGAGGTTTGCCAAGACTGAACGAAGTTTCATCTGATGCGGCGTCTCCCGTCGTTTTGCCGCCCGCCCGGCACGCAAACGGCCCGCCTGAGGGCGGACCGTGAGTTTGCGCATGTCCCCGGCGGTCGTCCCGGCGACGACCCGGGACGGGCCGCGATCATGACTTCGGCTAGCCGGCGGGCGTAGCCGTCGCAGATGCCATCGGTGTATCGGTTGCCGTCGGCGTGGCTGTCGGCTGCGTCACGACGATGCCGCCTACTGAGATCGGGCTCGTCGGCACACCGCCGTCCAGGGCGTCGGCCCAGACATCCACGCTAAACGCCGTCGAGTCGTCCGGCACCGTGACGTCCAGCGCGAACGACGCTGACTGGCCATCCGTCAGATCGCTGATCGACGTGTCCTTCGCGACGATCACGATGTTGCCGGCGTCATCGCGCACCACGAGCGCGACGTGCGGCTCGGCGAGCACGTTGGGGTCGTTGCTCGTGAGCGTTCCTGTCACGTGCAGCGTCGTACCGTCTCGTGTCGCCGCGATGTTCGAGAGCGTGTAGTCCGCGCTCACCGGAATGCCCGCGACGAGCGTCGAGTCGGTCGCAAGGCTCGCGAGCGCGGAGGTCGTCTCGCTAGGGTCCGCGGATGCAGTGGCGGAGAAGAAGTTCGTCGCGCCGGCCGGGAACGACCGCAACGCCGGCTCGACGCGCTGCGTCTCGACGACTTCGTTGGCTGAATCGAGGAACGACACGTCAACGTTGGTCCCGAGGAAGTCGGCGCCGGTGTTATTCACGATCGCGCCCGCGAACGTGTCCTTGCCGCCGATCGTCGTCATCCTGGTGTTCTGCACGGTGCACGTCGCTGCCACCGCCGCGATGCCCGCCACGAGCAACGCCGCCGCGGGAAGCAGCTTCACGCGCCGGATCCGGGGCAGGCGGACGAATGAGCGCTCCGCGGCCTCGGGCGGTTCGGTCATCGGGCTTGGAGCTTCTGGAATCTTCATGTTGTCACCCCTTGTTGGAATGCGTTGCTGCCGGGCCTTAGGGCGTGGCTCCCGTGCTGCCGGCAGGGCAGGAAACCGCCCGGGCTTCCTGCCCTGCCGTGCGCCCGATCTGGAGATCAGGGTCGGGCTAGTTCGTGCCGCTGCTGCTCGATGACGACGGCGCCTGCTGCGGCGCGCCGGGGCCTCCGCCGTAGGTGGCGGTGCCGTTGTCCTCAGCCGCCTCGCGCTCAGGGGACTCGTTCGCCTCGTGCGCCGGGTCCTCGTTCGGGTGGCCGGGACCGTGCATCGCGCGGCCCGCGTCCTCATCGGCTTCCTGCTGCGCGCTCTCGCCCGCCTCGTGCGTCGCGTCCTCGTTAGACGTCGGCGTCGTGCTGGAGTTCGGCGCGGTCTGCGCCGGTGCGCTCGCCGACGGCGTCGACGATGCGCTGGGGGTGGACGATGGCGTCTGCGCCATCACTGCGCCGGCGCCAATCACGGTGACCAGCACCGCGACGCCGGCGCCGGCGAGCCACCATTGGCGTACCTTGTTCATCTGCTGCGTTCCTTTCGTTCGCTGCCGTTGTTGCTGCTGGATGGGATGAGAGAAGACCCGATTCGTCGTGGTGCTACATCGCTGCCCTCCTGTCTTCGATGGCGTGTGCGTGTGACACAGCCATCATCAGCGAGCGAGCTAAGGGCACATTGAGACGCCGGTAAGAGGTGAGTAAGAAGTTCGGGACTCGCGAGATCTCGGGCGCCGCGTTAGTGCCACGTAGCAGCTAAGAGTTCGATAAGAAGGCGTCCGGGCGCGGCGACAGCGCGCGAGTTTCTCAGTCTTTTCTTAGCAACGGACGTTACGGTGCTGTAACGGACGCGCGTACTGCGCGCTCGACGAGGACGGCACGCCGATGATGGCAAGCACGGCGGGGATCACTGGAGCGGCGAGGGACGCTGCTATTCTGGAACGCATGCTTGTATTGGTGGTTGACGACGATCCGGGGATCGCCGAATCGCTCGGCCGCGCACTGCGCCGCGAGGGCTACACCGTCGCCACCGCCGCGGACGGCGAAGCAGCGCTGGCGTCGGTCGCGGAGCGCCAGCCGGACGCGATCGTGCTCGATGTCTCGATGCCGAAGCTCGACGGGCTGTCCGTGTGCCGTCGCCTGCGCGGGGACGGCAACCGCGTGCCGGTCCTGGTGCTGACGGCGCGCCACAGCCTTGGCGACCGGGTGGCCGGGCTCGATGCCGGCGCCGATGACTACGTCGTCAAGCCGTTCGCGCTCGAGGAGCTGCTCGCCCGCCTGCGCGCGATCATCCGACGCGCCGTGCCGCCGTCCACCGACGAGTCGCTCACGCTCGACGGCCTCGTGTTGGACCCGAAGACGCATACGGCGAACCGAGAAGGTATTGCTATCGACCTGACGCGCACGGAGTACCAGCTCCTGGAGCTGTTCATGCGCAACGCGGGGCAGGTGCTCACGCGCGAGTTGATCTTCGACCGGGTATGGGGATACGACTTCGGCGTGAATTCCAACTCGCTCGACGTATACGTCGGCTACCTGCGCCGGAAGACGGAACTCGATGGCCTGCCGCGCCTGATCCATACCGTCCGCGGCGTCGGCTACATCGCGCGCGCGCCATGAGCCTCCGCGCGCAACTGGCGATCGTCACCGGCCTGCTGGTCGCCGTCGCGGTGATCGTAGTATCGCTCGCGGCGTACTTCGCGACGCGCGACCGCCTGCTCGCGCAGGTGGACAGTAGCCTGCAGTCGCGTTCGCAGCTCGTCGGCGATGCGCCGGGGCTGCCGCGCGGCGGCGGTGGCGATGGTGGCGGTCCGGGCGGCGGTGGCGGTGGCGGTGGCGATCATGGCGGCGGACCTCACGGCGAGCCGGACCCCTACGGAACCACGGACACGTTCTTCCAGGTCATCGACAAGAGTGGCAATGTTGTCGCTTCGCCGCAGAACCAGCAAACGTCTATGCCCGTAAGCGCGACGGACATCGCTGTGGCGAACGGCACGCGCGGCGCCTACAAGCACGACACGCACACGAGCGACGGGACGCACGTCCGCGTCCTCACCAGCCCGGGCCAATCCGGCGAGGCGGTGCAGGTCGGCCGCTCGCTGGAGGAAGTCGATGCTTCGCTGTCCGGCCTGCGCAACATCCTCTTCGCCGTGAGCGGCGCGGGGATCATCGTCGCGGCGGTCGCGGGGCTCTTCGTCGCTCAGCGCACGCTGACGCCCGTCGGGCGCCTGACGCGCGCGGCCGAGCGCGTGGCTGCGACGCAGGAGTTCGACGAGCCGATCGACGTGAAGCGCCGGGACGAGTTGGGGCGGCTGGCGGACACCTTCAACGCCATGCTCGCGGCGCTGCACGAATCGCGCATGCAGCAGCGGCAGTTGGTCGCCGATGCGAGCCATGAGCTTCGCACGCCGCTGACGAGCCTGCGCACAAACATCGAGTTCCTCATGCGGGCGGATGACCTGCCGGAGCAGGAGCGGCGCGACCTGCTGCGCGACGTGCGGACCGAGCTGGAAGAGCTGACGAAGGTCGTGCAGGAGCTGGTCGAGCTCGCGTCCGAGCAGCGGCCAGACATGCAGTCGTTTGAGGACGTCCGCCTCGACGAGCTGGCAGAGGCGGTCGTTGCGCGTGCAACCCGGCGCAGCGGACTCGAAATCGCGCTGCATGCGCAACCGACGCTCGTCGTCGGGAACTCTGCACTGCTCGAGCGCGCGGCAGGCAACTTCCTGGACAACGCGATCAAGTGGAGCCCATCGGACGGCACGATCGACGTCACCGTCGCCGACGGCGCACTGACGGTCCGCGATCATGGTCCCGGAATCCCCGACGCTGACCGCGCACACGTCTTCGACCGCTTCTATCGCTCCGATGCAGCGCGCGGCACGCCCGGCTCCGGCCTCGGTCTGGCGATCGTGAAGCAGATCATCGATGCGCACGGCGGCCGAGCGTGGATCGAGCCCGCGCACGGCGGAGGCACGACCGCCGGCTTCGCACTGCAACCAGTCGCGATCGGGGCTGATGTGCGATCGGGAGCGTCGCAGAGCCCGCGGACGGCGCCGGCGCAGAACGCTTGATTCATCGGCCCGCTGTGTGAAGACGGAGTTGCTTACCGAGAGGTGCTAGTCGGCGATGCCGAGCTGCTCGCGATAGTCGGGCTCGAGCGCCTGCAGGATGTGTGTCTCGATATACCGGTCGTACGGCAGCTTGAGCGCAGCGGCGACGAGCTGCGGCGGCACCGGCAAGTTCGGTTTGTTCGCGATCACGCCCTCTTCCTTCAGCCGCGCGATGTCCGCGTCGCCCATCCCGATCTCGCGCAACACCTCTTCGTTGTGCTCGCCGAGCTGCGGGGCGGCGCGCCGCACCGCCGCCTCGAAGCGCCCAAACTTCGCGGCAACGTGCCGCTGCACCTGCCGCTTTCCCAACCCCGGCTGGTCCACGATGTCGTACTGCCCGCGATCGCGGAAGTGAGGGTCGAGCAGTAACTCCTTGCCGTCGAGCACCGCCGCCGCCTTCACGCCCGCCTGTTGCAGCGTGTGCATCACGTCGTAATGGTCGCGCGATGACGTCCACTCCGTGAGCACCACGTCCAGCTCGTCGTGATGCGTTCGCCGATCCGCCAGCGTCGCGAACCGCTTGTCGTCCGCGAACTCCGGATGGCCGATCGCCTTCGCCAGCCGCCCGAACTCCTCGTCCGAGGTGACGCTGATCACGGCCCATCGGTCGTCGCCGGCGCATGGATAGCATCCCTGCGGCGCGGCGTGCTCACTGCGGTTGCCCAACCGCTGGGGCGTGCGCTCATTCATCTGCCGATCGAGCACCGCCGGCGCCATCATCGGGATCGCCGCTTCCTGCTCGGACAGATCGATGTACTGGCCCTTGCCGGTTCGGCGCCGGTAGTGCAGCGCCGTCAGAACAGCGCCGGCGCCGACGAAACCGGAGTAGGGATCCGTGAACGACAGCCCGCTTCGTATCGGCGGCCCGCCTTCGTACCCGGTGATCGACGATAGCCCGGACGCGGCCTCGAGTCCCATGCCGTACGCACCGAAATCGCGCATCGGGCCGGACTGCCCGTATCCGGACAGCGAGATCATGATGATGTCCGGCTTGATCTCCTTCAGCACGCTGTAGCCCAGGCCGAAGTTCTCCATCACCCGCGGGGTGAAGCTCTCCGCCACTACGTCGGCCCCGGCGACGAGTTTCCTGAAGATGTCGCATGCTTCCGGCTTGGCCAGGTCAAGCACGAGTTCGCGCTTGTTGACGTTGCGGATCGTGAAGTACGAGGAGCGCTCCCAGTGCGCCTCCTTGCCGTCGTTGTCCGTGAGGATCAGGCTGCGCGTGACGTCCATACGGTTCGGCGACTCGAAGCGGATGACGTCTGCGCCGAGGTCACCGAGGATGCGCGTGCAGGTCGGCCCCGCGAAGACTTGCGTGAGGTCGATGACGCGGACGCCTTCGAGCGGGAGCTTTCCGCCTTTGTCACTCATCGTCCGCGCTCCTCGATCGTCTTCGCGTCACTGGGCATCCCGGCGACCAGCTCGCCGTTGTCGTGGCCGAGGCTCGGCGGCGAGCCGGCGCGCAACGGCGTCTCGCTCATCCTGAACGGCGCGCCGGGAAGCTTCACCTTCCCCGCGGCCGAGTCCACCTCTTCGAAAAACCCGCGCTGCGCGAGGTGCTCGTCGGCCAGCAGGTCCGACGCGTCCGGGACCAGCGCGAACGGCATGCGGAAGGCCTGCGCTGTCATGACGATCTCTTGCGCGGTGTGGGTGGACATGTACGGCTGGATGAGATCGTCGAACTCGCGCCATTTCATCATGCGCTCGCCGCCCTGCCGGAAGAGCGACGACTTGTCGAGCTCCGGGTCTTCCATCAGAAGCGCCATCGGCGAGACGAAGTCGGGGGGCGAAAGCGGCGTCGGGAAGCCACCCGCCCCGGGGATCATCACCAGATAGCCGTCCGACGCTTCGACGATGTCATTCGGGTACCCGAAGATGTGCCGCGAGTAGTAGCGGCGCCGAATGGCGCCCTGGAAGCCGTACATCGCGCCGTTGTACTCATCTGCGACGGCGGCGGCCTCGGCGAACGACACGTCCACGTGGTCGCCGCCGCCGTTCACCGCGCGGCTCTCGAGCGCGGCGAGGATGCCGATCCACAAATGCACGCCTGCGATGTACTCCGCCGGCTCCCCGCCCGTCGCGAGCGGCTCTCGATCCGGATCGCCCGTGTTGTACATGATCGAGCTCATCGCCATGGCGGTGATGCTATTGCCGTCGTAGTCGGCGTACGGGCCTGTCACGCCGAACGGCGACACCTGCGCGAAGACGAGGTCCGGGAACTCCGCCTTCAGGTCGTCATACGTCAGTCCCCACGACCGCAGCGTCGAAGTCCTCTCGCCCGCGACGAAGACGTCGGCGTCCGCCAGCAGCTTCTTCAGCACGTCGCGGCCGGCCGCGTCCGAGACGTCGAGCGTGACGCCCCGCTTGCTTGTGTTCAGCGCGATGTACAGGCCCGACTTCTCGGGGTCCGGCCTGTCGCCCGGGAACGGGCCGATCCGGCGCGAGTAGTCACCGTCCGGCGGCTCCACCTTCACGACGGAGGCGCCGGAGTCGGCGAGCAGCTTCGTCGCGTACGGCCCGGCGATCCCCTGCGAGACATCGACGACGCGGACATCGCTCAGCGCGCGGTCAGGCATTCAGAGCTCCTGGTGCGGGTGCAGGCGCAGGATACGGTCGAGGCGACGGTCGATCAATCGCCCCGAAGCTAGACGAACAGCAGTACCACAGGCACCAGGAAGATGCAGCCGAGGAACACGGCGAAGCTCCGCTTGCTGCTGGTCGCGAGGCTCGCGGACTTGAGGATGACGTCGCGGAAGGGGTCGAAGACGAACACCAGGATCAGAAGCGACACCGTGAGCACCGCAAGCATCTCGCTGAAGATGATCGTGAACGCGCGAGGCGAATCGAGCAGCAGCGTCACGAACAGCTTGTCGACGAACGTGCCGATCTGCGCCCCCATGACGTACGGGATGATGTTGTTCCGCCGCACGATCCCTTTCATCGACAGCGGAACCAGGATCGTCAGCGACACCGCGACCGAAACCGTGAGCACCGTGATCGCGATCCCGAGCACGAACATGGTGAAGCGCTGGTGCAGCACTTCCATCACGCGCTGGATGCGCCCGTCTGTCGATTCGAACGAAGGAAGCGCTGCGTCGAAGAGGCGCAGCGAGAACACCACCGCGACCACGCCGATGACGAAGAGCCCGATCAGCGGCAGAAAGCCATCGAAGAAGTCCACCGCCGGGGCGTACGCTTCGTTCACCCCCTTGATCACCCCGGGCGAGCCAAACCGCACCCCGTCGAGCCAGCCGCTCTTCAGCAGGCCGTAGCCCAGCGGGATGCCGGCTGAGTACACGATGGCCGTCGTCATCAGCGCGACCACGCCGATATACAGGCCATCCGGCTCGCGCCGACCGCGGGCGTAGTACAGGAAGCCGACGAAGAGGACGATGAAGGACGCGCCGAGCCGTCCGCCGCTGATCATGAAGTACGTCTGGGAGTCGGTGAGGACGCCGCGGCTGAACAGCGTGAGCGCCACCGATGCCACGGGCGATCCGCTGCCGAGCAGGTACGCGCTAATCCACCCGAAGCCCAGATAGTTGATCGAGGTGTCCACGCTGAGGGCGTCGAGCACGGGATTGAGCCCCGTCGCGCCGCGCTTCATCAGTTGCAGCGAGAAGATAAAGAGCCCGAGCGCGACGGCGATGGCAAGCGTTCGCGTCGCCGCTCGGTACGCCGCGAGGGCGCGAGGCAGGCGAGGCGCGGCGATGCTTAGGTCATCGGCGGGCGCGCGGAGGGCACGGTCTCGCGCGCCTTCGGCGGCCACCCTACACCTTCGCCCGCTCCGCCGCGATCAGTACCCGCGCCACTTCCGGCCGCGAGAACTCGTGGGGCGGCTCGACGCCCTTCGACAGGAATTCCCGCACCTGGGTGCCGGACAACGAAACGCGATCGTCAGCGCCGTGCGGGCAGGTCTTGCTCGAAGCCATCCCCTCGCAGCGCTTGCAGTAGAAGGTGTGCTCGAAGAACAGTGGCGTGATGCCCAGCTTCTGCGCGTCGAACTCGCCGAAGATGAGCTGCGCGTCATACGTGCCGTAGTAGTTGCCGACGCCGGCGTGATCGCGCCCCACGATGAAGTGCGAGCAGCCGTAGTTCTTGCGCATGATCGCGTGGAAGATCGCCTCGCGCGGGCCGGCGTATCGCATCGCCGCCGGCAGCACGGACAGGAGCACGCGGTCCTTCGGGTAGTAGTTCTCGAGCAGGACCTTGTAGCACTCCATGCGGACTTCAGCGGGAATGTCGTCGCCCTTTGTGTCGCCGACGAGTGGGTGCAACAGCAGCCCGTCGGTGATCTCGAGCGCCGCCTTCTGGATGTATTCGTGCGCACGATGTACCGGGTTGCGGGTCTGGAAGCCGACCACGCGCTTCCATCCGCGCTCGGCGAACGCGGCGCGCGTCTGCGCCGGGTCGAGGCGGTACTCCGGGAACGTCGGGTCGGTGCGCCGGGCGAACACCTGCAGCGGGCCACCGATCAGCACGTCGTCCTGCGCGTAGAGCGCCGCGACGCCCGGGTGTTTGTCCTCGGTCGTGCGGTAGACGTTCTCCGCCTCGTGCGGCTTGTCGTACTCGAACTCCTCAGCGACGGTCATCACCGCCAGCGCGCGGCCTTCGCCGTCGGTCATAGCGATCTCCTTGCCGGCGAAGCGGTTCGCGTCCTCCTTCGAGACGCTCAGTGTCACGGGGATCGACCACGGCAGCCCGTCCGGCAAGTGCATCGAGTCCACGACGCTGCGGTACTGCGCCTGCGTCATGAAGCCGTCGAGCGGACTGAAGCCGCCGTTCGCCAACAGCTCCAGGTCCGCCATCTCGCGCGAGTTCAGCGCCAGCTGGGGCAGCGAGCGCGCCTTCTCTTCGAGGGCCTTCGCCGCCGCGCCAGTGACTTCGCGTTGGTTGAGCTTGCCGCCGTGCGGCGCGATGAGTCCGTCGTTTGCCATGGTGCGTGAGTCTCTCAGTCTGTCAGTGTGTGCTTACTTCGCAGCGGCGACGACGGGAATGTAGCCGCGCTCTTCCAGCGCCGCCAGCACCTTCGCGACGCTCTCCTCGAGCGATTCCGTCTCGGTGTCGACGGTCACCTCGGGGTTCAGCGGCTCCTCGTACGGGTCGCTGATGCCGGTGAAGTTCGCGAGCTCGCCCTTCAGTGCCTTCTCGTACAGGCCCTTAACATCGCGGCGCGTCAGCTCCGGGATCGAGCACTTCACGTACACCTCGACGAAGTCGCCGATGTTCCGGCGGTTCTCGTCGCGGATCTCGCGATACGGCGAGACCGCCGAAGCCAGCACGCAGACGTCGTTACGCGTCAGCACCTCCGCCACCCATCCGATGCGGCGGATGTTCGTGTCGCGGTCTTCCTTGCTGAAGCCGAGCCCCTTGCTGATGTGCGTCCGCACGACGTCGCCGTCGAGCTTCTCCAGCTTCGTGATGCCGCGCTCGCGCAGCAACGGCTCGATGGCGTCGGAGATGGTCGTCTTCCCCGCGCCCGAAAGCCCTGTGAACCAGATCGTGAAACCGCGTTGTTCCAAGGGGTTAGCTCCTAGCTCCTGCTCTCAACTCTGCTCTTTGCTGTCTTCTCGTTGTCGCTTAGCGCAGTCAATCCCCGACAGCCGCGCGCGCCGGATCCACCGTCGTCTGGCCCTCCGGTACGTGGATCCCGCACTCGATCTTGTCGAAGCCCTGCCAGCGGCCGCTACGCGGGTCCGCGCCTTCGGCAACGGGCTTCGTGCAGTGCGTGCAGCCGATGCTCGGGTAGCTTCGGTCGTGCAGCTCGTTGTAGGGAACGTTGTTGTCGAGGATGTACTTCCACACCTGCGACTCCGTCCACGATGCGAGCGGGTTGACCTTCACCAGGTCGAACTTCTCGTCCCACTGGACGATGTCCGTGTCCGCGCGCGTCGGCGACTGGTCGCGGCGAATGCCGCTTATCCACGCGGTCTTGCCGGCGAGCGCGCGCTCGTTCGGCTCGACCTTGCGGATCGCGCAGCAGGCGTCCGGATCGCGCCCCCACAACGCATCGCCATGCTTCGCCGCCTGCTGCGACGGCGTCAGCAGAGACATGTAGCCCTTCGGCTCGAAGTTGTACCTCTTCGCGGCGATGTCGCGCAGTGCGTACGTCTCCGGGAACAGGAAGTCCGTGTCGATGTAGAACACTTCGACGGTCGGGTCGATCTGCATCATCATGTCCAGCAGCACCATCCCGGATGGGCCGCCGAAACTGCACGCCAGCGAGAGCCCTGGCTGATACTCGCGCGCCGCCCAGCGCAGGATCTCCTGCGGTTCGGAGCCCTCCAGCGCGAGCGATGCGGACTTCAGCGCTTCCGGCGTCGGCTTGCGGCGCGTCTCCTGCATCAGACCGCGCACTCGCCTTCGCCCATGTCGTCGAGGGTAAACAGCTTCGTCTGGCCCCAGTCCACGTAGGCCATCGGGTCCTGCGTGAACTCGGGGACCACCTTGTACTCCGCCAGGATCTCCTGCACGTGCGGCGTCCCGACGCGCGACGTCCACGAGCCGAACTTCTCGCCGTCGTTCCGTTGTTCCACGTACGCGCCGACGAGCTTCTCGACCGCATCCGGGATGTAGCGGGCCGGGATCTTCATGGTGATCTTGCCGAGCCGGCCTTCACCCTGCGCGTTGCCGCCGAGCATCATCTGGAACGCCGGCACCTGGCGGTCGCCCATGCGCACCGCCATGCCGAAGAAGCCGATATCGGCGACGTGGTGTTGGCCGCACGAGTTCGGGCAGCCGCTGATCTTGATGCGCATCTCGTCGACGAGCGGGTCGCGGTACTTGCCGTTCCCCGCGAGGATGCGGTTCCGCAGCTCCGTCCCCAGCCCCTTCGACGACGTCACGCCGATGGAGCACGTGTCCGCGCCCGGGCAGGTGAGGACGTCGGAGATGGTCATGGCGTGGTCTTCTGCCAGGCCGATGTCCATCAGCTCGCCGTGCAGCGCCGGTAGGTCGTCCTCGTGCACCCAGCGCAGCACGAAGTTCTGCGTCGCGGCCGTCCGGATGTGCCCGCCGGCGTACTTGCGCGCGATCTCCGCGAGCGCGTGCATCTGGTCCGCCGTCACGTCGCCGATCGGCAGGAGCACGTAGGCCGTGCGGTAGTCCTGGTCCTTATGGCGCACGGTGTTCGTCCGCCGCCACATGTCGAAGCCTTCACGCGGCGCGGCGCGTCCGTTGCGGGACGCCCACGACGGCTCGGCCGGCGGCTCCTCGAGCAACGTGAAGTCCGGCTCGCGGTACTGCTCGTCGAAGGAGGGCGGCAGCGTGGCGAGCTCCGCCTCGTAGAGCCGCTTGAACTCTTCGATGCCGAGCTTCGCGATGAGGAACTTGATGCGCGCCTTGTTCTTGTTGCGGCGCTCGCCGAGCCGATCCCACACGCGGATCGTCGCCTCGATCGTCCGGAGCTGCTCGTCGACGGGGATGAACTCCTCAAGCAGGTCAGCCACGCGCGGCGCCGCGCCCAGGCCCCCGCCGACGCTCACCCGGAAGCCCTGCTTGCCGTCGCGTTCGACCGCCATCAGCCCGATGTCATGGATGGGGATCTGTCCGCGGTCCGCTTCGCTGGCGGAGTAGCTGATCTTGAACTTGCGCGGCAGCTTCTGGTTGACCGGGTTGCGCAGGAAGTAGCGCAGCGCGGCTTCCGCGTATGGCGTGACGTCGAATATACAGTCGTCGGCGATGCCGGTGAGCGGGTCGGCGGTGATGTTGCGGACGGTGTTGCCACAGGCCTCGCGCGTCGTGACGCCGACCTCGGCGAGCCGTCGCATGACCTTGGGCGCGTCCTCAAGCATTACGAAGTGAAGCTGGATGGCCTGACGGGTCGTGACGTGACCGAGTTTCCGAGGCGTGTACATGTCCGCGCACTCGGCAACGGCGTGGAGCTGTTCGGGGGTCATCGTCCCGTGCGGCACTTTGATGCGCATCATCTGGCGGTCGGCCTGCCGCTGGCCGTACGTCCCGTGTTGCAACCGGAAGGGGCGGAAGTCGTCGCCGAGGCCGCCTCCGGCCCGCCACGCCTGCGCCTGCTTCTCGAAGTTGTCGATCTCCGCCTTGACGATGGGGTCGTTCGACTTGTCCTGGGCGAATTCCGAGCGCGTTACCTGGGTGACCATGGCGCTGCCTCCACGTTGGAGATGGCGGTTTCGAGCTGCGATCTAAAGTTTATCGATTTAGTCATCATTATCGATCGAAGCCCTGTAGGGAGTCAAGCCGGAGGCCGTCAGCCTACTCGATCGGGCCCAGCAGTGACAGACGAGACCCGCCGTATTGCGTTGGAATCTCGTCGGCGTTTTCGAAAGCTTCCATACGCCCAAACAACGTGCGTAGTCGATCAGTCTTGACGGTATATAACAAAAGCGTAAAATCGGCCTCGCAACGAATGTGACGGACGAGGGAGGCTGTCGCACACCGTTCGCCGTCCCCGCACATCAAACCACCACCGGCCATAGGACTGCATCCACTGACGTGTCCGCTCCCCGGGTGCGTCAGAAAGGGGGAGTTTGGTGCGTTTCCGAATATCGTCTCGCCCTGTAAACCTGGAATCCGTGCGGCGCAAACATCGCACGGGCGCCGTGGTGCGCCTCGCCACGATCAGCGCGGCCATCGCTCTGATCGCGCTGGCATCGCTCTCCGGGGCTTGGTTCGGCTCCGGCACGGCGATCGCCCAGCAGCCACCGCAGCACATACCGCCGCCGCCGTACAACATCCCGCCTCCACCTCCACCGCCGGACAAGCCTCTTCCGGCGCCGCCCGGCATCCACGCACAGGTCGCATCGCCAAACGACAACTTCGGCGCTGCGATTGTGGTCGGTGCGCTGCCGTACAACGACACCCAGGTCACCACCGACAACACGATGGAGCCCGGCGAGCCGACGCCCTGCATCGTTGAGGGCAAGACCGAGTGGTACAACTTCACGCCGTCCAACACGGGCACGTACCAGGTTTCGCTCACGGGAAGCAACTTCGACACCGTCGTCGCGGTGTACACCGGCGTCGCGGTCGGTGCCCTGACCAATGTTGGCGGCTGCAACGATGACTTTTACTTCCCCGGCGGTTTCTCGCTGCGCCAGTGGGAGGGCATCGCCGGCACGACGTATCGCATTCAGGTTGGCGGCTTCGGCGGCGGGTTCGGCACGGCAGTCGTGAGCGTGACGGAGGCCGGCGGCGGAAGCTGCTCGACCAACGACGGCTTCGAGGCCGGTCCCGTGAACACGAACAACATTCCGTGCTGGCACACGGCGAACGTCGGCCCCGGCAGCTTCTGCAACCAGGCCGGCGGCGGCGCGCCGACCGGCGCGCCCTGCCCCGGGCCGGCTTTCGCAGTTGCGCCGCCTCCCTCCGGGGCGCAGACGGCGATGTCGAACGAGGGAGCGCCGTCTTCGAGCCTGCTGTATCGCTGCGGCATCCTCAGGTCGGGTGCCATCAGCTTCCTGCGGTACCTGAACAACAGCGCCGCCGGCTGGGTCACTGACCCGTCGCTAAGCAGCTTTGTCGCAAACGAACAGTTCCGAGCGGACCTCGTGAGCGCGACCGGCATGCTGGCCAACCCGTTCACGACATCGCCCGCCGATGTGCTGCTGAACCTGTACCAATCGAACCCGGGCGATCCCTTGGTTTCCCCATACCTCCCCGTCGCCGGGGCGGCGGGCGCGTTTGTGGGTACCAACGTCTGCCTGCGCTTCGCGTCGGTGCAGACCCTGAACTTCCTGAACGTCGGCATCGACAAGGTGACTTTCGACGTCTGCGGCCAACCATGGGACTTCAGCTCGGGGGCCGGGAACTGCTTCGCGACGACCGGCCTCTGGCACTGGGAGAGCACCGCCGAGGATACGGCGTTCGGCATGTCAGTGCCGGGGAATCTGGCGTTCAATAACGGCTGCAACGTGATCAACGCCGTCGGCGGCTGCACGTGCGACACGGGCAGCGCCGAGTCGGGCCTCGCAACGTCGCCGTCATTCCCAGCCGTCACCGGCGCGTTCCTGACGTTCAAGACGGCGCGTCAGACGGAGCAGGCCCCAGCGGCATGCACGCCATTCGACACCACGACCCTGCTGTACTCCACGAATAATGGCGCCTCATTCGCACCGGTCGACTTTTTCGCCGGCTCCGGGACGATCACCGCGGGAGGCCAGGTCCTCAGCGGAGCCACCGGCCAGATCTGCGGGACTGATCTCAACGCGCAGACGGTGACGGTGGTATTGCCGCCCGGCACCACGAACATCCAGTTCTCGTTCGCAACCGGCGATGCCGTGCTGAACGGGTTCGCGGGCCAGTTCATCGACGACATCTCCATCCTCGCCTGCGGTAATGCGGACAACGACGGAGTGGGAGGGACCTTCGCGGGCACCGTCCCGCCGGCATTCCCATGGATCCGTGACGGCGTCGCGCCTGAGGGTCTCACGTCCGGTGGCGACGCGTGCGATACGAATGACGACAACAACGGCTGCTCCGATGCCGTCGAGCTCGGGCCAAGTCACGTTACCGGCGGGCAGCGCGATCCGATGAACCCGTGGGACTTCGCCGATATGTGGGTGCCGGCGTTGCCGGCGGCCGGCTCCCGAAACGGCGCCGTGAACATCGGAGATGCGGTCGCGGTGACCTCGTGGATCGGCGCGTTCACGGGCGGCCCACCGAACGCGAACGGCAACCAGTACGACACCGACCTCAACGGCAACTTTGTGAAGGACGGTGTGGAGTACGACCGCTCGCCGAGCACCACGCCCGGCCAGCCGTGGCGGCTCAACGCACCTAACGGCGCCGTGAGCATCGCCGACGCGCTCGGCGTGGTGAACTCGATCGGCGATCATTGCTGATATCGCCGAAACCACCACTCGATCGATAAAAGGAGGGGGGAGGCTGCGCAGCCTCCCCCCTCTTGCCTTCCGCCGTCACCGCGTCTGCGCCGCGAGCCGCTTCGGCGCGGTCATGCGATAGCTGTCGCGGATGAGGCCTGCGACGAGGTCCCAGTCCACGCCGGTGCCCAGGCGGATGCCGATCCAACCCTTCGGGCCCACGTATGGCGGCGAGAAGAAGCGCCGTGGATCCGACCCGACGAGCACCGACTGCGCGCCGGGCGGCGCCTTGCACCAGACGTTCATTCCGCGCTCGTCGTTCGACATAGCGAAGATCTTGTTGCGCACGCGCCAGGTCGGCGTGGTGTGCCCGCCGAAGACCTGCTCGTCCGCCTCGGGCAGCGTCAGGCAGATGTTGCGAAGGCGCTGGAGCGTTGAGCTCGCCTTTCCGCGCGCCGCACTCACGGTTGTGATGCCGGCGTCATGAGGTTCCAACGGTGCCCGAACGGATCGACGATCCAACCGCCGCGGCCGTGTGGAGCGTCGGTGATCTCGCGCTCGACGGTCGCTCCGGCGTCGAGGGCGCGTTTCCACGCCGCGTCCAGCTCGCTCACGAACATCACGAACGACGTCGAGTTGCCGTTCAGCGTGTGAGGAGAGAGAACCCGGTGCTCCGCCCACTCGTCGGACACGAACAGGGTCGTGTCGCCGATCGCGATCTCGGCATGGCCGATGCGGCCGTCGTCCATGGTCATGCGCGAGCGCTCCTCGGCGCCGAACGCCTCCTTGTAGAAGTCGATTGCATCGGATGCGCCGTCCGCGCACAGATACGTCGTCACGTGGCGGATGCTGCCGGTGGTGGACATCGACATCCTCCTTCGGAGCCGTGCGCTGATCGTAACGCCGACGACGGCGCTCCGCGATGCGACGCGCCTACTTCGGCAGCGCCGTGAAGAACCAGTCGTGCCCCTCGAGGTCGCGCGCCCAGTACGTGCGTCCGTACGACTGGTCCGAGAGCTCCGTGACGATCTCCGCCCCTGCCGACTTCGCGCGCGCGTAGTGCTCGTCGACGCCGTCCAGGTAGATGAACACGCCCTGCGTCGACACCGAGAGGTCCGCCGGACTCTTCATCCGATACTCGTCGCTCGCGTTCCCGATCATGATCGCGCCATCACCGAAGATCATCTCGGCGTGCACGCCGCCGCTCGGAGTGTCATGGGCGACGGTCTTCTCGAAGCCGAACGCCGTCTCCAGCCAGTCGAGCGCCGCCAACACGTCCTTGTAGTAGATGTACGGTACGAGCTGCGTCGTGCCTTCCGGAAGCCGGTCCGCGATGCTCACGCCCGTCACGCCCGTCGAAGTCGAAACCATGTCGGTGCCTCCTCAATCGTCATGGCGCAGTGCGCGCCGAGTGCAGATACAACGATCTTAGGAGGCGCGAGCGCGCCGGGTCTTGTACAAACGTTACCTGCGCGGGCGCGCCTCCTTGTCGACGCAGCGAACGACTTCTGTTCGTAACAATCGAGAAATATCACCGTAACAGCGCGCCTCTATCCTGCGCCTAACCCGAGCACAGCGCATGCATGCGAAACGTACCCGCGCCCGCGGGTTGGTTCCGCATGCCGAGGAGGAGGAGATGGACACCGTACTGACGAACCTGCGCACCAACTTCCGCGACCCGATACGTCGCCATAACGTCTTCTGGCTCATGGCCGGCAAGATGATCGGCCTCGCACTCGTGCTCGTCTTGATGCACGAGCTGATGCCGAACATCGTGCACGCGCAGGACGCCGGCAGCGACAGTCCCGATCCGGTCGCTTCGGTCAATGCGATCAACACCGCGTGGACGCTGATCGCTGCGTTCCTCGTCTTCGGCATGCAGGTCGGCTTCGTGATGCTCGAGTCCGGCTTCGCGCGAGAGCGTGAGTCCGTGAACATCCTCGTAGAGGGCATCGCCGACACCTGTATCTGCGGCATCCTCTTCTGGGCGATCGGCTTCGCCTTCATGTTCGAAGACGGAAACCGCTTCATCGGCACGCACGGCTTCTTCCTGCAGAACCTGCCGGACACGTACGGAACGACGGGCGTGCCGCTGCTCGCGTTCTGGGTGTTCCAGTTCGCGTTCGCGGACACGGCATCGACCATCACGTCCGGCGCGATGGTCGGACGCTGCGGCTTCATCGGCGACATCCTGTACAGCGTCGGCGTCACCGGCTTCATCTACCCGATCGTCGGCCACTGGGCCTGGGGTCCGGACGGCTGGCTCGCGCTCCGCGGCTTCCACGACTTCGCCGGCTCGACAGTGGTCCACACGATAGGCGGCACGATCTCTCTCGCCGGCGCGATCGCGCTCGGCCCGCGCCTCGGCCGCGTGTTCCGCCGCGACGGCGGCGGCCCGATGCCTCCGCACAACCTGCTGCTCGGCGCGGTCGGTGGCCTGATCCTGTGGTTCGGCTGGTACGGCTTCAACCCGGGCAGCACGCTCTCCGCCCTTGATGCCCAGGGCATCGGCCGCGTCTCCTTCAACACGACGCTCGCGGCCTGCAGCGCCGGGCTCACCGCGCTGTTCTACTCGTACGCTCGCAGCTTCAAGTGGGACCTTGGCCTCACGGTCAACGGCTTCCTCGCGGGTCTCGTCGCGATCACCTGCCCGTGCTACTGGGTCGATCCTGTCGGCGCATTCTTCATCGGCATCATCGGCGCGGGCGCGATGATCATCGGGCTCGAGGTGCTGGAGTTCATGCGCGTCGACGACCCGATCGGCGCGGTGCCCGTGCACATGTTCGCCGGGATGGCGGGCACAATGTCGCTCGGGCTGTTCGCGGCCGCGAAGTATGGCCTTCCCACTTCCGGCGGCGCCGACGCCAGCGCCACGGTCGATGGTCTGTTCTATGGCGGCGGGGTCCACCTGCTCTGGACGCAGGCCTACGGGACGTTCGCCGTCGCTGGCGCGACGCTCGCCGTCTCGCTGGTGCTGATGTATGCCGTGAAGCTCACCGGAACCCTGCGCATCTCCGAAGCAGGGGAGCGCGAAGGGCTCGACCTGCACGAGCACGGCGCGGCTGCATACCCGGAGTTCGTCCTCAACCGCGGCCTCGGCGGATACGCGCAGCCGGTCCCGGTCGAGGTGCCGGCGATGCACCCGTCACGTACGGTGCAGCCGCGCGTGGCCTCGGCGCCCGCCACGCCCGCGGATTAGGTAGATCGTGACTCGATTCATGATCCGTGAGAGCGAACTCAGGACGCTTGAAAGGAAGTGTTGAGTTGAAGAAGGTTGAAGCAGTCGTCCGGCCCGAGATGCTGCTGCCGGTACGGAAGGCGCTCGAAGACCTCGGCGTGAACGGGCTGACGATCACTCAGGTGCTGGGTCACGGCGCGCAGCGGGGCATCACGCAGCAGTGGAAGGGCAACTCGTACAGGGTGGACCTGCTGCCCAAAGTCGAACTGAAGATGATCATCGCCGACCAGCAGCTCGAGCCGGTTCTTTGCGCGATTCGCGAGTCGGCGGCGACCGGCGCCGTCGGCGACGGTAAGGTGTTCGTCTCGACGATCGAGGACGTGATGCGCGTGCGCACAGGCGAGCGCGGCGAAGCGGCGGTGTGACGCGAACGACGGTAGTGGTGCGCGTGCCTTCGCGCGCTGACTATACGGAGGCGGCTCTCGTTCTCCTCCCCAGGCGCTGGGAGCCGCCTTCGTCCCCAACCTGACTGTGGCGACAGCGCGGCGCGGAAGGATCCGTCCGCGCTTTGCCGTCGCATCAATCCCCTGGGGCCGGCTCGCGGATCCGGGCGTTCACGATCCCGCCCCACGTCGCCACGAGAAACGGACTGCAGTACGTCAGTGGCACCTTCCATGCCAGCGCCGAAGAGCCGCCCGACAGGATTACGCCGCCGTTGTTGATCGCCGTGAGCACGGTGCCCATCAGCAGCGCGATCAGCGCCGAACGCCGCAGCAGCTTCCAGTGGCGCGCGACGCATCGCAGGCACAGCGCCTGCCCGTCGAGTGAGTACCGGGAGCGTCCATGCATCGCGCGGCCGCACCGGTCGCACGTGTCAACCCGAGCGCCCTCGCGCACAACCTCGACTTCAACCTGCGTCGCGGGTGCATCAGCTATGGCATCACCTCGAGCGGCGCGCTCGATCGCACAGTGCACCTAAGATACGATCGCGCCGGAGCGATAGCCATGACCGACATCCGTGATCTCGCCGAACGTCTCTGGACTGGCGCCCTCGACTCGCAGGACGCCCACCCCGTCCACGCCCGCTACCCGGAGGGCGACGAGATCCTCGACGGCGTGCTCTTCTACAAGGGCATCGCCACCGCCAACACCATCGACACCGGCGACGGCCTGGTGATGCTCGACACCGGCGCTGTCAACGACATCAACCCTCTGCACGATGCGGTCCGCCGCTGGCGCGCCGATTCGCCGCTCGCGGCGGCGGTGTTCTCGCACCACCACGTGGACCACATCTTCGGCGTCGGCGCGTTCGAGAAGGAAGCGGACGAGCGCAAGTGGCCGCGGCCTGTCGTCTACGGCCACCGGGATCTTGGCACGAACTTCGACCGATACAAGAAGACCGTCGGATGGAACACCGCCATCAACGTGCGCCAGTTCGCGCTGCCTACCACCGGCCGTTTTCGATGGTTCGACCAGTACCACTACCCCGACATCACATACGAAGGTCGCATGACGTTCACGCGCGGCGACCTGACCTTCGAGCTGCACCACGCGCGCGGCGAGACGGACGACGCGACGTGGACGTGGATCCCGGAGCGAAAAATCGTCGCGCCCGGCGACCTGTTCATCTGGGCGGTACCGAACGCGGGAAATCCGCAAAAGGTGCAGCGCTACTGCGGCGACTGGGCGGCGGCACTGCGAGAGATGAGCGCGCTCGGCGCCGAGACGCTGCTCCCCGGCCACGGCATGCCGATCTTCGGCGCAGATCGCGTGCGGCAGGCGCTCGGCGACACCGCGGAGCTGCTGGAATCGCTCGAATCGCAGACGCTCGCGCTGATGAACCAGGGCGCCGCGCTCGACCGCGTGCTCCACGAGGTGGAGATGCCCGCGCACCTCCTCGAGAAGCCCTACCTGCGCCCGATCTACGACCACCCGCAGTTCATCCTGCGCAACATCTGGCGGCTGTACGGCGGCTGGCACGACGGCGAGCCTGACAACCTGCTGCCGGCGCCACGGGCGGAGCAGGCGCACGAGTGGGTGACGCTCGCCGGCGGCCTCGACAACGTGATGGCGCGCGCGAAGGCCCTCTCCGCCGAGGGCAACCTGCGGCTCGCGTGCCACCTCGTCGAGTACTGCGTGATCGTCGAGCCGGAGTCAGGCGAAGTCCACGCCCTGCGGCGTGAGATCTACGAGGCCCGCTCGAAGCGCGAAGAGTCCTCGATGGCGCGGAACATCCTCAACCACGCCGCCATCGCCAGCGCCGAGGGCAAGCGCGACATCGCGCTGGGCACATAGTCCGATCGCACCACGAGCCTTCACCCCTCGTTCGATTATCCTGAGCGCACGATGCGCGCCGCTTCCGATGGAGTGGCCTCACGATGACGCGACCGCCCGATGCGCCGCCGCGCGCTGAACCGACGGAGCGCGCATCCGCTCCTGCCCGCACGCTTCGAAGCCGGCTCCGAGGCTGGGCCCTCAACCCGTGGCTCTTCCAGGTGGTCGTCGGCGGCCTGCTCCTTGGCGTCGCGATCTATGAGTTCGACCTGCGCCAAGCCGCGCACTCGTTCGAGACCGTCGAATGGCAGTGGCTCATCGCCGTCTTCGTCGTGTACCTCGCGTCGCGGTACATCCACGCCATCGAGTGGAAGATCACGCTTACGCGTGTCGGCCATGCCCCGACGCTGGCGCTGTTCGGCGTCACGCTCATCGGCACGCTCGTGAACATCGTCATCCCCGCGAGCGCGGGGGACGTCGCGAAGGTGCAGATCATCGCCAACCGCTACGGCCTGCCGCGGTCGGGCCTGATCGCCGGCCGAGCCTCGGAAGCGATCGTGAACGCGCTGATCATGGTGGGATTCATCGCGCTGAGCCTGATCCTGCCGGGCGCGCACATCGTCGGCCGCGGCGTGGGATACGCGCTGATGGCCGCCGCGTTCATGACGTTCGTCATCGGCGCCGTCGCGGCGCGCACCCTGCCGGAGCAGCTTCCGTCGTGGCGGATCCTGCGCCGCCTGCCCGCACGCTTATACACATTCATCGAGGAGCACTGGCCTCGCGCTCACGCGGGCTTCGAGATCCTGCGCAACTCGCGTCTCCTGGCCATCGCGCTGGTGCTCAACCTGGTCGGGTGGGCGGAAGACATCGCGATCCTGTGGTTGTTCGGCCATGCGTTCCAGCTCGACGTCCCGTTCGGCGCGTACGTCTCGCTTGCCGTCGCGGTCGCCGCGATCACGACGTTCCCGATCACCATCGGCAACATCGGCACGTACGAGCTGCTGCTCGTCAGCGTGCTCACGCTGTACGGCGTGTCATCGGCCGACGCGCTGGGCTATGCGCTTGGCACGCACGTGATCACGACGGCGTTCAACATCGGCCTGGGCATGCTTGCCCTCTGGGCGATGCGCATCACCCCCGGCGAAGTGTTCCGCCTGTCGCGCGATCCTCAAGCGGCTGACGCAACTTGATGAGTGGACCGTCCCGCTCAGTTGGACGGTGCGTCCGCGGCGGTGCCGTTGAGGCCAGCTCCCGCTGGATCGTCACTCGCCACTCGGCCGGTTGCTCCTTCGACGTAGGCAGCAGTCAGTGCTTGGAGCAGATTGTCCGTGATTTGGTGCTCCGCGACGCCCTTCGTAAGCTGCTTTCCGACGACCCGTTCGATCGAGTCGATGCTCCCGGGCGCTCGTTTGTCGAAAACGGACCTCCACAATTGGAGATAGCCGCCATTCCGATCGTGCCATATCGTCACAAGTCCCGCGTCTCCGGCTCGTAGGCGCGGCAATAAAATGAGGCCCGTTTTCCCGTGGTAAGTGCTGAGGCGACACAAGCCGTCACGCTCCAGACCCTCAGCCCAATCGCAAAGCTTGGTCAAGGTAACCACGTGTTTCGGATCTGCGCTGTCGATGGAAGCGCGGAAGTCTGCTGATCCATCGACCAATCGCCCGCTCGTCACCTGCTCCTTGACGAATGGAGAGGGCTCACTCGGGGTGTATTCGGGGTCGATTCGCTGCGGCACAGCAATCTCGGAATCGCCGACCCTGTACGTCGAAACCGTTATGAGATCGATAAGGACTTTTTCGGCGACAGACGCTAGATAGCCAACCAGCCGAACCAGCTCGGGGGGAGCCTCATCCAATACAAGCACGAGTCGGAATCGCCCTTCCACCAGGCTCGCACTAACACCTCGCTCGAACGCCGCGGGATCGAACGATCCTTCCTGATTGTCACCGGCAACTGCGTCCGTAAGGGTTGCGTGATTCCTCTTTCTTAAGTGGTCCGCCAAGATGTCGTGTTCGAGTGTCGCTAGATCAAGTCCGCGCAAGTACGCCGCATACATAAGTACTTGGGCGATGACGGCGCGTCGTGCTTCCGAATTATTCCTGAGCTTGACTTCGATCACGACGAGCCTGCCCGACGGCTCAATCGCGACAAGATCGGCCCACCCGTTTCCGAGTTGGACCTCTCGACCGAGAACGGTGAGCTGAGGGCTTCCAGCTAACGGCAGGAGCTGCGGCGATTGCTCGACGATCGAGTGAAGTTCCTCTTCCTTTGAGTAGGGCACTGGCGAGATTAGACGCCATCCAGAAGCATCCTTTTGAAACAGCGCCGTCATTCACTCCCTCCGACCTGGTCTCCTGCTGTCGAGACCATCTCGTTCACAGGTGTCGCTGCTAACTCGGCGATCTCCGCCAGCACCGGCCGGATGTACTCCGCGAACAGCGCCGGATTCTCACTCATCGGGAAGTGGCCGAGCTGCGGCATGTCGCGATAGTCCGCGCCGCGGATCCGCTCCGCGAGCGCGCGCGCCATCGCCGGCGTCGACGACCAGTCGTACTCGCCACAGAGGATGTACACGGCGACCTTCGACGTATCGATCTGCGGTGCCGTCTTCGTCAGGTCGTGGTCCACGGAGTAGTAGTACAGGTCGCCCTTGAACGTCGGCGGCGCGCCCTGGCTGTACACCCAGGACGTCTCGTGGCG
Source organism: uncultured Dehalococcoidia bacterium (assembly GCA_964487335.1). Classification (GTDB taxonomy): domain Bacteria; phylum Chloroflexota; class Dehalococcoidia; order DSTF01; family JACRBR01; genus CAZAPT01. Next base: position 33,601 of record CAZAPT010000021.1, read on the forward strand.
CAGATTTTCCGGGCTCGCCGGCGACATCAGCCCGTACATCACGCTCGCCTTGAACTCGTTCGAGATCCGTGGATGGTTCCAGAAGTCCTGGTATCCGCCGGGCGTCGCGGCTGAAGCCTCCAGCCCGATCACCGCGCGGAACGCCTCCTGATGATGCAGCGCGAGGTCGAGCGCCAGGTGCCCGCCGATTGAGCTGCCCATGAACGCCGGCCGCTCGAGCCCCAACTCGCGGCTCAGCGTCAGCGGCACCTTCATCAGGAAGTCCTTCGTGAGCTTGTACTCCTCGCGCCACCACTCCTTCGATTCCGGAGGGAGCGACTTCCCGTGGTACGGCAGGTCGTACGCGATCATCCGGAAGTCGCGCGGGATCTCTGCGCCGTTGAGCAGGTGCCGCCACTGACGGCCGTCCGCACCCGCCGTGTGCTGCAACAGCAGCGGGATGCCCTCGCCCGCCTCCTCGAAGTACACGCGATAGTCGACGCCGTCGATCGGCAGGTGGACGTATCGCCCGGTGATCGCCTCGATGCGCGCCACAATGTCCTCCTCAGCGGGAAGCCTCGATCCGCAGCAGCTCGATGAGCCGCCGCAGCGCCGGATAGTACGGATAGACGTCCTCGATCGCCCCCTCGATCGCGAATCCGTGGTGCACCGCGGCGCCAAACAGGTCGTGATAGAACGGCGGCGGTGCCGGCGAGAGCATCTTCGCCCATCCGTCACTGCTGCCGCGCACGCGGATCGACGCGCCGTTCGGCGCCTCGACACGCTCCACGCACGTGACGCGACCGCCGGCGATCGTCACCCTCGCGCCGCCGTCATCGCTCGAGAAGACGACGTCGCTGTCCCACATCCGCGCCGCGACCGAGAACTCGCCGTCGCCGTTCGCTGCGTCCGGCAGCGCGCGCAGGATGACCTCCTGCAGCTTCACGATGGGCGCGCGAGCGCGAGCACGTCGCGCACGGACCTGGCGTCATCGATCGAGGTGATCGCCGCATGCAGCTCCCGCGCCCGTCGTTCGCCGAGCACCGGCGAGGCGAGCGCGAAGAACTTCGACGACAGGCGCTCCCACTGGCGGTCGAGGTCGCGCGCCGGCTGCCCCGTGTCCGCCGCGGCTTCGAGCGTTGAGCCGTTCGCGTGCACGACTACCGAAGCCTGCGTGCCAGGGATGCGCGGCTGTGGCACGAACGTCACGCGGTCTCGCATTGCTCGAAGGTCTGCGCTCTGCACTCTGGCGTCCGTGTACGATCCCGGATCGCTCGTGTCGTCGCCGAGCAGCGCCATCGCCGTGGTCGCGCGGAGGCTGAACTTCCCTTCGAGCCCGGTCGAAGGCTCCGCGATATCGCACACACCGATGCACGCCTGCGAAGCCTGCAGCTCAACCGACTCGATCTCGTCCGGCCGAAAGCCGTTCGCGGCACGCAACTTCAGCGCCGCGTCGATCGATGCGTGCGTCAGGTAGCACGACGCGTGGTACTTGAACAGCGTGTCGGTGATCAGGAACCGTGCGTCGTGCTCGTCGATCCGCGACGCATCAATGTCCGGCGCGGCGTGCGTCTTCGCGAACCCCTGCTCGACCTCGAGGATGCGCGTGTTTCCCGTGAAACCGCCTCCCGCGAGCAGCGCCGACACGAGACCGTTCTGCGCCGCGCGCCCCGCGTGCAGCGGCTTCGCCATCGTCCCGAAGCCGGACTTCAATCCCGCTGCCTGCGTCCCGGCGAGCGCCAGCGCCTGCAGCCGATGCTCCCGGTCGAGATCGAGCAGCCGCGACACCGCGAGCGCCGCGCCGAACGTGCCGAGGGTGCCGGTCGCGTGGAATCCGGTGATGTAGTGCCCTGGGTTCATCAGGGCGCCGAGGCGGCACTCCATCTCGACGCCGGCGACGATCGCCGACACCAGCGCCTCACCCGATGCGCCGTCTCGCTCCGCAACCGCGAGCGCCGCGGGGATTACCGGCACAGACGGATGCCCGCTCATCAGCGTGTGCGTGTCGTCGAAGTCGAGCGCGTGCGACATGGCGCCGTTGATCAGCGCCGCGCTCAGTACGCCGGCGCGCTCGCATCGCCCGACGAGAGTCGCGTCGCCCCGGTCGAGCGGCGCGATCTGGTGCAGCATGATCTGCGACAGCGGCTCCGATGCGCCGGCCAGCGCACAGCCGAACCAGTCGAGCAGGCAGTGCCGCGCGACCGCCCGTGCCTCCGGCGAGATCCCGCCGTCAGTGAGGCAGTCGACGCCGTCGAGGAGCGCTTCCGTCGCGCCTTTGGTCATCGTGAACGTCCGTTTCGCGAGGCTAGCGGTCAGTATAGCCCTCGGTCTACGATCGTTCGCCTGTCTGTCGCACACAGCCTGCTGGAGGCAAGCCCATGCCGCGGACCGGATTCATCGACCACGTCGGGATCGGCGTCCCGGATCTCGCCGCGGCTAAGCGATACTACGACGAGCTCATGCCCATCCTGGGGCTGAAGCAGTGGTTCAAGAGCACGGACGGCTCCTTCAACTACGGCCCTGACGGCGGGCGTGGCTCGCAGCTCTTCTTCTATCAGGCGCTCGAACCCAGCGATTATTCGCAGCACGGCACGGGCCTGCAGCACATCGCGTTCTTCGTTGCGAGCCGGTCGATCGTCCGAGACGCGTACGAGTTCGCGCGCGCGCACGGCAACGAAATCCTCCACGAACCGCGAGAGTTTCCCGAGTATGGACCCGACAACTACCGGACCTTCTGGCTCGACCCGCACGGCTTCAAGCTCGAGGCGGTTGCCTACGGACCCGAAGAGAGCTCCAATGCCTGACGACTTCGACCCTGCATCGTTCACGCTCCTGCGCAAGGGCCACTCCTTCGAGGAGTTCCACCCGGGCGGGCGCTTCGAGCATCACTGGGGCCGCACCCTCACGGCCGGCGACAACGCGCTCTTCACAACAGCGACGCTCGCGTACAACCCGCTCTACTTCAACGCCGAGCACGCGCGCGCCGAGGGACACCCGGACGTCGTCGTAAATCCGATGCTCGTCCTGTGCACGGTCGTCGGCCTGTCCGTCGAAGACCTCAGCGAAGCCGGCGGTCCGTTCCTCGGCGTCGACGAGCTCATGTTCCACGCGCCGGTTTATCCCGGCGACACCGTCACTTCGTCGAGCACCGTCGTCTCGACGCGAGAGTCGGAGTCGCGCCCGGGCTTCGGTGTCGTCACGTGGCACACCGAAGGCCGCAACCAGCGCGGTGAGCTCGTCGTGGACTTCAAGCGCAGCAACCTCGTCGCGAAGTCGCGCGGCGCCGGAGCCGGCACGTGAGCGCCGATCCGTTCCTCACCGACGAGCGGCTCGAGATCCAGGCGACCGCGCGCCGCTTCGCGATGGACGAAGTGCTACCGCTAGCGAACGAGCTGGACCGGCAGAAGGCCGACATCCCGCGCGACTTCCTGCGGCGGATGGGGCAGATGGGCTACTTCGGCATCATGATCGGCCCCGACCACGGCGGCATGGGGCTCGGCGTGTTCGAGTACGCGTTGATCACCGAAGAGCTGGCGCGAGCATGGATGAGCGTCGCCAGCATCATCGCCCGCGGCAACGGCATGGGCACAAACGCTCGCGACCCGCAGCGTCGGGGAGAATTGCTGCGACGCAGCGCCGCGGGCGAATGGATCGGCGCAGCCGCGCTCTCTGAGCCGAACGCCGGCTCAGATCTTGCGAACGTGCAGTGCCGAGCCGAGCGTGACGGCGACGAGTATGTCATCACAGGGGAGAAGCGCTGGTGCGGCAACGCACTCGCCGCTGACTTCATCATGCTGCTCGCGCGCACGTCCGACCCGGCCGAGGGCGAGAACCGATCGCGCGGCCTCGAAAGCTTCCTCATCGAAAAGCAGCGCGACGCGTTCCCGGAAGGCCTCACCGGCGAGCCCATCGACAAGATCGGCTACTACGGCATCACCACGTTCCACCTCACCTTCGACCACCTGCGCGTGCCCGCGGATTCGCTGCTCGGCGCGCGCGGCGGCGACACCGCGCACGTGCCGCGTGCCGCCGGCCGCGCCTTCAACGCGACGATGCACGGCCTGAACGTCGCGCGCATCCACACGGCGGCCCGCGCGATCGGCCTCGCCCGCGGCGCGCTCGAGGACTCGATAGCGTACGCGCATGAGAGGGTGCAGTTCGGACGGCCGATCGGATCATTCCAGGCGATCCGCTTCAAGCTCGCCGACATGGCAACGCAGATCGAAGCGGCGCGCGCGCTGATGTACCAGGTCGCCGACCGCTGCGACGCCGGCGAGAACATCGAGAAGGAAGCGGCGATGGCCAAGCTCTTCGCGACGGAGATGGCGGAGCGCGCCACCGGGGAAGCCATCCAGATCCACGGCGGCAACGGCTACACGACGGAGCGAGCGGTCGAGCGCTACTGGCGCGACGCACGGCTCACGACGATCTTCGAGGGCACGTCTGAGATCCAGCGCGTGATCATCTCGGACCGGCTCCTCGGCCGCGCCCGATGACGGCGTCTCGCCTCGCTCCGAAGTACTTCGAGGACTTCACCGTCGGCGTCCGCTACCGCCACGCGCGCGGCACGACCGTCGGCGACGTCGAGGCGCAGATCCTCGCGAAGCTCGTGATGAACACCGCGCAGGCGCACTTCAACGAGCACGCGATGCAGTCCTCGCCGTTTGGTCAGCGCATCGTCTTCGGCCTGCTCACGGCCTCGATCGTCATCGGACTCGCGACCGAGGACACCGCCGAGAACGCCGTCGCCGAAGTCGCTCTGGACAAACTACGCTTCCGCGCGCCCGTGCATCACGGCGATACTCTGTACGCGTACACGGAGGTCATGGCGAAGGACGATGGCTCGCGAGCCGACGCCGGAACGGTGCGCTTCAAGCACTGGGGCGTGAAGCAGGACGGCAGCGTGGTGTTCGAGGGCGAGCGGGTGGTGCTCATCAAGCGCCGCCCGAAGGAGCAGCAATGAGCGAGCGTACCGGCCCGCTGACCGACGTGCGCGTCATCGACCTGACGCAGGCGCTCGCCGGTCCGTTCTGCACGATGCTGCTCGCCGACCTCGGCGCGGACGTCATAAAGGTGGAGCCGCCGCGCGGCGACATGACGCGCGGCATGCCCCCGTGGCGCGGCAAGCGCGAGGACGCGCCATACGGCGGCTACTTCGCGAGCATCAACCGCAACAAGCGCAGCATCGTCCTCGATCTGCGCAAGAACGACGACCTCGATGTGCTCTTCCGTCTCGTCGACAGCGCCGACGCCGTCGTCGAGAACTCGCGCGTCGGCGTGATGGACCGCCTCGGCGTCGGCTACGAGACGCTGCGAGCACGGAACCCGCGTATCGTCTACGGCGCCATCCGCGGCTTCGGCGATCCCCGGACCGGTGCCAGCCCCTACGCCGACTGGCCGGCGTTCGACGTGATTGCGCAGAGCATCGGGGGCATCGTGCGCATGACCGGACCCAACGGCTCAGCGGGCTTTCCCGCCGGCGCCAGCGTCGGCGACATCTATCCGGGTACGCTGACCGCGCTCGCGATCGCGTCCGCGGTGCATCGCGCCAAGGTCACGGGCGAAGGCCAGTTCGTGGATGTCGGAATGTACGACGGCGTGCTCGCGCTGTGCGAGAACCTCGTGTACCAGTACTCGTTCGCCGGCCGTGAGTTGGAGCCGAAGGGAACCGGCCATGCCGCGCTTTGCCCGTTTGACGTCTTCGAGACGTCGGACGGCGCCGTCGCGATCGCCGCGCCGACACCGAACCACTGGGCGGTGCTCTGCGGGCTCATCGGCCGCGTGGACCTGATCGACGATCCGCGCACGTTCGAGAACATCGCTCGCCTCGAGCACCGCGACATCGTGATCGAGGCGATCTCCTCGTGGACGAAACAGCGCACCAAGGCAGAAGTCGTGAGTGAACTGGCGGGCCGGGTACCGGTCGGGCCGGTGAACACCGCCAGCGACATTTTCGCCGACCCGCATGTCGCCGCCCGCGGCATGCTGGCTGAATTCGAGCTGCCGGGCAGCGGCGAGCGCGTGCAGATCGCGGCGCCCGCAATGCATTTCACCGCGACGCCCGCGCGCGTCTACCGGCGGCCACCGCTGCTCGATGAGCATCGAGCGGAAATCCTTGGCGAGGCCGGCATCCCCGACCCGCGACACGCGACCGAGGGTGCGAAATGACGCCGCGCTTACGACGCTCCGAACTCTCCGTCCCCGGCTCGCAGGAGAAGATGATCGCGAAAGCCGCGGACTGCGACGCCGACCTCGTCTTCCTCGACCTGGAGGACGCTGTCGCACCTGCGCACAAGGAGCGCGCGCGAGAGAACGTCATCGCCGGCCTCAACGACTTCAACTGGGGCCGCAAGACGCGCGCGGTGCGCGTCAACTCCGTGGACACCGTGTGGGCGCATGACGATGTGATCGACGTCGTCACCCGCGCCGGCGCACGTCTCGACATCATCATCATCCCGAAGGTGAAGGCACCGCGCGACGTGTGGTTCGTCGAGACGCTGCTCGCGCAGCTCGAAGCGAAGCTGCATCTCGACCGGCGCATCGGCCTCGAGGCGCTCATCGAGGAGACGGAGGCCCTCGCGCGCGTCGAGGAGATCGCCGCGTCGTCGCCGCGCCTTGAAGCGCTCATCCTCGGCGTCGGCGATTTGTCGGCGAGCCAGGGCATCCGCATGGGCCACATCACCGATCCAGCGATGCGCTATCCCGGCGACATGTGGCACTACGCCCGCAACCGGATGATTGTCGCCGCGCGCGCGAACGGGATCGACGCCATCGACGGGCCGTACCCGAACTACCGCGACGCCGACGGGTACCGGCGCGACGCGTCGTGGGCGAGCACGCTCGGCTGCGCCGGCAAGTGGTGCATCCACCCCAGCCAGATCGAGATCGCGAATGACGTCTTCGCGCCGACCGAGAAGGAGATCGAGCTGGCGAAGCGCATGTGCGATGCCTATGACGCGGCGCAGCGCGGTGGCGAAGGCGCGGCCGGCGAAGGCGGCGTGCTCGTCGATGCGGCGTCGGTGCGGATCTCCCAGGCCGTGCTCGATCGCGCGCGGCTGACTGGTCGCCTGTAGCGGAGCGTGGCCGACTCCTCAACACCGCAGAAGATGCATCATGACGAGATCGACGTCGATGAGTCGCTCGTCCGCCGTTTGCTCTCCTCGCAGTTCCCCCAGTGGTCGAAGCTGCAGATCGTTCGACTGCACACGACCAGCACCGTTAACGCGATCTTCCGCCTCGGCGACGACATGTCCGTCCGCCTGCCGCGCACGCCCCGTTACCACGACATCGACACGGAGGTGTGCTGGCTGCGCGCGCTCGCCGGACAGCTGCCACTGGAGATCCCCGAAGCGTTCGGTGTCGGCGAACCGGACGAGCGCTACCCGTGGAAGTGGGGCGTGTTCCGATGGATCGAAGGCGATCGGTGGCGCCTCGATGCCATCTCCGATCGATGCGCCGAAGCCGAACGTCTCGCGGAGTTCCTGCACGCCCTCGAAGCCATCGATCCAACCATCATCGCGTGTCCGCCTTCGATGAAAGCTGAGCCCATGCGCGACCGCGATGCAGTCATGCGCACCTATGCGAAGCTCGCGCACAAGTACGTCGATGAAAATGCAGTGCTCCACGCGTGGGACCGTGCGATCGACCTTCCGCCGTGGGATCCCGCACCGATGCTCGTCCACGCCGATGTGATGGCCGGCAACCTCCTCGTCCGCGACGGACGCCTCGCAGCGGTCATCGACTGGGCGAGTGTCCACGCTGGCGATCCCGCTATCGACCTGCAGTGCGCCTGGCGGCTGTTCGACGGTGAATCGCGGCGCGTCTTCAAATCAGCGATGGGCTTCGACGACGAAACGTGGGCGCGTGGCCGCGCGTGGGTGCTGCGCTCGGTGATCGGTGTCGTGTACTACGCCGAGACGAACCCGGCGTTCGCGGCCGAAAACCTCGCGGCGTTAGAAGCGGCCCTCGCGGCCGACGAGTGACTCTCGGTCTCGGCACTAAGTGACGAGGTGCTTCAACATCGCGCGCAACTTCGGCGTGCGTTTGATGGCCGCGCGCAGACCTTCGAGCGTTTCCTCGCTGTCGATCATCATCGGACTGCGCTGGAACCGGCCGTCGAGGTTGTAGTAGCAGAAGCGGATCCCGTACGAGCCTTCGTGGTCGCCTTCGTACTCAAGCAGCTGGATCGATGGCTCCGTCCACCGCCCCGCGAACGACGCCTCTTCGATGATGTTGCCGCCGCCCCAGTGGAACGCGAACGGCCGCGGCGTCTCGCGGCCCCGCTTCGCTTTCGGCCCTGCGTTCGCGACACGCGGCTTCGTTGCCATCCTGACCCTCCTTCGATGTGCCGAAGTGAAATCTAGCGGCTTCCGCCGCTTCCGCCACGAGGGCGGGAGACCGCTCGCCTCGCATCAGACGCCATATATGGTGGCCGATGCTTCACGGAGGGGTGCCGCGAAGATGAGATTTCCGCGAATTTGGACGGTCGGCGTCGTGCTTGGCGCGCTCGCGACGAGCATTGCGGCGGCAGCGTGCTTCCCGTGGGTGCCGTACGTAGGCGTAAGGCCGGGCGTCGGTGGTTGCCCGACGTTCCCGCCGGACAACGCATGGAACCAGGACATCTCGACGCAGCCAGTCGATCCGAACTCCGCGACGTACATCGCCAGCATCAACGCGACCGGCGGAAACGGTTTCCTCCATGCCGACTTCGGCGGAGGCGGCGCGTATGGCATCCCGTACATCGTCGTGCCGCAGAACCAGCCGATGCTTTCGATCAACTTCACGGCGTACGGCGACGAGAGCGATCCCGGCCCGTACCCGATCCCCCAGAACGCGCCGATCGAGGGAGGCGGCACCGGCGACGCGCACGTCCTCGCCGTCCAGCAGGGCTCGTGCAAGCTCTACGAGATGTTCAACGCGCATCCGGCGGGCGCGGGATGGAACGCCGACTCCGGCGCGGTGTTTGATCTCAACTCGAACGCGCTGCGTCCCGACAGCTGGACGTCGGCGGACGCCGCTGGACTGCCGATCCTCGCCGGTCTCGCGCGCTACGACGAAGTGCAGTCCGGCACCATCCGCCACGCTCTCCGCTTCACGGTCGGGAGGGTGCAGCGCGCGTGGGTGCATCCGGCCACGCATTATGGCACGACGACGGACCCGACGCGGATCCCGTACGGCGCGAAGCTGCGACTGAAGGCGAGCTTCGACACGTCTCAATACCACGGCGAAGCGCGCGTGATCCTCGATGCACTGAAGCGCTACGGGATGATCGTCGCCGACCAGGGCAGCAGCTGGTTCATCACGGGCGCCTCCGACCCGCGATGGGACGACAACGACCTCAACCAGCTTAAGACCGTCCCCGGCACGGCGTTCGAAGTAGTCCAGCTAGGTCAGATCTACCACCCGTAGCCGGTCACGAGCCGCCAGTTTCACTTCGCGTCGAGCTGTGCGGCCAGAGACTTGGGCGCGACGGTTCGATAGGCATCGCGCACAAGTTCGGCGATTTCATCCCAGTCGACGGGCACATCCAAGCACACGCCGAGCCATCCGCGCGGGCCAACGTAGGGCGGCCTGAAGTATCGGTCGGGGAACGAGCGGACCAGCAGATCCTGCGTGCCGGGCGCCGCCGCGCACCAGAACGCCAGACGATCGTCGTGATGATGGTCGGCGTACATCACGAAGGTCTTCTTGCCGCGCACGAACCACGTCGGCTCGCCGTGGCTCAGCCGCTCCGTCACTTCGGGCAACGCGAGGCAGATACGTCTAAGGCGTGACAACGGACTGCTCGAAATCGCCACGACGGTCCCCTTACTCAACGGGCGCCTGCCGAAACGTAGCAAACGACCTGTCGGTTAGCGTTGACAGATAGTCCTCGGCTCCCCGACAATTGGCTCCCAGCTCTAGCGCTCGGGCACCTCGTGGGGAGCTAGCATCTGAGGTGGCTCGTCGTCCTCATTGCCGTCGTCGCGTCACTGCTCGCTGGAGCGGCGGTCGGCGATAGCACGGCACAGACGGCGTCGCCTGCCGCAGCGCGCATCCGCGCAGAGGTGTCCGCGGCGGCTTCGCAGAACGGATGGACTCGCGTTATCGTGACCCTCCGCGAGCCGGCCGCGCTCCACGCGACCGCAGGCCTCGACCGGGCCGCCCTCAAGCAGCAGGTGGCGGCGAAGCAGGCCGGCGTGCTGGCGCAGTTAGACGGCGCCGATTTCCAGATCACACACCGGTACGAAGGCATCGCGGCCTTCGCCGGCTCGTTGTCACCGGGCGGCCTGAAGAAGCTCGCGGCCAACCCTGACGTCGCGGATGTCACGCTCGACGGGATCGGCACCACAGCCGATGCCCAGAGCCTGCCCCTCATCCACGCGGACGCCGCCCAGACGCTCGGCTACACCGGCGCCGGCATCACCGCCGCCGTGATCGACTCCGGCGTCGATCTCACCCATCCCGACCTCAGCGACGACATCGTCGCGCAAGAGTGCTTCCAACTCGGCGGCGGCTGCCCCGTCACCGGGACGAGCCGCGCGAGCGGACCCGGGGCCGCGCAGGACGATCAAGGCCATGGCACGAACGTCACGGGCATCATCACCGGGAAGGGGACCATCGCGCCGATCGGCGTCGCGCCCAACGTGAAGATCGCGGCGTACAAGGCCGTGAACTCGTCGAATCTCGGGTTCTTCTCCGACTGGACAGCGGCACTTAGCGACATCATCGCCAATCATCCCGAAGTGAAGCTCGTGAACATGAGCCTCCAGAGCCTCGACAACCTGACCGGCGCTTGCGACAACTACCAGCCCGCGGCCACGGCCGCGATCAACACCCTGCGCGCAGCCGGCACGCTCACCTTCGTCGCAGCCGGGAACCATGCGCAGAAACAGGCTGCTACGTTCCCCTCATGCGTCTCAAGCGCCGTTTCCATTGGCGCGGTGTGGGATGCAAACGTCGGAGGCCAGGGCTTCCTCGGTTGCAGCGACCCGATTACGGCGGCCGATCGCGTGACCTGCTTCTCGGATTCCGACAGCAGCACGCTCGATCTGCTCGGGCCCGGCGCCTACATCACGTCAACGGGACTCGGCGGCGGGCTCTCGACGTACGGTGGGACGTCGCAGGCCACGCCGCACGCACTTGGCGTTGCCGCGCTGCTCGAGGAAGCGCAGCCGTCCCTGACAGCCGACCAGGTCGAGTTCCGCATGAAAACCACGGGCCAGGCCGTCACCGATCCGGCGAACGGACGGATCACCCCGCGCATCGATGCGCTCAACGCCATCAATCCGGTGGACACCGACGGCGACGGAATGCCCGACGCGTACGAAGCGTGGCATGCCTGTCTCAACTCCGCGGTGAACGACGCCGCTGGCGATCCGGATGCCGACACCATCTCCACCGCGGCCGAGTTCGCTGCGCAGCTCAACCCGTGCAGCCCCGATACCGATGCCGACGGCTGCGCCGACGGGCGCGAGCTTGGCGGCTCACACACGACCGGCGGCCAGCGCGATCCGCGCAACCCCTGGGACTTCTTCGACGTCCCGGCGCCGGCGCTCTTACCGTCCGCGACGAGCGGCATGCGCAACAAGGCGATCAGCATCCAGGACGTTATCGCCATTCTGGCGTACATCGGCACGAACATCGCATCGCCGAACACGCCGAACTCGAGCGGCGCGATGTACGGCAGCGACCTGAACCTGAACGGTCTTCCCGACGGCACCGAGTACGACCGTGCCACCGGCCTGACGCCGTGGGCGCCGAGCCCGCCGAACGGCGCTGTGCAAATCAGCGACGCGCTGCTCGCCCTCAATTCGATCGGCGACAACTGCAATTGAGCGCGCCGTGTAGTCCCGATGGCGCAGCGAAACCAGCCGATAGCTGCTAAACTGCCGCGCGAACACATCATATGCTGAGGTTCCTGCAATGACGACCGCTCCTGCTTACGATCCCGACGCTCTCCGCGAGAAGTACCGAACCGAGCGCGACAAGCGCCTCCGCGCCGATGGCAACGCGCAATACATCGAGGTGAAGGGCGACTTCGCGCATTTCATCGAAGACCCGTACGTCGCGCCGGGCTTCAACCGCGAGCCGTTGACGGACGACGTCGACGTCGTCGTGATCGGCGGCGGGTTCGGCGGGCTGCTCGCGGGCGCGCGCCTCCGCGAGGCTGGTGTCGACGGCATTCGCATGATCGAGAAGGGCGGCGATTTCGGCGGCACGTGGTACTGGAACCGCTACCCTGGCGCGGCCTGCGACGTCGAGTCGTACGTCTACCTGCCGCTGCTCGAAGAGATCGGCTACATCCCGGTCGAGAAGTACAGCCGCGCGCCGGAGATCCTCGAGCACAGCCGCGCGATCGGACGCCACTACGACCTGTACCGCGACGCCTGCTTCCAGACCGAGGTCACCGAATTGCGCTGGGACGATGACGCGATGCGGTGGATCGTCTCGACGAACCGCGACGACCGGATGCGCGCGCGATTCGTGGTGATGGCGAACGGCCCGCTGCACCGCGCGAAGCTCCCCGGTATTCCGGGCATCGAGAACTTCAAGGGTCACTCGTTCCACACGAGCCGCTGGGACTACGCATACACGGGCGGGACTTCGGAAGGCAATCTCACGGGCCTTCGCGACAAGCGCGTCGGCATCATTGGCACGGGCGCAACTGCGGTGCAGTGCGTCCCGCACGTCGGCGCGGCGGCGAAGCAGCTCTACGTCTTCCAGCGCACGCCGTCGTCGATCGACGTGCGCGCGAACCGTCCGACCGATCCGGAATGGGCGGCGTCGCTCGGGGCGGGATGGCAGCAGCAGCGGATGGACAACTTCAACATCCTGGTGTCGGGCGGGTTCCAGGAAGTCGATCTTGTCGCCGACGGCTGGACTGACATCATCGGCAAGCTCGTTCTCATGATGCGCAGCGGAGAGAACCCGGACGTCTCGCCAGAGGCGCTGGCGAAGACGATGGAGCTCGCCGATTTCGAGAAGATGGAGGAGATCCGAGCGCGCGTCGACGAGATCGTGAACGATCCGGAGACAGCCGAAGCGCTGAAGCCGTACTACCGCCAGTTCTGCAAGCGCCCGTGCTTCCACGACGAGTACCTCGACACGTTCAACCGTCCGAACGTCGCCCTGGTGGACACGAACGGCCGCGGGGTGGAGCGCATCACCGAGAACGCCGTCATTGCGAACGGCGTCGAGTACGAGATCGACTGCCTGATCTACGCGACCGGCTTCGAAGTGGGAACGGAATACACGCGGCGTTCCGGCTACGAGCTGTACGGCCGCGGGGGCCTCACCCTCACCGAGAAGTGGTCGAAAGGCGTCAGGTCGCTCCACGGCTTCCACAGCCGGGGCTTCCCGAACTGCTTCATCATCAGCAACGCGCAGTCCGGGTTCACGGTGAACTTCCCGCACATGCTCAACGAGCAGGCGAAGCACGTCGCGTACATCGTGCAGCACGCCCTCGGGCACGAGATCCGCGCGCTCGAGGTGTCCGAAGAAGCGGAAGACCAGTGGGTCGAGACGATCATCGGTCTCGCGCGCAACCGCGAGGAGTTCCTCGAATCGTGCACGCCCGGGTACTACAACAACGAAGGGCAGCCGACCGCTTCCGGCGGCTCTTTCGTGGGCAGCGGACAGAACGGACCCTACGGAGGCGGCCCGATCGCGTTCGTGAAGCTGCTCGAGGCCTGGCGCGAAGAAGGCGACCTCAGAGGCCTGGAGACGCGATAGCGATCATCGCCGGCTCTCCTACTCGTGTGACGGCGAGGCCCTGGCGCGTCGCCCACAGCGTCACGACGCCCGCCGCGACGAGGTAGATCGTGAACGCGTTGATGTGCAGGTGCTCGTTGGGGTACACCCCGGCCTCGAGCAGCGCCCAGCCGAGGAGTCCGGCCGCCGCGATACGCGCGCGGGCCTCCGGCGCGGCAACCGCCAGCAATGCGGCGAACGCCGGCACGAGCAGCAGCGTGTCTTGCAGGTAGAGGTGCGGATCGATCAGCACCGTTGCCACTGTCAGCAGCGACCACTGCATGACGAACCGGTCGGAGCGCAACTCGAGGCCGCCGCGACTCGCGCGCATCACCGTAATAACCGTCAGCACGCTCAGCGCCGCCACGATCGCGAGCGCCCACCGGGTCTGCGCTGGATCCCAGGCCATCGCGACGATTCCGTTCCAGTCGAACATGACGTTCGACGCGATCCCGCTCCCCTGCCACGTCGTGCTGTCGAGCAGGTACCCCGGGTAGTCAAGCGCGTGGGTCACGCCGACAATCTGGACCGACGCGGCGATCGCGATCGCGGATAGAGGCGCGAGTGTCGCGAACACCGCGTATTGCCTCTTCCACAACACGTACGCCGCAACCGGCAGCAGCAGTTCAGGCTTGATGAGCAGCGGCACAAGGGCTACGCCGGCCCATCGGGGCCTTCCCGAGCGGAGCAGCAGGTACGCGGACGTCCACGACGTGAGCAGGATGAGCGAGAACTGACCGACCTGCAGGCCGTACGTCAGCGGAAACATCGTGAGGAACGCCAGCACGATCAGAGCCCGCGCCCTCTTCGACAGCCCGTCCGCGATCCGCCAGATCAGCCACCCGTCCACGACGACGAGGGCCACGCTGCCGGCGGTCCACACGCGGTACGCATCGTCCAGCGATAGCAACGAGAGCGGCGCCATGAGCGCCGCGAAGAACGGCGGGTTGAAATAGCCGAGCACGCCGGTCGCGCCGACCGGCGCCCCCGCCGCGGCGACCTCAGCCGCCGCGATCGTCGGCGTGTCGTACAGCCGATCACCCGCGCCGTCGAGCACCACGCGGCCTGCGGCATATAACGCGGGGAAATCCTGGTGGAACCAGATCAGGCGATGATCGCCGGCGAAGGTGAATGCGGCCTGTATCCACGCGAGGATGCCGGCGACGACGAGCGCGGTCGGCACCAGCACGTATTGCCGTGTACACGCGCGCGCTGCCTTCCTCGCACGAGTCCGTAGCCCGGTCTCATCTGCGCAAGCCGCCGCGACGGCGCGACCGCGCGGAAACCGCCGCTCGTATCGCGCGACGAGCTCCGGCCCGATCGCCGCGCGCGCTCGATGACGTCCATGTCCCATGACGCCGATGGTACGACGGATCGCGCGAGTCACAGTGGTTCATTCGGACTATCTTTGCCGGCGTGGGAGCAATACGCGACTGCGAGCAACAAGCGGTGCTGTCGCCGGCTTCGACCCGGCTACGGCTGATAGCGCCGGTGCTGATGTCGACGCCGACACAGGCCGTCGGGACCGGCAGAATGGGCCGTTCGACGCGATGGGACACAGAGCGTCGGGCGACACCGGGATCGCCTCGGGACTCGCAACTCCGGGAAAAGGTACGCCGACCGATCCGGCGCTGCGATCCGCGGCGGCGCCGAAACCAGATCACAACATCGACGTAACACAACGGCAACGAACGCCAGCCCGAGGCGGTCCACAATGCACACGTAGACACCCGCACTGACGGAGGCCCCGTGGACAAGCGCCTCACTCGCGAAGCCAGCAGCGTCAGCCATAGCGAGCAGCCACGCCCCGCCGCTGCCGCGCCACGCCATCGCGTCCAGGTGCGCGCAACTTTCGTGCGCCTGGCGCGGCGGCGCGGACCGGCGGCCGACGATCCGCGCAAGATCGGGGCTGAATAGCCTGGCTTGCCGCGCGATCGGAGTAGTGCCGTCAGGCCGACTCCGACGGTCAGCCGAGGATCTTCGCTCCTTCATCGCCCGGCTCGGTAATCAGCGTCTTTCCCGGGTAGCCCCGCGACAGCGCCTGCTGCATCATCGCGCGGGCGATGCGCTCTTCGTCGTGAAGCGCGAATGCCGCGATCGTCGACCCGCCGCCGCTGAGATACGCACACAGCGCGCCCGCGTCTTTCGCGGCGGCGAAGATGTGTGGCATGGCCGGGAAGATGCGCTCGCGGGCCGGCTGATGCAGGCGGTCCTGCGTTGCGTCGTCGAGCGCGGACCAGTCGCCGCTCGCGAGCGCCGCGACGAGCATCGTGGCGCGGCCGATGTTCGCCACCGCATCCTCGCGCGACAGCGTCTGCGGCAGTGACTTACGGCTCTCATTCGTCGGCATCTCGAAGTCCGGGACGAACAGCACGACCTTCGGGCCGGGCGCGATGCTGGCGTGCACGTGGCGGTACCTGTCGCCCGTCCGCACGACCACCTGCAGCCCGCCGAACAGCGCCGGCGCCATGTTGTCGGCGTGCCCCTCCAGTCCGGCGCCGAGCGTGAGCAGCTGATCGTCGCTCAGCACGCCGCCCATCAGCGCGTTCGCGCCGACGATGCCCGCCGCGCGCGCGGCCGCGCTGGCGCCGAGCCCACGCGCGATCGGGATGGACGGCGCGGCCGATACGGACAGCTCCTTCGGCGTCTGCACGCGCGCCAGGCGGTACGCGCTCTTCGCCGCGTCCAGCGCCAGCCACGCGAGGCCGGCGTTCTGCCCGCCCTCGTAGCCGAGCGTGAGCGTGACGTCCTGCGTGAGCGCCAGCGCGAGGCCGACGCTGTCAAAGCCGGGGCCGAGGTTCGCCGATGTCGCGGGCACGCGGACGGTGACGGATTGCGGCATGGGCTGAGTGTACAGACGGAGGTGCGGGCGGCATATCCGACGTGCCGTTACGGCGTCGTGTATCGTGCGAAGCCTTCGGTCTGGTACATGCGGCCATCACTGCGCAGGGCGAGACCTTCGACGCGGAGCTCCGCGTTGAGGTCGCGCATGCCCTCTTCGGCGCCGCGGAGCAGCGCGACCTTCGCGTGATAGTCCGCGAGAGTGGCGGTTGGCGCGATCACGGTGACCTGCACCGCGTCGCTGGTAGACGGCTGGGCGGTGCGCGGATCGATGAGATGGTGCACGTAGGCGTCGCCGATTTTCCAGCGACGCTTCAGGCTGCTAGAGGTGGCCACGGCGGCATGGACAACGGCGAGGACCATGAGGTCGCGTTCGGGCTCGAAGGGATCGCTCACGCCGACGTGCCACGCGTCCTCAGAGGGCGGCTTTCCGCCGGCGAATACGTCGCCGCCGCAATTCACCAGGCACGGAGTGCGCAGGATGCGCGCGACGCCGTCGACGGCCCACCCCTTGCCGATGCCGCCGAGGTCGAGGCCGACGTCTCGCGGAAGCGTGATCGTGCGTTTCGATGGATAGAGGCGGACGTCACGCCAGGATGCACGCGATACGTCCGGCTTCGGCGCGACGCTACGCATGAGTGGCACCTGCTCGAACGATCTGTCGTAGCCGGCGGCTTCGAGCGGGCGGAGGATCGTCGGGTCGAAGAGGCCGCCGGACCGGCGCGCGAGGTCGAGGGAAAGTTCGACCATGCGGTAGAGCGCAGGGGACGCGCGAAACGCCTGTCCTGCCGATTCATTGAGCGCGCTGAGCTCGCTCGTGGACAAGAAACGGCTGAAGCGTGCTTCGTAAGCGTGGAGCCAGCGCTCGGCGCGCTCGAGCCGTCGATCGGCGCCGGGTTCGGCGCACACCAGCTCGATATCGGTGTTCATCGCACGGAGGTCGAGGCGGGCGAGCTGCGGCGCGAGGTCGGACGATCTTTCGGGCGAAGGCATCAGGCGGGCGTGCGCCGCTGCGGCTGTGGCGCAGACATGATGCGGTAGACGGTCAATGCGAGGACGGCGGCGCTCGCGCCGGCGAAGATCATCGCGAGCCACATGGTGTGGGCGTCGGCCCCGGAGAGGATGCCATGCAGCGTCACGAGCACGAACGCGCCGAACGTGGCGTAGTGCAGCAGGCGCCAACGGCGGTAGCCGATGTAGCGGCGGGCCCAGAAGCTGCCGTAGATCAGCGCCGTCAGGTAGAACGCGACGATGCCGAGCGCGACCGACACCGGCCGATAGCTAGACGTGAACGGGATGAAGACCTGCGCCGGCGAGAACGTCACGTAGTTGTCGAGCAGGAGCGTCAACGCGTGCGCCGCGCCGAACGCCAGCGCGAGCAGCGTCGTGAAGGTGTGCACTTCGTACACGTCTACGCGCGGACGCCCGGACGGCACGGCGCGGCCGGAGATCATTAATCCGACGATGACGGTGACGGCGAGCAGCGCGTAGGCGATGACGCCAGTGGCGCGGATGATGTACCACACTGTCTGCTGCCCCGCGCCGGACGCGACGACCGCTACGACCAGCGCGAGCGCGGCGATCGGGGCGATGATCTGGAGCGGCGACGGTCCTGATTCCTCGAGCAGGGCTTCGGCGGACGTCGTGGTCATGAGGCCTTCGTGCGGGTGTAGGTGGTCGCGGACTGAGTGGTGCTCGTCGACGCACTACTCGAGCTCTTCGTACTCGCCGGCGTTCTGACGCTGTTCGAGGCGCTCGTGCTCGATGCGCTGCTGGCAGTCTGCGCTGCGGTAGTCGGCGTGGCAATCGCCTGCGCGGGCACTGCGGCCTGCGCCTGGGCCAGCGCTTCGGCACCGGTCGTGTCCGCAGAGGTGCTGCTTCCGCCGGCGGCGGACTTCATGACGGTGACCAGCGGAATCACGCTCAGCAGGCTCGCCGAGAGGATTGCCGAGCGCATCGTGCGGTAGCGGTTCTTGTGCTTCGCTGCCATCTCCATCGCTCCTTGCGTGTGCTGAAGCCATGGTGCGGCAGCGGGGTAAACGCGGGCTGAGGGGAAGGTAAGAGGGAGCTAAGAAACCGACACGGATCGACGGTCGAAGCGGGTTCGGTGACACCCGGCTATGATCCGAGGCGTACGTGAAGGTCTTTGCATGCCGAGCCCCGAACAGTACTACGACGAGAACGCCGAGCAGGAATGGAAGCGGCTGGAGAACCGGCGCACCGAGTTCTCGATGGTGCAGCGTGCATTGCGGGAATATATGCCGCCGCCTCCTGCAAGAGTCGTCGACATTGGCGCAGGTCCCGGGCGATACGCGGTCCACCTGAGCTTGCAGGGGTACCGCGTCACGTTGGTTGACATCTCCAGCGTGTCGCTGGATCTCGCCAGGCGTCGAACCCACTCACGCATCGATGACTTCATACAGGCCGACGCCAGGAACCTAGCCATGCTCGAAGATGGGACGTTCGACGCTGCCCTGCTTTTCGGACCGCTCTACCACTTGATGAAGGCGAACGATAGGAGAGATTCTGTCGTGGAGGCGTTGCGGATACTCAAGCCGGGAGGCGTTCTCTTCGGGATGTTCATGAGCCGGTACGCGGCGTTTCGTCACTACGCAATCCACAATCCGGAACGCGTCATACACGAGCGTGCAAATCTCTTTAGCGACTTCTTGCACCATGGTGAGTTCAACCAAGGCGACGACTTCCCTCCGACGTACAACGCGTTGCCGTCGGAGATTCGGCCGGTCATGGAGAGTGCTGGCCTTGCGACGGAGACCATCATCGGCTGCGAGGGCATCCTCGCTGATATAGACGCCGGCGTTAGTGGCCTCCATGAGCGCGAGCGCGAACAATGGATGGATCTGAATTATCGAATCGCCAAGGATCCATCGACACATGGCGGCGCGACGCACATTGTCTACGTCGGGCGTAAGAAGTGACCGCCGACCGGTAACTGACTAACTGACGGACTGGCCTACTTCGTCCTCGGCCTCTTCTGCAACGCCGGCGCTGAAGTACGTGGCGTCGGGGTGGTGGAAGACGAGGGCTGAGACGGAGGCTTCGGGCTCCATCATGAAGCCTTCAGTCAGCTCGACGCTGATGTCCTGCGGGCGCAGGAGGTCGAACAGCAGCGCCTGCTGCTCGAGGTCCGGGCAGGCGGGATAGCCGAACGAGTAGCGCTTGCCTCGATAGCGCGCCTGGAAGAGCTGCTTGCGGGGGGTGTCCGCGGCATCGGCGAATCCCGAGCCGGCGCGCAGCCGTGCGTGCACCCACTCCGCCGCGGCTTCCGCCGTCTCCAGCGCCAGCGCCTGCAGCGCGAACGAGCGCAGGTACTCGCCGGCGTCCTTCGCGGCTTCGGCGCGCTCTCGGATGCCGGCGCCCGCGGTCGTCACGAAGATCGCGATGCGGTCGCGCTTCGTCACGCGGCCGGATGCGTCGCGCTCCGGCGGCAGGACGAGGTCGCTGAGCGCGACGCCGTCGGGCTTCCGCTGGCGAGGGAACGTGAACGTCGCGACGGGCGTGTCGCTGCCATCGGCGAATACATGGATACGGTTGCCGTCCGGCTCCGCTTCGAAGTACTGCCATGCGGCGCGAACGGTCATGGCGCCGTCGCGGCACTCCTGCTTCACCGCTTCGACCTTCTCGGCGAGGTCGACGGCCTTCACGTCGCCGGCTTCGAGCGCGTCGCTGAAGCGCCCGCGGAAGCCCAGGTGTTTGCCGTAGAGCATCTGGGGGTTCACGTAGCTCCAGATCTCGTCGAGGTCGACGTCCTCGGTCGCGCCGTTGCGGTGCCCTGCGCCGTGGATCTCGATCGTATGGCGCTCGAAGTCCGGCACGTCCGGGATCGGCACGTCGAGCGAGATCTTCGAGCTGCGCTGCTCTGTCGGCTGCGCCTCGTCGTCGCGCGGCGTCGTGATCCGCGGCGTCGGCTGCTGCTCGAGCAGTTGTGCCTCGAGGCGTGAGCGCTGCTCCGGATCCATGAGGCGGTTCAGCGTGTCGAGGCCGTTCATCGCGTCGTTGCAGTACACGACGGTGCCCCAGCCGTAGGACGGCGCGATCTTCGAGCGCGTGAAGCGGTCCGAGAGTGCGGCGCCACCGACGAGCAGCGGGACATCGACGCCGGCGTCCTTCAGGTCACCCGCGGTGATCACCATCTGCTGCGCCGACTTCACGAGCAGGCCGGACAGGCCGATCGCGTCCGGGGTGTGCTCGCGCGCGGCTTCGATCAGGGTCTCGGGCGGCACCTTGATGCCGAGGTTGACCACGTCGTAGCCGTTGTTCGACAGGATGATGTCCACGAGATTCTTGCCGATGTCGTGGACATCGCCCTTCACCGTCGCGAGCACGATGCGGCCGCGCGTGTTCGACTCCGTCTTCTCCATGAACTGCTCGAGGTGCGACACGGCGGCCTTCATCGCTTCGGCGCTCTGGAGCACTTCCGCGACGATCAACTCGTTGTTGTTGAAGAGGCGGCCGACTTCCTGCATCCCGGTCATCAGCGGGCCGTTGATGATGTCAAGCGGCTCGGCTTCTTTGCGCTTCAGCTCGAGGTCGGCGACGAGGCCGTCCTTCGTGCCTTCGATGATGTAGTTCGCGAGGCGCTCATCGAGCGGCAGCGACGATGCGTCCTTCTTGGTGCGCGACTGCGCGCCGCGGAAGTGCGCCGCGAACGCCGCGACCGGATCGTCGCCGCGGTTCCACAGCAGATCTTCGGCGAGGCGGCGCTCGTCCTCCGGGATCGATGGATAGCGCTCGAGCTTCTCGCTGTTCACGATCGCCAGGTCGAGGCCGGCCTTGGTGCAGTGGTAGAGGAAGACGGAGTTCAGCACCTCGCGTCCGGCGTCGGGCAGGCCGAAGGAGACGTTGCTGATGCCGAGCACCGTTTTCGCGAGCGGGGTGTGCTCCTTGATCAGGCGGATGCCCTCGATGGTCTCGACAGCGCTGCCGACGTAGTTCTGGTCGCCGGTTGCGCACGGGAACACCAGCGGGTCGAAGATGATGTCCTCGCCGCGTATGCCGTACTGCTCCGTGAGCAGCTTGTACGAGCGCTCGGCGATCTGCAGCTTGCGCTCGCGGGTGATGGCCTGCGCCTGCTCCTTGTCCTCGTCGATGCAGCCGACGATGAGCGCGGCGCCGTATTTCCGAGCGAGCGGCGTCACGCGATCGAACTTTTCCAGCCCGTCCTCGAGGTTGATCGAGTTGATGATCGACTTGCCCTGGCAATGTTTCAGCGAAGCCTCGATCGCGTGCGCGTCGGTGGTGTCCACCATGATCGGCACGCGCACCTTGCGCGCGATGCGCGGGTAGAACTCTTCGACGTCGCGCAGCTCGTCGCGGTCGGCGTTCTGCAGGTTTACGTCGATGATCTGCGCGCCACCTTTCACCTGCTGCCGCGCGATCTCGCTCGCCTCTTCGTACTTCTCGCCGCTGATCAGGCGCTTGAACTTGCGCGAGCCGACCTCGTTCGTGCGCTCGCCGATGATCAGCGGGCGGTCGTCCTCGTCCGCCTCGACGAAGTCGATGCCGGAGAACAGCGTGCGGTGCTGCTCGGCGGGGACGCGCGGGCGCTTGCCCTGCACCATCTGCGCGAAAAGGCGAGTATTCTCGAAGGTCGTGCCGCAGCAGCCGCCGAGGATGTTGAGCCAGCCGTTGTCCACAAAGCGCGCGAGGATCTCCGCGATCTGCTGCGGCGTCTCGCAGTAGAGGCCCTCTTCGTCCGGCAGGCCGGCGTTCGGCCAGCACGACGTGCGGAATTTGGTCAGCCCGGCGAGGCTGCGCAGGTGGTCCGTCATGAACGCCGGCCCGGTCGAGCAGTTGAGCCCGATCGCGAGCAGGTCGGCGTGCATGAGCGACGTCGCGAAGGCGTCGATGCTCTGCCCGGCGAGCATGGTGCCGGTCTGCTCGATCGTCGCGGAGACGATGATCGGCAGACGCACGCCGAGATCTTCGAACAGGCGCCAGACGCCGGTCAGCGCGGCCTTCGCCGTCGCCGTGTCGTTTTGCGTCTCGAAGATGAGCAGGTCAACACCGCCGCGTAGGAGGCCCTCTGCCCACTGCCGATAGACCTCGGACATCTCGTCGAAGGTGGTGCCCCCGGTGAGCGAGAGCGACTTCGTCGTCGGGCCGATGTTCCCGGCGACGAAGCGTGGGTGGTCGGGGGTGCTGTGCGCGTCGGCGACCTTTCGGGAGAGCCGCGCCGCCGCCTCGTTGATCTCGACCGTGCAGTCCTGGAGGCCGTACTCCGCGAGCACGACGCTGCCGCCACCAAAGGTGTTGGTGGTGATGATGTCCGCGCCCGCCTCGAGATAGCCGCGGTGGGCGTCCTCGATGACGTCCGGGCGGGTGATCACCAGCTGCTCGGGGCATCCCTCGTACTGCGGGCCGCCGTAGTCCGCCGCGGTCAGGTCGCGGCCGTGGATGTACGTGCCGTACGGCCCGCCGATGACGAGGATGCGCTCCGCGAGCAGCTCCTTGAGCTGTGTGATGCGAGATTCGCGGTCACTCATTGGACTTCAATGGTAGCAGCTTG
>CAZAPT010000021.1:56780-63009 GCA_964487335.1 uncultured Dehalococcoidia bacterium
TCGCTCGGCATCCCCATCGGCACGCCGATCTCGAGCCCGATCTGCGGCGTCGACGGCAGCAAGTGCCGGATCAACTTCGACTACTACAAGCCGGCCGTAGCACCATAGCCATTGCCGCCATGCGAGGGCATCGCGAGAATGCGTGAGCCCGACGGTCTCGCCGGCATGATCACGCCGCCAAGGAGCGAACGATGCTGCGTCTGCACGGACTGTTCTACACGACCGCCCCCGAAGAAGCGCGCGAATTTCTGCGCGACAAGGTCGGCCTCGCTACGTTCGACTCGGGCGGCGGGTGGCTGATCTTCGACCTGCCCGCCGCGGATCTCGGGTGCCATCCGTCTGACCGTGCGTACCAGGAGCCGTCGTTCTGGTGCGACGACATCGACGCGACGATGGCGGAGATGGGCGGGCGCGGGGTGAAGTTCAACGGACCTGTGCGCGAGGAGGAGTGGGGACGGGTGACGTCGTTCGACCTGCCGGGCGGCGGGCCGGTGCTGCTTTATCAGCCGAAGTATCGATAAGCGCGCGACAACGCGCGTTAACCGAACTGTGATGCGGCTGCGCGCGGATGCATCGTTCTGTCACGTCGCATCGACTTACGATCAGATGTAAGGAGGTGCCCACGATGGCAGAACTGAAGACGAAGTCACGCAAGAAGCTGCCTGACAGCAAGTTCGCCGGTCCGGGACGCAGCTACCCGGTGCAGGACAAGAAGCACGCGGTCAACGCGAAGGCGCGGGCATCGCAGCAAGTGAAGAAGGGGCACCTGTCGAAGGGTCAGGCGTCGAGGATTACCGCGAAGGCGAATAAGGTCATCAAGAAGAGCAAGTAGTATCGCCGCGCGCGCCGAAGTCTTCGCTACGCTGACAGCGTGACGGACCCGATCGGCGCGCGCCTCCGCATCGACTACTTCGACCACAACGAGAGCTTCGCGACCATCCTGCCACGCTCTGGTCGTGTCACCCGTCGACTGCGTTCGATGCGAGGAGTGGACAATTTCTTCGTATTAAAGCTCGATGAACCGTTCGAGTATGCCGGACAACGACACGAGTCCATCGTGATCCGTTCGCGCTGGCAGGGGTATGAAATCGGAGACCCGGAGCAGACGTCAGTGTTCGTCGTGCTTGTACCTGATCCGGCGCTCCTCGAGCGCGAGCCCATCGATGTCGACAAGCTGAATCATGTGGCCTGGGGAATGGCGACGACAATCGAAGCGGCGAAGGTTGATCGCTGACAGCTGACGGCTAGCAGCGTCCTGCTACATCCGTTCCGGCGCCGACACCCCCATCAGCGTCAGCGCGCGGTTCAGGGTGATCTGGGCGGCTTCGCAGAGGCGGAGGCGGGCCTTCGAGACGGGGACGTCGTCGAGGTCGAGGACGCGGCACTCGGTGTAGAAGGCGTGGAAGGCGGTCGCAAGATCTTGCGCGTAGTGCGGCAGGTGGTGCGGCTCCAGCGTCAGCGCCATCGTCTGCACCAGCTCCGGTAGCTGCAGCATCTTCCGGACCAGCTCGAGCTCCATCGGATGCCGCAGCATCGAGACGTCGCCGTCGTCGTATGCGGGGATGCGCTCGGCGGCGTTCACCAGGATGCCGGCGATGCGGGCGTGGGCGTATTGCACGTAGTAGACCGGGTTCTCCGCTGACTGGCGCTTCGCCAGCTCCAGGTCGAACTCCATCTGGCTGTCCGCTGACCGCGCGAGGAAGAAGAACCGCGCGGCGTCGGCGCCTACTTCATCGACGACGTCGCGGATCAGCACGATGTTCCCGGCGCGCTTCGAGAGACGCACGAGCTCGTCGCCGCGCCGGAAGCTCACGAGCTGGTAAATGACGATGTCGAGCCGCGACGGGTCGATGCCGAGCGCCTGCGCCGCGGCCTTCATGCGCGAGACGTGGCCCTGGTGGTCGGCGCCCCAGACGTCGATCACGCGCTCGAACTTCCGGCGCACGAACTTGTCGTAGTGGTACGCGATGTCGGACGCGAAGTACGTCGGGCGGCCGGTGCTGCGGATGACTACGTTGTCACGGTCTTCGCCCAGATCCTGCGACGCGAACCAGAGCGCGCCCTCGCGCTCGACGAGGTAGCCCTTCTCGCGCAGGAGCTTCATGACGTTGTCGTAGGTGCCGTCTTCGTACAGCGTGCGCTCGCGGAACCACTCGTCGTACTCGACGCCGAGGCTCTCGAGGTCGTTCTCGATACCGTCGACGATGAGGTCGACGCCGCGGATCACGAATTCGGGTGGCGGAGCTGCGAGGTCGGTGTCGACGTATTTCTCGCCGAATTCCTCCTTCAAGCGCTTCGCCAGGTCGACCATGTACTCGCCGGGGTAGCCGTCGGACGGGACTTCGACGTCCTTGCCGAAGAGCTGCTGGTACCGGACGAGGAGCGTGCGGCCGAAGACCTCCGTCTGGGTGCCGGCGTCGTTCACCAGGTACTCGCGTTCGACGTCGAAGCCGGCGGCCTGCAGGACGGACGCGAGCACGCTGCCGATGGCGGCGCCGCGGCCGTTGCCGGCAGTGAGCGGGCCGGTGGGGTTCGCGCTGACGAACTCGACCTGCACGCGCTGACCGTTGCCGAGCGGCACGTCGCCGAACTTCGGGCCGGCGGCGACGATCTCGTCGACCTGCTTTGCGAGCCACGCTTCGGACAGGCGGAAGTTGATGAAGCCGGGCGGCGCCGCTTCGGCGGACGCGACGGCGTCGCCGGTCTCGATGCGGGCGGCGATCGTCCTGGCGATGTCGAGCGGATTGGCGCGTGCGGCGCGGGCGAGGCGCAGCGGCAAGCTGGTGGCGTAGTCGCCGTGCTCGGGGCGGGCGGGGCGCTCGATGAGCGCTTCAGGCACGACGACCTGCGGCAGCTCGCCGGCAGCCATCGCGTCGCGGGCTGCGGTCTCCACCATGCGGGCAAGGTCGTCGCGGATCATATCTCGATCAAAACGAAAAGCGCGCCCCGTGCGCGCCACCGCCGCGGATACACCGCGGATGCCGTTGCCATCCGCAGGCTATCCGATAAGCCGACCCCGACGCGAATCGTGGCGGTGGGTGGGCTTTCGGTGCCAGAATTGCGCCACAGCCCTAGAGCTGCTGGATCCGAGGCGGAGGTCATCGTGGTACTGCGATACGACGTAACCGATCACATCGCGACGGTGGTGCTGGACCGGCCGGAAGTGAAGAACGCGCTGAACCGCGAGCTGTACGGCCGGATCGAGCAGGCGTTCCGGGACGCGCATCGCGACCCGGAGGTGCGGTGCGTCATCGTCACGGGCGAAGGCACGGCGTTCTGCTCCGGCGACGACGTGCGGGAGATCATGCTCTCGCCGCAAGCCGAAACGCCGGCGACGCGCCAGCGTCAGCCGATGCCACCGCCGACGCCCGCCGCGATGGCGATCCTCGAATGCGACAAGCCGGTGATCGCAGCGGTGAACGGTGCAGCCGTGGGGTGGGGCATGGACCTGACGTTGTTCTGCGACATCCGCATCGCAAGCGAGCGGGCGCGGTTCGGCGAGCTGTTCATCAAGCGCGGGCTTGTGTCGGACATCGGCGGGCTGTGGCGGCTGCCGCAGATCGTCGGGCCGTCGAAGGCGGCGGAGCTGCTGTTCACCGGCGACATCATCGACGCGGCGGAAGCGGAGCGCATCGGGCTGGCGTCGCGCGTCGTGCCGCACGACGAGCTGATGCCTGCGGCGCGAGAGATGGCAGAGAAGATCGCGGCCAACCCGCCGATCGCGATGCGGTTCATGAAGCAGGGCCTGCGGATGGGCGTCGCCGGTGACGCGCGTGAGATGGGCGCGTACGTGATGAGCTCGCTGGCGTACCTGTTCACGACGGAAGACCATCGCGAGGGGGCGCTGAGCTTCGTCGAAAAGCGGGCGCCGATCTTCAAGGGTCGGTAGCCGATCCAGCACTCAGATGCGCAGAAAGCAGAAGAGCGGCGCTCGTTGCGCCGCTCTCTGATTAACTGACGCACTAACCGCTTAAGGAGCGATGTCTCCGCTCTGCGAGCCGGAAGCGTTCTTCGCGGCGACCTGCTTCTGGTACAGGTCGTTGTTGAGGTAAGCGAACACGCCATCCGGGTTGTCCTGCACCGGCGCGACCCACACGTGCATCATCCAGCGCAGGTCGGGGGTGAAGCTGCCGCCCTTCGCCTGGCAGCTCTCCTTCGTCTCGCCCTCGCTCGCGCCGGAGAAGCCGACGAGGCACAGGCCGATGTGCGCGTGCCAGAGGTCGAGGTCGCCCGCGAATCCTGCGGGCGGGGTCTCGCGGGTGGTGCCGCCGACGCCCGGCAGGAGCAGGAACCAGACGCCGACGAGCTTCTCCTCGCCGTTGTCGATCTTGCTGTAGAGCAGGCCCTGTGGCTTGCTCGGGTCGAAGATGCCGGACTTCACGTAGTCGAAGTTCAGGTAGTGCTCGCCCATGAAGGGAACATCGCTGGTGGTCCGCGTGTAGCCCGCGGCCTTCGCGGATTCAGGCGTCGGGTACTTCTCGGCGACCGCGCGCACCTGCTCGATCTGCTGCTTCAACAGCGGCAGATCGGCGGCGGTCACGGTGTTCGGCGGGAACTGCGGCAACAGCTGGTCAGCAGACGTCGACTCGATGGTCGCGAAGGTCGGCTGCTTGCCGTGGTCGTGCACGTGGCCGCCCTGGCCATCGGCACCCTGCGTCAGCGCTCCCGCGACCTTCGAGGCGTCAGTCGGCGCGCCGGGCGCGTTCGGGTCGCCGTCGGTGCTGATGCCTTGCTGCTGCAGAGCCTGCGCGACGCCTGCGCCATCGAGCCCGTCGCCGTTGCCGTTCGCGGTCACCGCCGTGGTCGTGCCGTGGTTGTGGCCATCGATCGTGGCGCCGGTCGCCTTGATGTAGGTGATCGAGGACGCAGCAGCCGCGATGATCGCGATCCACGCCATGCCGACCCCGGCGAAGCGGCGCAGGAGCTGCTCGCGGTCATCGACCGCGCGTAATGCAGCGATGCTGAGGCCGGTGAGCGCTGCGATCGTCACGATCCCGAGACCGATCGCCGCAATCAGGTGGCCGGGGTTCGACATGCTGAGGAGCGACTCCTCGGCCGTGCTGTGGTTGTGCTTGTACGCATCGACCAGCAGGCCGACGAATACCAGCACCATCCCGACGACCGACGCCGCGAACCACGTCGTCGTGTCAGTCAGGAATCCCCACGAGAACGACCGCGCCGGCCGGTCGAGTGAGTGATTCGACTCCGAGAACCTGTCGTTGGGTGCCATAGCCGCGCTCCTTCTCCTGCCTGCCTTAGTCTGCCTGCGTCCCCGCCGGCGGCGTCATGTACGCGACGAGCATATCCGCACACGCGTCCCGGTACTTCTCCGCATCCTCGCCCCCTGCCACGACGAACGCCTGGTACACGGCCATGCTCACCACGCCCTGCACCAATCGCGCCACCACCGAGGCATCGCCGCGCCGGATCGTCCCCGCCTCCATCGCTGCCCCGATGCCCGCCGTGAGCGGACGGTTGCGGTCTTCGTCCGCGGCGCGGATCCGCTTTGTGATGTCCGTCCCGGGGTCGCTATTGAGTACTACAAGCCGGACCAGCTCCCGGTTCTCCGCGCATACCTCGAAGACACGCCGGACACGCAGCCGAACCGTTTCCTCGAGCGAGACCGGCGGCGGAACGTCGATCACAGCTGATGTGATGAGCTGCGCCAATTGCTGGTTGAGGGCCGCGAACACGGCGTCCTTCGACTCGAAATACAGATAGATCGTGCCCAGCGCGATGTTCGCCTCTTCGGCGATATCCGCGATGGTGGTGCCGCGGAAGCCCCGCTCCGCGAATACGCGGCGAGCGGCAGTAAGGATTTCTTCGCGGCGTGCGGCTTTCGCCGCCTCGGCCCGCTGGCTTCGGTCCAGGACCGGGGATGAGGCCAAAACACGACTCCGACTGAATGTGATTCATTCTGCTGCCGCAGGGTGGCGCTGTCAACAGCGGAAGGATGCGTTTCTCGTAAACAGACCGCCGGCATCCATCGTGCGCGGGTACCACTTCCGGGGATAACGCCTGGCGCGACTCGGAAGTTTACCGGCGCCGGCACGGTCCTCCGTTGCCAGCGCCACGCCCGTGGGCCCACGGGTTGCGGGGCGTCCGGAGTCACTCCGGCGGCACGAGCAATCTCGCGCGTTAGAATCGAGCCGCGGGCCCGTAGCTCAGCGGCAGAGCACCCGGCTCATAACCGGTGGCGCGCAGGTTCGAATCCTGCCGGGCCCACCAC
>CAZAPT010000022.1:0-61115 GCA_964487335.1 uncultured Dehalococcoidia bacterium
GGGTCGGAAGGGGGGGGGTTGATGCTCCGGACAATCGAACTGTCGGGGCTCGCGGAGACGGCGATGGAGCTGCTGCGCGACGCGGCGCTGCGCGCGCTGATGCGCGAGGCGATGCGCCGGCTCGCGCGGCCCGACGCCGCGCGCGATGCAGCGGCGATCGTGTGGGAGGCGGCGGCATGAAGGCCGCGAACGTGCCGGAGCGCGTGCACCTCGTGGGCATCGGCGGCGCCCACATGTCCGGGATAGCGCTGATCCTCCACGCCTGGGGCCACGACGTCCGCGGCTCGGACCAGAAGTCATCGCCGGCGACGGAGAAGCTCGCGGCGCGCGGCATCCGCGTGTTCGAGGGGCACGCACCCGAGAACATCGGCGATGCGCAGCTCGTCGTGACAACTTCGGCGGCGCGAGCAGACAACCCGGAGATCGAAGAGGCGAAGCGGCGCGGTACCCCCGTCATCAAGCGCGACGAGATGGTCGCCCGGCTAATGGAAGGGCGGTACAGCGTCGCGGTCGCCGGAACGCACGGCAAGACGACGACGAGCGGCCTCATCGCACACATGCTCGTCGAGGCGGGGCTCGACCCGACGTACTTGATCGGCGGCGAAGTGCGCAGTCTCGGCACCAACGCAGCGCCGGGCGAAGGTAAGTACATCGTCGTCGAGGCGGACGAGTACGACCGCGCGTTCCTGAGCTACACACCGGACGTCGCCGTGGTCACCAATATCGAGCCGGACCATCTCGACATCTACGAGACGGCAGAGAAGCTGACGAAAGCGTTCGCCCAGTTCATGTCGCAAGCGCCGGAGGACGGGCACGTCATCGCGGGCGCGGACAGTGAGCGGCTGCGCGACGTGATCGCGGAAGGTGAGATCAACGCGCGCGACGTGCAGACATACGGGCTCGATACCCCGGCGGACTGGAGCGCGTCGCCAGCCCGCCGCGACGATGGGATGCAGTCGTTTACGGTCGAGCGCGGCGGGCGCGCGTTCGGGACGTTCAGCATCGCGCTGCCGGGGCGGCACAACGTGAGCAACGCGCTGGCCGGCATCGCCGCGGGGAACACCATCGGCATCGACACGCCGGTGATGCAGGCGGCGCTTGCGTCGTATCGGGGCGCGCAGCGGCGCTTCGAGTTGGTCGGCGAAGCCGACGGCATCACGGTGATGGACGACTACGCGCACCACCCGACGGAGGTCCGCGCCGGCACGATCGAGGCGGCGCGCGAGCACTTCCCCGGGCGGCGGCTGGTGCTGCTGTTCCAGCCGCACACCTTCACGCGCACGGCGTACCTGCTCGACGAGTGGAAGCAGTGCTTCGCGGACGCGGACGTCGTGTACATCACGCACACGTATGCGGCACGCGAACAGGCGGACGCCGGACTAAGCGGGGCGGACCTGGCGGCGGCGATCACGTCGCCCCAGGCGACGTACGTCGAGTCGTTCGAGGACGCGGCGGACAGTATCGCGTCCGAACTGCGCG
This sequence comes from uncultured Dehalococcoidia bacterium, assembly GCA_964487335.1. Taxonomy (GTDB): domain Bacteria; phylum Chloroflexota; class Dehalococcoidia; order DSTF01; family JACRBR01; genus CAZAPT01. Next base: position 1,480 of record CAZAPT010000022.1, read on the forward strand.
ACGGTGACGTGTTCTTCACCGTCGGCGCGGGAGACGTGGACAAAGTCGGGCCGATGGTACTCGAGCGGTTGCGGCGGCGGGTGGGCGCGTGAGCGCGATCGCGGCAAGGATGCCGGTGTCGCTGGAACTGCGACGGTCCTGTAGGGAGACGATGGACGAACTGATCGACCGGCTGAAGCGCATCGCGGTCGTGAAAACCCACGAGCCGCTGGCGCGCCACACGACGTTCGGCATCGGCGGGCCGTCGGACTTGTTCGTCACGGTGCGGAGCGCGCACGAGCTGGCGCAGGTCGTGCGGGCCGTGCGCGAAGCGAACGCGCCATTGTTCGTGTTGGGATCGGGGAGCAACATCCTCGTCGGCGACGACGGCATCCGCGGTGTGGTGATCGACAACCAGGCGAAGGCGACGCGCGTCGAACCGCTGCGCATTGGCGAAGCCGACGACGTTGTGCTGCCGGCGAAGGCAGCCGCAGCAGCGCCAGACGATCGCTTCGTGGTGTGGGCGGAGTCGGGCACGTCGTTCGCGGCGCTCGGGCGCAACCTCGCGCGCGACGGTTATCGCGGTCTCGAGTGGGCGTGCGGGATCCCGGGAACGCTCGGAGGCGCAGCCGTCTACAACGCCGGCGCGTACGACGGCTGCCTCGCTGACGTGCTGCTCGCAGCGACCCTCATCGACGCTGCCGGCGAAGTGCGCCATCTTCCGGCGTCGTCGCTCGACCTGTCCTACCGGCGCAGCGCGCTGCTTGACGGCGAATGGCGCGGCAGCGTGGTGCTCTCCGTCGAACTTGCGGTGGTGCGCGGCGACGCGTCGGCGGCGATGGCGCGGGTGGCGGAGCTCGACCGCAGCCGGCTCGCGGCACAGCCGCGGGGGCGGAACTCTGGCAGCACCTTCAAGAATCCGCCGGGCCGCCAGGCGTGGGAGCTGATCGACACGGTCGGGATGCGGGGCGAGCGCATCGGCGACGCGCAGATCTCGCCGAAACACTGCAACTTCATCAGCAATCTGGGCGACGCACGCGCGGCGGATGTCGCAGCGCTGATGCGCGAGGCGCAGCGGCGCGTGAAGGAGCGCTTCGGCATCGAGCTGGAGGCCGAGGTTGCGTTCGTAGGAGAAGGCTTCTGATGACCGACGGCGGTCGGCAGCGGCTCGGGGTGGTCTTCGGTGGACGCTCCGCCGAGCACGAGGTCTCCGTCGTCAGCGCGATGAACGTCCTCGAAGCGGCGGATCCCTCGCGCTTCGAGGTGGTCCCCTTCGCGGTGACGCGCGATGGGCGCTGGCTGACGCCGGACGAATCGACCGCGCAACTAGCTCGCGAAGATAAGCCCTACGAGAAGCGCATCGACGCGGACGTAGCGCCGCTCCTCGAACGCCCGGAGGTTCTGCGCGAGCTGGCGGGTCTCGATTGCGTGTTCCCGCTCGTGCACGGCGTAAACGGCGAGGACGGGACGATGCAGGGCATGCTCGAGATGTTCGGGCTGCCGTATGCGGGCTGCGGTGTCGCGACGAGCGCCGTCGGGATGGACAAGGCGCTGCAGAAGCAGTTGTGCGAGCGCGCCGGACTGAAGGTTGCGCGACACCTGCTGGTGCTTGAGCCCGAATGGGCGGACAACGGCACCGCAATCGCGAAGGGCATCGACGCGATCGTCGGATATCCGGCGTTCGTGAAGCCGGCGAACGGCGGCAGCAGCGTCGGCGTGACCAAGGTGCGCTCGCGCGAGGACCTCGGCAGCGCGCTGGAGACCGCGTTCTCGTACGACCGCAAAGCGCTCGTCGAGGAGACGCTGCACGGCCATGAAGTCGAGTGCGGCGTCCTGGGGAACGAAGAGGCGGAAGCATCGCCCGTCGGCGAGGTGATCCCGACGGGCGAGTTCTACGACTACGCGGCGAAGTACCTCGATGACAGCGCGCGGCTCGTCGCGCCGGCTGAGCTGGCCGAGTCGACGAGCGAAGCGGTGCGCGACGCGGCCGTTCGCGCGTTTCGAGCAATCGACGGGCGCGGGTACGCGCGCGTGGACTTCTTCGTCGAAGACCGCGGCGAGCCGGTGGTGAACGAGATCAACACCGTCCCGGGCTTCACGCCGATCAGCATGTTCCCGAGATTATGGGCGCTGGCCGGCGTCACGTACCGCGAGCTGATCAGCCGGATCGTGGATCTGGGCATGGAAGTGTTCCGCGAGAGGCAGAAGCGCGATGGCTAACCGCACGCCCGGCCGCTGGACCTACCGGGCGCAGCGCCCCATCCGGCGGCTGCGCGTCATCCGCGACGATGCGCCGCGCGGCGTCATGGCCCTGGCGGAACGGGCGCCGCGCCTTCACGTGTCGCCGAAGCAGGCGCGGATCGCGCTGGCGGCGGCGTTCTTCTTCGTGCTCGTCTCGGGTGGATGGTGGACGTACCACTCGCCGTTCCTCACGGTGAGCGAGGTGCGCATCAGCGGCGCGTCGAGCGTGCCGCCTTCGGACATCCGAGCGGCGGCGAACCTCGATGGCGACAGCGTGTTCGGGCTCGACCTGGCGGGCGCGGAGAAGCGCGTCGCGGCGCTGCCGATGGTGCGCAGCGCGCACGTGACGAAGCACGGCTACAACGGCGTGGCCATCGACGTCGAGGAGCGCACGGTGTGGGGATCGTGGCAGATCAACGGCGTGGACACGCCGATCGACGTCGACGGCTACGTGATGGGCGGCATGCCGGCGCCGGCGGGCTCGCCGGTGATCATCGAAGTGGAGCCGACGCGTGTCATCAACCCCGGCGACCGCCTTGACGCCGGCGCGATCCAGCTCGCGGACCGGCTGCTGAAGGACGCGCCGGCCGCAATCGGGCGGCATGTCGTCGCCCTGGTGTTCCGGCAGAGCGCCGGACTCACAGCGGTGCTGAAGAGCGATGACGTCGACGACCACGGGCTCTGGGTCACGTTCGGCGACTCGCGCGACTACGACTACAAGGTGGCGGCCCTGTACGGGCTTCTCGATCGGGCGCAACAGGAGGAGTGGACGCTGAGGTCGGTGGACCTTCGGTTCGGCGACCGGCTGACCTTCAACCAGGAGACGGGAGGGCAACCATGAGCCGAGGCGGAACGTTCGCTTCGATTGACATCGGGACGACGAAAGTCTGCACGGTCGTCGGCGAGATGACGAGCGACGAGGACATGCGGATCCTCGGCGTGGGAATCGCGCCGTCGGAGGGGTTGACGCGCGGGATGGTCGAGAACATCCGCGACGCGACCGAGTCGATACGGGCGGCAGTGGACAAGGCGGAGCGGTCGAGCGGCACGCGGATCCTCTCGGCGCATGCGGGCATCGCGGGGCAGCACATCTCGTGCCTGAACAACCGCGGGATCATCGCGATACCAGACCGTGGGCGGGCCATCATGCCGGACGACGTCACGCGCGTGCTCGACGGCGCGCGCGTGGTGAGCATCCCGACGAACCGCGAGATGATCCACGTCATCCCCCGCTACTACATCGTGGACGGCCAGGACAACGTGACCGATCCGGTCGGAATGTACGGCTCGCGGCTGGACGTCGAGACGCACATCGTCACCGGCGTGGATAGCGCGATCCAGAACCTGACGAAATGCGTCGAGAACTGCGGCGTGCAGGTGGATGGCCTGATCCTCGAGCCGCTGGCGAGCGCCGAGGCGGTGCTCGACGAAGAGGAGAAACAGCAGGGCGTCGTGCTGGCGGACATCGGCGGCGGGACGACGGACGTCGCCGTGTTCATCGAGGGCAGCGTCTGCCACACGGCGGTGCTGCCGGTCGGCGGGAACCACGTGACGCGCGACGTCGTAGTCGGGCTGCGAGCGCCGTACCAGGCGGCGGAAGACGCGAAGCGCAAGTGGGCGCACGCCATCCCGTCGATGGTGGACGCCGGCGACGAGATCAGCATCGAGGCGTTCGGCTCGGAAGGGACGAAGACGGAGCTGCGGCGACGGCTGTGCGAGATCGTGCAGGCCCGCATGGAAGAGATCCTGGAGATGGTGACGGCGGAAGTGAAGCGCGCAGTTCACGACGACATCGTCTCGGCGGGGATCGTGCTCACTGGGGGCGGCGCGAAGCTCACGGGCATCGAGCTGCTCGCCGAGCAGGTGACGGGATGGCCTGCCCGCGTGGGGATGCCGCGGCACTTGCAGGGGCTGACGGATCAGCTCATCGACCCGGCGTACTCGACGAGCGTCGGGCTGCTGCAGTGGGCGGTGCACGAAGCGGAGGCGAGCACATGGCACCGAGCATCGCGGCCTTCGATCAACCTCAACGGCGTCTGGCGGCGCGTAGGGAGCTGGGCGCGCGTGCTGCTGCCGGAGTAGCGAAGACCGGAACAGGTGGGACGGCGAATCGAAGCAAGGAGGCGTAGCGGGATGGCTGCAAGTCGAACTGTGAAGGGAGTCGCGAGATGGTGATCCGTCGAAGAGGACCGCGCGGCGGCAAGGACGCCGACAAGGGGCAGCCGCACTCGAAGCCGCAAGCGCCCCCGGCCGTCGACATCGCCGATGTTCTCGGCGCGAACGCGGGATCGACCGTTGTCGTGCCGATCACCCCGGACCGTCGCGCGAGACGCAAGGCGGACGCGCGAAAGGCTGCGACTGAGCTTCAGCGGGCCCGAGCGGCGCCGGAAGAGCGCAAGCTGCACCGGTTGCTGCGCAGCGACCGCGTGCCTGCCAGCACCGGTGTCGAGGCGTCGTCGCCGCACGGCGGCGACAAGCGGCAGGCTCCGGAACGCGCCGGACCGCGATACGAGCAAGCGCCGATGTTCGAAGAGGAGATCCGGCGGATGGAGCGGGAGCAGTGGTACAGGGAGGCACACATGACCAGGGCGTACGCGGATGGGCTGCCGCCGATCAAGGTGGTGGGCGTAGGCGGAGGCGGGTGCAATGCGGTGAACCGCATGATCGAGGAGCAGATCCCCGGGGTGCAGTTCGTCGCTGTGAACACCGATGCGCAGGCACTGCAGCTCTCGCCGGCCGACGTGAAGATCCGCATCGGCGACAAGATCACGAAGGGACTGGGCGTGGGCGGCGACCCGGGGCGCGGGCTGCGGGCAGCCGAGGAGAGCCGCGACGAGTTGCTCGAGGCGGTACGAGGCAGCGAGATGGTCTTCGTAACGGCAGGGATGGGCGGCGGCACCGGCACCGGCGGGTCGCCGATCGTCGCGGAGGTGGCGAAGGAGGCCGGGGCGCTGACTATCGGCGTGGTGACCAAGCCATTCGGGTTCGAGGGGCAGAAGCGCCGCACTAACGCCGAAGAGGGCATCCAGCGGCTGCAGGACGAAGTTGACACGCTGATCGTCATCCCGAACGACCGGCTGCTGGAGGCGTGCGACGAGAAGGCCTCGCTCGAGGACGCGTTCCGGACAGCGGACAACATCCTTCTGCAGGGCATCCAGGGCATCAGCGAGATCATCACGCTGCCGGGCGACATCAACCTCGACTTCGCGGACGTGCGGAAGATCATGGCGGAGGCGGGCCCGGCGCTGATGGCGATCGGCCGCGGGACCGGCGCGAACCGCGCAGCCGACGCGGCGAAGGAGGCGATCGCCAGCCCGCTGCTCGACGTCTCGATCAACGGCGCACGCGGGGTGCTGTTCAACATCACGGCGAACAAGAACCTGGGGCTGCACGAGCTGAACGACGCCGCCCGCGTCATCGCCGACGTGGTGGATCCGAACGCCGAGATCATCTTCGGGACGGCGGTCGACCCGCGGCTGGGCGACGAGGTGAAGATCACCGTGATCGCGACGGGGTTCACGCGGCGACCGACGGCGCTGCAGCCCATCCCCGACGAGTACCGCCGCACAGGGACGGACGATGCGCACCCCGAGCCGCGTACCGAGAACACAGAGGCGCCAGCGACGCTGGAGCCCCCGGTGATCAACGCGATGGACACGGAGCTACCGACGTTCCTGCGCCGCACCGTGGCGGCGCGATAGAGGGCGTCGTGCAAGTTGGGAAGGAGGTGACTGTCTAGCCAGGCTTTCCCGAGGTTAACGCCTCGGGGACTTTCCCCCACCAGGGAAAGGGAAGTGGGCCGTGAGCGGCGTATTGGGAGATGGCGCCGCTCACGGCCTGACCATCTCCCTCGCGCGTTGCGGGCCCGCAGGCTTCGGCGCGAGGGAGAAAAAGAGTAGCCCGACCCGGTGGAGTGGCACGGGCAGGTACCACGGAACCGGGAGCCTGGGCTACTTCGGAGTTATGTTACTCCACCCGCCGCCGGATTTCCATAAGTTTCGCCCGGGCGGACGGGCAAATTTTCGGGCGACGCGTCAACGTCAGCCTGCGGTTCGCCATGGTCGACGGCGGACGCGGCGAGCAGGTTGAAGGCGAGCAGGGTCCCGCAAATTACCGCGGCAACCATACCCATGAGGCCGACCGGGAAGGGGAACGTCCGCGAGCCGCCGAGATCGGATCCCCAACTTGTCCTCGGCACGGAAAAGCCAAGGAACGCCACGGTGACATCGGCAAGGATGACCAGGGCCGCTACTGATGCGGCTTGGGCCAACGCGCCTGGCGCGATTTCGTGCAAGCGCGTTCCCCACGAGTCACCTTCGGCGAGAGGCAGGGTGTTCGTAGTCCAGGCGACGCCGGAGAGGAAGGCTCCTAGTCCCAGCACGATCGCCACGGCCTTGAGGTCCGGTGCGTAGACCGTGCTGAGCGCAAGCAACACGACGAGCCACGGCAGCGACCACCAGAGGGAACGAAGCTCGTCGAGCGCGCGACGACTCCATTGCGGCCTCGAACGAAGCGCAAATCCAGCCAGCATGCCCGGGACGAACCCGAGGCCGATGACAGCAGCCAGCAACTTGAGCTCCGCCCGTGCGCCATACAGGATGCGGCTGAGTTCGTCCCGGCCGAGCCGGTCGGTACCGAGCAGGTGTGCAGTCGAAGGCGTCTGCTGAGGAAGACCTGCTCGGTAATCAAACGGTCCGTAGGGCGCTATCCACGGTCCAACGACGCCGAAAAAGATGAACGCGCCGATGAGCGCGAGCGCGGCGATGGCGAGCGGACTTCGGATCCAGTCGCCCCATGCGATCGACGTCGCCCGCTGTTCATGAGACTCGGGCGGTCGCGGCGGAAGGAGCCAGACAAAGAGCGCGAGAGCTCCGAAGATCGCGAGGAGCGACTGCACGAGAAAGTCATCGCCGTACTTCGTTGCCTCGAGGAGGTACAGGGCTAGGCCAGCGAAGTTGAAGGTCTGCTCTGCGATAACCGCGGCGGATATCGCGAGCGGCGTTGCTCGGAGCGCGCTGAACGCGACGGCGCGCCAGCGCCCGTAATCTCGCCATCGATCAAGGTCGAGCGCGACGAACGCCGCGACCGCGAGTGTTAGCAGAAGTGCTGCCGGTGCGATCTCGCGTATGTTGCCCCACGGATTGTCCGAGAGGCGAATGAAGCCACCGAGGCTTGGCGCGTAACCCCAGTAGTTCGCGGGTATCACGAGGACGAACGTTGCCAGCACGACGACTGGCAAGGCACCGGCGATGCTCGTTACTACAAGCGACGTTCTCCGGGCCCATGCACGCCGTCGCCGGAGCTCATTGAGCCCATATCCAGCCGCCGTACCAATTGCGACGCTCACGAGCAGGAGTTCAACCGTGGGCTGCGCCTTGTGCCGCACCTCTGCACTGATACTGCGGTGCCGCAGCGTATCCGTGCCCAGATCACCACGCGCGAAGTCGCTTAGCCAGTTCCAATAGATACGGTAGGCCGGGTGATCCATGCCCAGCGCGTGCCGGACTTCATCGCGTTCCTGCTGCGACGCTCCGCGGTTGAGGTGCCGGTCCACCGGATCGTGGGCGACAAAAAGCAGCGTGAACGTGGCGATCGTGAGTGCGATCCAGCCGAGCACAAACGCCGCCAGCCGCGGAGCGACGTACTTCAGCGCCGCCGGCTGACGGTCCCAGAAGGAACGCATGCGATGATGCTACATCCGCTCCCGACCTCGCCGCGACCACAGTGCAACGCGCCTTGTTATGTAGATTCGTCAGTGCCGCACCGACCGTCACAGAACCTCGCGCATGCGCCACCCCATATCTTGCGCTGATCAGGGTTCCCGAGCATTGACAAGCACTAGATGTAGTGCTACATTCGCATCCGTGCCGCGCCGTACGGGGCGGCGATTCTGAATCCGAGGGCTGCCTCCGCTCGTGCGTTGCCCCTACTGCGGATGCGAAGACTCGAAGGTCGTGGACAGCCGCGACGTCGATGAGTCGGTCCGCCGGCGCCGCGAGTGCCTGAACCCCGGCTGCGCCGGCCGCTTTACTACTTATGAGCGCGTCCAGGCCGTGGCCCTCTACCTCATCAAGAAGGACGGGCGCCGCGAAGAGTTCTCGCGCGACAAGCTCCTCGCCGGCGTCCGCAAGGCGTGCGAGAAGCGCCCGCTGGCCCGCGAGGACATCGACGCGCTAGCGGCCGACGTTGAGTCGGCGCTGTACGCCACGAACGCCGCCGAGATCCCGTCGAGCGCCGTCGGCGAGCTGGTGATGGACCGGCTGCGCGACCTCGACCCCATCGCTTATGTCCGCTTCGCCAGCGTGTACCGGGAGTTCCGGGACCTGGCCGCGCTCCGGGAAGAGCTCGAGGGCCTGGCATCGGGCGTGCGTCCTTCGGACGCGCAGCTCCCGCTGCTGGACGCCGCGGAGCTCTCCCGCTCAATTCGGCTGCAACCGGCCGCACCGATTGCCAGTACCCGTAACCGCCGCCGCCCGGTGCGGCCGGTGCAGGCTCCTGTGCCCCTGCAACAGGAGCCTGCGAGGGAGCAGCCGAAGCGCAGGAAGGCGCGATAAGGGCGATGTCGCGACGGAGGCATGGAGGCGCACGCTAAGACATGCGGATCGACGGAAAGCTCATGAACTTCAGCGGCGAATTCATCGCCAGCGGTCCGTGCGAGATCCACGAGGAGCGCGGCGAAGTGACGATGTGGCCGTCGTGGGAGATGCACATGCTCGAGCGCGAGCGCGGCGGCCTGTGGCTCGAGCTCGCCGACGGACAGCGCATCGAGCTGAGCGACCGGCACCTCACCTTCAAGCTGGCGGCCGCGTCGGAGCAGCGGATGACGGTGTACCGGCTGCGGATCGCCGAGCACGTGCCGGAGCACATGCGCGCGCGTTACGTCGAACCGGGGGCGGCGCCGGTCGAGGACGTGATCGACGACGAATCCGTCGAGACGCACAGCGAATCGAGGCACGCATGACGACGCAGACCCTCGACCGGGCACGGACCGAGCAGAGCGTCGATGCGTTCTTCGAGCGGGTGGTGGCGGACTTCCGCCACCGGCTGGCGCTGCTCGACGACGACGGCGACCGCCGTGCGATCGAGGACGCGGTCGCGCTGCTGACCGACTACCGGCTGTCAGGCATGGACGAGGCGTCGTTCGAGCGGCTAATCGCGACGATGCGCGAAGGGCGATCACCGGTCGCGATGTCGGTGCTGAAGCCGCAGGCGATCGCGTCCGAGCTGTCGCGGCTCTGGACGGATTATCGAGAGGAGAACGCCGCGTACGGCTGATCCGCGAGATCAGCGTCGTGGCGCAAGGAGGCGCCTCGACGCTGATGTTACGGCTGAGCCGAAGGGGATTAGCGCTTCGAGAAGTGGGATGAACGCTGTTGCAAAGAGCCCCGCGGTGAATCAGGCTGTTGCTGCTCTTTCCAGCGACGCGGTGGCGTTCCTGTGCGCGCTGCACAACGAAGGCGTCCAGGACGACGCGCACGTGATCGCGGCGGAGCACCAGCGCCGGTTGCGCGAGTTCGTGCGTTGCACCGGCACCAACCTCAGCGAGATCCCTTCTTGGAACGCGAATACGACGAGCTGGCGCGCTATCGCGAGGCTTGCCCGGCCCGTCATTCGAACGCCGTATCGGGCAGGCTAGTCACCGAAAGGAATCGCGTCCGCCATGGTCCTCCAGGTCGACCCCGCAGCACGCAGCACATCAACAGTCAGCGGTTCCAACATCCCTCGCTACTTCACGCGCGCCGGCGACGATCCTTTCGCAAGCGTCGAATGGGAGCGGCGCACGGCGGTCATCGCCGATGAGAGCGGCAACGCGTTCTTCGAGCAGCAGGACGTCGAGATCCCCAAGGCGTGGTCGCAGACCGCGACGAACGTGGTCGTCTCGAAGTACTTCCGCGGACCGCTCGGCAGCGACCGGCGCGAGCGCAGCGTGCGCCAGCTCATCGGCCGCGTCGTCGACACGATCACCAACTGGGGCGTGAAGGACGGCTACTTCGCGGGAGAAGAGGCGCAGGCGTTCCGCGATGAGCTGACGCACCTGCTCCTGTACCAGAAGATGGCGTTCAACAGCCCGGTCTGGTTCAACGTCGGCGTCGAGGCACGGCCGCAGTGCTCGGCGTGCTTCATCCTCTCGGTCGAGGACACGATGGAATCGATCCTCGACTGGTGTAAGACGGAGGGGATGATCTTCAAGGGCGGCTCGGGCTCGGGCATCAACCTGTCTCCGATCCGCTCGAGCCGGGAGCAACTCTCCGCTGGCGGACAGGCGAGCGGACCGATCTCCTTCATGCGCGGCGCGGACAGCATCGCCGGGTCGATCAAGTCGGGCGGGAAGACGCGCCGGGCGGCCAAGATGGTCGTCTTGGACGCCGACCACCCGGACGTCGAGGAGTTCATCGACTGCAAGGTGAACGAGGAGCGGAAGGCCTACGCGCTCGGCACAGCGGGCTGGGACATGTCGCTCAACGGCGATGCATGGTCCTCGATCCAGTTCCAGAACGCGAATAACTCCGTCCGGGTGACGGACGAGTTCATGCGAGCGGCGCTCGAGGGCCGGCCCTGGGAGCTGCGGAGCCGCGTGGGCCGCGAGGCGGTGCAGACGGTCGGGGCCGCGGACCTGCTGCGGCGGATGGCCGCCGCCGCGTGGGAGTGCGGCGACCCGGGCATGCAGTACGACACGACGATCAACGATTGGCATACCTGCCCGAACACCGCGCGGATCAATGCCAGCAACCCGTGCTCGGAGTACATGCACGTCGACAACTCGGCGTGCAACCTGGCGTCGCTGAACCTCATGACGTTCGTGGACGCCGCCGGCGTGTTCGATGTCGAGGCGTTCCGGCACGCCGTCGCGGTGACGATCTGGGCGCAGGAGATCATCGTCGGCAACTCCAGCTACCCGACGGAAAAGATCGGGCGCAACACCGTTGCAATGCGGCAGCTGGGTCTCGGTTATGCAAATCTCGGCGCAATGCTGATGTCGCTCGGCCTTCCGTACGACTCTGACGAGGGACGCGCGCACGCCGCGGCGATCACCGCTCTGATGACCGGACACGCGTACGCGACGTCCGCAACGATCGCGCAGCGCGTCGGTCCGTTCGACGCGTTCCACGAAAACCGGGAGCCGATGTTGCGCGTGGTTGCGAAACATCGTGACGAATCCCGTAAAATAGACACGACACGCGCGCCATCGACATTGATCGATGCAGCGCACAGTGCGTGGGACGAAGCGTTGGACTTGGGAACGAAGTTCGGTTACCGCAACGCACAGGCCACCGTACTCGCACCGACGGGGACGATCGCGTTCATGATGGACTGCGACACGACGGGCATCGAGCCCGACATCGCGCTGATCAAGTACAAGAAGCTCGTCGGCGGCGGCATGATCAAGATCGTGAACAACACGGTGCCCCACGCGCTCACGCGACTCGGGTACGACAACGCGCAGCGCGACGCGATCGTCGACTACGTCAACACGCGCGAGACGATCGAGGGTGCGCCGCACGTGCGCGACGAGCACCTGCCTGTGTTTGACTGCGCATTCAAGGCGGAGAACGGCACGCGATCGATCCACTACCGCGGCCACATCAACATGATGGGCGCCGTGCAGCCGTTCATCTCCGGCGCGATCTCGAAGACCGTAAACCTTCCGAACGAAGCGACCGTCGACGATGTCGCGGAGGCGTACGTCGAAGCCTGGCGCGCTGGGGTGAAGGCCATAGCGATCTACCGCGACGGCTCGAAGAAGGCGCAGCCGCTGTCCACTTCGAAGGGGGACGCGGGCGCGGCGTCGGTGGAAGACCATCGTCCGGTCCGCCGGAAGATGAGCGACACCCGGGCATCCGTGACCCACAAGTTCAGCATCGAGGGCCACGACGGCTACATCACCGTCGGCCTGTACGACGACGGGACTCCGGGGGAGATCTTCCTCTCGATGGCCAAGCAGGGCTCCACGGTGAGCGGGCTCATGGAGGCCTTCGGCCGGGCGGTCTCGTACGCGCTGCAGTACGGCGTGCCCCTGCAGGACCTGGTGCGAAACTTCAGCCACATGCGCTTCGAGCCCATGGGGCGCACAGAGAACCGGGACATCCCGGTCGCGCAGTCGATCATCGATTATGTCTTCCGCTGGCTGGCGAGCCGCTACATGTCACCGGAGGAGGCGTACGAGGTGGGCGTGATGACGCCGGAGATCAAGGCGGCGCTGGCAGCCGGCCAGTACCCGCTGCCGCTCGACGGCGCCTCGGCGTCAGCTGGCGATTCAAGCCCGAGCGCGTCGGTCGCAGCCGCGGTACCGACGATGTACCGGACGGCGCGCGCGAACGGGCACTCAGACGCACCCGCGTGCATGAACTGCGGGTGGATCATGATTCGGTCGGGGACGTGTTACCGCTGTGAGAACTGCGGTAGCACGAGTGGCTGCTCCTAACGGTAGGGGCACACAATCGTCATGGAGACGACAGGAGGCAGGGAGAACGTATGGCAGTAACCGCGAAGAGGTCGACACGCAAGTCGACCGCCAGGAAGACCACGGCACGGAAGACGACCGCGCGAAAGACGACGGCGCGGAAGACCACCGCCCGCAAGCCGGCGGCGCGGAAGACCACCGCCCGCAAGCCAGCGGCGCGGAAGAAGACCACGGCGAAGCGCCCGACCCGGGCCGCCGCGGCCAAGTCGCGGACGACCAAGCGGCCAGCGCGCCGCAAGACCGCCGCGAAGAAGAAGTAGACGGACGGGTGGCGGCATCCCCGGCCGCCACCCGCACGCCTTCCCCCGACAGGCGTGAACTCGGTGCGTGGCCCCGGCCGTTCGGGGCCAGCGCCATTTAGTAGGGAGACTTCGAGGACGACATGCAGTTCTTCATCGCGCTCGGGCTGCTGACGGCGCTATCGACCGCGTACCTGCTGCACCAGTTCTGGAGCCGCTCGCTCGAATGCGATGAGCCGGCCAGTCTACCCACCGAGCGGACGACCCCCTCAGACAGCGACCAGCTCAAAGCGGCCTGACGCCTGTCGGGCGAAGCATCGGACATCGTGCGGTGGGCCTGTCGCCGTGCACATTGGACGTGCCCAAGCAACCTCGCGAAAGCGATCTCGCGACGAAAATCACATAAGAAACCCACATGTCACCCCACATGGCGAGTAGTATGCGTTCAGCGCGGGCGGGGGCATCCTCCAACGTGCTCGCCCGCCGGAGGGTGGTGGCGTCCGAAGCAAGGACGCTCCCCGCCGCCTCCTCCGGCGGGGTTCAGCTATGAACGGGAATAGAAGAGGGGCGTCGCGTTTGCGACGCCCCTCTTCATCGCTCGTCCCTGAGCGTTATCGGCGCTTGAAGATGCCGCTGGTGAGCATCCCGGCTCCGAACAGCGCTACGAGCGCGCCAGCCGCGATCATCCAGATCATCGAGCTGCTCGAACCACCGTCACCGGTACCGGAGGACGGGAGGGTCGAGGCGCCAGCCGCTGCACCGGCGGTCGGCGAACCGGTTGTCGCGGTCCGCGTGCCGGTCGTGGTGATCGACGTGCCAGCAGCAGCCGGCGTGCCGGTCGTCCCCGCAGCCGGCGTGCCAGCCGCGGTGGTCCCGGTGGTCCCGCCGGATGGCGTGCCTGCGGCGCTCGTCCCCGTCGTCGCGGGCGTCTGGCCGTAGGCCTGGTGTGCGCCGCCGGCGGTGATCGCGAATGCGAGCACAGCCAGCCCGAGTACAACTCCAAGCGCACCGACTAACTTCCTGGTTTGGGGCATACCGTACTCCTCCTGAGTCAGATTTACAGGCACGATAGTCAGCATTGCAGAAGCCCCTCAACGACTTTCGGGTTAGGGATGCGGCGTCGTCACGCCTTTGAAACGGCGGCGCGTCAAGCTGTTCCGGCACCTCAACCGAACGTTGCGGCGCCACAGGATCGGCCCGATCGGGTTGAAATTGTGCACGATGTGAATGCGCTTCTCCGATCGCCTTGCACGAGCGGTACGATGCTGCAGATGGAACCGCGATCGAAGCTCTGGGTGGAGAAGGACGGCAAGCTGGTGCTGAGCGACTACCGCGTGAAGTTGCTGTCGCTCATCGAAGAGACGGGATCACTTGCAGATGCAGCAGAGCGGATGCATCTCTCGTACCGGCGCGCGTGGGGGAAGGTGCGCGAGATCGAACAGAACCTGGGGATCAAACTGGTGGAAAGTGCGGTAGGCGGCAGCGGCGGCGGCGGTTCGTCGCTCACGAAAGACGGGCGGCGCCTCGTCGAGATGTACGAACGCTTCCGCAGCGCCATCGACGCCGACATGACGCGGGAGTTCGAGCGGACGTTCGGGCGCGTACAGGCGTAGGCTCCTTCGAAGAACTCACTAAGGCCGACCGCGCTCTTTGCGCGCATAGCAGAATCTCGTCGACGTACAGTTCGGGACGTTGCCATCCCCTCCATCCGCTTTCGCTTGATTCGTTCCGTCGTTATGCTCGCCGCAACATATCGATGGGTTGTGCTTGAAGGAGCGAGGCCGTGCATAAGCGAATGACCGTTATCGTCGCCGGGTTGTGCCTGCTGCTCGCTGCATGCGGGGTCGGCGGCTCGAGCGCGACATCCACGCCCGGTAGCAGCGGCGCCGAGAGCACGCCGGCGCCGACGAAGGCCTCCGGGAATCTCATTCTCGCCACGACGACGAGCACGCAAGACAGCGGGCTGCTCGATGTACTCGTGCCGGCGTTCGAGAATGAGAGCGGCTACACCGTCAAGACCGTCTCGGTGGGTTCCGGGCAGGCGATCGCCCAAGCGTCGCGCGGCGACGCGGACGTCGTGCTGGTGCACTCGCCGGATGCCGAGAAGATGATGATCGACGCCGGCGACGGGATCGAGCGGACCCTGGTGATGCACAATGACTTCATCCTCGTCGGTCCGAAGGACGACCCGGCGGCCATCAAGCAGACAAGCGACATCAACGCCGCCATGAAGGCGATCTCCGACAAGGGCGCGACATTCATCAGCCGCGGCGACCAGTCCGGTACGAACGCCTTCGAGCTGAAGCTATGGAAGGGGCTCAACATCACGCCGAAGGGGCAGTCGTGGTACTCGGAGTCGGGCCAGGGGATGGGAGCGACGTTGCAGATCGCGAACCAGCGCAACGCGTACACCATCAGTGACCGCGGGACGTACCTCTCGCAGCAGAAGAACCTCGACTTGCAGATCGTGTCGGAGAAGAGCCCGGGGCTCGTGAATGTCTACCACGTGATCGTCGTCAACCCTGACAAGCACTCGAATGTGAACGTGACCGGAGCGCGGGCGTTCGCAGCGTGGATCACCCGGCCGGACATCCAGAAGATGATTGGCGACTTCGGCGTGGACAAGTACGGCCAGTCGCTGTTCTTCCCGGACGCTGGTAAGCCGGAGCCGACGGGATGAGGCCGCGGTATCAAGAGCGACGATGGAGGGGCGGCGCAACTCCACGCTTGATCTAGACTAACGGCCTCGGAGGTGATGCATGCCTCGTGGCTATCTCGCTGGCCTCATCCCCTTATGCGCGCTGCTCTTGTCGATGGTTCTGGTTTCGGCGTGCGCGGTCATCAGCCCGGCGTTCCCGCCCGGCAAGCACGACAACACGCCACCGCAATTCGCCGGACTGAAGTCCGCGACGACGTGCATTCCAGGGCCGATCGGCGGCGGACGAACCTCGAGCTATCACCTGTCGTGGGACGCCGCGACCGACGATGTCACGCCGCAGAAGGCGATCGTGTACGACGTGTACCAGGCGGAAGCCGCAGGCAAAGAAGACTTCTCGAAGCCCACGTACACCACCGATCCGGGCGCTACGACGTTCGCGACGCCGCAGCTTGCGAGCGACAAGACGTTCTTCTTCGTGGTGCGCGCGCGGGATGAGGCCGGAAACCGCGACGCAAACGCCGTCGAGGTCGAAGGGCAGAACCTCTGCGAGTAGTGTCCGGCTGACATCGACGGCACGTCCCCGATGGCGCGCTGAAAGACGGCCGCAGGCGCGCCCCTATCCGAGCGCGTCCGGCGTCCCTTGGAGCGGACGGTAGACTTCGAAGCGTCATCCAGTTAACCGTGGGAAGGGGGGCCGATGGACCTCATCCGTGACAGCTTCCGGGAAGCGTTCTGGCTGCTCGTGCACAACGACAACGATGTGTACGAGGTCGCCTGGCGGTCTGTGTACGTATCAGGCATCGCGACGCTGATCAGCCTGGTGATCGGCGTCGGCGCAGGCGCTGCCATAGCGTTCCGACGATTCCGCGGACGGCTGTTCGTCATGACGATGGTGAACACCGGCATGGGGCTGCCCCCAGTCGTCGTCGGTCTCTTCATCGCCATCATCCTGTGGCGCAGCGGGCCGCTGGGCCAGCTTGACTGGATCTACACGACGAAGGCGATGATCGTCGCGCAAACCCTCATCGCCGCACCCGTTATCACCGGCTTCACCGCGGCGTCGCTGGCGGCGCTCGACCCGAAGCTGCGGCTGCAGATCTATGCGCTCGGCGCTTCGCGGCTGCAGATGCTGTGGATCGTGCTGCGGGAGGTGCGGCTGCCGCTGCTGGCCGCGGTAATGGCTGGCTTCGGCGCTGCGATCTCCGAGGTGGGCGCGTCGATCATGGTGGGCGGGAACATCGCCGGTCAGACGCGGGTCATGACCGGGACGATCTTTCTCGAAACAAACAAAGGCAACTTCAGCACCGGCATGGCGCTCGGGCTCATCCTCCTGGCGATGATCATTACCGTGAACCTGTTGTTCACGTGGGTGCAGCTCAGTGTGCGCCAGGAGCGAGGCGAGCCGGAGATCCAGGCGCCATATCCATCGGCTAGCTACCCGATCGCATGGCCGGTCCGCTGAACGAGCCCTGGAAGCTCGCCCTTCGGGGCGTTGCCGTCCAGCGCGGACGGCGCGTCGTGCTCGACGTGCCGCGGCTCGAGGTGCGGGCTGGCGAATCGCTCGCGATCATCGGGCCGAATGGCGCCGGCAAGTCGACGCTCCTGCTGCAGCTCGCGCTGCTGGACCGGCCGGCGCGTGGCAGCGTGCTCTTCGACGGCGAGGCGACGCGCGGCCACGAGCTGGCGCTGCGGCGGCGAATGGCGGTGGTGTTCCAGCAGCCGCTGCTGCTGGACCGGAGCGTTGGGGCCAACGTCGAGATGGGGCTACGCATGCGCGGCGTCCCGTCGGCCGAGCGAAACCAGCGGACGGCGCGATGGCTCGAGCGGTTCGGCGTCGGCGGCTTCGCCGGCCGGTCGGCGCGCACGCTATCGGGCGGCGAGGCGCAGCGCGTGAGCCTGGCCCGTGCGTTCGCGCTCGAGCCGGAGGTGCTGCTGCTCGACGAGCCGTTCAGCGCGCTCGACACGCCGACGCGCGGGGCGATCATCGGCGACCTGGGGTCCGCGCTCGCGGGGACGCGGGTGACAACGGTGCTGGTGACGCACGACCACGACGAGGCGGCGCGGCTCGGGGATCGAGCCGCGGTGCTCATCGGCGGCCAGATCCGGCAGATCGGCGCGCCCGCGGAGGTGTTCGGCGCGCCGGCGGACGAAGCCGTCGCGGCGTTCGTCGGCGTCGAGACGATGATTCCGGCGACGGTCGTGGGGCGGCAGGACGGCCTGGTGGCGCTGTCCGCCGGCACCTGCACCATCGAAGCGGTGGCGGACGGCGTATTCGAACGCGCGCTGGTGTGCCTGCGGCCGGAGGACGTGACGATCTCGGGCGTGGGCGAGGCGATCCCGAGCAGCGCGCGAAACAAGATCGTCGGGCGCGTACGGCGCATCGTGCCGACGGGCGCGGACGCGCGGGTGGAGGTGGACTGCGGCGGCTTCCCGCTAATCGCCCGGCTGACGCGGCGGTCGATCGAAGACCTGGGGCTGGCGCCGGGCGTGGATGTCGTGGCGTCGTTCAAGGCGACGGCCGTGCACCTGATCCCGAAGTAGGTTTGACGGCCGGTGCGGCATCATCTATTCGCCCGGGCGCGGGCGGATGACAGCAGACCGCTCGCTCATGTACTATCGCGGCGAGATGAAGCTGTATCGCATGCTGTACAAAGCCGCGCGGGTGGCGAACGACGTCGATGCCGCAACGCATCCGAAGCGGGCGCCGCGCCGGCTCCGGAACAAGCTAAAGGCGCGGGTGCTGGGGCGATCCGGCTTCTGGCGGTGGTTATGGAAGTAAGAGGAATGCGTCACACAGCGAAACTTGTCGCCGAGCACCTCAGCGTGCTGCTGATCGCGATCGTCGTCTGGTTCGCGGCGCTGCTACTCGATGGCGTTCTTCGGAGGGAGCTGTACGCACCCATCATTCCTGGCCAGCTCGCGCTATTCGCGCTCGCGTTCTGGATGACGCTCCGTACGCGAAACATCGTTCTGGCGGCTGTCTGCGCGACGGCTTGGGTCGGCTTCGGGATTTACGGGTTCGCGCGAAACTATGACGCGCTCTCGAATTCGCAGTTCAGCCACGTGATCGCGCGGAACATGCTTGCGGCCGAGATCGAGACAGCGCTCGTGATGCTCGCGGGCGGCGTCGCGGGGATCATGTGGCTCCGTCGCGGCATGGCCGCGCCCGCGACGAGCTGACGCAACGCTGCACTAGATCTTAGGTCCGCGTTGGTACGAGGGATCTGTCGCTCAGCCGGTGCCGACCACGTTCACCAACAGCCGCCGCGGCCGCGGGTGGTCCAGCTCGATCAGGAAGATGCGCTGCCATCGCCCCAGGCTGACACGCCCATCGACGATGGGGATGGTCTCGCTGGCGCTGAGGAAGAGGTGCTGACAGTGCGAGTGCCCGTTCGCGCACTCGTCCTCGTTCATGTTCACG
Source organism: uncultured Dehalococcoidia bacterium (assembly GCA_964487335.1). Classification (GTDB taxonomy): domain Bacteria; phylum Chloroflexota; class Dehalococcoidia; order DSTF01; family JACRBR01; genus CAZAPT01. Next base: position 20,481 of record CAZAPT010000022.1, read on the forward strand.
GTGCGCCGCGTGAAGTCGTTGTGCTCGTATTGCGCCTCGGCTGGAGCGAATTGGCTGAGCAGGCGAGCCAGGTCTTGCAGGAGCAGCGGCTCGTTCTCGTTGATCTTCACGGCGGCGGTCGTGTGCTGCGAGAAGACGGTGACCTGACCGAACTGCACGCCAGCCGCATCGACGATGGAGACGACGTCGTCCGTTACGTCGATGAACTCGGGTGCCGTGGTGGTCTCGAACTCGATGGCCTCGCAGAGGATCCGGGCTGCCGGCGCTTCGGCGCGCGCCACGGTCTCCCGCCGCGCTTCCAGGGTTCGTTCCATGACACCACCTTCGTAACTGCCTGACTTCTGCGACATTCTCACGGACGATCGAGCCAATCGCAATTCGGCTACGGCATAAGCGAGCGACTGCAACGGCGCGTTTATGTCGTGCCGAAGCTGCTGACGTCAACTGCTGCATGATTGGAGAAATCGACGAGACGGCGCTCCGGGCGCGGGCGCTCGCTCCTCTCCCGGGCCTACAGCCGCTGCCGCCCCGCGAATCCCGCGTCCAGCTCGTGCCACCACTCGATACGCTCCTCGCCCAGGCGCCAGCACAGGTAGACCGTGCGCCTTTCGCGGTTGGCCGGGAAGTCCACGAGCCCTTCGTCGATGCCCTTCAGCTCGACGCCCCAGGCATTCAGCCGCTCCAGGCGCTCATTGAGCTGCGCGACGAGCGTTTCGGCGCGCCGGCGCTTTTCGGCGACGCCGCCTTCGTCGCCCACGTGACCATTACCGGTCGTCTTCTCCATTACCCGCGACAGATCGACGCGCAACTCGTCGATCTGCCCCTTCAGCCCCTGCATCGCCAGAAGCTCCTCGCGCACCTGCGGAACGAGCGCTTCCGCCTGTTCGAGCGTGAAGATGATCATCGAGCGGCGCTCGGAGACATCGGACGTGCGGGGTGAGGACCGGACACGCGCGTCACATCTCTTTGACGCCGGTGAAGTTCCACTTCCCGAGCTTGAGCGCGGGCACGCGGCGCACGCCTCCGCCGATGTCGCCGAGCGTGAGCATCGAGTCGCGGCTGATGGCGTCGACGTTGTTCAGCGCCTCTACATAGCCCTGCGTGAAGCGCATGTCGCGGACCGGCCCCACGACCTTGCCGTCTTCGACGAGGAACGTGCCGTCGCGCGTCATGCCGGTGACGACGACGTTCAGCGGATGGACCGTCCGCGTGTACCAGAAGCGGCTGACCCAGAGGCCGCGTCTGACGTCGCGAACCATGTCTTCGCGCGACCCGTCGCCGGTGGCCATGAACATGTGCAGCGGCATCGGCCCGAAGGTGACGCCTGCCGGCAGCGCGTGGCCCGTCGAGCGCTGGTCGCCGCCCTGCTTGCCGGCGTAGTAGCTGTCCCAGACGACGCCCTTCGCGACGCCGTGGTCGACGAACATCACGGGCTGCTTGGGGACCCCCTCATAGTCGAACGGTGACTGGATCGTGTCGGCGGCCAGGCCGTCGTCCCAGATGCTGACGTTCTCGGCCATCACCCGCTCGCCGATGCGCCCGGACATGAAGCTGCGTTTCTCCATGAACGGCAGCGCGCCGAACGAGAGGTATGAGAAGAAGTCGAGCAGGTCCACGACGGCATAAGGCTCGAGAATCACTTCGTACTCGCCTGGCTCGATGGTTCTCGGCTCGACGCCACGCTTCGTTCGCTCGACGGCCTCGCGCGCGACGTCTGCGCCGTCGATCTCGGCGACGTCCTTGCTGACGCGCGCCGCGTAGCCGCTGGACGTTTCGGACATGATGACGGTGTTGATGTCGGCCTGCGTCTCCCGGTGGTATCCCCACACCCCGAACGAATTGACGACCGCGAATTCCTGGGCAGTCGTGTGGAACGCGCCCGCGGCGATGTATCCGGCTTCCACCGAGGCACTGCAGATCTGCTCGACGACGGATGCGCGCTCCTCTGGACCGCAGCGCGCGGTGCGCTCGACGAAAGCATTTGCCTCGGCGATGGGCGCGGGCCTGGGGAGCGAGCGGAAGTCCTCGTTCTCGCGCTGGTGCTCCGCCAGGTCGAAAGCACGCGCCGTCACGCGCTGGAGCGCTTCGTCCGATGTCTCGTTGGTGGAGGCGACGCCGATCTTCTGCCCGATGACGGAGCGGACGCGCACGTCCACGTCGCTGTGCTCGACGTTCTGATGGATGTAGTTGTTGGCGAAGCGCGTCAGCGCTGAGTCGTTGGCGAAGACCTCGACCTCCGTCTGGTCGGCACGGCTCAATGCCAGCACCTTCTGGGCGATGCGCTTGATCTCGGTTTCGCCGATCATCCGCAGGTCTCCGCTTCGATACGCGGCGAAACCGTCAGCCGCCGGATCACTATATGCGCGGCGGGACGCTGCCGCATTAGTCCGCTCTCGCCCACGTGACGCATCGGACCTCGACGGAGCCGGCTGCGCGGAGCGCCTGCGCGCAGGCGTCGAGCGTCGCGCCCGTGGTGACGACGTCATCCACGAGCAGGACGCGGCGGCCGCGGACGCGGCCGGGCTCCGCCGCGAAGGCGCCGCGCATGATCTCGGCGCGCTCCTCGCGGTGCATCGTCTTCACCAGCGGAGCAGTGGCACGGACCCGGCGCGCGGCGCGGCGGTCGAACGGGAGCGCCCTGAGCGTAGCGATGCGCCTCGCCAGCTCTACCGCCTGGTTGTAGCCGCGGGCTCGCATCCGGGAGCGATGCAGCGGCACCGGTACGACGAGGTCGACGCCATCGGGCTCGAGATGCTCGTTCATCAGTCGCGCCATGGGTTCGGCGAGGGCGAGCATGCCTTCGTACTTCAGTTCGTGCGCGAGACGCCGAGCGCCTCCGTCCATCACGCATGCCGCCCGGATCGCGACGAACGCCGGTGGCGACTCGGTGCAGTGGCGGCAGAGCGTCGAGCGGGTGACCGGCATCCAGCAGCGGTCGCAGCGCCGGCCATCAGCGGGCGGGAGGTCGCTGGTGCAGTCGGCGCAGAGCATCGTCCCGCCGGCGCCGCACAGCGCGCAGCGAGGCGGGAACACCAGGTCCAGCGCGATGCGGGACGCTCGGGCGGCGAGTGCAGTCATGCGAGCGCGAGTATAGCCGAGACGTCGCCGGCGCGCGCTCGGTATGGAAAGCCACGGTTACAATTGGAGCGAGCGAGGGACGATGCCCAACGTCAACGTCCGGCTGTTCGCCGGACTGCGCGACCTTATCGGGGAGCGCGCCATCACGATGGCGCTGCCCGACGGCGCGACCATCGCGGTGCTGCGCGATCAGCTGGGCGAGGAGTACCCGATCGTGCAGCCGCTCCTCACGACGCTGGTGTATGCCGTGGACGAGGAGTACGTGCCGTCGGAGCACGTGCTGCAGGAGGGCGAGGACGTGGCGCTGATCCCTCCTATCAGCGGCGGGTGACGATGTTCGCTATCACGCGCGACCGGCTCGAACCTCAGCCTCTCATCGAATCCGTACGGCGCGACGAGAGCGGTGCTGTGGCGCTGTTCTACGGCGTGGTTCGCAACGAGAATCTCGGCAGGGCCGTGCGCTATCTCGAGTACGACGCGTACGAGGAGATGGCGCTGAAGAAGATGTGCCAGGTCGGCGAGGAGGTGCGCGAGCGCTTCCCCATCAGCGAGGTCGGCATCCTCCACCGCATCGGCCGGCTGGAGATCGGCGAGACGAGCCTGCTCGTCGCGGTGTCATCGCCACACCGGAAGGAAGCCTTCGACGCGTGCCACTACGCGGTGGACCGCGTGAAGCAGACAGTACCGATCTGGAAGAAGGAAGTGTGGGACGACGGATCCGAATGGATCGAGGGCTACGTACCGCAGGTGGACGCGCCGCGGTAGCGCGAACATCACGCCGCTAATCGATGGATCCGCATCCCAGGGCGCACCCGCAGGCACGCCGCTACGGCCCGCTGAACGACGCGAAGCACGGTTGCCCGCGCGGTCTCCGAATCGAGATGTTACGTGGCCAGAGGCGCGACGCGCTCGCGCTCGAAGCAGCTGCTGCAGTACACAGGACGGTCGAGTCTCGGCACGAACGGAACGGTGGCGACGCCGCCGCATCCCGCGCACGTGACGGATGTCAGCTCGCGGCCGGCGCCAGAGGTGCGCTCGCGGCGCCGGTTCGCACGGCACGAGGGGCAGCGCTGCGGTTCGTTGAGCAGGCCCTTCTCCAGGTAGAAGCCCTGCTCGCCGGCCGTGAAGACGAACGTGCCGGAACAGTCGCGACAGGTCAATGACTTGTCCTCGAAAGCCACCTTTTCCTCCTTGAGACAGGTGGGACCCGCGCGAAGATCCGGCTTCCTCACCGGCTGCGCTGCCACGGACGCGAGTGTAGGTGAGTATGATTCTTACAGTCAAGAGTTTTCTGCGCGGACGCGCTCAACGCCGCCGATCATGTCAACCGATGCCCGAACGCCTCCCAACGCCCGTTTACTGCCAGATCTGTGGGCGATATCTCGTTGAGCGGTTCGCGCCGGCGGAGCATCGCACGCGCCTCCAGTGCGAAGGCTGCGGCTTCATCCATTACCTGAACCCGCGCGTCGTGACGGCGATCATCGTCGAGCGCGAGGGGAAGGTGCTGCTACAGCGACGCGCGGTCGAGCCTTCCCATGGGAAGTGGACGTTCCCCGGCGGCTTTCTCGAAGTCGGTGAGACGGCCGAAGCCGGCGCGCTTCGTGAGACGAATGAAGAGGTCGGGCTCGACGTAACGCTCGACGGCGTTCACGGAGTCTACACCCGGCCGCAAGTCGGCATCGTGCTTATCGTCTACCGCGGGACGAGCGAGAGCGGCGAGGCGATTGTCGGCGACGACGAGTCGTTGGAGGTGCGCTGGTTCGCGGCGGATCAGATCCCGTGGTCTGAGTTAGCGTTCGAGACAACAGAAGCAGCGCTGCGTGACTGGATCGCGCGTCGCTCCTAGTCCGACACTCCTCCGCGTCTCGTCGTACGCGTTATGTCGATGCCGCCGGGACGGCTGAATCCGTCTCCGCTGATGCGGCGGCGCTCGCAGCGTCTTCGCGCATCGCCGCTTCAAGCAGGCCCAACTGCTTTGCGAACATGCGCCGTACCATCGGGCCGAAGAGCTTCAGCTTCACGCGTCCACCGCGCGTCTTCGCCTGCATTCGATAGCGCAGCTCGCTGCGCCCGTCGTTGAGCGGCACGAGCTCCAGAGTCTCGCGCATGGGCGGCGCGGCGGCGAGCGACCCGCGCGTGGCGATGCGGTCGAGCGTGAAGTAGGAGAAGGGGCGCCAGTCGACATAGCGCATGTCTGACGCCCACGACCCGTGGTCGCAGTGCCCGACCGCGCCATCGCCCATCCGCCGGCCCTCGTTCTTCTCGAAGGTCAGCGAGCGGACGTCCGTCTGCCAGCGAACGCGCTTGTCGTCGTCGAGCCAGTACTGCCAGATCCGGGCCGGCGTAGCGTCGAACCTCCACGTGATCGTGACATCGGCTTCGTCCGGCTCGACCATGATCCGCTTCGCCGCGCGGCGCGCTGCCGTGGTCGCACCGAGGTCGCGGACGCCGCACTCGGTGATGCCGAGTGGTTCGATGTCCTCTTCGTGTCGGAACCAGCCGGTGGCGACGCCGGTGTGCTCGGCGCAGGCGTTGGTCGCGACGAAGTACGCGCGCAGGCCCGTCGCTTCGGTGACGCGGTTCTTGAGCATCCGGTGGACAGCTATCACGTCCGGGCCCGCGATATCTTCCGTGCCGGCCACGCGCTGTACCACGTACTCGCCGTAGTGGGCGGCGAACTTCAGCTCCAGCGATCCGATCGATGCACAGGCCCGGCACTCGCAGGTGGTGTTCCTCTGCATCTCCTCGCTGCGCGCGCTGAAGTCGAAATGGCATGCCTCGACCAGCTCGACCAGCCGCTCGCCGTCCGTGAACTGGCGCGCCGGCGCGTAGCAGAAGAGGGCGTCGCCTTCCAGCTTCACGAGCCGGAGCGCGGGGACGAGCGATCGGTGCACGACGCCGCACAGGTCTTCGATGATGCCCTGGGCGTGCTCCAGCTCGGTCCCGCTGAGGAACTGCGTGTAGCCGCTGATGTCCGCGATGAGGAAGTAGGCCTGCTCGGCCATGGCGGCCCTCCGCGCCAGTGTCGCACGACGCAGGTGCGCTGACGCAAGGTGGCGACCAGCGCGGATAGCAATATCGGGCGGCGAGTCGTATGATCGTATTCCACGGCAGGAGGACACGCACATGACAGCGGCCGTCGAATACGAGCAGATCCTCTTCGAGCAGCGCGGGCGGGTGGCGATCATTACGCTGAACCGTCCGGATCGCCTCAATGCCTGGACCTGGCGCATGAACGCCGAGATCGCGGAGGCGGTCGAGCGCTGCGACTCCGACGACGGCGTCGGCGCGATGGTCATCACGGGCGCCGGGCGCGGGTTCTGCGCCGGGGCCGACATGCAGGTCTTTGACCGCGCGATCGGCGCCAGAGACCGGGCGACCTCGGACGAGGAAAGGACGCGGGCGAGCGCGCCGCCGGAGCGGCGTGGTGGCGGCGTGAACTTCTACCAGAATGCCAAGCCGATCATCGCCGCGATCAACGGCCCGTCAATCGGCATCGGACTCACGATGACGCTCACGATGGACCTGCGGATCGCATCGGACAAGGCGCGGTTCGCGGTGCGCTTCGTGCGCATGGGGATCACGCCCGAAGCGAGCAGCACGCTGTATCTGCCGCAGATCGTCGGCATCGCGAACGCGCTGGAGCTTTCCATGACCGGCCGGATCATCAGCGCCGATGACGCGCTGCGCTTCGGGCTGGTGAGCCGCGTCGTGCCGCACGAACAGCTCATGCCTGAGACGATGGCGCTGGCCGAAGAGATCGCGTCGAACCCGACCGACGCCGTGTGGGCGGCAAAGAAGCTGCTGCACCGCAACATGGTCGAGCAGGACCGCGAGGCGGTGGTCCAGCGCGAGGGCGCGGCGATCACGAAGCAATACGAGAGCGCCGGCCACAAGGAAGCGGTGCGCGCATTCATTGAGAAGCGGGAACCGCAGTTCAACCAGTAGCCCTGAGGCGAGATCGAACGAGTACTACGTGGTCGACATCACTGCGCATACGCGTGTTCCCGCGCCGCGCCATATTATGTCGATGACATTCCCTGCCAACGAGGTTGCAACTCCGCATACCTGAACGGATATTCGGGGGTTCCCGATTCTAATCTCGGATCGCATTCGTTATTGTCAGCAGGATGACTTCGGTAGCTGGCGCGCTTCGCCGAGTTCTCGTCGTCGATGACGATCCGGCGATGAACCGAATGATGGGGATGTCCCTGAGGCTCCACGGATTCGATGTCACCTCGGCGTCGAACGGCTTGGCCGGGCTCGACCAGGTTGAAGCTCACCACCCGGACGTCATCATCCTCGACCTCGAGATGCCGCACATGGATGGCCGCTCGTTCTTCCGCGAGCTGAGGCATCGCGGCGACCACACGCCGGTGATCGTGGCCTCGGCGTACGGTGCGCGCAGCGCTGCGCTGGAGCTGCGTGCCGACGCGTACATCGCTAAGCCGTTCCACCCCGATGAACTGGCATTGAAGATCCGCACGATCGAGGAGCGCGGACAGTCCGCCGTCGCGCTTCGCTGAGATACCGACTTACCATCACTCGTCGTAGCTAAGCCGCCGCCCATATTCGCGCGCTACACTCATCACGATGGCCATCGAACACGAGCCAGGCTGCGACCGCCAGCACACCGCACGCCAGCGGTGCAACCAGAACGCGCTGTTCGCGGAGCAGGGCGAAGTCCCGCCGAACGGCGCCGCTCCCGCAGCAGCGGCAGCTCCCGCACGCAAGCCGACGCGGACGCGTCGCGCCGCAGCGCCTGCGCAACCGACTCCGCCGCCGGCTGCAATGGACGAGCCTCCCGAACCCGCCAGCGAGCCGGAAGAGCTCGATGAGATCGTCTCGATCCGCGAGGAAGTAGTCGTCGCAGAGCCCGAACTCAGCCCGGCGCCCGCGGGCAACGAGTGGTCGCAGGAACGCTCCGAGGCCGGCGTGCCAGTCGGACTGATGATCGCGACGGCCGTATTCGGAATCGTGGCGACCATGCTGTTCCTGCTCCTGGTGCGCGGGCAGGCGAAGCCATCTCCAGACGAAGAGCCAGCGAGCGACGGCGAGTAAGGGCATTCGCCCGCGCCAACGTCCCGCCGAACCACAAAGCCAAAGACCCTCGGGTTGAACGTCCGCGCGTCGCGCCGACAGCGCGTACGATCGGCCTAGTACGCCCCGCTGACGTCAAAGATACGGCTTGGATTGTCGACGGTCATGGCGCGGACATGGTCCTCGGTGACCCCTGCGGCGCCGAGCTGCGGGATCACGTCGTCCGAAATGTGCAGGAAGTTCCAGCGGGGGACCGCCTGCTTGATCATCGCCGCGTCGAACCAGTCGATGTAGACGCTCGCGTCGTGCGAGAGCACCATGCGGTCCGCGTGTCCGCGCTCACACAGCTTCGCGATCGTGGCGACGCGCTTCTCGGTGGACAGCATGGTGTCGATGCCGAAGCGGTCCATGCCGATGTACGAGCCGCGCGAGATCAGCTTCTCGAGATAGGCGATGTCCTCGGAGTCGCCGCTGTGTCCGATGACGACGCGCCCCAGGTCGACGCCTTCCTCTTGGAAGATGTCCTGCTGCTTGAGGCCCTGCTCCGAGGCGGCGTGCGTGTGGGTGGAGATGGGGATGCCCGTGCGGCGGTGCGCCCGCGCTACGGCGCGCAGCACCTTCTCAACGCCCGGCGTCGCGCCCTGCGCGTCGGTCGCGCACTTGAACACGCCCGCCTTAATCCCGGTGCCCTGAATACCCTCTTCCACGTCCTTCACGAACTGATCGGCCATCACGTTGATGTCGCGGCTCTGGAAGTAGTGCGGCAGTTCGTCGTAGGTGTACAGGCCGCTGGCAGCGATGATCTGCATGCCGGACCGCTGCGCGATCTCGCGGACGAGCGCCACGTCGCGGCCCAGGCCGAGCACCGTGAGATCGACCATCGTCGAGACGCCGTGGGCCTTCGCCTCGGCCAGTGCGTCGGCGGCTTCAGCGATGCGCGCTTCACGGTCCCACAGCCGCGGGAAGTTGGCGTTCACGCCTTCGGACAGCACGTAGATGTGCTCGTGCATGAGCGTGAATCCGAGGGCGGACGTGTCGATCGGGCCGGTGACGGTGTTGACGGTGGGCATCGATCGCTCCTGTGGTGGCGGGACGCGGGGATTGTATGCACCGGTAGATTGAGGCGCCATGCGAGGGCGTAGCGGCTCCACGAACGGTGCGACTAGACTCCGTTATGCGCGGACCGCCCGCGAAAACCGTCGACCAATATCTCACGCGCGTGCCGGACGATCAGCGGGCGGCGCTCGAGACGCTGCGCGCGACGATCCATACCGCGGCGCCCGGGTCCGAGGAGTACATCAGCTACCAGATCCCGACGTTCAGGTATCGCAGCCGGCCGCTGGTGGCCTTCGCGGCGTTCGCGAAGCACTGCAGCTTCTTCCCCATGAGCAACGCCATCATCGAGGCCGATGCAGATGCGCTGACGTCGTACGGGTCGTCCGGGAAAGGGACTATTCGATTCACCCCGCAGAAGCCGCTACCGGTCGCGCTCGTGCGGAAGATCGTGAAGGCGCGGATGCGGGAGATCGACGCGCGGGAGGCGGAGCGGGCGAAGGAGCGCGGCGTGGGCGCGCGGAGTGACGGGCGAACGCCAAGCCGAGACCGGCCTCGCAGCTAATGCCGGTCGCACGAGCGCGGCCGCCACGATATCGTGGTGGCGGAGGGACGCATGGCCAAGATCAAGGTGAAGGCGCCCGTCGTCGAGTTGGACGGCGACGAGATGACCCGCGTGATGTGGGCGATGATCAAGGAGCAGCTGATCCTGCCACATCTCGACATCGACCTGAAGTACTTCGACCTCTCGATCGAGTACCGCGACGCGACAGACGACCAGGTGACCGTCGAATCGGCGCGCGCCATCAAGCAATACGGCGTCGGCGTGAAGTGCGCGACGATCACGCCCGACGAGGCGCGCGTCAAGGAGTTTGGCCTCAAGAAGATGTGGCCGTCGCCGAACGGAACGATCCGCAACATCCTCGATGGCACCGTCTTCCGCGAGCCGATCATCTGCAGCAACGTGCCGAGGCTGGTGCCGGGCTGGACCGACCCGATCATCATCGGGCGGCATGCGTACGGCGACCAGTACCGCGCGACCGACTTCGTGGTGCCGGGCGCCGGCGAGCTGACGATCAGCTTCACGCCGGATGGCGCTTCGAGCAGCGACGGCGCGGTGATGCGCACAGTGCACCGCTTCGAGGGCGGCGGAGGCGTAGCGCTGGCGATGTTCAACGTCGACGAGTCGATCAGGAACTTCGCGCGCGCGTGCCTGAACTACGGGCTGCGGCGAAAGTTCCCGGTGTATTTCTCGACCAAGAACACGATCCTCAAGGCGTACGACGGGCGTTTCAAGGATCTCTTCGCGGAGACGTACGAAGCCGAGTTCACGAAAGAATATGAGGCCGCCGGGATCACGTATGAGCACCGGCTCATCGACGACATGGTGGCATTCGCGCTGAAGTCGCCGGGCAACTTCGTGTGGGCCGCGAAGAACTACGACGGCGACGTGCAGTCGGACAGCATCGCGCAGGGGTTCGGGTCGTTGGGGCTCATGACGTCGGTGCTGCTGAGCCCGGACGGACGCACCGTCGAGGCGGAAGCAGCCCACGGCACGGTGACGCGGCACTTCCGGCAGCATCAGCGCGGCGAGGCGACGTCCACGAACCCGATCGCGTCGATCTTCGCGTGGACGCGCGGGCTGGCGTATCGCGGCGAGTTCGACGGCACGCGGGACGTCGTGCGCTTCGCCGAGACGCTCGAACGGGTATGCGTCGATACGGTCGAGGCAGGCGACATGACGAAGGACCTGGCGCTGCTCGTCGGGCCGCAGCAGCGGTGGCTGACAACGCAGGAGTTCATCGGCCGGCTGGCGGAGAACTTGGCGCCGGCGCTCGCCGCCGCATGATGGACAGGATTCGCCTCTGGCTGACTGCCCTGCGGCCGGTGTCGTTTACGGCGTCGTTGATCCCGGTACTGGTAGGGACGGCGATCGCGGCGCAGGATGAGTTTCATCCGGGGCTGTTCGTGCTGACGCTGCTGGGATCGGTCGCGATCCACGCCGGCACCAACCTCGTCAACGATTACTTCGACCACGTGAAGGGGACGGATAACGACGAATCGCTCGGGCCGAGCGGAGTGATCCAGCGCGGCTTGTTGTCGCCGCGTGCTGTGCTGACCGGCGGGATCATCGCGTTCGGGATTGGCGCCATGATCGGGCTCGTGATCACCGCGTACGCTGGCTGGCCGGTCCTGGCGCTGGGCGTGGCCAGCGTGGCGGCCGGCTACTTCTACACCGCATCGCCCTTCTCGCTCGCGTATCGCGGCCTCGGCGAAGTGGTGGTGTTCGTCTTCATGGGCCCGGTGATCGTGATGGGCTCGTACTTTGTGCAGACGGGACACTGGGGCTGGGAGCCGCTCGTCGCGTCGCTGCCGATCGGGCTGCTGGTGGCGGCGATCCTGCACGCGAACAACATCCGCGACATCGAGAACGACCGCCGCAACAACAAGTGGACGCTGGCCGCACTCGCAGGACGGCCGTTTGCGGACTACGAGTTCATCGCGCTGACGCTCGCCGGGTACGCCGTCGTCGTCGCGATGACCATCGCCGGCGCGGCGCCGTGGCCGGTGCTCATCACACTGCTCTCGCTGCCGATTGCGGTCCGCCTCGTAATGGCCGAAGCACAGGCGCGATCTCCGCGACGGCTCAATGCCGTGCTGGCCGGGACGGCGGGCCTGCACATGATATTCGGGACGCTGCTGGCCTTCGGATTCGCGCTTTCAGTCTGGACCGGCGTGGCTTAGCGGCTGGCCGGAGTCTTCGCCGTCGTGGTAGCGCGGACGCGGTACGTGCAGGCGTCGTCGCCGCGCAGGAGGCTGGTCGTCAGGCGGGCGTCGGCGCCGACGAGACGGCGCACGAATTCCACGTCGAGCGCGCACACGGCGCTGTTGCGGCTCGCGACGTTCGGGAACGGACAGGCGTGCTGGGCAATGAGGACGTCCTCACCATCGGCGATGCCTTCGGCGAGACAGCCCCGCTCCTGCAGGATCTTCGTGGCCTCCCGCACACGCTCCTTCGGAGGTTTGCCCTCCAGCCGGACCATGTAGGGCTCAGCGAACCGGGCGGCGACGTTCTTCATCAGCTTCTGCAGTGCGTCAGGGCCGAGCAGGGCGCGCGCCTCATCGATGAGGGCGTTGGCGAGGGCGTCGTACTTCTTCGGGAAGAGACCGTCGCCGGCCGCCGTCAACCGGTACACGAGAGCCGGGCGGCCGACGCGCCCGCGCTCCTCGTGGGCCTCAATGAGGCCGTCACGCTCGAGGACGGTGAGATGCTGGCGGATGCCCGTCGGCGTGAGCGTCAGGTACCGGCCGAGGTCTCTGACCGTCGCCTGGCCGTGTCGCCGCAGGTAGTCGAGGATCTCCTGTCGTGTCGCCTGCACGGGTCGACTCCGATTCCTTGCAATCCACTATATCACGGGTTGTTCGCGGCGACGTTCGTGGTCGAGGCCCGGCCGGGGGTCCGCTCGAAGAGCGAACGAGCTCCATGCCGAGGGCGGGCAGCGCGAATCGCGCCGAGGGAACGCACAGGGAACGCGCGCGATCCTATCGTAGAGATCTGTACGAACGCCGAAGGATCGTTCGCGAGCATCGCGAGAAACATCATCCCTCTCGTGTGAACGCGTTCATAGGCGCGGCCGCAGGGCCTGCTTCATGATCCACTCGAATGGGCTAACGAGTTAAGAATTCGGCGAACAGCTCAAGATCGAAGGGAATGTTTTGGGAAATGGCGCGGACGCCATTAATCGGTGCTATGATTGCCGCACTCAAAAATGGCACCCCGCCGTCACGGAGCACGGCCATGAGACGGTCCCGGTTTTCGACGCGCCGCAGATCACAACATATCATCGCATACGCAACGCGAACGTTACGCTGGCTCGTCGTTCCTGCCGCAATTGGGGCCACGCTCGCCATTGGGGTTCCGTCGTCCCGTACTGCGACAGCCAGCTCGACGTTCCTCGTCGACTCCGCCGGTGACGCAGGCGATGCGACGCCCGGTGATGGGATCTGCGACACCGGTGGCGGCGTGTGCACTCTGCGTGCCGCGATCCAGGAATCGAATGCGCTCGCGGGAGCCGACACAATCGACTTTGGCATTAACACGGGCTCCGTGACAATTGCGCCGTTAAGCCCCCTGCCGATCATCACGGATAAGGTGAAGATCGACGCGTCGACTCAACCGGGTTGGGCGTTCGTGCCGATTGTCGAGATCCGCGGGGACAGTGCAGGCGCGGGTGCGGACGGGCTCGAACTCGCTGCCAATAACAGTGTGATCCGAGGCTTGGTGATCAATCGGTTCAGCGGACGCGGAGTTCATTTGCTGTCCGATGGAAACCAGGTGTCGCGTTGCTATATCGGAGTGAGTCTCAACGGGGCCTCCGACGAAGGGAACACCCTCGGTGGCGTGTTCATCAACAACTCATCATCCAACACGATTGGAGGTACGACGCCCTCAGACGCCGACAGCAACGTGATCTCCGGCAACGACGCCGAAGGCGTTTATGTCTCCGGTGGCACGGGAAACGTCATTGTCGACAACGCCATCGGCACAAATCCGTCGACCTCAGCCGCTATCCCGAATTCGCTCACCGGTGTGTACGTCGGTAACCCGGCCACAGGTACGCTAATCCAGACAAATGTGATTTCGGGGAACGGAAACGGCGGTATCTACGTTGACGCGATGACCAGCGGAACCACGATCGTGAACAACGCCGTGGGAACGGATCGGTTCGGAGCCAGCGCGGTGGGTAATGCCGCGTTCGGCATATCCATCTATTCATCAGGCAATGTGATCGGAACCAGCGGCGCCGTAGGTGCGTTCAATGTCATCTCGGGGAACGCCGGCGTTGGCTTGGGCATCAGTAGCTCCGGAGCGACCGGAAACGTCGTGCGTGGCAACCGTGTCGGCACGAACCTCAGCGGGACGAGTGCAATCGCGAACAGCGGCGACGGCATCACGATCACCGGCGCATCTGGCAACACTATCGGCGGAAGTGCCGTCGACCAGGGAAACGTGATCTCGGGAAACGCAGGTTGGGGCGTAAACCTGAGTGACGCCGGCGCGGACCTGAACACCATCGCTGGCAACAAGATAGGGACGAATTCCCAGGGTACTGGTTCGCTACCGAACTTTGGCGGCATACGCGTTATGTCGTCAGACGATACCATCGGCGGGTCGACGAACTCCGCCGGGAACGTCATCGCCGGGAATACTAGTGAGAACTTGAGGATCGGGAGCCTCTTTAACGCGGTCACGTCTATTGATGTCTTCCACAACTTCATCGGGACAGACGCATTCGGGTCCGCGGGTCTGGGTGGTAAGGGCGTGATCATCGAACGGTCCCAGGCAAATCTGGGAAGCCCGGGCGGCGCCGGAAACAACGTCATCGCGGGGAACTCGACTAACGGAATCACGATTCTTGGATCCGGGGCAGACGAGAACGTGATCATGGGCAACCGGATCGGTATCAGCGCATATGGCAACCCGCTGGGGAACCAGGGGCATGGCGTGCTGATCAGCAGCGGCCTCGGTGATGATCTCGGCGATGTCTTCAACACCGGAAACAACATCATCGCGTTCAACACCCTCGACGGCGTGCGCGTCGACGGAGCCTCGACGAACGGGGAACTGATCATCGGCAACTCGATCTACGCCAACGGCGGCAAGGGCATCGAGACCATCAACAGCGGGAACGCCGAGCTCGCGCCGCCCACGATCACATCGGTCGGCGCGAGCATCGATGGCACCGCATGCCCATCGTGTGACGTCAGCCTGTATTCGGACACGGCAGCGCAGGGACGCGTGTACGAGGGATCCACGACGGCGACTCCTGGCGGGACGTGGTCGCTCACCACGAGCATCGCGGGACCGCACCTCACCGCTACAGCGACCGACTCGATAGTCGGCACGTCGGAGTTCTCGCCGCCGTTCGCGGTGAACCTGAACCGCGAGGCGGGGACTTCTGGCAGTCCAGGGTTCGGCGGCGACGGCGGGCTCGCCACAGGCGCGCAGCTCAACGGGCCGCACGGGCTCTACTTCACGCCTTCGACGCTGTACATCGCGGACACCGGGAACAATCGCATCAGGACCGTCTCGCCGAACAATCCGCTGGGAACGATCAATACCATCGCTGGCTGCTGCGCATCGCCCGGTTTTGGCGGCGACGGCGGTCCGGCGACCTCCGCACAGCTCTCCTCGCCGACCGACGTGTTCGTCGACGGCGGCGGGAACATCTTCATCGCCGATACCAACAACTGCCGGATCCGCAAGGTCACCGGCGGCACGATCTCGACCGTCGCGGGGAACGGAACCTGCGGGTACAGCGGAGACAACGGGCCAGCGACATCCGCGATGATCAACCACCCACACGGCGTCGGAGTGACTGCGGGCGGCGACATCCTGATCGCCGATACAGACAACAACCGCATCCGCCTCGTATCGGGCGGCACCATCACGACTGTGGCCGGCACCGGCGGGGCCGCGTTCTACGGCGATGGTGGCCTCGCCACGGCGGCGTGGCTCAATACCCCGCACGATGTCTATCCCTCGCCGCTCGGCGGATACGTGATCGCCGACACGCAGAACCACCGCGTGCGACGCGTCGATGGCAGTGGCGTAATCAACACGATCGCTGGCACCGGAGTGCCCGGATACAGCGGCGACAATGATCTCGCGGTGCTGGCGCGCTTCAGCGCGCCGGAGGCGGTCGCGGTGAGTCCGATCGGCGACGTCTTTATCGCGGACACCGGGAACAACCGCATCCGCGACGTCCTCTTCGGGAGTGGGTTGATCGCGACCGTCGTGGGAACCGGAGCGACCGGCAGCAGTCCCGATGCCGTCAACCCGCTCTTGGCGACGCTCAACGCGCCCACCGGGATCGCCGACGACGAGCTCGCGGTCAGCGACACCGGGAACCATACGGTGCGTTCGATCGCCGCGAACGTCGACCCGACCACCGATCCGCTCGCGCCGACGACGCGGTCATCCACGTTCTGCCGAGAGGGCATCGGCAAGCCGGTCGGCGCCCTGGCCGACTGGAGCGTGATCGTCGGCGTGGTCGGAATCATCGCAACGCGGCGTCGATGGCGAGCGCTGTTCACGCTGCTCTCGAGAAGACTTGCCCGCCCGGCGCCAACGGCGGTCTGACCTGCGAACGATCCGTCATACTCAATCGGATGGGAGCGCGGTTCACGAAGAGCGCGGATGACGGCGATGCGCCGAGCATCGCCGCAGCCTTCGCGCGCGAGGGACTCTCGCCTCATGCATGGTCGAACGGGCCGCACGACCGCTACGCGCCGCACAGCCACGGATATCACAAGGTGCTGTACTGTGTTCGCGGCTCGATCGTCTTCCGGCTGGAGGACTCGGGCGACGAGTACGATCTGACGGCCGGTGACCGGCTGGACATCGAGCCGGGGACAGTGCATTCGGCGATCGTCGGCACGGCGGGCGTGGAGTGCATGGAGGCGCCGCGAGCGTAGAAATACGCAAGGAGGCGAGATGGTAGCGATTACCGATGAAGTGATGCGGGAGCGACTGGCGCAGACGAAGGCGTATACGCTCGTACTGCTCAGAGCCACGCCGAAGCGTCAGGAAGCCGGCTTCGACGCGATCATATGGGAGCACGGACGGCGCAACTTCGAGCTGCGGGAGCAAGGCGCGCTCGCGATCGTCTGCCCGGTGATGGACGACAGTGGATTGGCCGGGATCGGGATCTTCGCCGGAAGTCCTGAAGAAACGGCGAAGATCATGGACGGGGATCCGGCCGTCGAGGCAGGCATCCTGACGTACGAAGTGCACCCGGTGCGCGGGTTCCCGGCGTCGAGCTTGCCGTAGCCGGCGGCGAGACTACCGCACGAGCGGGATGGTCTCGGCGCGCTGGTACTTCTCCGCGAACTTGAACTGCGGCGCCTGCGTCAGCCGAGCGTACGAGCCGAACCGCTCGTCGCCTTCTGCCGCCGCGAGATCCAGCGGGTCGAAGTGATCGTCCGCCTCCGCGGGGAACTCTCGGACGATGCGGTACAGCGTGTTGCGCTCCGCCGGGATTCGCCCGATCTCGCGGATGATGGCGCGCATCTCTCGCGGCGCCATGCGCTGGCCGTAGATTGCGCCGGCGGACGTCGAGATGCTCTCGTTGATCAGCGTGCCCATGAAGTCATTGCAACCCGCATTCAGCGCCATCTGCGCCAGCTTCGGGCCTTCCTTCACCCACGATGCCTGCAGGTTGGGGATGTGATCGTTCAGCATGATGCGCGACACGGCGTACATCTTCATGACTTCGGCGCCGGTCGCGCCGGGGCGGATGCCTTCGACGAGCTGCTTCTGGTACATCGGCGCTTCCGCTGCGATAAAGCTAAGCGGCACGAACTCCGTGAAGCCGCGCGTGTCCTTCTGGATGTCCCGCAGCAGGCCGATGTGCGCCGCGACCTGCCGTGGCGTCTCGATATGCCCGTACATGATCGTGGAAGTCGTCCGGATGCCGAGGCGGTGCGCCGTCGTGATGACTTCGACCCACTGGTCCTTCGTGATGCGGCCGGGCGAGATCTTGTCCCGCACCTCCTGGTCGAGCACTTCCGCCGAGGTTCCCGGCAGGCTGCCGACGCCCGCATCCTTCAGCGCCACGAGATACTCCTCGATGCTGCAGCGCGCGCGGACGGCGCCGTAGAGCACCTCCTCCGGCGAGAAGCCGTGGATGTGCATGTCCGGCAGGTCGCGCTTGATCGCCTTCGTCAGCTCGACGTAGTAGTAGCCGTCCATCTTCGGCGGCAGCCCCGCCTGCACGCAGATCTCGCGCGCGCCGAGATCCCACGCCTCCTGCGCGCGACGCACCACCTCCTCGACCGGCAGGAAGTAGCCCTCCTCCTCGCGGTGGTCCCGGCTGAACGCGCAGAAGCCGCAGTGCTTGATGCACACGTTGGTGAAGTTGATGTTGCGGTTGATGACGTACGTGACGACGTCGCCGACGGTCCGGCGGCGCAGCTCGTCGGCCGTGAGCATGACCGCGTTCAGCGAAGGCCCAGCCGCTCCGAACAGCGTCACCGCCTCGTCGACGCTGATCTCCTCGCCGTCCAGCGCCCGATCCAGGATCCGCGCGATCTCGCGATCGACCGGCATCGCGCGGGACCACTCCACCGTCGCCGCTGCGGGCTCCTCTGTTGTCTGTCGTCTGTCTGTCGTCCGACGTCCGTTCACCATCGCTCTTCCTCTCGTTTCACGAGGCCGTCTGCGTCCGCGAGGCGCTCGAACGCCGGACCGACGGCGTCGGGGATGAAGCCTTCGAAGCCGGCCGCTTCGCGGACGTATTCGGGATAGAGGCCGAAGCGCTCGCGCAGCTCGAAGCCCGCGTCGGCGCAGGTCTCGCGCAGGTCGAGCAGGTTCGGCCACGGGCGCTCGGGGTTGATGTGGTCCTTTGTCACGGGCGAGAGTCCGCCCCAGTCGTTGATGCCCGCGAGAAGGTACGTCCCATGCGCCTCGGGCGTGAGGTTCGGCGGCGCCTGGATGTTCATATCCGGTCCGAGGATCAGGCGCGCCGTCGCGATGGTGCGGAGCATCTCGAAGACGCTCGGCTCGTCCTTGTGGCGCATGGCGATGTCTTCCTTCACCCGGAAGTTCTGGACGATGACCTCCTGGATGTGCCCGTATTCCTGGTGCAGCTGCTTGATCGCGAAGAGCGAGTCCACGCGCTCCTCGCGCGTCTCGCCGATGCCGATGAGGATGCCCGTCGTCCACGCAACCTTCAGCTCACCGGCAAAGCGCATCGTGCGGAGCCGCTCCTCGGGGATCTTGCCGGGGCAGTTCCAGTGCGCCATGCCCTTCTCGTGCAAGCGCATCGAGACCGTCTCGAGCATCATGCCCATCGATGCGTTGACCTCGCGGAGCGCTGCGATCTCTTGGCGCTCCATGATGCCCTGGTTCGCGTGCGGCAACAGGCCGGTCGCCCGCAACACCAGCTCGCACATCTCGCGCAGGTAGGACGACGTCGTCTTGTGTCCGTATCGCGCGAGATCGTCGCGCACGAAGTCGTAGATCTCCTCCGGACGCTCGCCGAGCGAGAACAGCGCTTCCTTGCATCCCTGCCGTTGCCCCGCACGAGCCACCGCGAGCACTTCGTCCGGCGACATGGTATGGGCGATCGGGTCAGCCGGCCCGCGCGCGAACGTGCAGTAGCCGCACTTCTGCCGGCACAGGTTCGTCAGCGGGATGAACACTTTGCGGCTGTACGTGATGGTGCGCCCGTGTCCTCGGTCGCGCAGCTGCGACGCTGCCGACATGAGCGCCGCGAGGTCCGCGCCGTCCGCGTTGATCAGGCGGTAGGCATCGGACGGCGCGATCGGTTCGCCGGCCAGCGCGCGAGCGATGACGTCGCCGATCGGAGGGGCGGCGGGATGGACTTCGATCATCGACCAGCCTTCGGGGCGACAAAAATGCCGCGCCGCGACATCATGCGCGAACGAAACTTCGCGCTGATCTCGACGGCCCGGCGACCGGCATTCACCGCCGGCAGGCATCGCCCGCCAGGACATCGCACCGAGTGACTCCGCGATCATAAGTACTGCGCGGGACGCGCGTCAAGCTCAGGCGGGCGAGGGAATTCGCGTGGTATCGACGATGTGCGCGACGACGGGCTCGGACTTGCCCTTGAGGTCGAGCTCGGCGCGCTTCGCATCCGGATAGCGATCCGCCACCGCTTCGAACACGCGATCCGACATCACAATCTGGCCCGCCGTCGCCTGCGACTGGAGCCGCGCCGCCGTGTTGACCACGTCGCCGATAGCGGTGAAGTCCTTCACCTCGCCGACGCCGACGTTTCCGACAAACGCCCGCCCGAAGTCCATGCCGATGCCCAGCGGCAGCCACGGCTCGTCCTTGCCTCCGAACCCGATGGCCTTCAGCAGATCATCCGCGGCGTCGCACATCTTCGTGATCGGCGACTCGACGAACCAGGGGATGAACAGCGCCATCACCTGGTCCCCCACCATCTTGTCGATGATCGCCGAGCGGTGCACGAGCGAGTCCATTGCAGCGGCGTAGAAGCGGTTGAGCAGGGTTGCCAGCTCCTCGGCGGGGGTGGTCTCCGACATGGTCGTGAAACCCCGTACGTCGGCGAAGAGCACGCCGATGTCCATCTCCTGACCGCCGACCGGCGCCTCCTCGAAGCAGCCGCGACAGAACAGGGGGTTCTTGCGGGAAGGCTTGAAACCGGCAATACCCACGATCTTGCCGCCGATGCCACCGAAGGGCGAATAG
Organism: uncultured Dehalococcoidia bacterium; assembly: GCA_964487335.1. Classification (GTDB taxonomy): domain Bacteria; phylum Chloroflexota; class Dehalococcoidia; order DSTF01; family JACRBR01; genus CAZAPT01. The sequence continues at coordinate 40,897 of CAZAPT010000022.1, forward strand.
CAGATCTTGCAGCGGGGGTTGCTGGGCAGCGCGCGCATGAAGCGCTGCATCGTGCGCACCATCAGCTTCGGCCCGAAGAGCACCTGGGCGTCGATGCTTGTCGGCGTCGTCGTTGGGGTCTCGTCTTCTGACATGAGGCACGCTCCCGCAGACCGAATGCTACCATCTTCGCCGATGTCACCGATCCTCCGTGCCGCTCGCCGCGCCGACCTGCCGGCGATCTACGTGTTACTGCGGGAAGCGTTCCCTGAGGCACCGCACCTGTTCGTCCCTCAGACAGAGCGCGACTCGACGTTCCGGCTCCGGCACGCCCGGGTGGCCGAGGTGGACGGGCGGATCGCGGCATACGTCCGGATCTTCGCGCGGCGGATGCTCGTCCATGGGCACGCGGTGCCAGCCGGAGGCATCGGGTCTGTGGCGACGGCGGCGCATGCGCGGAGGCACGGCCTTGCGACGATGCTGCTCGAGGACGCAATCGGCGAGATGGAACGCGACGGGATGGCGCTCTCGTTCCTGTTCACGGGGATCCCGGGCTTCTACGAGCGGCTCGGGTATCACATCGTGCACCAGCCGTACTTCGAGGCGAGCCGCGCGGAGCTGGCGGCGATCGCTGGGTCACCGGCCGCTTTCGACGTGCGCCCGGCGACGGAGAGCGATGTGGCGGCAATGCTGTCGGTGTATCGTCGCGCGACGGCGGGTACGACCGGCGCAATCGTGCGCACTCCGCGAACGTGGTGCGATGCAACGAACTGGCTCGCCGAGCGGCAGCCGCTCCTGGCATCCGATCGGCTCGGAAGTGCCGTCGCATACCTTCGGTCGCGCTGCCGCGGCGAAACGCATCAGATCATCGAAGCCATGTGCGCCGATCGCGCCGACCCGGCGATCGTCGAACTGCTACGCGCGGTTGCATCAGCCGAGTGCGCGTGCGGCGAAACGATCAGCGCGATCGCGCCGGCGGGCTCGACACTCGCGACCGTAATGCGATCGCTCGCGTCGGTGCGGGAGTCGAAGGACTGGCGATATCCGATGATGATGCGCGCCATCGAGCCACACGTCGCAGACGCGATCACTTCGGACGCGATCCACTTCTGGCACGCGGATCGCATCTAGCCGGCTTCTTCCGCGACCCATGCATCATGCCTACACTTCACATATCCCCGCGAACCATATGGAGAAGCCATGACGACCATGACACGTGCCGCCGAGCGCACGCAGCGGCTGCTGGAGCTGGCCGGGCGCCTCGCTGACGACTTCGCGACGCGCGCCGACGAGCACGACCGGGACAACACCTTCCCATTCGAGAACTTCGACGCGCTGAAAGAGGCCGGCTACACCGCTCTGCCCATCGCCGAAGAGCTGGGCGGCCTCGGCGGCACGCTGATGGACCTGTGTCTCTGCCAGGAGAGGCTCGCGCAGGGCGACGCCTCGACCGCGTTGGCGGTGAACATGCACCTCTTCGCCATCGGTTCGATGGCGGAGCAGCTAACCGCCGGCAACCCACAGGCGATGCTGATGGCGGGCATGCTCGCCCAGCAGAAGTGGATCATCGGCGGCGGATTCACCGAGGCGGAGATCGGCGGCAACTGGGGCTTCCCGACGACGAAGGCGATCCGGCAGGAGCACGACGGCGTGAAAGGTTTCCTGCTCAACGGCCGCAAGACCTTCACGTCCATGGCGCCCATCATTGACTTCTTCGCGATCAACACGTCGGCGACGGACGAAGACGGCAACCCGGTCATCGGCATGTTCACCGTGCCGCGCGCCACCGAAGGACTGGAGATCGTCGAGACATGGGACACGATGTCGATGCGCGCGACGGCCAGCCACGACCTCGTGATCAAGGACTGCTGGGTGCCGGAGGCGGCGATGGTCGGGATGCGGCAGCCCGGCGACGCCGACGTCGGCGCGAACATCATTCTGTCGTGGTTCTGCGGAACGGTCTCGTCCGTGTACCTCGGCATCGCGATTGGCGCGCGCGACGTCGCGTACGACTGGGCGAGGACGCGCAAGCCCGTGCTGTTCGAGCGTCCGATCAGCCACTTCCCGGGCGTGCAGTTTCACGCCGCGGACATCGAGATCGAACTGGCGGCGGCGCGCGCCCTCGTGCGGCAGACCGTGCAGCAATGGATGGACGGCGTCCTTCGCGAGCGCGAAGACCTCGCACGCATCATCCTGCCGAAGTACGTCGCGACGAACACCGCCGTCCGCGTCGTCGACCAGGCGATGGCAATCGTCGGCGCGCCGGGCATCTTCAAGCGCCACCCGATGCAGCGGTTCTACCGCGACGTGCGGCCCGGCCCGTTCCATCCGATGACGAACGACGTCGCGAAAGAGCTCATCGGCAAGACCGCCCTCGGCATCCCGATGGAGTTTCAGCCGCGCTGGGGATAGTCGGACCGACGAGGTGACACTACGCCGACGTCGCCGGCAAGAACTCCGGCCGTCGCGACTCGAACGCATCGATGTCCGGTTCGTACTCCAGCGTCAGGCTGATGTGGTCGAGACCGTTCAGCAGGCAGTGACGCACGAAGGCATCGATGTCGAAGTGCCGCGCAGGCTGTCCGTCGCCGAGCGATACCGTCTGCGACTCGAGGTCGACCTCGGCTTCGAAGCCGGGCGCATCGTCGGCTCGCGCGATCAGTCGATCGATGTCCTGCTGAGGCAGCACTACCGTGAGCAGGCCGATCTTTGCGCAGTTATTGCGGAAGATGTCGGCGAACGACGGTGCGATGATCGCGCGCAGACCCATGTCCTGCAGCGCCCACGGCGCGTGCTCGCGCGATGACCCGCACCCGAAGTTCGGCCCGGTGACCATGATCGGCGCGCCATCGTACCGATGATCGTTGAGCACGAAGTCGGGATCCTTGCGCCAGGCGTCGAACGCGAACTGCCCAAACCCGCTGCGCTCGATTCGCTTGAGGTACCGCGCGGGCAGGATCTGGTCCGTGTCCACGTCGGCGCGATTGAGCGGCAGTACTTTGCCGTGAACGCGGCGGAACGGCTCCATCAGTCCTGCCTCCACTCACGGATGTCGACGAAGTGCCCGGCGATCGCGGCCGCGGCGGCCATCTGCGGGCTCACGAGATGCGTGCGCCCGCCCGGCCCCTGCCGCCCTTCGAAGTTCCGGTTCGATGTCGATGCGCACCGCTCGCCGGGCAGCAGGATGTCCGGATTCATCCCGAGGCACATCGAGCACCCCGCCTCCCGCCATTCGAAGCCCGCTTCGGTGAAGATCACGTCGAGGCCTTCCTGCTCGGCCTGTGTCTTCACGAGCCCTGAGCCCGGCACGACCATCGCCCGGACGCTGCGTGCCACCTTCCGCCCGCGCACGACCGCCGCCGCGGCACGCAGGTCCTCGATACGCGCGTTGGTGCACGAGCCGAGGAAGACGCGGTCGAGGTGGATGTCTTCGATTGCGGTTCCTGGGCGAAGGTCCATATACGCAAGGGACCGTTCGGCGAGCTCTCGGACGTTGTGGTCCGCGAACGACTCCGGGTCCGGTATTCGGCCCGTGACCGGCACGCTCTGCGCAGGCGTTGTGCCCCAGGTCACGGTCGGGACGACGTCCGCTGCTGCGAGTTTGACCTCCGCGTCGAACTTCGCGTCGTCGTCGGTGGGTAGCGACCGCCAGTAGTCGAGCGCGCGCTCCCATTCGGCGCCCTTCGGCGCGAAGGGACGGCCTTCGACGTAGGCGAACGTCGTGTCGTCCGGCGCGACCATGCCCGCGCGTGCGCCGCCTTCGATCGACATGTTGCAGATCGTCATGCGGCCCTCCATCGACAGACCGCGGAGCACGTCGCCGCGATACTCGATGACGTGGCCTATGCCTCCGGACACTCCGATCTTCGCGATGATGGCGAGGATGACATCCTTCGCCGTGACGCCGGGCGCGAGCTCGCCGTTGACTTCGACGGACATCGTCTTTGGGCGCGCCTGCGGGAGCGTCTGCGTCGCGAGCACGTGCTCGACTTCCGATGTGCCGATGCCGATAGCAAGCGCGCCGAATGCGCCATGCGTCGATGTATGGCTGTCTCCACAGACGATAGTCATGCCGGGCTGCGTGACGCCCTGCTCGGGCCCGATGATGTGCACGATGCCCTGCCGGCGATCGCGCACGTCGAACATCGGGATGCCGAACTCCTCGCAGTTCTTGCGGAGTGCTTCGACCTGTTGGATCGACAGCGGATCGGGCCACTCTCGGTCGCGGTCGGCCGTCGGCACGTTGTGGTCGGCGGTGGCAAGCGTGAGGTCCGGGCGCCGCACCTTGCGCCCACTGAGGCGCAGTCCCTCGAACGCTTGTGCGGACGTCACTTCGTGCACGAGATGCAGATCAACGTACAGTAGGTCGGGCTGGCCCTCGGCCTGCCGGACGAGGTGGGCGTCCCAGATCTTTTCGGAGAGTGTTTTAGCCATGGTCTTTCTCGAACGTGGATAGACGACAGTAGCGCGCCGCCGCGCTGGTCGTACTCACGGGTTCGAGCGCACCTCCGAGTCCTGACGCCGTTCGATCGAAAGCATGCGGTTCAGGGCGTTCATGTATGCCTTCGCGGAAGCCACGATGATGTCCGTGTCGGCGCCGCGGCCGACGTAACTCTTGCCGTCGCGCTCGATGCGGATCGTGACTTCTCCCTGCGCGTCGATGCCCTCGGTCACGCTCTTCACCGAGAACTCGGTCAGCTCGTTCGGCACGTCGATGATACGGTTGATCGCGCGGTACACCGCATCGACCGGGCCAGTGCCCAGTGCAGCGTCGGCCTGGATCGCGCCGTCCGGGCCGATGACGCGCACGGTCGCCGTCGGCGTCGCATGGTCGCCGCAGGTCACCTGCACGAAGTCGAGGCGGTAGAGCTCGGCCATCGTCCGCAGTTTGTCAGCGACGATCGCCTCGAGGTCACGGTCGTCGATCTCCTGCTTCTTGTCGGCCAGCTCCTTGAATGCCAGGAACGCGCGCGACAGCTCTTCCTGCGTCAGCTCGTAGCCAAGCTGCTCGATGCGTGCCTTGAAGCCGTGGCGGCCGGACACCTTCCCGAGGATGATCTCCGCTCCACCCGTCGGCCAGCCGATGTCCTTCGCGTCCATGATCTCGTACGTCTCGCGCATCTTCAGGATGCCGTCCTGGTGGATGCCCGACTGATGCCGGAATGCGTTGGCCCCGACGATAGCCTTGTTCGGCTGGATGCTCATACCCGTGAGGTCAGCGATCAGACGGCTCGTGCGATACAGCTCCTTCGTGTTGATGTTCGTCTCGACGCCGAAGAAGTCCTTGCGCGTCTTGATCGCCATCGCCACCTCTTCGAGCGAGGCGTTGCCGGCACGCTCGCCGATGCCGTTCACGCACGTCTCGATCTGGCGCGCGCCCGCCTGCACCGCGGCGAGCGAGTTGGCCACCGCCATGCCGAGGTCGTTGTGGCAATGCACCGAGATGCGCGCCTTGTCGATGTTCGGCACGTTGTTCTTGATGTCGATGATGAACTGGGCGAACTCCTCCGGGATCGCGTAGCCGACGGTGTCCGGGATGTTCACCGTCGTCGCGCCGGCGGCGATGCATTGCTCGAGCATCCAGTAGACGTACTCGCGGTCGCTGCGCGTGGCGTCCATCGGGCTGAACTCGACGTCACTGCAGTAGCCCTTCGCGCGGGCCACCATCGAGCGCGCCATCTCGAGCACCGTCTCCTTGTCCTTCACGAGCTGGTGCATGATGTGGATGTCAGAGCTCGACAGGAAGACGTGGATGCGCGGCGCTTCTGCGCCCTTTACCGCTTCCCAGCAGTCATCCACGGCGTCGGGATTCGCGTGCGCGAGCCCCGCGATCTGGCACCCGCGAACCTCGCGCGCGACCGTACGGACCGCCTCGAGGTCGCCGGCCGACGTACGCGGGAACCCCGCCTCGATGACGTCGACGCCCAGCTTCGCGAGCTGGTGCGCGATCTCCAGCTTGTCGGTGGTGGTGAGGGCTACGCCCGGCGACTGTTCGCCGTCCCGCAAAGATGTATCGAAGATGATGACCTTGTCCATTGCTCTTGCTCCTGTTCGTCGCGCTGCATCGGCGCGTGCGTCTTCGTTCCGCTCGAAGCGCCCTCCGTCCGCGCGTCTATGCGGACGAGGGCGGGAGAAGTGTGAGCAACAGGATCCGGCCGAGCATCAACATCTGATCACCGGCTCTTCTTCAGCCACGCCATCATGCCACGCAGCTCCGCGCCTACTTCTTCGATCGGGTGCTCGGCGTTCATCCGCCGGAGCGCGTTAAAGCTCGGGCGGCCGGCCTGGTTCTCGAGGATCCACTCTCGGGCGAAGCTGCCGTCCTGGATCTGCCTGAGCACGCCGCGCATGTTGTCCTTCACATGCTTGTCGATGACCACCGGCCCACGCGTGTAGTCGCCGTACTCGGCCGTGTCACTGATCGAGTAGCGCATGTACTCCATGCCGCCCTCGTGCATCAGGTCGACGATCAGCTTCAGCTCGTGCATGCACTCGAAGTACGCCACTTCCGGCTGGTAGCCCGCTTCGACGAGCGTCTCGAACGCCGCCTTCACCAGCGAGGTCGTCCCGCCGCACAGCACCGACTGCTCGCCGAAGAGATCGGTCTCCGTCTCTTCCTTGAACGTCGTCTCGAGCACGCCCGCTCGGGCCGCGCCGATGCCGCTCGCGTACGCCAGTGTGATCTGCCGCGCCTGCTCCGTCGCGTTCTGGTGCACTGCGAACAGCGCCGGCACGCCGCCGCCCTCGGTGTATACGCGGCGTACGAGATGGCCGGGGCCCTTCGGCGCGACCATCGTGACGTCTACGTCGTCCGGGGAGTTCACCTGGCCGTAGTGCACGTTGAAGCCGTGCGCCCACATCACCATGTTTCCCGGCCGCAACGCGTCGGCGATGTGCTTGTCGTAGACGTCCTTCGCGACCTGGTCCGGGACGGTCATCATGATGATGTCGGCCTGTTCCGCCACTTCGCGGACTGACCCGACCCGCAGGCCGCCGTCGTCGGCCTTTTTCCAGGACTTCGATCCCGGGTACAGGCCGACGATGACCTCGCAGCCGCTGTCCCGGAGGTTCAGCGCGTGCGCGTGCCCCTGGCTGCCGAAGCCGATGACGCCAATCGTCTTGCCCTTGAGCACGGACAGGTCGGCGTCTTTGTCGTAGTACATCTGCGGCATTCGTCTCGGTCCCGGTCTTCCACTCGCCCGTGCGAGTTCTAAATTAAGCTTCCGACTTTCGCCTTGCCCTCGCCGGCCGAGCGGTAGCGATGCGTTGCGCCGTTCACCGACGGCGCGACGACCGTCGAGGTAGCGCCGCGCACCATCGCCACGCGGCCGGTGCGCACCAGCTCCTTCAGCCCATACGGCGTGAGCATGCCGACGATGGCATCGATCTTGTCCTCCGTGCCGGTGGCTTCGACCACCAGCGCGTCCACCGCGACATCCACGATCTTCGCGCGGAAGACATCGACGATCTCGATGATCGCGCTGCGCGTCTCCTTCGACGCCGCGACCTTGATCAGCGCCAGCTCACGGGCGACGGTCTGTTCGTCGGAGACGTCGGTGATCTTCACGACCTCGATGACCTTGTAGAGCTGCTTCGTGACCTGCTCGACGTCGTGCGCCGCGCCATCGACGGTGAAGGTCATGCGCGATAACCCGGGCACTTCGCTGTGTCCGACCGTGAGGCTCTCAATGTTGAACCCACGCTGGCGCCACTTGCTGGCGATCTTGTTCAGGACGCCGGGCCGGTTCTCGACCAGCGCGACGATGGTGTGCAGTCTTGCGCTCATCGTGCCATCTCCGGTTCTCGGACCTTCGGCTGGTCGATCGTATCGGACAGGCTCACCCCCGGCGGCATCATCGGGTAACAGTTCTCGACGTCTTCGACCTGAAAGTCGATGAGCACGGCGCCCGGGTGCCGCAGCGCCGCCTCGATCGACGACTCGACCATCGCCTTGTCGCTGACGCGGATGCCGGTGATGCCCATCGCCTCGGCGAGCCTCACGAAGTCGGGCTGGAACATCCGCACCGACTGCTTGTTGCCCTGGTAGAACTCGTCCTGCCACTGGCGGACCATCCCCAGGTAGTTGTTGTTGATGATGGCGAACTTGATAGGCAGCTCGTACTCGGTGCAGAGCGCCAGCTCGTGGGCGGTCATCTGGAAGCCGCCGTCGCCGCAGATCGCCCACACCGTGTCCCGCGGCCGCGCAAACTGCACGCCGATCGCCGCCGGCACCTCGAAGCCCATGGTGCCAAGGCCGCCCGAGGTCACGAACGAATAGTTGTGATCGCTCCAGAAGAACTGCGCCGCCCACATCTGGTGCTGCCCGACGCCGGTCGCGTAGTACGCCTCCGGACCGGACTTCTCGTAGATCTTCTTGATCACGTACTGCGGCAGGATTTTGTCCGTCTCCGGGATCGCGATCGACGGATGATCGCGCCGCAACTCGGCGAGTCGCGCGCGCCATGCGTCGTGCCGCGCGGGCTGTAGGTGCGGCAGCAGCTGCGTCAGCACGTTCTTCACGTCGCCGACGATGGGCACCATCGTCTTCACGTTCTTGCCGATCTCCGCCGGGTCGATGTCGATGTGGATGATCTTCGCGTTCGGCGCGAAGTCCTTCAGCGATCCGGTGACACGGTCGTCGAAGCGCATGCCGATGCCGATGACGAGGTCCGCCTCCTGGATGCCGATGTTGTTCCAGTACATGCCGTGCATGCCCGGCATGCCCATGAACAGCTCATGCGTGCCGGGAAAGCCACCGAGGCCGAGCAGCGTGTTGATGACCGGAATCTGCGCCTTCTCGGCGACCTCGCGCAGCTCCTCCGCGGCGCGCGAGATGACGACGCCGTGTCCCGCGAGGATCAGCGGCCGCTCCGACTCGTCGATGAGCTGCGCCGCCTTCTTCACCTGGTTCGGGTGTCCCACCGTCGTTGGCTGGTAGCCCGTTAGCGTCACCTTCTCCGGATAGTGGAACTCCGCCAGCTGCTGCTGCACGTCGCGCGGTATGTCCACGAGCACCGGGCCGGGGCGGCCGGTCGTCGAAACGTGGAACGCCTCGGCGATCGTCGGGGCGATGTCCTCGACATCGAGCACCAGCCAGTTCTGCTTCACGATCGGGATCGTGATGCCGGTGATGTCGGCTTCCTGGAAGCCGTCGCGGCCGAGCAGCCACGAGACCACCTGCCCGGTGATGCACACCAGCGGCACGGAGTCCATCCACGCATTCGCGATGCCGGTAACGAGGTTCGTCGCGCCCGGGCCGGAGGTCGCCCAGCACACGCCGGCCTTGCCGGCCACACGCGCATACGCGTCGGCGGCATGCGCGGCGCCCTGTTCGTGGCGCACGAGGACGTGCTTGATGTCGGGGTATTTGTGGAGCGCGTCGTACATCGGCAGGTTCGCGCCGCCCGGGTAGCCGAAGATGATGTCGACCCCCTCCTTCCGGAGGGACTCCATGATGATTTCGGCGCCCTTGATCTTCGTCGTCATGTCGGTTCTCCCGTCAGCCCGCGATTTCGGCGGGCAAAGCTGTTCATCGGTGCGTCGGTCTCGTCCCCGGCGCCCGAACTATGATTATGTCCGGCCCGAGGACGTTACAGGACGAGGAGCAGCGCTACCGTCGGCAGCGGTAGTCCCCTAAGGAGAGGGCGAAGTACGGCGCGGCCGCGGCGCTGCTGGAAGCGCGCCGAGGCCGGTGTGACCTCCGGGAGAGAAGCCGTGCGTCGTCGCATACCCATCATTCTCGTTCTCGGCATCGCGGGCTAACGAAAAACCCGCCCACAAAGGGACGGGTCATGGCCCGCGGTGCCACCCTTCTTGGCCTCCGCCATGGCGAAGACCCTCTCGGAGCGCGATAACGGTCGCGACCGGCCGGGGCTGTCCGTTCGGGCTCACCCCGGCGGCTCCACGCTGAGTTCGGTCCGCCCGTACCGCCGGCATCACACCATCGCCGGCTCGCTCTGCGTCGTTCGCGGACCTACTATTGCGCTTCGACGCCTGTATAGGGCCGGAGTATATCGGCGGCATGTCGAAGCTGTCAAACGCGACAGATTCCTCTCCAAGCTGCTCAGGATCGGGCGGCTAACGGCCGATAGTGAGGCTGTGAGCGCGCGCGCCGCCCGCCCGGCGCCGGACGCGCTCGTGGTCTCTTCACCCAGTGGCGCACCCCGCCGGCGCCCGGATGGAGGGCGAAGCCAGGCAGCTCGCCGATACGGGGGAGCGCCGATACAAGAAGCGGCCGACGTGTCGGCCGCTTCTTCTTATTCGGAGTAGTTGGGCACGCGGGCCGAATGGGCCGGCCGCTACGCCGGAGGAGTGCTCAGTCCGCGGACGGCAGCACCTTCGGCTGCTGGAGCTGCATCGCGACGCCGCAGCACTCCACCTCGCCCTCGCCGGGCTTGATGCACAGGACTTCGGTGCCGCAGTTCTCGCACTGGAAGCGCTTTCCGAGCTGGTTAGCCACGTCTCCCCCTCAGTTCTTCTGCTGCATCGGCGCGCCGCAACACGAGAGGGCGCCCTCACCCGCCTTCGTGACGATCATCTCGGAGTTGCACTTGCTGCACTGGTAACGCTTGCCGACCTGGTTGGCCACCGGTCCCCTCCCGGACAGTTCATTGCTCGTCAGGATGCGCTACCGAAGCGCATTTCCCGTGTAAAGAGTCTAGTTTCGCTCGATTCGAAGCGTCAAGCGGCTACTTCGCGGTCAGCGTCCCCGTCATCTGTGTCGGATGGACGTCGCACTGGTAGTAGTAGTCGCCAGGGGCGAGCGGTCCGAAGTTCAGCGTCTCGGTCGTCACGCCTTGGGCGATATCGGTCTGCGCAACGCTCGCGCCGGTATTGTCCGCGCCCTGGAAGAAGTGGATGTTGTGAGACACGCCGTTGTCGTTGTTGTTCAGCGTCAGCGTCAGCGGCTGGCCGGCGACTGCGGTCAGCGTGCTCTTGTCCCACGCCGTGCCCTGCGCGGTGATCGTGAGGTTGGTCGATGGCGCCTCGGCGGCAGGGGTGCCGGCGGCAGCGCTGCTCGCCGGTGGAAGGTTCTGCCCGCACGGAAGGCTGCTGTCCTTGCCGGTGATCGACGGCGGGTCCGGCGGGATCGGCGGCACCCATACGGGTGTGTCGGCGGGGTACGCCTGCGCCTTCGTCGTCCCAAGATGGCGCTCGACGGTGACGGTGTTCGTGTCCTTGTTGACGTCCTGCACCAGCATCAGCTCGTACTGTCCGGGGTCATCGGGCGTCTTGCCCGGGTAGTTGATCTGCAGCCGCGCGCCCTTGCCGACGACGGGCGCGCCCTTCACCGTGACGTGGTTCAGCACGACGTCCGTGGAAGCAGCGTCGAGCGGCTCGGCGAGCGCGAGCGCGAACGCGTCTGAGCCAGTGTTGATGCCGAACTCGGGCGCGCCTTCGATCGAGTACTTCTGCGCGGCGTCCCAGCCGGTCCCCTCGGTGATCATGGTGGTGAGCTGTTTGATCTGCTCGTCGTTCAGCGGGCCGCCCTGCGTGTTGCCCCACGTCGGCATCGGCGTACCGACGCGGCCGCAAGTGATCGTGTAATACACGCGTTTGAACTGGTTGATCTTCTCGACATCGTCGACGGCGCCGTTCTTCACCCCCTGCAGGTCGGGACGGTTCAGCGGCGGCGCCTGCGTCAGGCGGTTGGATTTCGCCCCACCCTCGCCGGCGTCGCCGTGGCAGACCCGGCAGTTCTGCGAGAAGGTGAATGCGCCGCGATCCACGGTCTTGTTTAGCTGCGTCGCGCGCGCGTCCGACGCCCGTGATGGATCCCACAGCGTATAGGCGCCGGTCGCCAGCACGGCAATGAACACGAGCACGACCATGACGATGATCTGCTTCTGTGTGTTCATCCGCTCCGACCGGCCATTCTAGCTGCTGCCATCATGCCGAGGGCGGCACCACGCCGCGCTGTCCCTGCGCCACCGGGTCCGCCGGGTCCGCGCCGCGCGTGACCTTGCCGACGTCAACGATCAGGTCGTCGCCGTCGATCGTCAGCGCGAACGTGTCGAGTCCGCGCGGCGCCGGGCCGAAGACCTTGTATCCGTCGTCACCGTAGGTTGAGCCGTGGCACGGGCACTTGAACCATCCGGAATACGTCAGGCCGTTCCGCGGGTCGGTGAAGGTGTACGAGGGGTTGAAGGGCACCGTGCACCCTAGGTGGGGGCACTTCCGCCAGAAGGCGTAGACCATGCCCTCCTGCGAGCCGACGTTCCGGGCGGCCTGCTCGGCATTGAGCCGCACCAGGTAGATCTTCGCCTCGAGCGACTCCAGTGGATTGTTCGGGTCTGGGACGAGGATCAGGTGGTCCTGCTTGTCGCCGGGATTCAGATTGCTCAGCTTCCCGACCGTGAACTTCCCGGTAAGCGTCGCCACGTGCCGCGGGTAGACCGAGTTCAGGATGGTGACGCCGATACCGAGCAGCATCGCGCCGATTCCGGCGAAGAAACCGGTACGAAGGACTCCTCGCCGCGAGACCTTCGGCAGCGCCGGACCGACGCCCTTCGGCTGCGCGATGACGACCGCGTGCGTCGCGGGAGTGGCAACCGCGCCGTTCTGACCCTCGGTCTTACGCGCGACGGCCCGCTCAGGCGGTGCGGCGCGCTTGCCAGTGTCAGCCGGCGGCGCCTTCGCGACGGCCTCCGCCCCAGCGGCCAGTTCTTCGCGGTTCTCGGCGCCCTGCGCCTGCTCCTCGTCAACGCCTTCGTCAGGCATGCAACTCACTTCCCGTGGTGGTGTGATGCGCGATCACGTAGCCGGGATCAGCCGGCGGCGCAACCTGGCGCTCGATGTGCGGGTCCTTGTCGAGGTTCGGCACGTTCCAGTACGGCACCAGGTTCTGCGCGTGGCCGCGGAACGCCGCGCCGACGATCGTCAGCGCGAAGTACACAAGGATGAACCCAGTGAAGATGGCGATCAGGTTGTCGCGCATCGTGTGCGCCCAGCCCAACCGCTTGAGGATGAAGATCATCAGTAGCGGCAGGCCGATCATCGCGAGCAGCGGCATGCCGAACTCGGCGATGATCTTTGGGATGTTCAAGTCAGAGTCGTACCAGTACACGTGCTGAAACCAGCCGGGCGCGTTCGACGGCGGGCCCCAGTAGAAGAGCCACGTGCCATTCAACGGCACCGGCACCTGCGAGAAGTCCTGTGGCCAGTTCAGCCGTCCGTCGTGCGCGCCGGATCCGGGCTGGAAGGGGACCGGCACGCTCCACTTCCATCCGCCGTTGGCCAGCGACAGGCGGTCCTTCAGGAAGATGAAGTCCCACATCGCCTTGAACGCGCCTTCGCCATACCAGCCGTCGAACGGGTTCTTGTCTCCCAGCCACTTGAGGCGCGTGTCGCTTCCCCAGAGCTGCGGCAGGTGAGTGTATACGCGCACGTGGCTCTGGTTGTCCCACAGGATCAGCCAGACGATCCAGACGGACGACCACACGAAGCTGAAGAACGTGATCCGGATGGCGTTTGGCGTAGCGAACCATCCGCCCTGGCCTTCGCTGCCGCGGTCGATGTATGGGACCGTCATCAGTCCGATGAGCAGGACCGTCGGCACGATAACGCCGGCGAGCCCCTTGTCCATGTGTAGGAGCAGCTCCTGCAGGTTCATGAAGTACCACGGCGCCTTCGACGGGTCGGGCGTGATGCCGGCGTTCGCCTTGTTCAACAGCGGCGCATTGAAGAACGTCGAGAGGATGACGAACGTGATGGTGAACAGCACCGCGCAGATGAACTCGACGAAGACCAGGTCTGGCCAGACGAGCAACTCCTGGTCCCGCTCGCGCTTCTGCCGGACGGTCTCTCGTGCGCCTGCAGCCGGTACGGCTACCGCCATGCGCTCAACGCCTCCCTAGAGCGGCCGGGCGAGCCCGCCGTCGCGGCGAATCCGCCAGAAATGCACTGACATGAAGATCGCCGCCAGCAGCGGTAAGGCGATCACGTGCAGCGTATAGAAGCGTATAAGCGCGCTCGGCCCCACTTCCACGCCGCCGATGAGCACGAACCGCGACTGCCCGCCGAGGATCGGCGCCGCGCCCGCGATCGTCGTCCCCACGGTGATCGCCCAGAGGGCCAGCTGGTCCCACGGCAGCAGGTAGCCGGTGAACGAGAGCAGCAGCGTCAGCACCAGCAAGATCACGCCGACGACCCAGTTGAACTCTCGCGGGGGCTTGTACGCGCCGGTGTAGAAGACGCGCATCATATGCAGGAGCACCGTGATGACCATCGCGTGGGCCATCCACCGGTGCAGGTTGCGGATCAGGATGCCGAACCGGATGTTCGTCTCGAGCGACTGCACGTCGGTGTAGGCGCGGTCCACCGAAGGCACGTAGTAGAACATCAGCATCACGCCGGTGACCGTGAGCCCCAGGAACATGAAGAAGCTCAGCCCGCCAAGGCAGTAGGTGTGGGTGATCTTCACGTGGGTCTTGTGGATGCGCGTCGGGTGCAGGTGCAGGAAGACGTTGGTCGCCACCGCCAGCATCTGGTTGCGGGGAGTGTTGGGGTACCCGGAGCGGAAGACCGAGCTCCAGATGTAGTTGTGGAAGAGCTTGTCGTACAGCCACTCGCCGAAGCCGGGCTGTTTCGGGTGCTCCGTCATCGCCATCGGCAATCCCCTTCCGCTAGCGCGACCACCAGAATCCGAAGGCCACCATGATGGCGAACGACACGCCCAGGGTGGCCGTCACGTATACGAGTTCCAGAGCGTCGGGTGCCCACGGGACCGGGAGGTTGTAGAGCAGCTCCACGTAGGGGGAAGTCTCCTCGGCGGGCCTCTGCGACGGCAGCGTGCGCTACGTGTCGAGGAGGCGCACTTTGTGAATCCCGTATCAATCGGGAATCTACATCGGGTATGGGGTAGTGTCAAGAACGATCGGACGTAGTCCCGCGAATGGAAATTTGAAGCTGGAGAGCGAGACTAGACGGGCGCTGAGGCGCTGCCGAAGCACGTTCGATTTGAGATTGCCCACGCCTTCATCCGACCGCATACTCTCGCCTACGGCGAGTCCGACATGAGGCGGGATTGACGATGACTTCGGCTGGAACGACGCCGGTGGCTGTCGCCGAGGATGGGACGGAGATCCCATTCGAGTGGGCGCACGACGGCGCCGACGCCTTCGAGTGGGTGCGCGACAGCGAACACTGGGTCTCACCCATGCCGCCGATGGAGCTGTGGCTCCAGAAGCACTGGGGCGAAGGCATCGACCGGGCGTGGGCGGAGCTCGCGATGGACGCGCCGCCGATGTTCTATCGCTTCCAGTTCGTCGGACCGTTCCCCTACGCGCGCGAGACCATGCCCGAGCCGATGCAACTCCTGCGGATGGGCATGCGGTATCGCGAGGTCTCGCAGTAGCACGGCGGCGCGCTCGCGCTGTGGGAGAAGTACTGCCAGCCACGGATCGAAGGCGCGTGCAGAGACCTCGCAGCGATGGATGGGAACACGTCGCTGAGTCAGATCGCCGAGATTTGGGCGTACGGTTTCCACCAGACGTTCACCTGCCTCGCGCTGATGTTCGAGCCCGGCATGCGGCTGACGGCGCTGCTCGCTGACGGCGAATCGGACGACGGCTCCCTTGCGGCGCAGGAAGTGGTGCAGGGCGGCGAGAACGCCACGCAGGCCATCGACCGCGAGATCTGGGAGCTGGCGGAACTCGCCCGCAAGACACCGGCCGTCGCGAAGATACTCGAGCGGAGCGCGGACAGCGGTGCGCTCGCATCGCTGCGCACCGATAACGGCGCAGCAACGTTCACGGGCGCGTTCGACGCGCTGATCGCGCGCCACGGATCGCGGTCGCAGGGCTGGGAGCTGACGTCGCCGACGTGGCGGGAGCGGCCCGAGTCGGCGTTGTCGCTGGTCCGCGCGCGGATGCTGTCGCCCGGACCCTCGCCCGACGAAGTGGCCAGGTCGAGCGACCAGCGGCGGGCCGAGGCGCGCGAACGCGCGCTGGCGCGCTTGCCGGCGGAGAAGCACGCGGAGTTCGAAGAGATCCTGGCGCAGGGCGAAGGCTACGTCTCCATCCGCGAAGGACGCGCGTACTGGCAGATGGTGTTGTGCGGCGAAGTGCGCCTCGCGCTGTTGCGCATCGGCGAGCGGCTCGTCGCGGCCGGACGGATCGATGGCGCGGAAGACATCATGTACCTCGAGCCGGCCGACTTCGAAGCCGCCGGCGACGCCGACCTTAGGGCGATCGTCGCGGATCGATGGCGCGCGTCGCAGCGACTCGCCGACGTCGTGCCGCCGGAGCGTGTCGGGACGCCAGGCGCGACAGCCGCAGGCGCGCCACTGGGTCCGGCGCCCGCCGCGCCGCCCGAAGCAAAAGACGATGAACTACGCGGATCGCCCGCCAGCCGCGGCTTCGCCACCGGGAAGGCGCGGATCGTGCACAAACCGGAGGACAGCAGCCAGCTCCAGCCCGGCGAGATCCTGGTCTGCACCATGACGACGCCGGCGTGGACACCGATGTTTGGCATCGCGGCGGGCATCGTCACCGAGACCGGTGGCGCGCTGTCGCATCCTGCGATCACCGCGCGCGAGTACGGCATCCCGGCGGTCGTCGCGGTCAAGGAAGCGCTGTCCCGCATCCGCGACGGCCAGAGGATCACGATCGATGGCGGTGCGGGCGTGGTGACCCTGCACGACTGACGACCGGCCAGAACGGGTCCGCCTTCCAGTACCCTGAGCGCATGGCCGACAAGCCCATCGAGATCGACGTGGACGGGAAGTCCGTCAGCATCACCAACGCGCACAAGGTGTTCTTCCCGACGACCGGGCACACGAAGCTCGACCTCGTGAACTATTACCTGGCCGTCGCCGACGGCGCCCTGCGCGGCGTGCTCAACCGGCCGATGGTCCTCAAGCGCTACGTCAACGGCGCGACGGAGGAGCCGTTCTTCCAGAAGCGCGCGCCGTCGAACCTGCCGCCGTGGATCGAGACGGCGCTCATCACGTTCCCGAGCGGCCGCACCGCGAACCTCTGTGTGTGCGACGAGCCCGCCGACCTCGCGTGGGTCATCAACACAGGATGCATCGACCTCAACCCCTGGCCGGTGAGAGCGTCGGACGTCGATCATCCCGACGAGCTGCGCGTGGACCTCGACCCGACGCCCGAGGCGACGTGGGCGAACGTGCGCGAAGTGGCGATGTGCGTACGTGAGGTACTCGAGGACTGCGGGATGCGCGGGTTCCCGAAGACGTCCGGTTCGCGCGGAATCCACATTAATGTGCGCATCGAGCCGAAGTGGGAGTTCGGCGACGTCCGCCGCGCGGCGCTCGCCCTCGGCCGCGAAGTCGAGCGGCGCGTCCCCGCGATCGCGACGACGAAGTGGTGGAAGGAAGAGCGCCACGGGATCTTCCTCGACTACAACCAGAACGCCCGCGACCGCACGGTGGCGTCGGCGTACTCTGTGCGTCCGATGCCGGACGCGCGGGTGTCGTGCCCGCTCGACTGGGACGAAGTGCCGGACGTTGATCCCGCCGCGTTCACCATCGACACCGTGCCGAAGCGGTTCGCGGAGCGCGGCGACGCCGGCGCCGCGATTGACGACGTCGCCTACTCGTTGGAGCCACTGCTGGAGCTGATGCGAAAGCAAGAGGCGGCCGGACTCGGCGAGGCGCCGCTCCCGCCGCACTATCCGAAGGCCGAAGGCGAGCCCCCGCGTGTGCAGCCGAGCAAGCGGCGGAAGCGCTAGGCACTACGACTCCGATAGTGCACGACCGTGACATCGAGCATCGTCACGAGGCCGTCGCCGACCATCTCATCGACGATCGGCAGGACATTCTCGATGCGATCGGCGCGATCGACGACTTCGATGACAAGCGGCAGATCCTCGGAGAGACGCAGCACGCTCGCGGTGTGGATGTGGCTGTTCGCGCCGAAGCCCTCCACGCCGCGCAGGACGGTCGCGCCCGCAACGCCCTCAGCGCGAAGCCGCAGGACCAGCTCGTTCGCCAGCGGCTTGCCGTGCCATTTGTCCGATTCGCCGATGTAGATCTTCAGCATCTTCGCCGGTCCGGTGATGTCCATCTTCGTCCTCCATCAGAGCGATCGCGCGACGATGCTCCCTGCGTACACGGCGGCGAGCCCGCACGCGACGCTCCCCACGACGTTCAGCGCCGCGCCGGCGATGTTTCGCACTTCCATCATCTGCAGCGTTTCCCAGCTGAACGTCGAGAACGTCGTGAACCCGCCGAGGAAGCCGGTCGCGACCAGGATGCGGGTCTCCGGTGGCCACATGAACCGCTCTTCGCTCGCCGTCAGGAACAGTCCGATGATGAACGATCCGGTGACGTTCACAACGAAGATGCCGAGACCGGACGGGCCGGCGAGATCATCGACCGCGCCGGAGACGTAGTATCGCGTGAGCGTCCCGAGCGCGCCGCCGACGATGAGATAGAGCGGTGTCATGCAGTCTCCCCAAAAGAAAAAGCCCCTACCGATATCGGTAGGAGCCATCAGCCCGAAGGCGGTTCGGGCGAGCCCCATCGCCCTGTACCTGTGTCGCGCCATTCTATCCACACGCGTCGCAACCGCCAACGACAGCGGCGGGTCAGGCCGAGAAGATCTGCTGCAGCTCGAATAGCACGGTCGTCGCGATCTGGTCGAAGGTGCACTCGCGCGGCGGCTTGTCGCGGCGCCAGCGCCGGAACGTCGCGGCGTGCCGGAAGCGCGGTCCCTGCAAATAGTCGAACGTCACTTCGACGACCAGCTCAGGCCGCAGCCTCGTCCACGCTTGATCCTGGTCGCGCTTCCACCGGCTCGGCCCACCCGGCGTTCGTCCTTCGCCGAAGCCTTCGGCCTCGTCCTCCGTGACGTAGGGCGCCAGCGTCGACACCAGCTCGCGCTTCTCGTTCGCCTTGAAGCTCGACGTGTGGCCGACGTAGTTCAGCACGCCGTCGTCGCCGTACATGCCGAGCAGGAGCGAGCCGACGGACCTGCCGGTCTCGCCCTTGTTCCACCTGAAGCCGGCGATCACGCAGTCCACCGTGCGCAGGTGCTTCACCTTGATCATCGATCGCACGCCCGGCTGGTACGTGCCCTCCGCGCGCTTCGCGACGACGCCATCGAGGCCTGCGCCTTCGAAGCGGTCGAACCAGTCGAGTGCGAGATCGCGGTCGCGCGTCGCTGGCGTAAGGTACGCCGGCGGACGCGGCTTGCCGAGCGCCTTCTCGAGACGCGCGCGGCGCTCCGCGAACGGCGTCTCGCGCAGATCGTCGTCGCCCTCGGCGAGCAGGTCGAACGCCACGAATGAGGACGGCGTCTCGGCCGCGAGCTTCCGCACGCGCGACTCGGCGGGATGGATGCGCATCAGCAGCGAATCGAAATCGAGCCCGTGCTCGCCGATGATCACGATCTCGCCGTCTAGCACCATCGGTTTCGGCAGCGAACCGGCGAGCGCTGCTTGCAGCTCGGGGAAGTATCGCGCGAGCGGCTTCAGGTCGCGGCTCTGGAGATACGCCTCATCGCCGTCGAAGAAGACGACCGCGCGGAAGCCGTCCCACTTCGGCTCGTAGATCCAGCCATCGCCCTGTGGGATCTCGGCCGAAAGCTTCGCGAGCATCGGTTCGATCGGCGGTTCGAAGGGCGTCTTCATTGATCAGATGGTACGACAGCCCGCTTGACTCGACCGTCGCTACGTCAGTAGCGTCTCGAGGATCCGGCCCATCTCGGTCGCATCGCGCCCCGGCATGCCGATAAGCGGCATATCGACGCCCAGGGCGCGCCGCTCGTCGAGGTCTTCCTTGCACTTCTCGAGCGGCCCGACGACCGCGGTCTGGTCGAGCATCCGGTCCGAGACGCCCGCCGCGGCAGCCTTCGGGTCGCGCGCTTCCCAGCCGGCGCGGATCTTCGCCACTTCGTCCTCGAATCCGTTGCGAATGAGCATCTCGTAGTAGTAGGTGCCCATGCGACCGACGTAGAACGCAATGGGCGCCCGGGCCTGCGCTCGCACCTGCTCCTGGCTGCCGGCGTCCGTGATCTGCATGACGATCGACGGCGCGACGGTGATGTCGCTCCGCTGCTTCCCAGCCTTCTTTGCGCCCTCCATGATCGTATTGACGCCGTCCCTGATCTTGTCCTTCGGCCAGTAGATCGGGATCCAGCCGTCCGCGACCTCGCCTGTCTGCACCATGCTCTTCGGCGTGATCGACGCGATGTAGGTCGGGATGTGCTCTCGGAACGACGGAAACTGCATCGTGAAGCCGCGCGCGAGCTTGAAGACCTTGCCGTCGTAGTTCAGCT
>CAZAPT010000023.1:0-60266 GCA_964487335.1 uncultured Dehalococcoidia bacterium
CGATGCCGGCGGCGCCGACGAGCGCGAGGGTCGCGATCGTGGCGAATCCGATGTTGTAGGCGATCGACGGCGAGACGCCGGCGAAGCGTCCGATCATCGCGACGATGAGGTAGCCGAAGTAGTAATACGAGACGTCGTGGCCGGCGAGCCACGGATCCTTCGGCGGGAAGTGATCTGCGCGGAAGGCGGCGTTCACGAACATCAGGTCCATCGGCTGTTCGGTGACGCTCGCCGCGCCGACGGTCGATCGCAGCCACACGGCGAGCGCGAAGACGACGAGCAGCAGCGCTTCGACACCGACGATGTACTGCCAGTGGCCGACGATCCATTCTCGGAGCTCGTCGCGGGCGTTGTACGCGAACGCGGCTGAGATCACGCCGAGCACGATCAGGGCGAAGACGATTCCGCCGACGGTGTTCGGGACCACGTGGAGGCTGTTGAGCATCCAGAACGTGTAGGCGAGGAAGAGCAGGCCGAACGGTTTGGAGAGCGCGTAGCCGCGATCGGGGAGGCGACGGAACATCGTCAGGCAGAGCGGCAGCATCACGAGCGCCGTCACCTGCAGGACGAGCCACCAGCGGATCGCTTCGTTCATGCGGCAGCTCGCTGAGGGTGCGGCGATCCGAGGCCGTGGTGAACTTTCTGGATGGTTGCTGTGGCTTCTGCGATCACTTGCCTACTGGAACAGCGCTTCGACGAACTCTTCCGCGTCGAAGGGCGTGAGGTCCTCGGGCTTCTCGCCCGTCCCGATGAAGCGCAGCGGGATCTGGAGTTGATCCGCGACGGAGAAGACGATACCGCCCTTCGATGTGCCATCGAGCTTCGTAAGGCACAGGGCTGTGATCGGGACGACTTCGGCGAACGCTTTCGCCTGGACGAGCGCGTTCTGGCCGGTCGTGGCATCGAGGACGAGCAGGACTTCGTCCGGCCCTTCCGGGACTTTGCGTTCGATGATGCGGCGGATCTTGCCGAGTTCCTCCATGAGGTTGAACTTCGTGTGGAGGCGGCCGGCCGTGTCGATGAGGACGACGTCGGCGTTGCGGCTGTCGGCGGCGGACAGCGCGTCGAAGACAACGGCGCCGGGGTCGGCGCCCTGTTTGTGGGCGACGACTTCGGCGCCAACGACGTTGCCCCAGCTCTTGATCTGTTCGATCGCGGCGGCACGGAAGGTGTCGCCGGCGGCGACGACGACCTTCTCGCCATCTTCGCGGTAGGACTGGGCGAGTTTGGCGATGCTGGTGGTCTTGCCGGTGCCATTCACGCCCACGACGAGGATGATCTTCGGCCGGCCGTTCGGTGAGGCGCCGTCCTCGCTACCCCAGATACGGCCCTTCTCGGCGCCTGCCTCGAGGATAGCGACGAGTTCCTGCTTCAGGGCATCGCGGACGGCCTCGCCGTCCTTGATACGCTCCTTTTCGACGCGCTTCTGGACTTCGCCCAGGACCTTTTGCGTGGTGGAGACGCCCGTGTCAGCGCCGATGAGGAGCTCTTCCAGCTCATCCCAGAGCTCGTCATCGATCTTCGGGCGGTCGAAGAGTCCCGAAATGCTACTGAACCATCCCTTGCGGGTCCGCTCGAGGGCTTCCTCGGTCTTCTGGTCAGTTTCGGGGGTACGCTTGAAGATTCGGAGCAGCGGGGCCACCTCCTGGCACGTACGAATTCTATCCGTTCGGCAGAAGACGATGAAACGTGGGGCTTCGGCGGGCGACGCCGGGCTTACCGGATCACGTCCTCGATCGGAAGGCGGTCGCCGTCGGCGGTGTCGATGACGAGGCGGAGCGGGTTGCCCGGGTGGACGCTCGACGGGGAGGGAAGGTCAACCACGAGCTGAGCGTGCTCGCCCGGATCGAGGGAGTCGTCGCCGTTGCCATCGAGGCGGTTGACGGAATAGGTGCCGGGAACAGCTGCGGCCGCGCTCTCGCTGAGCGAGGTCTCGGCGCGGAGGACGCCAGCGGTTTCGGGAAGGCGGACGGACACGCCATCCACGGTGATCGGCACGACGAGGTGCGTGACGGTGTTGTCCTGAACATCAATCTGGGCGGCGCCATCGGTGTGGAGCGAGGGCTTCGCGGACGCGCTGGCACCGGATGAGCCGCCGGAGCCGGAAGACGAACCGCCGCCGCCGAAGCTGCTCCAGGGAGCGAAGAGCCAGAGCCCAGCCGCCGCGAACGCCGCGAGCATGACGAGCGAGACATTTCGGGTGTTCAGGTGGGGCTGGTGGACCATCAAGAGCATTCCTCGCAGCGCTTTCAGGCGGGTGTCTGCAGATACAACGCCTGGAAGCAGCGAGATGTTACCCCCGAATCGCCAGTTCCCGAGCGGTGAATTGTGATCCTGCCCGGTAGTGATTTGTGGTTATTGATTCGTACGAGGGCTAGTTTGGACGGCGGAGACGAGCGCTTCGGCGCGGCAGGTGATCGCGTGGCAGAGTGCGACCGCCAATGCGTCGCTGGCGTTCAGATCCGCGGGCGGGGCGTCCATGCCGAGCTGGAGGCGGAGCATCTCGGCCACCTGGGCCTTGTCGCCGCGGCCGTAGCCGGCGACGACCTGCTTCACGCGGGCGGGCGGATAATGGTGGACGGGCAGGCCCGCGAGTGTGGAGGCGAGGATGGCGACAGTCCGGGCTTCGCCGACCGCCATGGCGGAGCGGACGTTGGCTCCGACGAACGGCTCCTCGACGGCGACGGCGGTGGGCCGGTGCGCGGCGATGACGTCGCGGAGGTCGGAGAAGATGGCGTGCAGCCGCTGCTCGAGCGGCAGGCTCGCCTTCGGGGCGATGACGTCGCTGGCGATGGCACGGGGTTCGCCGGCATCGAGCGCGACGACGCCCCAACCGGTCACGCGGGTGCCGGGGTCGATGCCGAGGATTATTGCCGGGAATTCGGCGCGGGCCAAACGTCAGCCGGTGTACGACGCGAACACGTCGTCCGGGATCTCGGCGTTGAAGTAGACCTTCTGGACGTCGTCGAGCCCTTCGAGCTTTTCGACCAGGCGTAGCATCTGGACGGCGGTCCGCTCGTCGAGCTGGACGCTGTTCTTCGCGACACGGGCTGTTTCTGCCGAGTCGACGGGAATGGCATTCTGTTCGAGGGTTTTTTTCACGCGCTCGAGGTCAGCGGGGCCGGTGTAGATCTCGATCGCGCCATCGCTGACCTGCACGTCCTCGGCACCAGCGTCGATGGCCTGAAGCGCGACGTCGTCGGGGTCGCGGCCGTTGGCGGGGACGGTGATGACTCCGCGCGACTCGAAGTTCCAGGCGACGGAGCCGGCTTCGCCGAGGTTGCCGCCCGCGCGGGTGAAGACGTTGCGGATCTCGGCGACCGTGCGGTTGCGATTGTCGGTGGCGGTCTCGACAAGGATCGCCGTGCCGGAGGGACCGTAGCCTTCGTAGGTGACCTCGGCGAGCTCGACGCCATCGCCGCCGCCGACGGCGCGCTTGATGGCGCGATCGATGTTGTCGGCGGGCATGTTGTTCTCGCGCGCCTTCTGGACCGCCAAGCGGAGGCGGAAGTTGGCGTTGGGGTCAGGGCCGCCGGCCTTGGCGGCGATGATGATCTCGCGGGCGAGCTTCGTAAAGAGCTGGCCGCGCTGGGCGTCGGCGACGCCCTTCTGGCGCTTGATCTGCGACCACTTAGAGTGTCCGGACATTTCTTATGGGCCGGCTTCCTACGGTGTGATTGACACGGTTGGCGGCATTTTATCAGCGAGTGCCAACGGGCGGCTATGGCGAGATGGCAGGTTCGGGTGGGGTACCAGCGGCCGCGAGGAGGCGTTCGGCGCGCTGCTCGAACGTCGCAAAGACTTCTCTGTACATCCGCCAGCCGTCATCGATGCCGAGCCAACGCGCGAACCATCCGCCGATGCGACGGTGGTCACGATAGATGAAGCGCATCATGCCTTCGAACGTCTCCATTCCGGGACCGAAGTACGTGACCTGGCGCAGCGCTTCCCACGCCAGCGCCTCGTCGGAGCAGGCGGCGATAGCGTTGGCGTCGATATCGGGGCGAAGTTCGCGCAGGGCGCTCGTGTAGGTGTCGAGGGTCTGCTGCCAAGTCAGACAGCGCTCGCGTACTTCGACGCGGTCGACGAAGCGCAGGAAGCCGCGCTTGTTCACGGCGCCGAGCCACAGCCAGAAGACCGCGAGATCGTAGGCAGGCGGGCCGACGCACGAGAACTGCCAATCGAACATGCACTGCGGCTCACCATCGATAGCGAGCAGATTGCCACGATGGTAGTCGCCATGCAGGAGCGTCTGCGGCGAGCGCTCGAGTGGGCCGCGGAAGATCTCCGGGCGACGTGCGAGCTGGACCGCGAGCGTGAGGGCGCGGTCGCCGATGACGCGCGGGAAGTGCGGGAGCTCGGCGTAACGCGCGCGGAGGGCTTCGGCGCCGCCTTCGACATACGCGAGCGTGGCATCGAGGTCGCGCGTGAAGGGGTGGGGGAGGACGTCCGGCGGATCATTGAAGTACTGAGCGTGCAGGGCCGCGAGGTTGCGCAGGGACTGCTCGGTCTCGTCACCGGTCCAGTCGACTAGGCGCTTGCCGCGGGGCAGGCGCTCCATGAGCACCCAGGTATCGGCGCCGTGGGTGGAGGCGCCGACGCCGTAGCATCGAGGCGCACGGGCGCGCAGGGCCGGCGAGACGTGCGTGAAGAAGGCCGCCTCGCGGGGCTGCGGGCCGTACGGAAAGGCGCCCTGCTTCAGGAGCGCATTGACGCGCCGGCCATCGATGTCGAGCTGGACGCGCTCGAAGTATGAACCGGTGAGGCCGGCGGTGGGGCGGAGGCGGCGGCGCTTGCGCACGCGTACGGGCAAGGCCGGATCGTCGTGCCACGCGCGGACCCCAGCGATCAGCTCGTCATCGGCGATCTCCGGTTCGATGGGCATGTGCTCATTGAACCACAGGCACGCTGCGACGCTCCACGAATAGCGGAGGCCGACGAGGTGATGATGGAGGATGCCGGCCGCCGTGGCGCGACGGCCGGCATCCGCTACCTTCGGCTCTTAGGCCTGGCGGCGACGGAGCAGGGCGAGGCTCACGCCACCGGCGCTGACCGCCGCGGCGCCGACGATGCCGATGATGAGCCACTCGCGCATCGTCGAGCTGTCGTTGGCGCTGCCACCGTCACCGGTGTTCGGCGCAGCCCGCACGTAGCCGTACGCCTGGTCGCCGTACTTCGTCCAGTCGAGCTTGTCGAACCTGGAGTCGAAGGCGAACGTTGTCGCCGTCGCGCTCACCGCCATGATGACCGCGGCGACGACTCCCAGAATGATGAGGCGGTTTCCTTTCATTTCACCTCCACGAACTTAGTTCCTCCATCGGTCAGCGTGTACCAGTCACCGACTGGCGAGAACCCAAAGTCGTCTTCGAGGATCGACTCCTTTCGGAAGACGTAGACGGCGCGTCCTTCGCGCAGGTTGTGTTGCGCGATCTGGATGATGGCGTCGTCCGTCATCGCCCATTCGTGGACGAGGGCGAGATCCTTCCGCTCGCCCTGGACGATCTGCAGGTATTCGAGAGGAGCGATGTCCGTCCAGCGGCCGATGACGACGGCGTTCTGGTCGGCCACATGGAAGAGCGCCTGCGATTCCTCGGGCGCGCGGCGGTCGTTGCTCACATCGACGAGGGAGAAGTTCGTCTGCACGAGCAACAGAGCCCAGAGCGCTGCTATGCCGACCGCCAGCGCCGGCCGTGGCGCGGGGAGCTGGATCTCGGGGATCAGCGCGAGCAGCCATGCGACGCCGCAGCCGACAAAGACCGCTGCCACCACATAGGTCGTGAGGAACATCGTGTCCTTGTCGGGTGCGGCGTAGTTGATGAAGAAGAGCGTCGACGGCGCGGCGCCAAGCAGGAGCAGCGCGGCGGCGCGTCCTCGACGCGTCGCGAGCCAGACGACGCCGAGGCCGGCGACGAACACGCCTCCGCCAAGGAAGGCTGCCCAGAGGTTACCCCCGAAGATCGCCGCTTCACGGATGCGGTCCGGCCACGTGTACATGTGGAGGAGCGGCTGGAACACCCGCGCGGTGACGTATCCCCAGAACATCTGCGG
Source organism: uncultured Dehalococcoidia bacterium (assembly GCA_964487335.1). Classification (GTDB taxonomy): domain Bacteria; phylum Chloroflexota; class Dehalococcoidia; order DSTF01; family JACRBR01; genus CAZAPT01. The sequence continues at coordinate 6,049 of CAZAPT010000023.1, forward strand.
GTCGGTCAGATCGATCGGGTGGCGGACGGCGGAGAGATCGTACGTGCTGCCCCATCGGTACTTCGCGCCCGTGAGCGAGCGAAGCGGCAGGAATGCGTAGAGCGCGAGTGGCGGGATCGCGGCAAGAGCTGCGCCCGTGATCCGCCGGCGATCTTCGCGCCACGCGGGCGCGACGAACAGGGCGATGGCGGGGAGCGCGAGGAGATTCGTCGTGCGGTTGGTGAGGCTCAGGCCAAAGAGAACCGCAGCCGCGACAAGGTTCTCGATGCGGCGATCGTCGTCCCAGCGCAGGAGGAAGAGGAAAGTGCCGGCGACGAGCGCAGCGTCGAGCGTGTAAACCTCGGCGACAACGGCGTCCGCCCAGAAGGGGTACGACAGGCCGAGCGTCCACGTCGCGACCAGCGCGGCGATCGATTCGTGCGTTAGTCGCTGGACGATGCAGTAGACGGAGTAGAGGGCGAGCGCGCCAAATACCGCCGACATAAGGTTGACGCGAAAGCCGACGTCTCCGACGGGAAGCCAAGTGAACGCGTGGGCGATGATGATGTAGAGCGGATATCCGGGTGGGTGCGGGATGCCGGCGGTCTTCGCGGCGGTGGCGAACTCCGCGCTGTCGATGTTGTAGACGGTCGGGGCCATTGTGCGGATGTAGAGCGCGAGGGGAAGTCCGACGGCGGCGACGGCTGCACCGATGCGGGCTATCCGCGCATCGATCCTGACAGCGGCAACAGTGTCCCTACTCTCGACCCGCTCGATCACCGGTTCGTCCCGCGCATGTGGGCGTGTCCCGCCCGAAGAGGGGGATTAGCGGGATCATACGACGGTCAGGGAACGTCCGAAATACTCCGACACCGTGCGCGGATGATGCAGATCCATCGCAATTGCGCAGCACAAATCAACGTCGCGCAAACGATGGGTAGCGGACGCGCGATCAGCGTACGTCCCCGCGAGTACGTGTCGAGTGTTATGTGCGGACCGAGGAGAGAATCGTGTTGTCGATCAGACGCGTGGCGCCGAAGCGCACTGCGACGGAGACGAGGGCCGAGTCGTCGATGGTCGTCAGCTCCTCGAGCGTGCTGAGATCGGCGACGCTGACATAGTCAATATTCGCGAGCGGTTCGGCGGAGATCGCCGCATGCACTTCGTTGCGGATGCGCGTTGCGTTGCGCTCGCCCGCGGCGAAACGTGATTCGGCGAGACGGAGGGAGCGGTTCAGCACTAGCGCCGCTTCGCGCTGCTCGGGCGTGAGGTAGACGTTGCGGCTGCTCAGGGCGAGGCCGTCTGGGTCGCGGACGATGGGCATGCCGACGATCTCCGTCGGGATGTTGAGGTCGCGAACCATGCGGCTGATGAGGATGAGTTGTTGTGCGTCCTTCTGACCAAAGTAGCCGCGATGCGGCTGCACGATGTTGAGGAGTTTCGCAACGACTGTCGTTACGCCGCGAAAGTGCGTCGGGCGGCTCGCGCCTTCGAGACGAGCTGACAGCTGGTCGACAGTTACGTAGGTCGCGAAACCTTCGGGGTAGATCTGCTCTGCGGCCGGGGCGAAAACGAAATCTACGCCCTCGGCTTCAAGGAGCGCGAGATCGCGGGGTTCGTCGCGGGGATACCGCGCGAAGTCTTCGTTGGGCGCGAACTGGGTGGGGTTTACGAAGATCGTAATGGCGAGCCGATCGTTGTCGGCGCGGGCGCGACGGACGAGCGAAAGGTGTCCTTCGTGCAGGTAGCCCATCGTGGGGACGAGACCGACGCTGCCCGGCTGCAGTATGCGCCACGCGCGCACCTCTTCGATGGTACGGACGACGCGCAAATGTGTTCGGGCGTCAGGCGTCGAGGCCGAGGGCATGGCGCCGGCGGATGGCGCTCTGTGGTGTAGGACGCAGTTCCTCGAGCGCAGCGGGGTCCATCTTGAAGCTCTCCTTCGCGGTCGGGAAGGCGCCGCAGCGCACTTCGTCAGCGTATTTCGCGACGGCGTCGCGGATGGTCTCGCCGGCGTCGGCGTAGCGCTTCGCGTGCTTCGGCGAGAAGGCTTCGAACAGGCCGAGCATGTCGTGGAAGACCTGCACCTGTCCGTCACACTCTGGGCCGGCACCGATCCCGATCGTGGGGATGGAGAGACGCTCCGTGAGCAGTGCGGCGAGCGGCGCGGGGACGAGCTCGAGGACTATGGCGAACGCGCCGGCCTGCTCGAGCGCCTGGGCGTCGTGCATGAGCTGGACGGCGGCGGCGGGCGTCTTGCCCTGCACCTTGAAGCCGCCGAACTGGTTCACGGACTGCGGCGTCAGGCCGATGTGGCCCATCATGGGGATGCCTGCGTCAACGAGCTTGCTGACAGTCTCGGCAGATCGCCGGCCGCCTTCGAGCTTCACGGCGCCACAGCCGGTTTCCTGCATGAAGCGCGCGGCGTTCTTCATCGCGTCCTGCCAGCCGGCCTGGTAGCTGCCGAAGGGCATGTCGCCGACGACGAGGGCGCGCTGGCTGCCGCGAACGACGGCCTTCGTGTGATGGATCATGTCGTCCATCGTGACGGGGAGCGTGGAGTCGTAGCCGAGGACGACCATGCCGAGCGTGTCGCCGACGAGGATCATGTCGACGCCCGCGGCATCGACGAGGCGGGCGGACGGATAATCGTACGCGGTGACCATGACGCTCTTGCGCCCGGCGGCCTTCATGTCGCGGATGTCGGTGGTGGTGATGCGGGACATCGTCGGGCCTCCGATCAGATCGCGGCCGCGGGCTCGATGCACCGGGCAGTGCGGATGATGCAGTTGCGTTCGTTAACGTAGACCAGCGACGGGTGGGCGTCGCGCGCTTCCGCTTCGTCCGCGGACTTGTAGGTGAGGATGATGACGGTGTCGCCTGCGCTGACGAGACGCGCGGCTGCACCGTTCATGCAGATCACGCCGCTTCCGCGCTCGCCCTCGATGGCATACGTCGTGAGGCGAGCGCCGTTGTCGACGTCGAGGACGTGGACCTGCTCGTACGGCAGGATGTCGGCCGCTTCCATCAGAGCCGTGTCGATCGTGATGCTGCCCTCGTAGTGGAGGTCAGCCTGCGTGACGGTCGCGCGGTGGATCTTGCTCTTCAGGATCGTGCGCACTGCATAGCCTCGAGCATGAAGAATGCCTCTTCACGAACCGAAGAGGCATCACGAGGCGCGTTTGCGCTGTATGTGCCGTCTCGGTCGCGAAGATCCAAGCAGCCTGGTTGTTTCGTCGTCCTACTTCTCGCGCTTGCCGTCCGCACGATGCGATTCGACTGCGCGATTCAAAGTATCCGCGTCGGGCGTAACGTGTCAATCGTTGCGTCAACTGGTCTACGGAACGTGGCGGAACTGTTCGTTTGCCTGATCGAGATCTGGGCATGGGACGGCGAGCGCCGATATACTCGCGGCAACAATGCGAAGATCCGACCGTGCGACCCGTGGCGGGGTGGGTGCGGTTGTGCTGGGGCTGGCGCTGACGGCCGTTGCGCTGACGGCCGGCTGGGTGGCCGGCTCCGCATTCGGCGGGCATCTGGCATCGGGAGCGTGTACCGACGGGTGTGCGCCGGCCGCAGCGGCGTCGGGCGGCGGGGACTCAGCTATCCAGGCGATCACGTCAGCGACGGCTGTGCCGACGGAGCCCGCGGGACTTCCCTTCGTCAGCGCGCTGTCGATTGCCGTGATCGACTCGTCGTGCGGGGCGCTGCTCTACGGGCGAGCGGAGCATCTGACGCTGCCGCCGGCGAGCCTGACGAAGCTCATGACGGCGGCGGTCGCGATCGAACTAGCCGACACGAGCACGTTGATCACCGCGCACGTCGACGGGCAGAAGCTCTACGACGACACCGGCTCGACGATCATGGGGCTGAAGCCGGGGATGCAGCTGTCGCTGCTGGACCTGCTGTACGGCCTGCTGCTGCCGTCCGGTAACGACGCTGCGATCGCGATCGCGGAGGGCGTGGGCGGGTCGCAAGATAAGTTCGTGGAGATGATGAACGACAAGGCGGCGTCGCTGGCGCTGAATGACACGCATTTCACGAACCCGCACGGGCTATACGACAATAAGCTGTACTCAAGCGCGTACGACATGGCGATTCTCGCGAGTTATGTCATGCAGAACCCCACGCTGCGGGAGATCGTCTCGACGCTCTCGTGGCAGCCGAAATGGGACGGTCCGCCGGTGTGGAACGGCAACCGCTTCCTGTCGGAGTACCAGGGCGCGGACGGCGTGAAGATCGGGTACACGGAGCAGGCGCAGCAGACGATGGTGGCATCGGCGACGCGGGACGGCCGGCGGATTGTCGCATCGGTGATGCGGAGCCAGGATCGGTATGCGGACGCGGAGCGGCTGCTGGACTGGGCGTTTACGCAGCCATCGCCGTGTCCGTAGCGGTATCGCTCAAGTCACTTCAGTCGCTCAGTCAGTAAGTGAGTCGGTCCATTTGGCTCGGCGCGTCGCGCGGTAGGCTCATCTTGTGAGTGCCCCACGTTCGGTCGACGGTGAGACGGCGAATCTACAGCGCGTCACCGCGCTGGAGCTGTTCTTCGACCTGGTGTTCATCTACGCGATCACGCAGGTATCGAGCTTCGTGTCGAACGACGCGACGTGGACTGGGCTGCTGCGGGGCTTGCTGCTGCTTGGAGCACTGTGGTGGGCGTGGTCTTCCTACGCCTGGTTGACGAACCGGCTGGACCCGGAAGAAGGTGCTGTCCGGCTCGCCGTATTCGCCGCGATCGCAGCGATGCTCGTCGTCTCGCTCGCGACGCCCACCGCTTTCGGACCCGATGCGCTGACGTTTGCGATCGCGTACTCGGTCGTCCGCGGGCTCCAGCTCGTGCTGCTCGCCTTCGCGGGTCGTAAGGATCGGGACCTGATGCGCCCCATCGAAAGATTGGCACCCGGCGCCCTGCTGTCTTGCACGCTCCTAGTCTGCGCGGCGTTCGTGCACGATCCCGCCCGGATAGCGCTGTGGTGCGCTGCGCTTGTAGTTATCTATGTCGGCCCGCTGATGTACGGAATGCGAGGATGGACGATCTCGCCCGATCACTTCGTCGAGCGGTACGGGCTGGTCATTATCATCGGGCTTGGCGAGTCGATCGTGGCGATCGGCGTGGGTGCGACCGGAGCAGCACTTACGAACGGCGTGATCATCGCCGCACTCCTCGGGTTCACCGTGGCTGCGTGCGTCTGGTGGTCGTACTTCGACTGGTCAACGTACGTGGTGCAAGCGCGGCTCGCGGAACTGACCGGCGCGTCGCGGGCGGCGCTGGCTCGAGATGCATACGCATACCTGCATCTGCCGATGGTCGGTGGGATCGTGCTCTTCGCGTTCGGGGTGAAGACAACGCTGCACGATGTAGGTGAATCACTCGACGGTGTCGAGGCGGTCGGACTCTGCGGCGGGATTGCGCTGTATTTTGCCGCGCACGTCGTCCTGCGACTTCGGATTGGAGGCGGATTCGGGCACGGACGTCCTGTGGCCGCAATTGTGCTGCTCGCGCTGATCACCGCCGCGATGTACGTGCCCGCGCTCGCGGCGCTGGGCATGGTTGCGGCCGTGTGCGTAGCGCTCATCGCGTACGAGTACCTGAGCCATCGGGAGAGCCGAGCGATGATCAGGAGCCGCCGAGGCGCGTTCACCGTGGACGAAGTTCGCCGCGGCGGGCGCGGTGCACGATCAGCTCCGCGAGCGGACGAAGCCGGGGGAACCAGCTAACGCAGTCGATCACCCGAGAGCGTTAGATTCGCGGCGCGGCGGCGTACTCGTCGTCCGTGACGTGGTCACCCCAAATCGCGCTGTTGCCGTTGTCATCAACGTCGAGCATTGAGATGTGCGTCATGAAGCGCTTCGGCGTTGCACCATGCCAGTGATCTTCGCCGGGCTCGAAGAAGACGCGATCGCCCGTGCGGATCTCGCGCGGTGCTGAGCCGTGGCGCGCGACGAGCCCCACGCCTTCAGTGACGTAGAGCGTTTGTCCGTTCGGATGGGAGTGCCAGGCGGTGCGCGCGCCGGGCGTGAAGTGCACGCTGCTAGCGCTCAGTCGCGACGAGGCGGACAGGGCCGCGATGGAGTCGATGTATACCGTTCCGGTGAACCAATCGTCCGGGCCGAGGGCAGTATCCCGAGCGTTGCGTGATCTCCATCTGTCGGTTCTCCTACCGCGATGTTGGCTGCGGAATGTGAAGGTGGTCGCCTATCGCGATCGGGATGCGGGACGCCGGGCGCGATGGCGGCGGCGGGATGATGCGCGGGCGCGCTGGTCTTCCTGGTACATGGTGAGTACGGCGTAGATCAGGTTTTGGGACGCGCGCGTCATGGTGTCGATCGCGTTGACGATGTTCTGGAGGCGGCGCTCATCGACCGTGATAGCGGTGACGTTGACGGTGCGGCGGTGGGCGTCGATGGCGAGAGCAGCGACCTGCTCGGGGCGCAGGCCGACGTTGTCGAGCCACGCCGACTGGACGGTCATGGCGGCGCCCGAGCGGCTCTCGCCAGCCATCTGCGCGAGGGCGAGCGCGCCCCCTTCGCCGAGATCGGCTGTCTTGTTGAGATCAACGACGAGTTGGTGGATGGCGCGGTCGAGGTCGATTACATCGCTTCTCGATAGTGAGGGGCAGCGCGCGACGACGGCGTCGGCGCCCTCCTGCGGGATGCCCAGCGCTTCGAGCAGCTCCGGGCTGGGAGTGTTGGCTACTTCGCGGAAGAACGCGAGCGCGGACATGCGATCGAGCTTGAATTCGAGGAACGCGCGCATGACCGGCTCGCGGCCGCGCTGTTTGACGGCGTGGTACAGGCCGATGAGGTCGCCGGCGGCGTGGACGTACTGGTCCATGATGTGCATCGCGAGGACCTTGCGGTGCGGGGGCGACTCCATCACGAGCGCGCGAAGGGAGGTCTCGGCGATGACGCGGCGGCTGGTGACACCCAACTCGCAGTAGCTGCTCAGGAAGTCCGCGTCGCGCGTGCGGAGGAAGCCATCGAAGCACTCGGCGCAGCGGGCAGGCGACGTTTCCTCGAGGCGGAAGGAGATGGGCTTGCCGCAGTCCCGGCAGACGGCTTCGAGGAATGCGTCCGGCATGGGGTCGCCTCCGGGTCAGCTTATCGGAGACGGCGGGGGTCTGTTATCGCGCGGATGATGCAGCGCTGCGCACGCGCTTCGGTTTCGAGATGCGCCGAATCGGTTTCGGGCGCGACTTCTTCGGACGGACCGCTCCGCGCGAGAGCCGCGGCGCGGGCTGGCATGTGGGACAGAAGACGCTGCTGCGGCCACCGACGCGGATCATGCGCATGGTCGTGCCGCATTCGTAGCACGGCTCGCCCTCTCGTCCGTACGCCTGGACCTTGTCCTGGTTCGACCCGGGGGCGCCATCGACGTTGATGTGGTCGCGGAGCGTCGAGCCGAGGCTACTGCCGCGGGCCTCGATGCCCATCCGGAGGGCGCGCAGGATGCCGGCGTGCAGTCGATCGTAATCGACGCGCTTGAGCTTGTTCGCGGGACGCAGCGGGTGAATCTTCGCGTAGTGGAGGGCTTCATCGGTGTAGAGGTTGCCCATGCCGGCGAGCGTCTTCTGGTCGAGGAGGACGGCTTTGATCGGGGCTTTGCGCCTGGCAGCGCGGGAACGCAGGACCTCCGGCGTGAACTCGGCGTCGAGCGGCTCGGGGCCCAGGGATTCCATGACCATCGTCGCGTCTTCGACGAGCCACATTGAGCCGAACTTGCGGAGGTCGGTCCATCGCAGCTCGTGGCGGTCGTCGAGCCGAAAGACGGCTCGCGTGTAATTGTCGGGCGGGTCGTCGGGTGTGCGATAGAGGATGTTTCCGGACATGCCGCGGTGCACGACCCAGGCGCGATCATCGTCCAGGTCCACGATGAGGTACTTGCCGCGGCGTCGCAGACCGCCGATGCGGCGTCCGGCGAGCTGGCGGCAGAACTCCTCCCGGGTGACGAGCTGAACGAGCTGCGGCGTGCCGGCATCCACTTCGCACGACGTGATCGTGCGGCCGATCACGCGCTGCTCGAGGTCTCGGCGGACAGTCTCAACTTCGGGGAGCTCAGGCATGGGGCTTCAGGTTAGCGGTTGGCGACAGCTGCGAGGCCGCGGAGGACGAAGGCTTCGACTGGCAACTCCTTGCCCTTAAGAATGATCGGCGGGAGTGGTTCTACGATCGCTGCATGGCCGAGAAGGGCAGCGGTCGACGCTGAGATGACTATCTGCCCGGGCTCTGCGGAGGTCTCGAGGCGGGACGCGAGGTTCACGGTGTCGCCGATGGCCGTGTAGTGCCGCAGCTCGGCGCTGCCGATGTTGCCGACAAGCGCCTCGCCGGTATTGATGCCGACGCGGAAGCGCGGAGAGCCGGCGCGCTCTGACGCGATCTCCTCGACGGCGCGCTGCATCTCGAGGGCGGCGCGCGCGGCGCGGAGAGCGTGGTCCGGCTGGGCCACGGGGACGTTGAAGATGGCCATGAGCGCATCGCCGACGAACTGGGTAACCGTGCCGCCCTCGGCGAGGACGATCGGAGCGGCGGCGCCGAACGATCGATTAAGCATGTCGACGACAGCTTCCGGCGACGAACGCTCGGAGAACGAGGTGAAGCCGCGGAGGTCCGCGAAGAGCACGGTGATCTCAGCGACGGACCCACCGAGCGCAGCTTGCGAAGGGTCCGCGATGAGCGCCTGCGCGATGTCCGGCGACATGTAGCTGCGGAACAGCGCATCGATCTGGCGATAGAGGCGCGCGTTCTCGATCGCGACCGAGAGTTGCGCCGCGAGCGACTCGAGGAGAGCGCGGTCGCGGTCGGTGAAGCGTCCGGATGCTCGCGCGACTTCAATGACGCCGACGGGCCGATCCTTCACGACAAGTGGCAGCGCCATGATTGGAGGCACTCCGGCACCTTCCGCTTCTGTGGGCTCTCCGGACTCGAGTGCGCGATCGATCGCGCTTCGACGGACGATGTCGCGACTGCCGTTAAATCGCGAGGGAGACACGAAGTGAGGCGACCCGTCACGCAGCAGGCCGATCCGGATATCGTGGCGGCCGGCCGCGACGCGGGCGTCGTGCTCTGTCGTCGCAATAAGTTGATCTTCATCGACGTGGACTCGGGCGCGCCGGCCGAGTTCGACGAGGCCGTTCAACCGACGGATCTGGTCGCGCTCGGCGGCTAGCGCCTGTGCGGCGCGCTCGAGCACCTGCACCTGGGCTTCGGTCAGCCCGAAGCGCGCTCGAAGGTTAGCGGCGCCCCGAGCGATCTCCCGATCCTCGTCGGCGTCGTCGCCGGCGTCCACTCGACGCTGGATGATTGAGACAAGACCTTCGAGCGCCTCCGCGTGCTCCTCGCGGATATGCCGGAGCGTCTCCTGCAGCGCAATGCTGTTGAAGATCCCGGCGGCGCTGCCCTCGTGCCAGTAGGCGGTCTGGGCGGCGTACGCGACGAAGGCGAAGCCCGCCGCCATCAGCAGGTGCCACTCCCACCATGACGCCTGCCAGTTGCGGGCGAGCGTGGCGGCAAAGAGCGCTTCGGCGAGCAGGACGCACGCGGTGATGAGGCTAAGGAGCATCGCTGACGGGCGACGGAGGCTGATCCGGTGGTAGAGGATCGCTGCGGCAGCGTAGAGGGCGATGCCGATCGCACCGGTCACGGCGAACCATCCGTTCGTCTCGTCGACGGACGGCGGGCGATCGAGCGGCGGGACTTCGAGCATCGACACTACGGCCCAGACGACGAGGATGGCGGCGACCGCAGCGATGATCTGGCGGCGGAAGCGCAGGATGACTTCGGCCGTGCGGCCCGACAGATCGAGCGCGGATGCAGCGGCGAAGACGGCCGCGACGCAGAGGCCTACCGGCGTGGCAAATACGAAGCCGGCGTTCTTGCCGGAGAGGACGACCTGCGGCGTCGCAAGCGCGTGCAGGACGAGGAAGCCCGCGGCGGTGAGGAAGGTCATCGACACGAGGAAGAGGCGAGCGTCGTCGCGGCGGTAGGACGCTCGGGCGATGAGCAACGCGAGCGCGACGTTCAGTGCGGCGACGCCGGTGATGAGCCAGAAGTGCGCGACATGATGCTCCCACCGGATGTCGGCTTCAGGTTTCGCGAGGAGGAGCCAGAGGCCGAAGAGCGGCAGCGCGACGTGCAGCACCCAGACCCCGACCCGGAGCGGCGATGGGCCGGCGGTCAGGCGCTCATCGAGTTGCGGAGATGTCTCGGCTTCCACGAGCGGATCGTCCGACGCGGGAATGTTGGTGTCAACTTATGCGGTGGGTGATGGCTGCCCTGCGCGCGGCGGACAGGTCTAAACACCCGTCTCTACGGCGACGCGGACGGAGTTCAGGCGGTTTCGGCGAAAGCGAGTTCGACTTCCGCCTCGGCTTCGGAGACGAGCGGGCCCTTCGCGACTTCGAGCTCGCCCCAGTTCTTGCCGGTCTTGATGTCGATTTTGAGCGGCACCACAAGGTCGAGCGACTGCGGCATCAGTCGCAGACAGATCTCGCGGATGGCGTCGACCTCGGTGCGCGGGCCTTCGAAGATCAGTTCGTCGTGCACCTGGAGGATCATCTTCGACTTCAGGCCGCCCTCGGTTAGTTCGGTATCGATACGATTCATCGCGACCTTGATGATGTCACTCGCGGTGCCCTGCACAGGCATGTTGATCGCCATGCGCTCGCCGGCGCCCCGCACCTGGAAGTTGGGCGACTTGATCTCGGGGATGTAGCGCCGCCGGCCCATCATGGTCTCGGCGTAGCCAAGGCGGCGGCAGCTCTCGATCGCGCCGTCGCGCCAGGCGCGGACCTTCTCGTACTTCTCGAAGTAGCGTTTGATGAAGGTGCCGGCCTCTTCGCGCGAGATGCGCTCCTTGGTCGAGAGGCCGTATTCGCTGAGGCCGTAGAGCACGCCGAAATTGAAGACTTTCGCGCGGCGCCGCATCTCGGACGTGACTTCGTCGAAAGGGACAGCGAAGACGTTCGAGGCGGTGGCGGCGTGGATGTCCTCGTCGGACTGGAACGCTTCGATCAGCGCAGGGTCCTGGCTGAGGTGCGCCATGATGCGGAGCTCGATCTGGGAGTAGTCCGCGGCGAGGAGCATCGGCTCCGGGCCGAGGTCGCGAGCGATGAACGTCTGACGGATGCGGTTGCCGAAGCCGGTGCGGACCGGGATGTTCTGGAGGTTCGGGTCGTTCGACGAGAGGCGCCCGGTGGCCGCGGTCGTCTGATTGAAGGTCGTGTGGATACGCCCGGTCTTCGCGTGGATCAATGCGGGCAGGGCGTCTACGTAGGTGCTCTTCAGCTTCGAGACGCCGCGGTACCGCATGATGAGATCAATCACGGGATGCACGCCCCGGAGCTGCTCCATCGAAACGGCGTCGGTGGTGTAGCCGAGCTTTGTCTTGCGGGTCTTCGGCAGGCCGATCTCTTCGAACAGCACCTGCGAGAGCTGTTGCGGCGACCCGATGTTGAACTCGTGGCCAACCTCGGCGTAAATCTCGCGCTCGATCTCTTCGAGCTCCTGCTGCATCTCGCGCGACATGGTCACGAGCAACGAGGGATCGATCGCAACGCCCGCGAGCTCCATGCGGGCCAGCACAGACATCAGCGGCATCTCGACATCGTCGAACAGAGGCCAGAGATTCCGCGACTTCAGCTCTACGGCGAGGATATCGGCGCACTGGAGTTGTGCGTCGGCGAAGGAGCAGCAGTAGTCGCAGGCGGTTTGCATCGGAATGGCGGACATCGTGAGCTGCTTCGGGCCGGCCTTCCCGATGATGTCGATGAGCAGCGGGATCTGCATGTTGAGGCGGTCGAAGGCGAGCGACTGCACAGACATATTCGACTCGCCGAGCAGGTAGACGGCGATCGACGTGTCGAAGCGCATGGCCCGCATCGTCACGCCATGGTTCGCGAGGACGAGGAAGTCGAAGTGGCCGTTGTGCGTAACCTTCGGCAGCGACGGGTCTTCGAGCAGCGGACGGAGCGCCTCCAGCGCTGTCTCCAGCTCGAGCTGCTTGCCGTCGAGCATGTCGAGCTGGTGGCCGATGGGGATGTAGGCGGCATCGCCCGGCCTAGTCGAGATCGCGATGCCGACAAGGACGCCGCGCATCCCGTTCTGGTCGGTGTTCTCGACGTGGACGGCGAGGCGACCGGCGGCGCGGGCTTCCTTAATGAGCGCGTCGAGATCTTTCTTGGTCGCGATGGTGCGGTAGTTGCGGGCAGCGGCGACGGCGGTGCGCTTTGCTTCGATGCGCGCTTCGTCGCCTAGGGTCGCAGGCAGACGGCTGATGAGACTGCGGAACTCCAGCTCGTGGAAGAGCTCCTCGACCCGCTCGCGATCGAAGTTGCGTAACCGGCAAGCGTCGATGTCGAGCGTGATCTTCGCATCGCGATGGATCGTCGCGAGGTCCTTACTCATGCGCGCTTCGTTCTCGTGCGAGCGGAGGTTCTCGCGCAGCTTTTCGGGCGTGACTTCGTCGATGCGGCGGAAGATGGTTTCAACCGTGCCGAACTGTTGTAGGAGCTTCGTCGCCGTCTTCTCGCCGATGCCAGGGACCCCGGGGATGTTGTCGGACGTGTCACCCTTCAGTCCCTTGTAATCGGCGATCTGCTCGGGGCGCAGGCCGTAGCGCTCGACGACGGCTGCTTCGTCGTAGGAGGCGGCGGGCTGGGCCTTCATGTAGGGGCGGTAGAGCATGACCTCGATGCCGGGCTCGACGAGCTGTAGTAGGTCGGTGTCGAGCGAGACGACGCAGACGGGAGTGCCCTGCTCCTTGGCCTGGCGCGCGAGCGTGCCAACGACGTCGTCCGCTTCGAAGCCGGGAACCTCGAACACGGGCATCGCGAAGGCATCGATCACTTGGCGGATGCGGGTGATCTGCTGGCGCAGCTCGTCAGGCATGGCGGCACGCGTCGCCTTGTACGTTTCGTCGCGCTCGTGGCGGAAGGTCTTGCCAGGAGCGTCGAGGGCCATCGCAAGGTGCGTCGGCTGGAGCTGATCGAGAATGCTCAGCAGCGTGCTCGTGAAGCCGTAGACGGCGGTCGTGATCTCGCCGGTCTTGCGGATGGAGAATTCGATGGCCTTGCTGCTGCTGCTGCCCTGGAAGACGGTGAAGGAACGGTAGATGAGGCTGTGGCCGTCGATCAGGACGAGGCGCGGTTTATCGGACTGCTTGGGCTTGGTGGGCACGGTTCATTATACGGTTGCGTGCACCGCCAAGCCGTTGTGTCACCTGCGCGCGGCGGGCGGACAGGTCTGAAGACCTGTCCCTACGCACGGTGCCGCGTTTCCGCATTCCGTCAACTCGCGGCGCGCTGCATAATGTCGATCCAGCACATCGCGGACACGTGACGAGCGAGGAGAGCGCAGCATGTCGAGCTACGAGGACATCAAGTACGAGTATAAAGGCGCGGTAGCGCTGATCACGTTGAACCGGCCCGAGAAGCTCAACGCGTGGACACCGAAGATGGAGCTGGAGTTCATCGATGCGATCAACTCCGCGGCGGCGGACGGCGAGATCGGATGCGTGGTGGTGACGGGCGCGGGACGGGGGTTCTGCGCCGGCGCGGACATCGGCAACTGGGACCGCGGACTGCGCGACGGGCCTCCTGTGCGGCGGTCGAAGATGCTGAACGAAGGCGGAAGCCCGGAGGTGCCGATCACGCTGTCGCTGGGGAAGCCGGTGATCGCGGCGATCAACGGCGTGTCGGTCGGGGTCGGGTTGACGATGACGCTCGCCTGCGACATCCGGATCGCCTCGACGGCGGCGCGGTTTTCGGCGCGGTTCGTTCGGGTTGGCCTTACGCCCGAGTGCGGGAGCACGCGGTACCTGCCGCTGGTGGCAGGGCTGCCGAACGCGCTCTTCCTGGCGCTGACCGGACGGATCATCGACGCGAACGAGGCGCTGCAGCGCCGGCTGGTGGAGCGGCTGGTCGAGCCGGACCAGCTGATGCCGGAGGCGATGAAGCTCGCCGAGGAGATCGCCGCCAACCCGCGAGAGGCGGTGTGGGCGGCGAAGCGGATGTTACACGCCCATGCGCTCGAGCAGGACCTCCGGCGGGTGGTGACGCAGGAGAGCTACTCGATCCGCGAGCGGCAGACGGAGCCGGACCATCGCGAGGCGGTGACGGCATTCGTGGAGAAGAGGGAGCCGGTGTTTAACCGGCAGTAGAGAGTTCACGGTTTTCAGTTCTCAGTTTTCGCTTCGAGGTTAGCGGCGGACACGTGGTTTGCGGGTCGTCACATCGGCGTCTAGCGCCGCGCCGCGATTGGTGTGGGCTAGTGTCGTGCGCTGACGTTCGTTTTTTCGGGGGCAGTCCTATGAAGCAGGTTGATGAGTTGACGCCGACGGCTGAGGAAGTCGCGGCAGTAACAAGCTTCGTGCGGCAGCTGGGGCTCGAGCAAATAGGCGAGGAGTTGTTCGTCGGGCGGGCGGAGCGGGAGCATCCGGAGTGGCAGCGCGTGTTCGGCGGGCTGGTGCTGGGGCAGGCCGCGATCGCCGCGGGGCGCACGGCGCCGGACCCGTCGCTGCACTCGCTGCACGCGTACTTCCTGCGCGGCGGGCGGCCGGAGGTGCCGATCGAGTACCGGGTCGAGCGGGTGCGAGATGGACGGACGTTCACATCGCGGCGGGTGCTGGCGAGCCAGGAAGGCGTGCCGATCTGCGACACGACGATGAGCTTCGCGCATCCGGAGGAGGGGATCTCCCACCAGGACCCCATGCCGGAGGTGCCGGCGCCGGAGACGCTTCGCGATTCGCGGATCGAATACCCGATGGAGGACGGGTCGCTGTGGCCGCTTGGGCCGGTGGAGTGGCGGGTGTTCGAGCCGTACGACAAGGTGGCGGCGCCCGGCGAATCGACGAGCGTGCAGGAGTGGTTTCGATTTCGCGCGCCGCTGCCGGACGATCCGGTGTTGCATGCTGCGGCGCTGGTGTTCTGCAGCGACATGGGCTCCCTGAACGGCGTCGAGCGGCGATACGCGTGGGAGGGCATGAGCCATCACGCCTCGGCGAGCCTGGACCATGGGTTCTGGCTGCATCGTCCAACGCGGATCGAGGGGTGGTTTCTGATGGCGACAGACTCGCCGGTGGCGCACGCGGCGCGCGCGTGGACACAGCGGCAGTTCTATGCGCGCGACGGGACCCACGTGGCGACAATGGTGCAGGAGGCGGTAGTGCGGCGGGAGCGGGGCCGCTAATTGTTAGCGTTTGGCTTGAAGAACGTCTCGGTAGAGCCTCTCGTGGTCGTCAGTGACGCGGTCCCAAGAGTAGCGCGCGAGAGCGAAGCGCCTGGCGGCGACGCGATGATGTTCGACTCGCGCCGGTGACGCGATCAGATCGGCGAGAACCGCGCGGAGCGACGCGACGGGATGGATGGCATCGAAGGGGAGGCCGGCGTCGCCGACGGTCTCCAGGTTCTCGGCGATATCACTGACGACGACGCAGTTGCCGTAGCCCATGGCTTCGACGAGCGAAAGTGACGTGCCCTCCATCTCTGAGGGCTGGACGTAGAGGTATGCGTGCGCGAACAGCTGGCGCACCGGATCGCCGTACATGGGGCCGAGCAGATGGACTCGCGGATCGCCTGCCGCACGAGCGTGGAGCGACCGCCCATATGACACTTCTGAAGCTTCGCCGGCGATGACGAGTTGCCTGTCCGTGTCGAGCGAGACGAAGGCGTCGATCAGGTGGTGGACGCCTTTTTCGGGGGTCAGGCGGCCGACGAAGAGGACGTAGCCGCGATCGCACAGACCGTGTGCTCGGAGCGCGTCAACGCCGTCGATGGTGCGGGTGTCAACGCCGTGGGCAATGTAATGCACGTCGCGGCGGTGCTCGCGTTGGTAATAGCGCGCGACCTCCAACGAGTCGGTGACGCAGGCGTCGGACCAGCGCGCGGCGAGGACGGACGAGCGCTCGAGAGCGAACTTCGCGACCGGAGGCCATTTGCGCCGGCGCCAGTCCATGCCATCCACGGATATCACGGTCGCGCGAGCGGCGCGACTCAATAGCGGGAGCCATGTCGCGTTGCCGACGCCGAACACATGGACGACGTCGGAACGGTGCGCGAGCGCGTGCGGTACGGCTACGACAGTGTGCGAGGGCGTGTCGAGGTATTTCTGGTGGAGGGATGGGAGGACGATCCGGCGCATGCGACGGTACGTCCGCGCGTCCGTGGCGGAGTTGTGCGCACGGCAGTAGATCGTGACGCGATGGCCACGCTCGGCGAGGCGCGCACCGACCTCTTCGGCCACGGTTTCGAGGCCGCCGTAGTTCGCAGGGACGCCGCGTGTGCCGAGCATCGCGATGCGCAGCAGCTTCGTGTCCGAGCGGCGCATGCGGTCAGAATACTCGCGGGAAAGGCTTCAGCGACTCGTGGACTTCAGTGAGGATCTGCATCCAACGGAGGTTGTAGTAGCGCGGATGCAGAAGCTCCTGGCTGTCGATCTCGCCGAGTTGTTCGAGGATGGTGCTCACGGACTCTACCGGCGTCCGTGACGGAGTGAAGCCCGTCGCCGCGGCGAGGCGAGCATTCGAGAACCGGTAGTCACGTTTGCGACCTGTTCCTGCGATCTCAGTCAATTCAATTCGGCCGACGAGCGGATCGACGGCGTCGGCGACAATTTCCGCGAGCTCGCAGATGCGGTAGTTCTCCTGCACGACGTTGAAGACGCGGCCGACGACGGCTTCGGCGGGCGCATCGGCGGCGACGATGTGCGCGCTCGCGACATCCTGCACGTCGACGAGCGGGCGCCACATGTGGCCGCCGTCGTGCAGGAAGAGCTGCTTCTTCAGAAGGGCATCCTTCACGAGCGTATTGACGACGAGGTCGTATCGCATGCGGAGGCTGTATCCGCCGACGGTGCCCTGGCGCAGGAGCACGACTTCGAGGCCGCGATCGGCGGCGTCGAGGAGGCGGCGCTCGGCCTCGTACTTCGACTGCGAGTACGGGCCGATAGGCTCGACGGGCGCGTCCTCATCGAGGATCGTTTCGGAGGTGAGGCCGTCGTAGATGGAGCCGCTGGAGCCAAAAGTGAGGCGGCGTACCCCTACGCGGAGGCACGCTTCTGCGAGCTCACCAGTGGCGATGGCGTTCATCTCCCAGTTCGCATGCGGATCCAGGTCGGCGGTCGGGTCATTCGACAACCCTGCCAGGTGGCAGACGACGTCGACGCCATCGAGGTCGCCATCCTGCAGATCGCGGACGTCGCGGGAAAGGAGCTCGACGCTGGGAAGCTGTTCGAGACCGAGCGTGCCCCAAAAGAAGCGATCGAGCACGCGTACGCGGTCGCCGCGGCGGACAAGCTGCTCGACGAGCTCCATGCCGACGTATCCAGCGCCGCCTGTGACGCAGACGAGACGGCTCATGATCCGGCCACGTGGATGGGCAGGGACGCGCCGACGCGCCGATAGATGTCCATCAATCGCTTGTAGTGCTGATCCGGGCCAAACGCGTCCTCCACGAACGCGCGCGCGCGCTCGCCCATTGCAACGGCGGCGTCGGGCGACGAGAGGAGGTCTTCGAGCGCGTAGCGCAGCGCTGTGGCGTCCCCCGGCGGCACGACGACACCGGTGTCGCCGTCACGGACGAGTTCCGGCAGGCCGCCGATCTCGGAGACGGCTGCTGCTTTTCCGCAAGCGGCCGCCTCGAGGATGGACATCGGGGCGTTCTCGTACCACTCGGATGGAAGAACGACGAACCGCGCGTTCGAAACGATCGGCGCGAGCTGACCTGGGCTGAGCTGGCCGAGAAATCGGACATTCGTGAGCGCATGCTCGCGGCAGAATCGCTCGAGCTCCTCGCGCGCTTCACCCTCGCCAGCGAGCCAGAGTTCGTGCCGGCGGATCGTCGTGCTTGTGGCGACGGCGGTCAGGAGGGTGCGGAGACCTTTCACGCGCTCGAGGCGACCCGCATAGAGGAAATAACCGCGAAAGGAGCGCGAAGGTTCGAACGCCGACGTATCGATGAAGTTCGGCAGAGTGACGATTCGGGCGGGATCGAGGCCGAATTCGACGGTCTTTCGGCGAAGGAAGTCGCTCGGGGCGATGAAGAGATCGACGTGTTGGCGGTATGCCTCGGTAGCGGAGTGAAAGTATGCCTCGGCCGCGCACAGGGCGCTCTTGATGCGGGACTCTTTCACGCATGCGCGGAGAACAGCGTTGTAGTAGCGACTGCCGTTGCATCGCTCGCACACGGCGTCGTTGGAGTACAGGGTGTACGCCGGGCACACGAGTTTGTAGTCGTGCAGCGTCATCACCGTCGGGATGTGGCACCGCTCGAGGGCAAGCAGGATCGACGGTGAGAGCTGGTGGTAGATGTTGTGCAGGTGCGCGACGTCGGGCCGGGTGTCTTCAATTACGTGCTCGATCTTCTGCTCCGCCTCGCGTGAGTAGAGGATGCGCGTCGCGGCGGTCAGCTTCGCGAGTGGGTTCGCACGCGGCTCGCGCAGCTCGATGTTGCTGACGAAGTAACGCTCATACGGCGTCGGGCGGTTGCGCGGATCGCGCATTGCGAAGGGGATCACCTCGTGTCCGTGCTGCTGGAGCAGATCGGCCAGGGCGAAGTAGGCGGACTCTGCGCCGCCGCGCGCGTAGTAAAACTTGTTGGCGTGAAGTATTCTCATCCCGCGCGCTGCCGCTGCACCTCGGATCGTGTTGGCTCGGGATCGTGGATGCGCGCCCGCGGATAGGCGCCACTCATCACGATTATCACGGCGGCAAAACTCCAGAAATACCACTCGAGGACGGGGAAAGCGACGAGGTTGTCGGTGAGCGCGATCACGGCTCGAGCAGCGAACGTCATGAGAAACGCGAGCATCAAGTCGCGCTCGAATGCATTGCCCGCGTGGCGGTATCCACGCAGCGCAACGCGAACAAGCTGCGCGTACAAGACAATCATCGCAGTGAGGCCGATGATGCCGGTCTCGACGAGAAGGCGCAGGTATTCGTTATGCGCGAGGTTGCCGAGGGCGGCATTGATGGAACCCAGTCCCGCGCCTGTGGTCACGAGCTGCAACGACGATGCAACACTGAACGAACGTTCCCACTGTTGCTCGCGCCAGAGTACGGAACTGTAGTTGTTGCCAACTTCGCCGAATCGCGATTCGACGCCCGGGAGCGCGAAGAAGAGCGCCGCGGCGACAAGCGGGAGGAAGAACAGCGTCCAGCGCGCGCGCATGCCCGCAAAGACGATCACGACGACGGCGAGGCCAATCCAGGCAGCGCGCGTCTGCGTCGCATACACGCTGAGCACCATCAGCGGGATCATCGCGCCGAGGACCACGCGCGCGATGCGCATCCGGGTGTGCACGAAGAAGACGACCGCCAACGGCAAGAGCTGGACGAGATACGAAGCGTACGGCGAGGGGTGGACGAACGTGCCGTAAATCCGGTTTAGTCCGGCCGTGTCGTGATTGCCGTTGCCGGTGACGGCCTGATACATGCCAATCGCGAGCGGGACGACCGCGGACAGCACCATGACGGTGATGATCCGACGTACGTCGTCGCGCGTACGAATGAGGTCGACGACGAGCACGTAGAGCACGAACACGCCGGCCAGGCGGAGCCAATCCTGAAATGCAGCCTCGCGATCCACGGCAACCGCGAGTCCGACGAAGGAAATCGCAAGGACAAAGGCGAACGCCTTCGCCAGCGGCATGCGCAGCACATCGACGCGATTGATGGCGAGGTGCGCGCAACCGACGGCAATGACCAGCAAGCTCATCATCGCCGCGGCGTTCACGTCCGAGCTGCGCGACGCGGAAATTATGGGGATCGTCGCAGTGACATCGATAGTCGCGCGTACCAGCAGCAGTGCGAGGACGGCGGCGCGCGTGTCCAGGAGCGCGAGAATGATGAACGCCCCGACGACCGACGAGGCAAGGGCGGCCTTCATCGGGAGGGCGAGCATGAGGAGCGCGACCACGGTTCCCATGAGGAACGAGAAGACGATGTCGTGGCGGACGCGCATCCACTGAGGGAGCCGCGGTGGCGGCGCATGGCGCGGGAGCGATTCTGCGCGCATCATTGTGAGATCTCGCGATCGAAGGGATGCATCACTTTGCGACTCCGGTGCGGATCGCCGGCGCGGGCCTGGCGGCTGACCGCCGCTCGCCGGCGTGCTTCAGCAGCCAGCGGATGCCCTCGAGCTGACCGCGCAGGAACGATTTGACCTGCGCGGGCTTCGTGGGGCGGACTCTGAATGCGAACCACGACGGCTGGTACCACAGAGCAAGCGTCACCGCGGAAAGGAACGCACGGCCACGCGGCAGGTGCTTGGCGAGCAGGACGTAGTCGTTGCGTGTCTGGTGGAAGAGGTAAAACGGCGACCAGCCGCCGCCCGTGCGGCCCTTGTGCCAAAGCCTGGCGTCCGGCGCGTACATGATCTTGAACCCGAGGGCGCGCGCGCGCAGGCACCAGTCGACGTTCTCGTGACCGTAGAACGCGAAGTCCTCGTCGTAGCCACCGATGGTCTCGAATATTTCTCGGGCGACGAGAAGGAAGACGTCGTCGGTCAGGTCGCGCTCCTCGACGGCGTCGTACTGGCCGTGATCGGTCTCGCCGAAGCCGATCTGCGCGCCGGCGACGCGGCGCGGGTGATAGAGCATGCCGACGGTCTGGATCTCGTCGGGGCGCCAGTAGTGGTAGACCTTGCCGGACACGAAGCCGACGCGCGCGCCACTGCGCGCGACATCGACCAGCGCGGAGAGGGCGGCAGGGTCGATGACGGCGTCGTTATTCATGATGAGGACGTAGTCGGCGGCGCCGGCGAAGGCGCGCTCCATCGCGACGTTGAAGCCGCGCGCGTACCCGAGATTCTCGTGGTTTTCGATGACGCTGACGCCCGGAACTTTCGCGCGGATGGCTTCGACGGAGCCGTCCGTGGAACCGTTATCTACGACGAGGACGTCATAGTTCGGGTATTCGATGCCTTCGAGGGATCGCAGCCACTCGAGCGTGTGCATCTTGCGGTTCCAGCTGAGGGTCGTAATCGTCACTCGCGGTTCGGCCGCCATCGAGATGCTCCCGTTCCAACGACCGGACGCATATCTCCGGTCAGCCTCGCGCCTACTACGCGTACTCAGGCGGTCACTTGACCCGCACGCTCCAGTCAACCGCAGCGTCCTCGAGAGACAACCGCTCTTCGTCGGGTGTCAGCGGGTCGTACTTGGAGGTGATGTAGTAGACCTTCACCATCTCCTCTTCACCGAGGACCATGTACCCGTGCCAGATCCCGGGCGGGATACTCAGAACCTTGCGGTCGTTCTCGCCGAGATAGACCCAGCGCACATTGCGGTCATCGTCCATGAGCCCGACCTTGATGAAGCCCTTGATGACGAACCAGTGGTCGGTCTGGTGCTTGTGGCGATGCCAGGCGACGATGCGGCCTGGATACGCCCAGGTGACGTTGATGTCACCATTCATCTGCACGCTCCCGTCGGGAGCGAAGCCGAAGACGTCGCAGGCGCGGCGGGCGCGATCGTCGTCGTAGAGGCGCGGCGTCGAGAGCGTGAAGTCGTCCACTGCGGCCGCCTGCATCTCTGTCGTGGTCATTCGAGCGTCGATCCTCCGTTAACTGGCGGCGGCCATAGGTTCGCCCTTCAGACGTGCCCCGAAATCGCGCACGGCGCCGACGACCTGCTCGACCTGCGATTCAGTCATGTCCGGGAAGAGCGGCAGGGTGACCATCTCTTTCCACACGCGCTCGGTGACGGGAAGGTCGGCAGGGAACTGGCGGTACATCTCGTAAAAGTGGTTCGGAACGTAATGCACGCTGGCGGAGACGCCGCGCTCGCGAAGGTAGACGATCAGGTCGTCGCGGTTGGGAACGCGCACGACGTAGTTGTGGTTCGAGCTGTGGGTATAGGAGTGCTCGACCGGTCTTCGCACCCAGTCGACGCCGGTGAACAGTTCGTTGTAGTAGCGGGTGAGCTCGCGGCGGCGGGCATTCATGCGATCGAGCTTGCTTAGTTGTACGAGGCCGATCGCCGCGGCAATGTCGTTCATGTAGTACTTGAAGCCAATCTCCTCGGCCTCGTAGTACCAGCTGTAGCTCGCGCCGGCGGCGCCAGAGGAGCGCGCCCATGTGTCGCCAGTGAGGCCCATCCAACGGAGGTGACGGAGGCGCTCGTCGAGAGCGTCTTCGTCGAAGGTGACCATGCCGCCGTCGCCAGTAGTCATGTTCTTGACGGCATGGAAGCTGAAGCAGGCGGCATCGCTAATGGCGCCTACCTTCCGGCCTTTGTACTCGGTGCCGCAGGCGTGGGCGGCGTCTTCGATGACGCGGATGCCGCGCGGGCGTGCCACTTGGAGGATGCGATCCATATCGCACGCATGGCCGCCGTAGTGGACCACCATGATCGCCTTCGTGCGGGGCGTAATCAGGCGCTCGATCTCATCCGGGTTGATGTTGAAGGTGTCCTCTTCGATGTCGGCGAAGACGGGCGTGGCGTTCTCGTACAGGATGCAGTGGTTCGTCGATACGAACGTGAGCGACGTGGTAATGACTTCGCCCCCGGAGACATCGAAGCCGCGGAGGGCCTCATGGATGGCGGCGGTACCGGAGTTGAGCGCAACCGCGTGGTGCGCGCCGACGTATTCGGCGAAACGCTGCTCGAACTCCTTGACCTTCGGGCCTATGGTCACCCAGCCGTTCTCGAGCGGCTCACGCAGGGCGCGCCACTCATCTTCGTCGAACGACGGGCGAAACACCGGGATCATCAAGTCACTCCTCTTTCGCGAATCGGTCAATGCCCTCACGTTCCGGCTTCGATCGCCAAGCGCGCCGGGGTGATCTCCTCGTTTCCTCGGCGGAGCACGGTCCTGATGTCAGTCATCGATACGACTCCGGATGCGGCGACGCCGACGGCGAACAGTACGGCGGTCAGCAGTGCCTCGACCGGCCATGGCGCCGGCAGAACTGCGACCAGCACAGCAGCGACGGCGGCCACCGGGGCGAGGCGACCGACGACCCAGAACGACGGCGCGGCACCGGCGTATCGTGAGAGCACGAAGAGGGCCGCGGCCAGGATGCAGGCCTCGGTCAGGACGGTGGTTGCGGCGGCGCCCTCCTTCCCGTACGCGGGGATGAGGACGAGATTCACCGAGATGTTCACGGCAAGGCCCAGACAGGCGGCCCAGAACAACACGCCCTGGCGACCGATGGAGATGAGGCTGTAGTTCGCAAGATTCGAAAGCCAGATAAGCGCGAACGCGACGGCGAGGATGCGCAGGCTCATCGTCGACGGGGCGTAGCTGGCGCCGCCAATGACGCGCACGATGTGCGGCGCGAAGAGGATGACGCCGGTCGCGATGAGTACGCCCGCGAGAGAGAGGTAGTCGTGAGCGCGCTGATAGAGACGCCGGAACTCGGTCAGCTCGCCGCGGCTGTGATGTGCCGAGAGCAGCGGGTATACGGAGCTGACGAACAGCAAGCTGAGCGGCGCGGCGAGATCGATGAGGCGGTACGAGAAGCCGTAGTACCCGACGGCATCGCTCGCGCCGAACAGCTTCAGCAGCAGCACGTCGATACGGTCGTAGGCATTGATGACAAGACCGGCGACCATGATCGGTGCGGAGTCGCGAAGCAGCTCGCGGCTGTAGACCGGGTTGAAACTGAACTTCGGCCGGATGAACTTCCGGGCGAAGTAGAAGCAGACGATGCTGTTGGCCAGGATCCCCGCATCGTAGGCGATAAGGAGTTCGATGAGGCCTCCGCCCCGCGCGACGACCAGCGCCATCCCGCCGAGCGAGACGATCGCCTGGGCGACGTTGCCAAGCACGGCATATTCCATGCGAAGGTTGGCGGCGAACGCGGCATTGAAGGATCCGCTGAAGATCAAGAGCAGGAACGAAGCGGACGCGACGGCGGTGGCAGCCTTCACCTCGTCCGGGTACTGCGCGAGGTAGGCGATGCCAATCGCGACACCGGCGGCGAGCAGGCCGAGCACGGCGCGCAGCGTAAGGACGTTGCCCATCAACTCATCGGGGTCAGCATGGTCGGTGGAAAGGTGTCGGGTGGCCACAGTGGCGATGCCGAAGTCGCTGACGTTCACCAGGAAAAGCAGGGCGACTACGAGCTGAAACTGGCCGAAGCGATACGGGCCGAGATAGCGAGAGACGAGAACCAGCGCCGCCAGCGATAGCGTCATCGTGACGCCGCGGCCGGCGAGTTGGACGAGACTGTTGCGGGCGACGCTTCGTGCGACTGTCATGTTCGTCCCGAGTGGGTAGGCCTAGCCCTCCGTAGATTTCGAATAGACGAGCCCGAGCGGATGCGCGCCCAGGCTCTCGAGTTCGGTCAGCGACTCCTCGACGGAGCGCCGGCTGGCCTGGCCTTCGGCTGCGACGACGACGACGCCATCCACGACCGGGGCGATGACTGCTGAGCCCGCGGAGGCGTGCAGTGAGGCGCCATCGATCACGACGACGTCCCAGTGGGTTTCGAGGTAGTCGAGGAATTCGCGCATCTCAGCGGAGGCGAGGAGCTCGGAGGGGTCGCTCATTTTTGTGCCGGCCGTCATCACGTCGAGGCGAGGAACCGGCGAGTGGTGGACGATGTCCGTCACGGCGGCCGGCATCGGCTTGGTCGGGCGGGCGCCATTGGACGAGATGAAGTTGAAGAGGCCCGGGCCGACCGGGAAGTTGAACAGCTTGTGCAGATCCGGTTGGCTCAGGTTCGCATCGAGAAGCAGGACGCGGACGCCGGCCTGGGCCACCGCCATGGCCGTATAGGTGGCAATGGTAGTGTTTCCTTCCTCCGGCCGCGCGCTTGTGAAGAGGACGCTCGAGTAGTCCTTCTCCTGCAGCGCGGTGATGAGTTTCGTAGCCAGCAGGCGATAGTCCGGCGACACGGGCTGCGGAGGGTATCGCCAGCGAATGCCGAACGGGATGGAGGCGAGCACCGGAAGACGCGTGACGCCTTCGAGATCGCGCACGCCCCGCAGGGTCGGGTCGATGTACTCGAGGACGAGCGCGAGCGCGACGCCCGCAATGACGCCGGCGAGCAGTCCGGCGGCGAGGTTGTAGAGCCAGCGCGGGCTGTCGGGAGCGCCCGGGACGGCGGCGGGTTCGATGACAGCGAAGCCTCGAGCGGCCTGAGCCTGCCGGACGAGCGCGTCCGACTGCTGCTTGATCAGGTTGTCGACGATCCCGGCAGTCGAATCGACGATCGCTTGCTGGCGCGCGACGTCCGCGGCGGTCGCGTTGGGCGAGAGCTTGAGGTTAGCGAGAGCTGACTGCTGGTCTGCCAGCAGACGCTGCTGGCTCTCGATCTGGTCTTTGTATTCGGCACCGATATCTGGGACGAACTGCGCGACGAACGCCGGATCGCGCAGGAGATCGGTGAGGCGATTGGCTATGGCGGCCGCCTCGTCCGCGCTGTGCGCAGATGCAGTCACCTGCACCAACTCAGTGTTGGTAATCCGCTTCGTTGCGACCCTGGACTTCAGATCCGCGGCGGTCGTGTGGAGGCCCAGGTCGCTGATCACGCGGTCCAAGAAGCCGTTCGCCTTGATGATTGCGGCGTAGGTGTTGATGTAGCGGTCAGCTGGACCAATGTCCTGGTTGCCCGTGGGCTGCGCACTGAGGTCTACACGCGCTGTGGCGGAAGCGCTGTACGTGGGCTGCATGAGGTAGCTCACGACGGCCGCGGCGACGAGCGCGAGCACGACGGGAATGACGAGCACGTACTTGCGGCGGTTGATCACCTGCAAGTAGCGCTCGAACTGGAAGTGACTCTCGTCGTTCATCCGATCGCCCATGAAGCAACTACGACGCGGGGCGCAACCATGGACGTCACCACGCGCCACGTCCGCCGATGACGGCGCGCGGCGTCCGGAGCAAAATGCCCAGGTCGAGCCACAACGACCAGTTCTCGATGTACTCGAGGTCCAAGTCGACCATTTCATCGAACGGGATCTCGCTGCGGCCGCGGACCTGCCACAACCCGGTCAGCCCTGGCTTGGTGCCGAGGCGCTGCAGGTGGCGCCGCTCGTAATGGACGACTTCGCGGGCGAGCGGGGGCCGCGGCCCGATGATGCTCATCTCGCCCCTGAGGACGTTAAAGAGGTTCGGCAGCTCATCGAGGCTGGTTCGCCGGAGAAACCGTCCAACTGCCGTGACGCGCGGGTCCCGGCGCATCTTGAAGATGAGGGGGACGTCATGGTCGTTCCGGTCTTCGAGGCGGTCGCGAAGCGTTTCGGCATCGTGGCGCATGGAGCGGAACTTGTAGAACGTGAACGGGCGACCGAACTTGCCAACCCGCGTCTGACCGACGAGCACCGGACCGGGCGACGAGAGCTTGATCGCCAGCGCGATCGCGCACATTGGGACTGAGAGGACCGCGAGTCCCACGCCTGCAGCAAGACGGTCGAACGCGCCTTTGCACGCGTACTCGATCCCGCGCAGCTGGCGGTACGGAACATCATCCGCGCGTGCGGAGATCATTTCGAGCTGGGAGTCACGGACGATGTATGAGCGCATCTGTATCAGGCGGAGGTGAAGCTCCGGGATTCCCGTCTCCGATCCTTCATTTGAGCACGATTAACACTCACTGCCGTGCGATGACATAACCCGAAGCATGAGCTCGCAAGCATTCGCGGTGGAACGGCAAATGCTTACTACGACTGTCGCCGTCGTAGCTGACGGATCGCGCGACCCACTCGCGTAAAACGCCGTGTTCAGGCGCTCGCAATCAACGCTCGAACTCCTGAACCGTGAGGCGCTACGAGTGACAGAGGACCGCTACGGTGTCTAGCGTATCGAGTTAACGAAGCAGAACTCGAAGCGGATGTGCATTGAGGCGTTGCGGTTGTCCATCATCGACGCAGGTTGTCAAGAAATACCCCACTATGTTTCGCAACGATCGGTTTGCGCCGAATCGGGTACCAGAAGTCAGTTGCCGATCGGCGGCGCGAGCGGCTGCAACGGCGCACCACCGCCACCGACGGCATCGGGACTGTTGTTGTCGACCACAGCGAGCGCGGAGAAGAGACGCATCACGTCGTCGTGCCAGGGACCGTGCGTGGCCTCGATGTCGAAACCGTACACGCGACGGAATTCTTCCGCGACGCCGGCCTCGACATCGAGCGCATGCACGTTTCGGCTCGTGTCGTCAACGACGTATGCGCCGTAGTTCTGCAACGTCCACGCAAGTTTTTTCGCGGCGTCGGTCTTCAGTTTCAACGAGTCGATAGAGATGTCCGTTGGAAGTGCGAGGAGCGACCCCATGCGGAGGGCCGGAACCGAGCCATTGTAGGAATCAACGTCGTCCGGATCGCCGAGCGCGCTGGCATCGGCGGAGATCGCCGGCCAGCGGTAGCCGCCGTCGCTCTGGCTGAGGAATCGGTGGCCATCGAGGTTGATCTTGAGGGCGTGGCGGATGGGGTCGTCGGAGCTGAAATCGCCGCGGCGGAGCGAACCGCCGATGCTGGAGAGGTGGCTGCCGCCGTGGCCACCGAGGACGCCATCGCCATAGATGTCCACGGTGCTCGCCAGCCAGCCGCCCGTAACCGGCCCGCCGGCTTCGCAGCGCGACAGCGGGTTGAGCTGTTGGATCGTCCGGCCGTCCGGCAAGAGGAAGGCAGCAGCGTTGTTCGGGGTGCTGCCTTCGCGCGCGTCCGGAACGACAAGCGAATCGGGTACGGCGAGGTCAAACTCGAAGTGTGACTGCGCGCACCGACCAGGCCCGAATGCGGCGTTGGTGAAGAGCGGCCGGAGCGGCATCGACGCGTCGGTCACGATCCAGTACTCCTCATCGATCGTGATGGCGTCGGTGTGCTCGATGCCAGCTGCGACGTACGTCGCGTCCGAGCCGAGAGGCATGTTCCAGATGCTCGTGCTGGCGAAGGGCTGACGGTACTTGTCCCGAAGTCCGGGCGGCGCATTTGGCGCTTCCTGAGGGGCGGTGGGCACGACGGCCTCGCCGCGAGCGGCTCCCGATGGTGTGCTCGAGGCAGAGCCAGAACACGCGGCAGCGGCGAGGGAGAGCGCGAGGGCAATGCTGAATGCAGAAGCGCGGACGGCGACGCGATTGTGCTTGGACTGGGGGTGCGACCGCTGCGGAGAAACGAGGTGCCTCGCGGGGGACATATCCGCGAGGCACCGTACAGCTGTTACCGGCCCCCGTCCATATCAATTCCCGATAGGCGGGGCGAGTGGGACACGCGGAACGCCGCCGCCGCCGATGGTGGACGGTCCGTTGTTGTCGACGACGTAGGTGTTGGTCATGATGCTGCGCCAGTCGCTAGACCACGCTGACGTCGGATTCGAGTCGGATAGCGGGAAGCCGAACTCCTGCTGGAACTCGTCCGCGGCGTTGCCGTCTGGTCCCTGCTCGACGGAGATGTAGGCGGGATCCCAACCGCTGTCGACGATGTACGAGCCGTAGTCGATCATCGCACGGGCAACGATGCGCCCGGGTGCGGTCTGAAGCTGGTTGATGTTGAAGTCGGGCCGAAGGGCGAGGAGCGAGCCCATCTTCACCGCCGAGTTGGAGCCGCTGTAGTCGCCTCGGTAGCCCGCATCAGCCGAGACAGCGGGCCAGCGGTAGCCGCCAGTGGACTGACTGTAGTTTGCGGGATTAAGGACAGTCTTCAGCGCATGCCTGATGACGCGGGCGTGCCATTCCCCGACGCGGATTGCCCCGCCCGCACTCGAGAGGTGCGAACCGCCCTGGGCGCCCAGGATGCCATCGCCGTAGAGGCTGACGGTATCGTTCTGCACGAACGTTGTCCACGGGCCCCCGGACGTGCAGTGGGTCAGGGGCTGGCCCTGGAGATAGGAGTTGCCGTCGGCGGTCATGATGGCGGCAGCGTAGTTCGGGGTGTTGCCCCCGGACGCGCCGGGGATGATGTATCCGGCGGGCAGCGGCGCCGAGAACATCACGCCGCCCTGCGCGCTACAGCGCGAGCCGCCGCTCCAGGCGTCGCCGTTGTAATAGACAGGAGTGAGCGGTGCAGCTGGGCGGTTGATGATGATGTTCTCTTCGACGAACACACCCCATCCAGTCCAGTCGCGGATGCCGGCGAATAGGTAGTTGGCATTCGAGCCGATCGGCATGTTCCAGATCGACGTGGACGCGAAGGGTTGCTTGAACTTGTCGCGCGAGCCGGTCACCGGCGGTGGTGTCGCGGTCGGCGGAGGCGGTGGCGGACTCGTGCGCGTGGGAGTCGGCGGCACCGGCGTCGAGGTGCGTGTGGGCGTGTTGATGGAGACGATCGGTTCGTTGCGCGGGATGCGGACACCGGGCGTCGGCGTAGGCGTATTCGCCGCGGCGGCCGAAACGTGCTGCTTCCGCGCTGACGTCACGACGAACGTTGCGGCGGCGGTCGTGCCGTCATCGTAGGTTAATTGCACAACGTGCCTTCCGAGCGACGCCTCATTCGGCACAGCGAACGTGCCGCGTAAGGCGTCGGCTGACGTCGAGGTCGGCGCGGGAACTCTGCCGGCGGTTTGAACGCTACGGAACTGGACGCTCTGCGCATCCCATCGCACGATTGTCTCGCCGAGGGAAGGCATAGGCGCCTGCAGGCTGACTTCGGCACCGGCGGGACCGGCCGCAGGCGTCAGTAGCAGAACGGCCGCATCGTCGTTGCGTCTCGTCGCTTGCACGACGAGAGATGACGCCGCGAGCGTAGACACGACCAGGAATGGCACCAGCCGAGGCTGCAGCCGGGTCCTGAAGGCGCGCGCGAGGATGGCAGGGCTTCGCATCACAACACCCCCATAGCCGCGAGCGCCCGCGCAGAGCGCTCGGGTTCCCTTAACCCCAGGAGATGGTCGGTAGCGAGGCCGGAGGCTGTTGCGGGGGCATCTGATGAATTCGCGCGATTATTTCGACGCGATCGGTGGGGGCGGACCACCAAGTGCGGCCAATCAAGCGAGCAAATGAGCTCCGGCTAGTGCGTAAGCGCGTTTGACGTGAGAAAGCGACATAGTGCGTCGCTCAGCTCCCGTGTGCGGCCCCACCACGAGTGATCGGCGCCTCCGACCACAGCAACGGTGTGCGAAGCAGTTTCGAGTAGCTGAACCCCTGCGTGTGGGGCCACCTGGTCTTCGGCGCCGGTGACGAGCAACGCGCGGACATCAGCTGGAAGTTCGGGAACGTGGGTGACGGCTACCGGAGGAGAGACGAGGACAAGCGCGTCAGCACGAACCTCGGCAGCGACCGACGCGGCGATCATGGCACCGAACGAGTATCCGGCGAGGACGCGCGGTGCACCGGGCGCAGCTTCGCGCACCAACTCGACGGCCGCAGCGGCGTCGTCTCGCTCGCGGCGGCCGTTGTCGTGGGTTCCTTCGCTCGCCCCCGCCCCACGGAAGTTAAAGCGTAGGGTCGTCGCGCCGAGGCCACACATCGCGTCGCAGATCGTGGTGACGACGTGATTGTCCATGTCGCCGCCGTACAGCGGATGCGGGTGCAGGACAACGCCGGCGAGACGAGGCTGCTCTGCGCGGTGGATCATGCCCTCGAGGCGGAGGTCACCGCTGTTGAAGTGGACGTGTTCTTCTTGCTGCGTCACGGCGCGATTATGGCGCACGCACGACGAGCGCGCGATCGTGGCCGGCGAGATCCTTCTCGATGAAGCAGCGCGCGTCCGCGAACAGACCGCGAGCGCGGCTGAGCAGCTGCTGCGCCTGTATCGGGTCGAGCTCGACGGCGAGGACACCGCGAGGCGCGAGGTGCGCGGGCGCTTGGTCGAGCAGGCGCTCGATGATCTCGGTGCCGCGGTCGCCGCCGACGAGTGCAAGCGGTGGTTCGTGATCGCGGATTTCGGGCGCGAGGAGTGTCCAGTCGCGCTCGCTGACGTACGGGAGGTTAGCGACGATGACATCGAACGTGCGAGAGCCGTCGAGCAGATCAGCTCTGCGGAATTCGATGCGATCGGCCACACCGATGCGGGCGGCATTGCGGCCGGCTAGATCGATGGCATCCGGCGAGACGTCGGTCGCGGTGAGGCGGTGGGACACTGCGTTCGCGGCAATGGCGATCGCGATGGCGCCGGTACCGGTGCCAATGTCGGCGACAGACGCGGCGTCGCCGCGGTCGCGTATCGCGGCGAGCGCGATATCGACGAGGAGTTCCGTCTCAGGGCGTGGGATGAGCGCGGCGGGCGAGCATCCGATCTCGATGCCGTAGAACTCGCGGACGCCGGTGATGAACGCGAGTGGCTCGCGGGCGAGGCGGCGGGTAACGAGCGCGTCGAACAGCTCGAGCGGCGCGTCAGCGACCGGATCCGCTAGACCGGCGAAGAGGTGTGCGCGGTCGACGCGGAGCGCATGAGCGAGCAGAGCCTCGGCTTCGAGGCGCGCGTCTTCGACGTCGGCCCGTTCGAGCTGCGCGGCGGCGCGGGCGAGCTTCGAAGCGACGGTGTCGGCGACGTCAGAAGACGCAGGACGAAGCATCAGTGCGACCTCTTCGTCGGCCCGCGGCCGGTTAAGGCGAGAGCGGCTTCGCGTATTTCCTTCGGCTCCGGGAAACGCCCGCTAGTGGCGTAATCGAAGATTGCCGTGCCGTCGTAGCGGACGGCGAACACGCCGCCGGACGACGGGACGAGCACGATCTCGTCCGCGAGATCAGGGCGGACGTCGACGATCTCTCGGGCGATCCAGAACGCGCGTCCCTGGAAGCGGCAGGACATGCAGAACTCGATCTCGAGGCGGTGTTTGCGTTGCTTCGCGGACATCGTTAGCGCGAGAGGACTTTGCGCGATGCGTCGCGCTGATCGGCTTCGGCGCCTTCGGACTCTTCGAGGAGGCGCGCCTGCTCGCTGGAGGAGACGGCGTCGATGACCGCGTCGATCTCGCCGTCCATGATGCGCGGGAGGCCGTGCACGGTGATTGGCACGCGATGATCGGTGAGACGGTCCTGCGGGAAGTTGTAGGTACGGATCTTCTCGGAGCGCTCGCCGCCGCCGACCTGTTGCTTGCGGGTGCCCGCGATCTCCTCGGCCTGCTCGGTCTGCTTCTGATCCAGGAGACGCGCGCGGAGGACGGCCATGGCCTTGTTGCGGTTCTTGAGCTGCGAACGCTCGTCCTGGCAAACGACGACGATGCCGGTCGGGATGTGGGTGATGCGGACGGCCGTCTCAACCTTGTTGACGTTCTGACCGCCGGCGCCGCCCGAGTGAAAGAGGTCGATGCGCAGGTCGGACTCGTTGACTTCGACCTCGACATCCTCCGCCTCCGGCAGCACGGCGACGGTTGCGGTGGAGGTGTGGATGCGGCCCTGTGCTTCGGTGGCAGGAACGCGCTGGACGCGGTGCACGCCGCTCTCGTACTTGAGGCGGGAGTACGCGCCTTCGCCGTGTACTTCGAAGATGACTTCCTTGATGCCGCCGATGCCGATCTCGTTCAGCGACATCAGCTCGATGCTCCAGCGCCTTCGGTCGGCGTAGCGCGTGTACATGCGGTAGATGTCCGCTGCGAAGAGCGCGGCTTCGTCGCCACCGGTACCGGCGCGGATCTCGACGATGACATCGCGGTCGTCGCGCGGATCCTTTGGCACGAGGGCCCGCTTCAGCCTCTCTTCAAGATCAGCACGCCGCGCCGTGAGCTTCTCGACTTCGTCGCGGGCAAGCGCCGAGATCTCGGGGTCGCGATCGGAGAGCATGGCGCGGGCGTCTTCGAGGGACTTCGCGCTGGCCTTCCAGTCGCGGTACAGCGCGACGACCTGCTCTATCGAAGCCCGCTCCTTCGCAAGCGCCTGGAGCTTCGAGTAGTCGGCGGCGATCTCCGGCCGCGCGAGATCGGCGGTCAGGTCGTCGAATCGTTGTTCGATTGCTTCGAGGCGGTCAAACATGCGTCACACAGCGAGAAACCCCCTGTCGGAGGGGGTTTCGCCTCTCGATTCAGTTTAGCACTGCTTTTGCGCGTGGCCCGCTCACGTCTGCTGCTGGGCCCTTTCGCGCATCTCGTCGTACAGCTCGCCGTAGACAGAGTGCTCGCTGCCGGGAATGATCGTCGCGCCGCAGACCTTCTCGTAGAACTCCGCTGGCCCGACGCCGCCGATGATCGCGTATGCGTACCCGGCCTCGCGCATCGCTTCGAGGCAGCGGAAGAGGAGCGCGGCGCCGACGCCGTTGCCGCGCATGTCGTCGCGCACGGCGGTGGGTCCGAAGAAGCCGCGGCGGCTCGTGTCGTAGACCGCGAAGCCAGCGATCTTGCCGTGATGCAGCGCGATGAAGCCGGTGATCGGATGACCGGCGGTGAAGGCGAAGTCAGCCTCGGACGCCCAGGTGCCGGGGAAGCGCTTCTCGACGAATCGCTGGAGGGCGAAGCGGTCCCAGGCATCGAGGCGCCGGACCTTTACGCCGGCGTCGACGGCGCGCGCGTAGTACGAGGCGGCGTCGGGAAGATCGTACAGGCGGACGAGCATATCGGGCATATCAGTTCACAGTGGGCAGTTCACAGATCACGGTCAGCCGTTGTCTCGGCTCAACCGTGACACGATGTCCGCCGGGCGGAGGCGCTGTTCGGTGTGATCGCGCAGGTCGCGGAGCGTGACTTCGCCGGCCGCCGCTTCGTTCGCGCCGATGATGGCTGCGTACCCGGCGCGTAGGTTGTTGGCGTGACGGAGTTGCGACTTGAGACTGCGGCCTGCACCACCGACGACGGTGGGGATGCCTGCTTCGCGCGCCGCCGCCGCGAGTCGCAGCGCCGGAGCGAGCGCTTCTTCGGCCACGTGGGCGATGAATAGCGTCGGCGACTCGGCCTGAGGTACCGCCGCTTCCTGGCGCTTGAGGTTGATGATGATGCGCTCAATTCCGGTGCCGAAACCGATGCCGGGGGTCGATGGGCCACCGAGGAGCTCGATCAGACCATCGTAACGCCCGCCAGCGCCGATGCTGGACTGCTGTCCGGTGTCATCCTCAGGGACCACTTCGAACGCGGTGCGCGTGTAGTAGTCGAGGCCGCGGACGATGCGCTCGTCGACTTCGAACGGGATGCCGAGGGAACTCAGGTGTGATTGCACGCCGGCAAAGTGGTCACGGCAGGCGTCGCAGAGGTAGCCGGAGAGTTTCGGCGCGCCTGCGATCACCGGCTGGCAGCGCTCGTTCTTGCAGTCGAGCAGGCGCATGGGGTTCTTCTCGAAGCGAACGCGATCGTCCGCGCAGACCTCGTCGAGGCGGGGGCGGTAGTAGTCGCGGAGCGCATCGACGTAGCGGGGCCGGCAGGTCTCGTCGCCGATCGTATTGAGCTTCAGCATCAAATTGTGCAGGCCGAGCTCACGGTAGAAGGTGCAGAGAAGATCGATGACTTCGGCGTCGATCAGCGGGCCAGAATCGCCGATGGCCTCGGCGCCGAACTGCGTGTGCTGGCGGTACCGGCCGGCCTGCGGGCGGTCGTATCGGAAGTTTTGCGCGAGGTAGAACAGGCGCACCGGCTGGGACCAACTCGACATGCCGTGCTCGATGTAGGCGCGAGCGATGCTGCCGGTACCTTCGGGCCGAAGGGCGAGGCGGTCGCCGCCGCGGTCTTCAAAGAGGTAAACCTCTTTCTCGACGATGTCCGTGCCGGCTCCGACGCCCCGGAGAAAGACGCCTGCGTGCTCGAAGGCGGGCGTCTCGATTCGGCGGTAGCCGAAGAGCGCGCAGACGCGCTCGGCGGCTTCGCGGACGTACTGCCAGTACGGCGAGTCGTCCGGGAGGACATCCGAGGTGCCGCGCGGGGCGGCGAACTTCTGCGTTTTCGGGCGATCGCTGGTCATCGACATCGTGATTCGCAGAATAGCAGGGCGACGAACGCGGCACGGCCCAGGTCTAATTGTGTACCGCTATACTCAAATATGGCAGTGATCGCCGACAAGCGGCCGTTGTCCGGAAGCGAAGGGCCCGGCGTCGACGCGCTGATGGAGCGCGCGAGCTACCTTCCGGCTGACAAAATCGAGCTGATCCGCAAGGCGTACGAGTTCGCGGCGGAAGCCCATGCGGGCCAGACGCGCCTGACCGGCGACCCATACATCGTCCATCCGCTGGACGCGGCGATGACCGTCGCGGACCTCCAACTCGACGCCTCGGCGATTGCGGCGGCGCTGCTGCATGACGTGCAGGAGGACTGCGGCGTCCCGAACGAGGAGATCAAGAAGCGATTCGGGGCAGAGGTCGCGCGACTGGTGGACGGCGCCACGAAGCTGGAGAAGATCGCCTGGCTGGCGCCGGGCGAGCGGCCCGGCGACAAGGCCATCCAGGCGGAAAACCTTCGGAAGATGTTCCTGGCGATGGCCGAGGACATCCGCGTCGTAATCATCAAGCTCGCGGACCGGCTGCACAACATGCGGACGCTCGATGCGCACCCGCCCGAGAAGCAGCACCGCATTGCCCAGGAGACGATGGAGATCTACGCCCCGCTGGCGAACCGGCTCGGCATCTGGCAGCTCAAGTGGGAGCTGGAGGACCTCTCGTTCCGGCACCTCGAGCCAGAGCGGTACAAGCAGATCGCGAAGCTGGTGCAGTCGAAGCGGACTGTGCGCGAGCGGTACGTCGCGCAGGTGGAGAAGATCCTGAGCGAAGAACTGGCGAAGGCGGGCATCGAAGCCGAGGTGAAGGGCCGCGCGAAGCACATCTACTCGATCGCGCAGAAAGCAGAGAAGTACGCGGAAGAGCACAAGGGCTTCGAGCAGATCTACGACCTCCTGGCGCTGCGCGTGGTCGTGAAGACGGTCAGCGACTGCTACAACGCGCTCGGCGTCGTGCATGGGCTGTGGCACCCGATGCCGGGACAGTTTGACGATTACATCGCCAGCCCGAAGGAGAGCATGTACCAGTCGCTGCACACGACGGTGATGTCGATCGGCGCGCGGCCGCTGGAGGTGCAAATCCGGACGCAGGACATGCACCAGCTGGCCGAGTACGGCGTCGCGGCGCACTGGCGTTACAAGGAGGGCTCGAAGGCACGGGACATCCGGTACGAAGAGCGAATGTCGTGGCTACGGCAGCTGCTCGAGTGGCAGCGCGATATGTCGGCGGCGGAAGAGTTCGTCGAGTCGGTAAAGGCGGACCTGTTCCACGACCAGGTCTTCGTGTACACGCCGAAGGGCGAGATCAAAGAGATGCCCGCCGGATCGACGCCGATCGACTTCGCGTATCGCGTGCACACGGAGCTGGGGCACAAGTGCGTCGGTGGGAAGGTGAACGGACGGCTCGTGCCGTTGAACTACCAGCTACAGACCGGTGACATCGTCGAGATCCTGGCTGGGAAGCACTCGCGCGGGCCCTCGCGCGACTGGCTGAACCCGAACCTCGGGTACATCAAGACCGGGCACTCGCGCGAGAAGATCCGGCAATGGTTCAAGCGCCAGGAGCGCGAAGAGAACATCGAGCGTGGGCGGGAGATCATCGAGAAGGAGTTGCGCCGCATCGGGCTTTCGCTCAGCGAATGCGAAGACGAGGTGCTGAAGATCTTCCGGTACGACACGCTGGACGACTTCCTCGCGGCGCTCGGATACGGGGGAGTCAGCTCGGCGCACATCCCAGCGCGGCTGGCGCCGCTCGTTCACAAGGAGGACGAGCCGCAGCTGCCGCCGGTCGAGGGGCCGTCGCCTCGGGTCTACAGCTCCACTGTGCGGGTGCTCGGGACAGGCGACCTGCTCACACAACTGGCGCGGTGCTGCAATCCAGTGCCCGGCGACGGGATCGTTGGCTTCGTGACGCGGAGCCGCGGCGTCACTGTGCATCGCGACGACTGCTACAACGTGCTGCACGAGGACGAGAAAGAGCGGCTCGTAGACGTCGAGTGGGGACGCACTGACCAACTCTATCCGGTAGCCGTGCACATCACGGCATGGGACCGGGTGGGGTTGCTGCGGGACATCACCACGATCGTGTCGGACGAGCAGGTGAACATGATGGGCGTGCGCACGGAGCACGACGATGCTCACTCAACGAACGTCTACCTGACGCTGGAGACGACGGGCATCCAGCAACTCACGCGGCTGATGTCGAAGCTCGAGGGGGTGCGCGGCGTCCAGACGGTCAACCGAGCGATCGACTCGCGACGCCGAGCGGCCACGCCGATCTGACCCTCGTTAACGGTCCCTAAGACAACGGGCGTGGTGATCCGGCGAGCATTGGTGATGCGTTCGCTTCGCCGGCGTTGATATCATTTCGCGCCATGCCGAACATGACGATACGACCGATCCGCAGCGACGACGAGTGGGCGCAACACCACTTCATCTCGGCGTATAGCTTCAGCGATGACCGCACGGAGGAAGCGCGCGACCGGCGGGCGCTGGTGTACGAGCGCGAATGGTGCCTCGGCGCATTCGACGGCGACGAGCTGGTCGCGGGGCTGGCGATCATACCGTTCGGGCAGTACCTGCACGGCGCGTCGATACCGTGCGGCGGGATCGCGTCCGTGAGCTGCCTGCCGGAGCGGCGGCGCGAGGGATATGTTGGCGCGCTGCTACGAATATCGCTGGAGGCGATGCGCGATGCCGGGCAACCAATCTCGGCGCTGTACACGCCGCACTACTCGCTGTACCGGAAGTTCGGCTGGGAGATCGCCAGCCGTATCATCGCGTACACCTTCCCACCGAAAAGTGCTTCGCTTCGGCGCCACGCGCCAAAGGGCGGGTATCGCCGCATCGGCGCCCACGACTGGCCGCGACTCGAGGCAATGTACGACGAGTTCCAGCGGCCGCGGAACGGCGGGCTGCAGCGCCCGGAGAACTGGTGGCGCAGCAACGTTTTCCAGATGTACGGAAAGGGCGAGCATGACGCGGTCGTGTGGTCGAATGCTGATGGAATTGATCGCGGATACGCGGTGTACAGCGTCGTGCGGCACAAGGCCACGCCTGCAGAGCCATGGGGCACATCGACGCTACGCGTGGTGGACTGGATCGCGCTCGATGCGGACGCGTATGCGGCGCTGTTGGCGTACATGGTGAGTCACGACCAGCAGCAACGCGTGACGATGCTCGCGAGCCAGGACGAGCCGGTGTACGACCTGTTTGACGAGCCGTATCACGTCGAACAACGGGCATGGGACGGGTACATGCTGCGGCTCGTCGATCTGCAGAAGGCGCTCGAGGCTCGGCCTGCGCTTCCGCAGGCATCGGGCAAGGGCGTGACGATCGCGATCGCGGACGAGTGCGCCCGGTGGAACGCGGGGACGTGGCGTATCGAGTCGAGCGAAGGGCGGATGTCTGCGGAGCGCACCGACGCAACGCCGGAGCTGGAAATGGACGTGCGGGCGCTGGCGTCGATCTACAACGGCTTCGTGAAGCCGGCGGACGCGGAGCGGGCAGGCCAGGTGCACGTGAATGACGAGGCCGGCATCGTCGCGGCGACCGACCTCTTCTCGGTGGCGTACTCGCCGTTCTGCATGGACGACTTCTAGTCGATGCCGAACATCCGCTTCGATGCCGGGCTAAGCAAGATCGTCGCCAGCGACGAGTGGCGGACGATCGCGGAGGGCCTCGGATTCACGGAAGGGCCGGTGTGGCATCCGGACGGATCGCTGCTGTTCAGTGACATCCCGAACAGCCGGATCCATCGGTGGCATGAGCGCGAGCTCAGCGTGTACCGGGAGCCGAGCGGGCAGTCGAACGGACTGACGTTCGACCGACAAATGCGCCTGCTGGCGTGCGAGCATGAGAACCGGCGGGTGTCTCGCCAGCGCGACGCTGATGTCGACGCGCTGGCGACGCACTACGACGGCAAGCGGTTGAACAGCCCGAACGACATCGTCGTGCGGAGCGATGGACGGATCTTCTTCACCGATCCGCCGTATGGCATCGAGGAGTCGCAGCGAGAACTTCCGTATAACGGCGTGTTCACAATCGACCTGTCCGGAGAGTTGCGGCTGCTCATCGCTGACTTCGACCGGCCGAACGGACTGGCGTTCTCGCCGGACGAGCGGACGCTCTACATCGATGACACGAACCGGCATCACGTGCGGGCGTTCGATGTTGCGGCTGACGGTACGATCTCGAACGGGCGGATGTTCGCGGAGATGCGCGAAGAGGGGCGGCCGGATGGGATGAAGATCGACCGCGAAGGGAGGATGTACGTGTGCGCGGGCACCGTGCAGGTGTTCGCAGCGGATGGCGAGCCTCTCGGCGTAATCGACTGTCCACAATCTCCGGCGAACTGCGCGTGGGGCGAGGACGGTTCAACGTTGTTCGTCACCGCGCGGACGGGCGTGTACGCGACGCGCATCGACGCGATGGGAATCGCGCCGTACCTGGGTTAGCGGCTGCGGAAGACGATTACGCCGGAGTTCTCGTAGGCCAGCTGCCAGTTCGCCGATTCGCCTATCGAGTGGCGGAGCGAGATGGTGTCGTCGGTCTTGGGGAGGTAGACGTAGTCGACAGGCAGGTTGTTGTCGTCGCGGATCTGCTCGATGCAATCAACGAGCTTGTGCCCACAGGCGACCATGTCGTTGAACATGTCCTGCTGCTTGCGGAACTCTCCGCGCTTCCACTCGGCACCCCACTCGCCGACGACTGACGTGCGATCCGAGAAGTACGGGAACCATTCGGCCTGATTGCCGACGACCATGAAGTGCGAATCGGGCAGAGTGCTGTCGTTCGCCCAGGCCATCGCTTCCCGATCGTCGTCATCGAAGTATGGCCCCCAGAATGCGACGTCGCTGCGGGGGAAGCGCTGGACCGTCGCAAGCGCCGATCCGGCGCCGTACAGGCCCAGTGCGCCGACTATCAGGGTCGCCGCGCCGATGGTTGCGATCGCGTGCGACTGCATCTCTTCCGCCCTCGGGATGATGAGATCGAAGACCGCGATGGCGGCCAGCATCGACACCGCGAGCATCAGTGACTCTTCCGGGGGATAGGCGAGGATGAGGGCGACGAGCCAGACGGGCAGGAGCCATCGGCCACGGGCAATCTGGTAGAGGCCGCCGACGATAGCGAGGACGTGCCAGATCGGGAGGAACGGCTCGCGCTCGATCGTCAGAGTGATGGTGCGATAAAGCGTGCCGGCGGCGGAGCGGTGCGTGATGAGTGGATTGACGAAGACTCCAGGGCCGTGCTCGTAGACGACCTGCAGCCACCACGGAGCTGAGAGCAGCAGGCCAGCGATGGCGACGATGCCGCATCGCAGGACTCCATCGCGTGTGCGGCTCTCGAAGATCCAGAACACGACGACGCTCGCGGCGAACATCGCGGCGTAGCCTACGTGGGACATCAGGGTCAGCGCGAACGCGACGACTGCGCCGGCGACATCGCGGCAATCGCCGGCGCGCAGCATGCGGTGCGACGCCCATAGACCGATGAGGAGGAATGCGAGGGCCGGCGCCCGCACGACCCCTCCGGCATCGATGTGGTAGTAGAAGGCGCTGGGTGAGACGGCCATGATCAGCGTCGCGAACAGCGCGGTACGGCGATCGTGCAGCAGCTCTTCGGCGAGGAGGAAGAACGCCGGGAGATATGCGGCAGTGAGGAGGGGCGGGAGCCAGCGTTCGAGCGTGAGAACCGACATGCCGGTTATGTCATGAAGGGCCGCAAGGGCGTAGAGCATCAGCGGGGGATACGCGAAGGGGACGCCGCCATCGGTGTAGTTCGGGATATGCGAGGGCAGCCTGTAGTTGTTGTCGGAGATGTGTTGGGTGGCGCTGGCGAAGAGACCGCCGGCGGCCACGGGGTCGGGATATCGGACGGCGGAGGACGCGCCGATGAACAGCGAAAGGGCCATCGCCGCGAGCAGCCAGCGATGTTCGAGCGCGAGCTGGCGTATCGAGTGCAGGGACAGACGTTGCCGGAGGTCCCGAGGCGCTCCGCGAGCGGACGGTGATCGGATCATCGCTTGTACGCCGTCGGGATCCTGACCCGCCATGCCATCCTTCGCACGAGAGAGTATGTGGTCCTGACCGCCGATTCTCCCACGCCCTCGGAGCACCAGCAATTGTCAGAACTCACCAGAACGGGTCGTGTCCCGAGATCACCGAATCTGCGCGCGATGTCGAGCGCAGGTCTTGCCGCACGCTTGTTCTATATGAGATATTCCTCACGCCATGTCACTGTCGAAGGTCCTGTCGTGTGCCGTCGTGGGGCTCGAGGGCGAGATCGTCGAGTGTGAGGTCGACGTCTCGCGGCGCGGGCTGAACGGGCTCGCGATGGTCGGGCTACCCGACGCCGCAGTGAAAGAGGCGAAGGACCGCGTGGAGTCGGCGATCAAGAATTCGGCGTTCCGCTTCCCGAACGGTCGCATCATCGTCAACCTCGCACCGGCGGACCTGCGCAAGGAGGGGCCGACATACGACCTGCCGATCGCAGTCGGGATCATGGTCGCGGCCGGGCAGGTAGTCGCGGACGTGTCGGATGCCGTGTTCTTGGGCGAGTTGTCGCTCGACGGGCAGGTTCGGCACGCGCAGGGGATCCTGCCGATGGTGGCTTTGGCGCGCGAGCGGGGCATCCACACGGCGTACGTGCCGTCATCGGATGCAGCTGAGGCGGCGTTGCTGACGGACATGGCGATCTATCCCGTCGATTCGCTCGCGTCGCTGCTGAACCATCTCGCAGGCGTCGAGCCGATCGCTCGGCTGGAGTCTTCGGGGATACCGAAGCCGGCGGAGGCGGAGTGGATCGGCACAGATTTCGGAGACGTCAAAGGTCAGGAACACGTCAAGCGCGCGCTCGAAGTTGCGGCAGCCGGCGCGCACAACGTGCTGTTGTCGGGCCCGCCGGGCAGCGGCAAGACGCTGCTGGCGCGGTCGATGCCTTCGATCTTGCCGAGCATGACGGCGGACGAGTCGCTCGGCGTTTCGAAGATCTACTCCGTGGCGGGGCTGTTGCCTTCGGACACGCCGCTGGTGACACGGCGTCCGTTTCGTGCACCGCACCACACGATCTCGCACGCGGGGCTGGTGGGCGGCGGGCGGAATCCTCGACCGGGAGAGATCTCACTGAGTCACCGGGGCGTCCTGTTTTTGGACGAGTTGCCGGAGTTCGGTCAGCAGGTGCTCGAGGTGATGCGGCAGCCGCTCGAGGACCGGATCGTCACGATCTCGCGCGCGCAGGGATCGGTCACGTATCCGGCGAACTTTATGTTGATCGCGGCGATGAATCCGTGCCCGTGTCGTTCGGTGGTACACCGACAAAGCGGTACACGATGGAGATCCTTGCTCGCTTGCGGCCGAGCTCGTCCTCCTCGGTTGCACGACGATCTCCTTCACCAGGTGCTGCACGATTTCCTGCTTGAGCGAATCGTCGAGTCCTGCGTCGACGCGACTGACGATCTCCGCGAGCAAGTCGATATCGGGCGCGTCGATGATCTCCGCAGGCTGAAGCTCGGCGAGTAGGCGCCGCTGCTTCTCCTCAGTTCGCGCGATGTCGTCGAGCTGCTGGTCACACTCCTCGTCGGTGATCTTTCCCCGGCGGCGGAGGCCGATGACGGCTTCCCGCTCTTTCGGGGCGTTGGCGAGCGCCGACTCGATGGCGATGCGCTCGGCCTCCTGGATCGCCGCGACGGACGTTTCGGCCTGCTCGTTAGCGAGCTCGTCAATCAAGTCGCCTGGGTCGCGTAGGAACCGCTCGAGGTCCGGCCAGACGATCGACACGAGACGATCGAGCCTGATCATCTTTCCTGGACACTTGCCCTGGAGCTTTCCGCGATAGGACGTACGTCCGTTGCACCGCAGCCAGACGTCGCCAGCGCGCCCGCGCGCGACGCAGTAGTTCAGGCCACAGATCCCGCAACGCACGACCGACCTAAGGATGTTGACGTACTTGCTCCTCCGGCGCATGATTCGGTTCGCGACGAGCGCCCGCTGACCTGCGGACCAGATCTCCGCGGGCACGAGCCCTTCCACGGCCGCGTTGATCACGTCCCGTGGTCGCTTCGAGCGCCGACCGTACTGAAGGTCGCCCTTGTAGATCGGGTTCTTTACGAGATTGCAGATGCGGCCCGGCCGCCATTTGCCCTGCGTGGCTTTGGTCCGGCGACCCTGCGAGTCCTTCAGCAGCCGCCCATCGCGCATGTATGCAGTAGGAACATTCAAGCTGTTCAGGTGGTCAGCGATCCAGTAGCAGCTCTTTCCCTCGACAAGCCAGGCGTACATTCGTCGAACGATCTCGGCGGCGCTGACCTCGCCCCAAAATGGGCGCTCGTCCGGAACGAGATGCGCCTTCTCCTTGACGCCTTCCACGCGGTAGCCGAACGGTACGATGCCCCCGCAGTAGCGACCCTCTCGCGCGGCGCGCGCCATCCCCTCCGCCGATCGCTGGAGGAACTTGCGCCGCTCGTCGGCGCTCACAACCGCCTTGATGCTGAACATGAAGCGGTCGCCGATGGGCTCGCTCACCCCGATGAGGTCGAGACCGAGCTGGGCGAACGTGGCATAGAGTTGGAGAAGGTCGATCTCGTCTCGGCCCAAGCGGTCCGCTCGCACAACGATGATCGCGTCGAACTTCCCGGCCGCTGCGTCCGCTAGTAGCAGCTTGCCTTGCGGCCTCTGGCTCATCGGGATTGTCCCGCTCACGCCGTCATCGACGTACCACT
Source organism: uncultured Dehalococcoidia bacterium (assembly GCA_964487335.1). GTDB lineage: Bacteria > Chloroflexota > Dehalococcoidia > DSTF01 > JACRBR01 > CAZAPT01. The sequence goes on from CAZAPT010000023.1 coordinate 49,468, forward strand.
TGAAGACCGCGAGATGGACGTTCGCCTTGAGGTATCGCTTGATCAAGTCGATCTGCGTCTTGATCGTCTCGCGGTTGCGTTGATCGTCGCTCGAGACGCGACAGTACACCGCCACCATCCTCTTCGCGCTCATGCCGCTCCTCCTGCCGGGGCGTCTGGCAGCCGGCGCGGTAGTCCGAGCACCGCGCGCAGGGCTGCCAGCATCGCTTGCCGGTCCGGGTCGTATGTACGCGTAACGAGAACCGATGAATCAAGTGGCTCGTGGGGCGAGCGACGCTCCATACGACGAGCCTACGCTCCCGCGCGTGGTGCTACGCGGGAGCGTACGCGCGTATTTCGTGCGATCGCCTAGATGTTGAGCCGAACCGTACCTTTAGCGTCACTCGGAACAATCAAAGTGCGCCATAGTGGAGAGCCGCGGAAGAGATCTCGGAGCCGGGACCCACGGGATCCGATTTCCTCCATGAGGTAGTCCTGGCCGAGGGACGGCGTCCCTGCTTCCCAGGCGCGATAGAGCAGTTCGACAACCTGAGCCTGGCGACCCGTGATCGGGTACTCCTCGCCGTTGTAATTGATCGACCGGAAGTCAACCGAAAACCTGAACGACGCAGACGGCTTCGCAGACACCTCCGCCTTCAAACGCCGAACGCGGAGGCTGTCCGGATCGATCCGAGCGACTTCGACCGACAGCGAGTCCAAGTGACGTTCGAGCGTCGGATCTGGCACAAACGTGGGGCACAGCACGGTGGTCGCGCCGATCGCCGCTGGAAGCACGGCCGGTACCGTCGTCAGGACGAGCCGCGCGTTCTCGGGCTGCGAGACAAGTCCAAGAACGAAGGCTTCTCGAACGCCGCGTTGGCTCGCTTCACCAACGAAGATCATCCGCTTGCTATCCCCGAGTGGCGACACTTCACTGCCCGCAAGGCCGTTAACACCGCGCAGTCGAGCCGACAGAGCCAAGACGTCTGGTTGGCATCGCAGAATGTCTGTCGCTGTGAGCGTCGTTACCTCGATCTCTCCGTCGTTGGTTGCTAGCGCCTCCCAACCGTTGCCTACCCCATCAAGCCTATAGCGCTCTCCGGCGCGAGCGTATGTGTCACCATCCTCTGGTAGCGGCAGCCGTCGAAGGACCCCCTCTGTGATCGCGCGATCCACTTTGTCCCCGAAACGGACTCGCAACTCGCGTTCATAGAAGACCGCGGCTGGATTGCGTTCCAACTGCGTCAGCAGCCAGAAGATCAAATCAGCTTCACGTGCTGCGATTGCAGGTATCGCTCCATCACCTTCGCGTACTCCTTTTGAGCCAAGTCGCTGTAGCCTGGTGGTTCGATCTCGAACGCGATCTCTCTCGGCTTTCGCTCGCCCTCCGCCCGCAGCTCGGCTCGGAGTTTCACGCGAACAAGTTCCGCCGTCGCCAGCGAGAGGCCCTCGATCTCGCCCTGCAAGGTGCGCCGCACATCGTCCGATCTGACCTCGATTAACGGCTGTGTCAGCGTGGCGACGTGCAGCGCCGCTTCGATCATGGTAATCCTGCTGATGATCTCACTACCGGCGCGCCTCTGCGAGTACCGATTCCCAGCCGGCTACCTCCGCCCGACGCCGGAGCAGATCGAGAACTTCGCGATGTTCCATCGACGATGGTCTTAATCTCGCGGATGGGGTGATCCGCCGGGACGAAGCTGTCCGGCGTCAGTGGGACGAGCATCTCTGCTTGCTGGGTCGCGTCTCCGCGCATCGGTGGCCTCCTTGCCTTCCGCCGCCGATGCCATCGTACGCTTTCGTCGATCCCTCGTCGATCCTTTTTCGGCTAGTTTTTCAGCACCCTGTTAGTGGCGCTATTCCGGACCCTGTAGGCCTGGCGTGACATGCACGGTTTTGTGCTCGGTGGGAAACTCAGCACCGGCACGAACGGTGATGTCCACCGTGCGACTACGTTGGAAGATGAGCGTGAGTAGCAGCGTTAACGTGCCGTCGTCACAACCGTAGAGGGCATCGTGAAGAAGGTAGCCACCATCGAGTTGTCGTCGCGCAAAGTCGGGGATGGGTAAAGATTCGTCAACTGACGTTGTGGGCTCGACGCGCTGTGTTACTAGTATCCGGTATATGTGGCGACCCGAGAATACGTTCGCGTCGGTGTGTGCCTCGACGACCAGTCGGACTTCGCTGGTTAAGGCTGCAGATGACAACGTTAGCTCGCCCTCGTCAGAGAGCAGCGTTGGAAAGATTGGCCGCGTGTGCGAGAAGGCGTCTTGCCCGGCTTGAAACAGCGGCAACCGATGCTGACGATTCCCATACTTCTCGCGTAAGTACTTGAGAGCGTCTTGGAGCTCGAGGGCGGAGATGTCCATGTCGATATCGACCGGCAGCTCCATCTTCTCTTTCACGCCTGAGACGCGTACGCCATGCAGGTTCATACCAAGCCGACCCCATTGAGGAGGTGTTGCGCGTTTGAGATTTCCGCGGCGGTGAATTTCGTCTTTTTGCCTTGCAAGAACTGGGTAACTTTGCCGAGGTCGCCGTTCGCGAGGCGCATCAGCATGTGGAATGACGCTAGCAGTTCTAGCATGTGCGCATCGTGCCGGTACGGGCCGATGAAGTCCATGAAACGCGCAAGCGCTTCTCGACCCTTGCCCTCGAACGGTACGGCTGGAACCGGGACGCCCGCCGCCAGCTCGAAACCGTCTCGGGCGAGTTCGGCAGAGTACGGACCGAAGAGGTACCAGGAGTAGCGATAGCCGAGCGAGATTCCGAAAGCCTGCAAGAGATAGACCGTCTTCTGGAGAATCAGGCGCCCTTGAAATGTAGACATGTCGAAGTTGCCTACCTGTTCCAGGAGGCTTCGAAGCAATTGTCGACGTAGCGGTAAGGCACTCATGTACGGGTCAACGACGGGGTCGGTGACCGGTGAAGCCCGACGGAAGCGTGTGCAACCTGCGGTGGCGAGCCTGGACGGTCGTGCGGCGCCGTCTCGTGTGTAGGGAGTATAGCACACATTTGTTCTAAATGTCGCATTGCCAGCAGCGTATCACAGACGGCCGAGGCGTCGTGCTCCCGGCGTGAAGTCGATCGGCCTGGCCGTAGGAAGCGTCTGGCCGTCCGGATAACGCGTGAGTACGGGTACGATGGTGCCGCAAACGATCACCTAGTCGACGCCGATCGCTGCCGCCACCTTCGCCCAGCTCTTGTCCTCCTGCCCTTCGAGCCGGCGCAGGTAGATCGTCGTGACTGCCAGCGACGAGTGGTCGAGGAACCGAGAGACGTCCTCGATGCTCTCGCCGGCATCGCGCCTGAGCTTCGCTGCCGAGTGCCGGAAGATGTGCACGCCTGCCGCAGGCAGCTTCGCGAGGCGGAAATACCGTTGGAGGTTGGAGTAGAACGTGACGCTCGTGATCCCGCGCGCGTCGTGGCGGCGTGCCGGCCAGAGCGATGCATCGGGCGCCATGTCCGCCAGTTCGATCCCGAAGGCCGACAGCGCCGACGTGATGGCGACGTGCGCCGGTTGTGGCAGTTCGCGCTTCCCCTGCTTCCCGCCCTTGCCGCGATATGCGTACCAGACCCGCCCGTCTTCGCAGCTCAGGTCGCCTCGCTGCATGTTCAGCACCTCCGCTCTCCGTCTGCCGGTGAGCGTCAGCGTGAGGATGATCGCGCGGTCGCGCAGTCCGACCGGCGTCTCGGAGATCACCGAGAGGCGGCTTGCCGGAGAGCCCGGTGCCGTAGGCCCAGGCGAAGACGTCCTGGCTGGTGACGCGGTCCGGCGGGCAGCCCACTGCGACGAAGAAGTGGCGGAGCATGCGTGCGTAGCCCTCGACGGTGCGCCGGCTGCCGCTGCGGCGCTCCTTCTCGGCGAGGAAGGCGTACAGCGCGCGCTCCCAGGCCTCGGCGTCAGTGAAGGTCGTGATCGTCTGTTCGATGGTGCTCCTCCTCGAAGTCGCACCATGTTCGCGTATCGTCGGACGAAGTCAACCGGACTAGTTGCAGCTGTCTCCGACTTGATTAAGCGCGACGAGCGCGTCCCCTATCGACACGAACCCGTTAGGCGGACCTGATCTCCACGGCGTCGCGCTTTCGCTCGAGGGCGTCCGATCATACTCCTGCCCGTCAGGAGTACCGTCCGCATCAAGATCAGTTCCATACTGAGCCCCGATGGCGTTCCTCGTCCCGGGGGAGGTGGCGGACGTTCCGATGAACGCCAGGACCGCAATTACGTCTTGGATTCCAACAGCGCCGCTTCTGGCACCCCGTACCTGCCCAGTGATGAGCGCGGGAGTCGGCACGTCAAAGAAGTCATACGGGTCGAGTGCGTTTCGAACACCCCCACGGGACGGGTCCGCCGACTGTTCTCGCCCGTCCCCGCATCCATCGCGGTCCGTGTCCGCGATACACGGATTCGTATGCGATGCCATCTCAGCGATGTTGGATACGCCGTCTCCGTCCGCGTCCGCGTTCGCGTCGGGCACGGACGGGTTGAGACAAGGCGGGGATGCCGCTGCAGCGATAGTCGCGGGATTGGGAATCGACAGGTTCGAGTGCGCAGCTTCGTAGCCGTCCGACATACCGTCGCAGTCATCGTCGTCGTTGCAGGAGTAGATGTATCCGTTCGCGCTATCGGGAGGCACGAGAAAGAGTTGCCCATTGGTGAGCGGCACCGCTATCCCATCGACTACGGGTTGCGGCAACGGCGAGGCGTCTGTGACACGTTCGGGTGACTGTGAAAAGAGCCAAGCGTTTGAAGAAGGAGCGAGCGTGACGTAACAGCCGTACTGCTGGTACTGCCCTATGCAGCCTTGAACCGGCGCGAGGCCACCTGCGATTAGCAGCGCTCCGTTGGGCAGTAAGGCCGAGGCATGATCCGCAACCAGCTGCCCGGCGAGAACCGAGCCGAGCGCCCAGCTGTTCTGGACGGGATCATATTCTTCGGCGCGAGTCTCGATCGCGCCTCCATAAGATCCGTACGCATATCCCCCGACTACAAGGACATGGCCAGACTGCAGGAGCGTCGCGGCGTGGCCGTACCGGCCACTGATCATGTCTGCGGCTGACGTCCACGCATTCGTCGACGGGTCGTAGATCTCCGTTTCAGGGATCGCACCGCCCGAATACGTTGCGGCTTCGCCTCCCGCCACCAGTACGCGCCCATCACCCAATAGCGTCGCCGTATGATTCCAGCGTGCCGCGATGGGGCCCGTCGCGCTATGCTGGCCCGTCGCCGGATCGTACAAAGAGCCACCGTCCCGTCCCACGACCAACACCAGACCACTCTGCAGAAGTGTCGCCGTCGACCTGTACGTGATTCCGGACATAGGGGGTGTCGACAAGGCTTGCGCCAGCTGCGCGGACAAGACCGACGTCACCTGTTGCGCGACTTGTGTGTTCCCTTGAGGATCGACGTACTGCACGCCTCCGTCGGGAAGCAACGTCGCCGGTGTCCAACTACCGGGTCCGGCGACCGGCGCGGTGGGGTCGGACACGCAGGGGTCGGTGCCAGCGATGTATTCGACGTAGTTCGGCAAGCTGTCGGCGTCCGGGTCCGATTCGGCATCGGTAACCGTCGGACTTAAGCAGGCGTGAGCCGCCTCGTATACATCGGGCATCCCGTCGCAATCGCTGTCGCCTGGAAGGCAGACCGCCATGCAGGTGATCGTCGCGTCCGCCGTAAGCGTCGCGATAGGACTGGCGAACTGGTCCATCGTCGCCGTGCCGAAGCTTGCATCTTCCGCGAGCGTGACCAAGTGGAGCGAATAAGTTCCCGGCGCCGTGCAAGCGAGATCCATGTGCTCCAATTCACCGAGGTAGCTCGTGGAGCCTACGGCGCGCGCACAGCCGTAGTTGAACACCGTTTCCGTGGCACCAGATCTCACTGGGGCGGCGGGCGGCGTCGCGCAGACGACTAAGCCATCGGGCTGATCCTGCACACCTCCGCCGACAAATCGGAGACCTGGGGCCGGCCAGGAGGTTTCGATCTGGTAGCCGCGATACAGCGCGCCGCTGTCTGTAACATCGAATCCGATGGTGAATGGGAGCGAGCCGCTAATGGTGCGGCCCGATTGAACTCCGACCGATCCCACATCGGTGTCGATGGCGATGCTGTCCGTGCCACCTGTCGCAGCGGCGCGACCGCCGCCGTACACCACAGAACAGAGCACCACGACGTGCGCAGCTATCAACAGCGGGATGATTCGGAACTTCACGACTCCCCCGAGCGCAGCCGACGCCGGTGCCGTATTGTACGACGCCGGTGGCTAGGACACTCGCTGGCGAATGATGTCAAGTAGCTCCGACTCGCGTCTTGTCAGAGCCTTCACGAGCATCGTACGATTGGCGCGCCTCAACACCATTTGGCTGGGCGCGCTATCTCGCTGAAGGACGGCGAGTCATGAACCTACGCAACCTCAAGCTCGCGGCGCTTCCGCTTATGATCGCGGCGCTGTTAGCCATCGCCGCGAGCTGCGGCTCAAACAGTTCCAGCAAGCAGACTCCGACGACAGGAGCACCGACGATCTCAGGCGCCGCCGCGGATGTCAGCGCCGTCCCGAGTCCCAGCCGAACTGGTGCGCCAATCATGCCACCGACTGTTGTCGCGCCAACCAACACCCCGGTCCCTCCGCCACCGTCTCCCACCCGCGCGCCGCCTCCGACGCCGGTTCCGATCTGCCACTCAAGCGCGCCGCCCAATCCCTATGGATTCGACTTCTGCTCAGGTTCGCTGATCTCCTCACCGCCGGCTGACATTTGCTCGTACATCGCATGCATACAGAACTTCTGGAATGGGCGAGGGTACGTGATTCAGTGTTCTGACGGCACGTTTGGCAAGTCCGGCGGGATCCGAGGATCGTGCTCCTATCACGGTGGAAACTCTCGTCCCCTGTACGCACACTAGTCGGTTAGAGAGGACTTCATACGCCGATGATTCAAAAGATCGTTCTGATCGCAGTTCTCGCTGCCGCGATGGCCGTGAGCGTTGCGTTATCACCGCGGCACGCGCATGCCTCCGGCTCGCTTCCAGCCGCGCAAGTCCAAGAATGCGTCGGAGGATCCGTGGTTGTGTCGTTCGGATGGATACCGGACGGCAGCGGCGCTCAATGGATCGATCTTTCGTTGTCAGACAATGGATTCGCGCCGGGAACGTTCGTGAGCGTTGGACCGCTCTCGTCATTCGTGTCAGGGTTCGCCTGGTCCGGCATCGCTCCCGGCAGAGTGCACTACGCGCGCGTCAACACTCTGTCGTCCTCCGGTTGGATACCGAGCGAGACGAGCGCGTTTGTCACTAAAGACTGCTCCTTCGGTCACACCGCCGGGCTTATCAATCCTCGCGCTGTTTACTGTGACGCGGTCACTCTTCAGTGGGCGCCGGCGCTGCCTACCGGCCAACTTCAGTGGATTGACCTCAGTCTTCAAGACAACGGCTTTGCTCCGGGCACATTCGTCAGCGTGGGTCCTTTTCCTGGAGCCGTTTCGAGCTTCTTTTGGGCTGGCCTGAGGGCCGGGTCGACCCACTACTGGAGAGTGAACACGTGGACGGGAGTTGGCTGGTCACCGAGCGCGACCGGGACGTTCACAACGGGTTGTGGTAGCAGCGGAGGAACGAGTGGCGGGAACAGCGGCGGTGGATGCAGCGCCGGCGGGCCTCCCAATCCGTATGGTTTCGACTTCTGTCCCGGGTTCCTGATCTTCTCTCCGCCAGGCGACATCTGCGTCTACATCGACTGCATACCAAACTTCTGGAACGGCCGTGGTTACGTGATTCAATGCTCCGATGGGATGTTCGGGAAGTCCGGTGGGATCCGCGGCTCGTGCTCGTACCACGGCGGGAACTCCCGTCCTCTGTATTCGCATTAGGAGTGAGCGCGGACATGCAGCAACCGAGCGAAGAGTGGACCCGGTACGCGCGTGCCGTCATCAAGTCGATGTCAGAGGTGCTCGGCGAACTAGACGAGAGCTCCCACAACCATCTGTTAGAGACCGCCGATTACTGGTTCTCGCTCGGGTTGGTGATGGGCATCGAACACCGCGACGATGCACGGCGTGTACTCACCATCATCCTCGAACATGATGCCGAGGATCGCGACGAGTTGTGCCGCGACGCGCAAGCGCTGCGAGATGAGGTGCTGCGTTGAGACGCCGCAGTTTTGTCTCTCAGATGTACTCGGCTGCGCGTGTGGCGAACGATGTCTCCGTCTTGGCATCCGGCGATCCACACCGAATCGCACGACGAGCCAAGAACAAGATCTTAGGTCGCGCTCTGGGCCGGAGCGGGTTCTGGCGCGCGCTCTGGCGCTAACGCGGCCGCTCGGTTCTTCTCATCGACGGCACTCCGAGTACGTCGACGGAACGACAGGTTCGTGGTCGCGTCACGTCGGCGTCTGCGTCCGCGTTGTTACCACTGAGGGAGGGCATTCGCACGATCCACACATAGTCAACCCTCACTGCAGGTTCTTGCGGTCAAGCGGATCTCTGCGCTGACTGACCACGAGGGTCAAGTCTTCGCCCGATAGTTGCACTTCGAATCGTCGGCCTGGAAATTGTTCCCTCAAACGGGCTCGCCACATCTCCTGCAACGCTTTAGCGAGATGTTCGTACATCTGCATATCGACTTCCCCGCTGCGATCTGGATTACCAAACATGTAAGGTACGTCGATTTGGTTAACGAAACGCTCGACGGCCGTCCGATCGCCATTGAATTCTTCAATTAAGCGAGAGATGCGCCCCGACGCCGTGTCGTTCACCACGAGTTCGAGCCAGAAGACCATCTCTCGCACCTCTACAAACGATGGCCAAAACAGGTCCTTATACATGAGAGCGTCCAATGCGGTGCCGTTCCGAAATAGTAGGTCGATTATCGAGTAATCGTCACGAGTCTCTTGATACCGCCGGGTTAGTAGCCTTTGCACCTCGTTATCCAAATCAATACCCCGCAGGGAGTTCATCAGGCGTTGGCGTCCGCGATCGCTTCGGAACACCGCCCGGCTTCTCAGGGTCATAGACGATGGGCGGCAGTTGCTCGGCGTGCGGCTTCCCGGTCCCTCTGAAGCGTTTCACTGGGCGCCCGTTCTCGTCGAATTCAGTATAGCCAGTAACTCGACCGTTTTCATCCGTCTTGAATCCGCTGTGCGGAGCGCCACCAGCGTCGGGCTGAGGCAGAACCTTTTTCACCTTGCCAAATAACGTCCCGAGCCCGTTCGCGACAATGTCCACGTCGTCATGAGCGTTGTGCTTTATATTCCCCCAACTGGGATCGATGTTCCAATCGGTCCCCGGAATGGGGATTGCGAACAACGGCTTTTCCGGATCGTATGGCTGCGGGCACGTACAGTCGGATCCGTCGCCGGCCGCGGGAAGTTCTGTCGCCGTCGTTCGATGGGCATTGGCAACCGCGGCGGCCCATTTCCATTTCGCCACCGCCTCCCCTCTCGCCGCATCATCATACGCCTGAGCTGCGTCCGCCCAGCTCTTTCCGATAACTGCGTCGACCGCAGCGACCCACTCGCACGCGGCATCGCAAGTGACCGGAATCGCGGCCGCAGGATTATCCTGAGGATAAGCGACCGTCTCTCCCTGGCTGTTCGTATCGATCATGATCTGCTCCGGTGAAGATGGTACGTTCGGGGCGCACGATCAACTCATGGTGTCTAGTGATCAAGGCGCTCCCTGTGCTGCCGGGACGCGCGCGATCCATACTGCTCGCGCAGACGGAAGAGCGCGCCACCGCGAAGAGAGGGGATCCAATGAGCCCACCCGAGGGTATGCAGGAGCCAGCCACGCCGCCCGACTCGCCCCTTACGATGCACGACGTGATGAAGTCTTCGGAGTATCGCGATCTCTCGACGCCCCGCGTGGGCGTAGGCGACCCTGCCGTCGACTTCACACTCCCGCAGCGGGACTTCAGCCAGGGAACAGAGCGGGAGACGGGTCGAACCGTAACGCTCAGTGCCTACAGCGGAGAACGTCCCGTCGCACTGATCTTCGGCTCGTACACCTGACCGCCATTTCGCGCCCAGTTGGGTGCCCTGCACGAACTCTACGATCGATACCGCGATCGCGTCGCTTTCTACGTTGTCTACATCAAAGAGGCGCACCCCGAAGACGGCTGGGTGCTTTCGGTGAACCGTGAGTCCGGGATCGCGGTCCCCGATCCCGTGTCCGAGATTGAGCGCGACGAGGTGGCCGCGACCTGCGTGTTGCGCCTCAAGATCCGCATGCCTGTCTTGCTGGATGGTCTAGACAACGCAACTGCGAAGGCGTACGGCGGTTGGCCAGATCGGCTTTATCTCATCGGTTCTGACGGTCGCATCACGTTCCAAGGCGGAGAAGGTCCCTTCGGCTTCAAACCCGACGAGCTGAAATCAGCCATTGATCAGATCCTGAGCTAGAGAGTCTGGCGCGGTTTACGCGCGGCTCGACCATTAGCCATGGCGCACGATGACAACATCGTGCGCGGGACTTGAAAAACGGCGTGACCGACCAGCTCGCCCTTTAGCGGAGGGCGGGCAACCAGGCGACGGCTCATGCCGGGGCATCGATGTCCTCGTCGTTCCATGATAGGTAGGAGGCCTCGTTCCCGAGGCCTCCTACTCTTATGTACGCGCGGACCCACGCGGACTACAACTACTCCGTGATATCCGCGCGTTCGGTACAACTCGTGAACACAACGCCGGCATAGGTGCCAGTGCCTGTGTACACCGCCTTGACCCAGAACGAACCCGACCCGGCGGGCGTGTAGAGGTTCGAAATGGGCGCAATGCCGCCGGCCTGAACCTGGTTCTGCGCCGGCGTGATGATGCCGTTCGACGGCGTACCCGTCG
>CAZAPT010000024.1:0-57972 GCA_964487335.1 uncultured Dehalococcoidia bacterium
AGTCCGAGATCGGCACGGACCCGGCTGTCATCCGGGACTACGCCCAGGCCGCCGAGCAGCTCGGCTACAACCACATCCTCGTCTTCGACCATGTGCTGGGGGCGCATCCCGATCGGTTCGCCCATTTCGGCGAACGCTTCCGCCCGCCCTACACGCACCAGACGCCGTTCCATGAGCCTTTCGTGCTGTTCGGCTACCTCGCCGCGATCACGACGCTCGAGCTCGTCAGCGGCATCCTCATCCTTCCCCAGCGCCAGACCGCGCTCGTCGCGAAGCAGGCCGCCGCCGTCGACGTCCTGACGCGCGGACGCCTGCGCCTCGGCGTCGGCATCGGCTGGAACCACGTCGAGTACGAGGCGCTCGGGGAGAACTTCCGCAACCGCGGGCGCCGCGTCGAAGAGCAGATCGCGCTCATGCGCCGCCTCTGGACGGAGGAGTTGGTGGACTTCGACGGCAAGTGGCACCACCTCCAGCAGGCCGGCATCAACCCGCTACCGGTGCAGCGCCCGATCCCGGTGTGGATGGGTGGCATGGCAGAGCCCGTCATCAAGCGCGCCGCCAGCATCGCAGACGGATGGTTCCCGCAGTTCCAGCCGACGCCTCGCGCCGCCGAGACGATGGAACGCCTTCGCGGCTACCTCGCCGAAGCCAACCGGAAGCCCGAAGACTTCGGCATCGAGGGCCGCATCAGCATGTTCAACACGCCGGAGGACCAGTGGCCCGTCGCCCTCGATGGCTGGCGCGACCTCGGCGCAACGCACGTCAGCTTCAACACCATGAACGCCGGTCTGAAGTCCCCCCGGGACCACATCGAAGCCATCCGCCGGCTCGGGCAGACGACGCGATAGACGAAGGCGATGCTACCTATGATTAGGGATATGTATCTGCAATTTTTTCGGGCCGGTCGGCCGAATCTAATTATGTCAGGGACACGAGGGGTTGCAGAAAGGACAGATGAATCCCCTCGAACGGTTCACGCACTGGCTTGAGCGCCAGGGCGGAATACGAAGAACGACAGAACCCGAATATGAGTGCGCCAAGTGCGGGCGCACCGTGCTCGAGTCGGCCCGCGACGTCCACGACGAGATCTGCCCCGACTGGCTCGATGACGAAGAGTAGCGCCGCACCTGCGTGCATCCCGCAGCGTCGCTCGGACCGCCCCTACGTTTTGACGACGGTCTTCAACCCTTCCCGAGCAGCTCCGTCACCGCCTCATTGATCGCCCGCCCCTCCGCGCGGCCCCGCAGCCGCGCCATCGCCGCCGGCATCACCTTCCCCTTGTCGCGCGGCCCCGAAGCCCCCGTCTCAGCGATCACCTCCCGCACAACGGCCGCGATCTCCTCCGGGCTCATCTGCTCCGGGAGATAGCCCTGCAAGACTCCCAGTTCCGCCGTCTCGCGGTTCACCAGGTCCTGCCGCCCCGCCTTCCCGTACTCGTCGATGCTGTCGCGCCGCTGCTTCGCCTGCTTCTGGATCACGTCGATGACGCCCGCATCGTCCAGTCCGGTCCGCACGGCTGCTTCGTCCTTCGTGTCCACGCGCGCGATCTCCGCGTTGCTGATCGCCGTCAGCAGCAGTCGCAGCGTGTCGCGTCGCACGTTGTCTCCCGCCCGCATCGCCTCCTTGAGGTCCGTCGCCAGCTGCTCCTTCATCGCCATAACACGCTCCTCTTATGCCGGTCATCGACGGTCGGCTGCGGATCCATGGCCACTGTCGCACCATCCGCGCGCGAGCGTCCCGTCATTCTGTACGAAGGCTCCGCATTCTGAACGAAGTGAAGAATCTCGCCCCAGGTGGCGCCGCTCCGCCTTCTCTGGCGCACCTTCGGGTTTGACATCGTGCCCGGACCCCAGCGTCACCAATGCGTAGCCCACGTGACGGCTCCCCGTCCGGTACGCCACCCGCCTCCCGCGCGACAATCCACACGTTCACGGCGCATCGCCTCGACCGCAAGCCCGAGGCGGTGCGCACGGACCCCAGGGCGGAGCGCCCGGACGGCGTCACGACGATCGAAGTTGCCCTGCTGTCGAGTCGTCTGAGCCACACGCGCCCGGTGCGGCGCCGCCGGGCAGCTCCGCCCGGCCAACCGTGTTGATCCGTCAGGAGATGGCCAATGCCCGGGCGTCCACGATCCGCCGCACGACGTCCGGATAGTTCGTGCACACGCTGTCCACCCCCGCCTCCACCACCCGCTCGATGTCCGCCTCGTCGTCCGCCGTCCACGTCATGAACGTCAGCGAACGCCGCTGCGCCTGCCGGACCCGCTCCGGCGTCACGAAGGAGTGGTGCACGCTCACCCCCTGCGCGTTCAGCGACAGCGCGAACCCCCAGAACTCCCCCCACTCCTTCACCCGGCTGCCCTCCGTCAACAGCGCCGCCGCCATCCGAGGCTCCAGCGCCCGCACCGCCCGCACCACCGGCGGGTAGAACGAGTGCACCTCGCAGTCCCTGATCGCTTCCGCCGCCCGCACCACGTCTATGACCTGCTGCTGCACCCCCGGCTGCTTCACTTCGATCTGCAGCAAGACCTTCCCCTTCGTCAGGTCGATGACCTCCGCCAACAGCGGCACCAGCGTCCCCTCGAAGTCCGGCGCGAACTGTTTTGCCCCGGCGTCCAGCGCGCGCACCAGGTCCAGCGGCATCTCCCGTACGCTGCCTGTCCCGTCCGTGGTGCGGTCCACGGTCTCGTCGTGCAGCAGCACCGGCACCCCGTCCGAGGTGCACTGCACGTCGATCTCGATCGCGTCCGCCCCAAACGCCAGCGCTCGCTCGATGCCCGGAAGCGTGTTCTCCGGCGCGTGCCCCTTGCACGCCGCGTGAGACGTCACGAGCGGCACCCTCATAGCGCCGCGCTCGGTCGCTCGTTCGGCAAAGCGAGCATTATTCGAAGTCGCGGAGGTGATACTCGACGATGTGGCGCGGGGTCAGCCACACGAACAATCCCAGCCCGGCCGCTAACACCACGAGATCGTCGAGCTGCCCCAGGACCGGGATGAAGTCCGGGATGATGTCGAACGGCATCGCAACGTATAGCCCGATCACCGGCAGTACCGCCTTGGCGTGCGCCGGCACTTCCGGGTCGCGGAACATCCGCCACACGAGCTGCCCCTTCGCCCGCAACGGCAGCGCCAGGATTCGGCGGCTCAGGTCCCGTTTCACGCTGCGATTATAGAAGAACCCGTCGCCCACCATCGCCTAGGTCAACCGGTTCGGGCGGTGGCCGCGTCGCTCGGGCGCGCCTAGACTGCACGTATGCCCGCCGAATCGATGTCTGCGAGAGAACACGCCCGCGAGCACGTCGTCTGGGGCTTCCTCGCCACGATCGTCCTCACCACCATCCTGCGCCTCGCCGCCGCCGTCGGCATCACCCGCATCGACATCCCGCTCATCCTCGGCACGATGGTGACTCCGGACCGCGACCGCGCGAAGGTCTGGGGCTTCCTCGCCCACATGGCGAACGGACTAGCGTTCGGCGGTGTCTACCGCATCACCTTCCAGTCAATGCGACGCTCCGGCCTGCTGCTCGGTGCGCTGCTCGGCTTCCTGCACGGCGTGTTCGTCCTCGTCTCCGTGCTGCCGCTGCTCCCCGGCGTCCATCCGCGCATGGCGTCGGACTTCACCGGCCCACAGCCCACCACCCGACTCGAGCCGCCCGGCTTCCTCGCGACCAACTACGGGCGCACCACGCCCGCGGTCACACTGTTCGCGCACGTCGTGTACGGCGCCATCCTCGGCTACTTCTATAGCGTCCACGACGACTCTTAACCCGGGCGGTCCCTTCGGGATGGACTACAAGGTTTACTCGACTGGCGCGGACGGACGACCCGACAAACTACTTCGGAGGGGACCACGGCGCCTTCTTCGGCCCCTCGCCACGCTCCGCCGACGTGATCGCCAGCGCCGCGCCGATCAAATTCAGATGGCTCAGCCCTTGCGGAAAATTGCCCAGCATCTCTCCCGTCCGAGGGTCGTACTCCTCAGCCATCAGCCCCACGTCGTTCATCGCGTCCGTCGTCCGCCGGAATACCTCGTGTGCCTCGTCTATCCGTCCGCACATCGCCAGCGCCGCTGACAGCCAGAAGTTGCACGCCAGGAACGCGCCCTCGCCTGGCGGCAAACCGTCATCGAACGTCGAGTACCGCAGCAGGAAGCCGTCGCGCTCCAGCCGCTCCCGCAGCACGTCGATCGTCGAGATCATCCGCGGGTCCGTCGGATCGATGAAGCCCGACAGCGGCATCATCAGCACTGCTGAGTCGAGCCGCGTCCCGTCGAGCGTCTGCATGAACGCGCCGGCCTCGCGGTTCCACGCGTGCGCCAGCACATACTCCCGCAATTCGTCGGCGCAAGCCCGCCACCGCGCCGCATCTCCCTTGATCCGACCCTCCTCGACGAGTCGCGCCGCATGCGCGAGCGCGTCCCATGCCATCGCCTTCGAGTGCGTGTAGTGCAGCGGCTCGACGCGCGCCTCCCAGATCCCGTTGTCCGGCAGTCGCCAGTTGTCCGCCACGTGGTCGGCGATCCGCGCGATGAACGCGCCTTCGTCGCGCGCCACCGGCTTGTCCTGGTCCTCGATGAACCGGTGGATCGCTTCGATCAGCTCGCCATATACGTCGAACTGTTGCTGCTCCGAAGCCGCGTTCCCGATGCGTACCGGCCTCGACCCGCGGTATCCCTCCAGGTGCGGAAGGTCGTGCTCCTTGATGTGCGTCTCGCCGTGGAGTGTGTATAGCGGGTCGAGGCGCGGCGCCGTCCGGCTCGTCGCGTGCATCAGCCACCCAACGAACGCGTTCGCTTCCGCCTCCAGCCCGATGCTCAGGAACGCCTTCACCGTCATCGCCGCGTCGCGGATCCAGCAGTAGCGATAGTCCCAGTTCCGCTCACCGCCGATCGATTCCGGCAGCGACGTTGTCGCCGCCGCCGCGATCGCCCCGGAAGGCGCGTACGCCAGCAGCTTCAGCGCCAGCGCGCTGCGGATCACTTCGTCGCGATACGCCCCGTCGTAGGTGCACTGCGAGGACCAACCGCGCCAGAACGCCACGCTCTGCTCGAACATCGCGTCCACGTAACCGTCCGAAACGATGACGGCCGGCTCTCCGAACGAATACGCCAGCGCGAAGCGCAGTCGCCGACCCGCCGTCACCTCGAACGTCCCGCACGCCGCCCCGTCCAGCAGATGGACCGGGACGTCGGTCCGAAGGTGCGTCACATGTCGCCGGCGCGCCGCTGTTACTTCGAATGCCGTCTGCGTCGTCAGCCGCGCCCGCCCTCGCCCGTAGTCCGGTCGTGGCTCGTAGTCGATGCGCATCGGCACGCGCCCCGCCAGCCCCTCGACGATCCGCACCACCATGCGCAACGGGGCCAGCGTCGCGCGCTTCACCCGCTCTCGTTGCGCCGGCATGAAGTCGATGAGCCGGACGCTCCCCTCGGCCGTCTCGAACGTCGTCTCCAGCACGTTCGTCTCGTCGATGTATCGCCGCTTCGCGGCGTACATCACGTCCGGCCGGATCTGGAAGTAGCCGCCCTTGTCCCAGTCCAGCATTCGTCCGAACAGCGACGGGCTGTCGAACCGGGGGAGGCACAACCAGTCGATAGATCCGTCGATCGAGACCAGCGCGCAGGCGCGCGAGTCACCGATGATCGCGTAGTCGGATATGGGCGGATAGCGCCTGGCGGGGGCCGTCACCCCGACATTGTAGGCGCGGCAGATTTGATCAGGCGTCCGCCGTTCGGCGCCGGCTCCTCACGATCAGCCTGAACGGCGAGTCACGTGCCGCCGACATCCAGCGGGAAGATCCCGCTAGGCCGCGGCCGCATCGGCGTTTCGCTGTCGCGCCGGCATGAACACCGTCGCCGCGAGACCGATCAGCGACGCGACCGCGACGCCCAGGATCGAGAAGTTGAGCGCGCGCTCGTAGTCGCCGTTCGCCGCCAGCACCACGAAGATCGAGCCCGCGACCGCCGTGCCCAACGACGACCCCAGGTTCGATGCGCTCCGCGAAACGCCGGAAATCGCCGCCTGGTCCTGTTCGGGCGATGTCGACTGCACGAACGTGATCGACGCCGGCATGATGAGTCCCATCCCTGCGCCGATGAACGCGAGGCCCGGGAGGAACCGCCACGCGCTCCCGTTCGAGTCCGCGAGCAGCACGATCAGCAGCGCTCCGACCTCCGCCACGAGGAACCCGGCCTGCATCAACAGCCGCAGCGAGAACTTATTCGCCAATGGCGCCGCCATCCGCGACAGGAACAGAAGCGTCACGATCGCAGGGAGCATCGTCACCCCCGACTGGATCGCGTTCAATCCCAGCGCCTGCTGCACGAACACGATGACGACGAACGTGATGCCCAGCTGCAAGAACCACTGCGCGGCCTGCGCCACGAGCCCCGCGACCGCCACACGGTCGAACAGGATCCGCGTTGGGACGAGCGGCTCTTTCCCGCGCTTCTCCCTCCGCGTGCATAGCCACCCGAACGCCAGCAGCAGCGCGACGCCGACAGCGAACAGGATGATCACCGGCGAGACGCTGCCTTCAGGCAGCACCGTCGCCCCGCCGACGTCGAAGTCCTGCCTCGCGATCACCCACCCGTACGCCTTCGACATTAGCGCTGCCAGCACGAGCGCGGTCATCCCGAGGCCCGAGATCACCGCGCCGGTCATGTCGAGCTTCGGCTTTGAGGTGGGTGGTGACGGATCTACCACGCGGCTGCGCAGCATGACGATGTAGACGGCGATCGGCACCTGCAGGAAGAACGAAAATCGCCAGCTCAGGGTCGTCGTGATGATGCCGCCCAGCAGCGGTCCGATGGCGGCGCCGAGACCTCCCGCCGCGCTGATCACCCCGAACGCTGCGGCGCGCTCCTTCACGTTGGTGTAGTTCACCGTCACCAGGATGTACAGCGCCGGGATCATCAGGTCGGAACCGACGCCCTGGATGACCGAGTAACCGGCTGTCATCCAGAAAAGGTTCGGCGCGACCGCCGCGATCAACCCACCAAGGCCGTATAGGATGACTCCTGCGTTGAATGCGCGCTTGCGGCCCCAGAGGTCCGCGAGCTTGCTTCCCACGATCATCCCGGCTGCCATCATCAGCGTGTACAGCGAGATCGATGCCTGCACGCCCGTGACGCTGGTGTTCAGGTCGTGCGTGACGTTGCTGATCGCCACCTGCATCGCCTGGGTGCCGTAGCTGTTGCAGAACTGCGCCAGCGCGAGCGGCAGCAGGATCCCTGTCGTGAACTTGATGCGCGTTGCCGAGGATTTCGCCGGGGGCGGGGCGACAGCCTCCGTCGCGGGCGCGGGCGCCGGGCGGCGGTGCGTGAGGCTTCGTCTCGCCATTAGTGACTCCCGGCCCGGCGCACTTTTCCAGGTCACCGGCTCACGCGCACTTTGCTCGCGCACGTTGTTCGCCAGGCCCGGCGACGTGGCGGAAAACACGGCCCACGGCATGACGAGACCGGCACCGCTCGCGCGTAATGAAGGGCTACTTCGGAACCCGCCCCTCGAGGTACGTAGGTGATCGTAGGCGCATCGCTCACGGCGGCGAACGCCAAACTCCCGTACTTTTTCTCACCAATTGTGCGTCCACCGGCGCGATCGCCCCGGCGGCAGGCTCACACCTGTACACGATGCGTGTCGCCGCCAGGCACGCCACTTCGCCCATCGCGATCAAGCGGCGGCGCTATACTCGCCGCTGGTCTTCGCGCCCAGGGAAACGATGGCCGATTTCTTCCGCTCCCTTGCTGACATCTATCGCGACGACATTGTCGACGCAGGCAAGGAGCCGCTGTTCTTCCTGTTCATCTCGTTTGTCTTGACGTTTGTGATCGTGCGGTTCATCACGATCAGCATCCGCGACCAGCGCCGGTTGCCGTTCATTCGAAACATCAGCGCCGGCGGGACGCATATCCATCACCTTGTGCCGGGCATCTTCCTTCTGCTGGCTACCGGGTACCTCTCCGCAGCGCTCGACGGATGGTGGTGGCAGGACATCATCGCCGTCCTCTTCGGCATCGGCGCGGCGCTCACGCTCGATGAGTTCGCGCTCTGGCTCCACCTCGAGGACGTCTACTGGCTCGAGCAGGGCCGCATCAGCATCCGCGCCGTCATGATCTTCGCCGGGTTCGTCGGCATCGTTGGCGTCGGCGCCGTCTTCTTCATCGACGTCGCGCTGGCCTTCGTCGAGGCCCTTCCGCTCTAGGTCTGCCTCGCGGGCGTGCACGCCATCGTGACGAACATCCATCACCCTGTGCGGATCCTCGTCATCCTGAACGAAGTGAAGGATCTGTCCCGGCCAAGCGCGTACGCCCACATCGGTCGATCTCGCCGCACTTTCGCCCTTCGCACTTCACCCTTCACCCTTCACTCTTCTCCCAACCGCGCGCAACATCGCCGCGATCTCGATATTCCCCTGCGCGGCAGCGATGTCCGCCGCCGTCTTCCCCTCATCGGTCTCAGTCGAAACATCCGCCCCGTGCGAAAGGAACATCTCCACCAGCTCGCGGTCCCCGTGCTGCGCCGGCGCCATGATCGCCGTGAACCCGCCGTGCTGCTTCGCGTTCACGTCCGCGCCGTGCTCGAGTAGCATCTCGCAGATCGCCAGCCGCCTCCCCGCCGCCGCGGCGTGGATCGGCATGTTCGTCAGGAAGTTCTTCGTCACCGCGTTCACGTCCGCGCCGCGCTCGATCAGCAGCTGCACGGCGTCCGGCGCGCCGTAGTACGACGACATATGCAGCGCGGTGAATCCCTCCGACGACAGCACGTTCAGCAGCTGCGGCTGTGCATCGAGCAGTTCCGCCACGACGTGTACCCGGTCCAGCGACGCCGCCTCATACAGGTCGAGCGCCGGCCCCGCGGCGATCAGCGCCTCCAGCACATCCTCTCGACGCATGAACCGGGCGAACTGCAGCACGCTGAGCGTGTCCGCATTTCGCGCTCGCGCCAGCGAAACGTCCTCCCTGAGCATCCGCTTTACCGCGGCCAGGTCGCCGTCATATACCGCCCGGAACAGCCCCTCGATTTGGTCCATTTCTCCTCCTTCGCCTGGAAACTGAAGGCCGAGCTGCGCGCTGTTTTCACTGCCGGCTGTGCAATCCCCACGCAACTTATCCACATAACGCAAATGTTCATGTGCTCTACCCCTTCACCCACTCCTACCTTCGCCGCCTGTACCTGTGATATCATCGCTCCAAGGTGGCGAGAGCGAAGACGCGCCGGACGCAACCGTTCGGGGCGCAGTGATTGCATGAAATGTGAGCCACCGTGCCCCGCGTAATCTCGTCTCCCATCCTTCGCGACACAGTGATCCTCTCGGTCATCGCCACTGCCTTTCCCAGCGCCGCCGGATGCGGCGACAACCACACGGAGGGTGCAACGCATGGACGCGACCGATAAGAAGGGTAAGCTCGCGGCGATCGCAAAGCGCGTGAACGCCTGCCGCGACTGCGCTCTGTACAAGGGCACCACCCAGGGCGTCCCCGGTGAAGGCGCGCCCGACGCCGAGATCATGTTCGTCGGGGAAGGCCCCGGCTTCTACGAGGACCGCCAGGGACGCCCGTTCGTCGGCGCCGCCGGCAAGTTCCTCGACCAGCTCCTCGCCTCGATCGGCCTCGACCGCAAGAAGGTCTTCATCACCAACGTCGTGAAGCATCGTCCGCCCAACAACCGCGACCCGCTGGCCGACGAGATCGAAGCCTGCGCGAAGTACCTTGAGGAACAGATCGCGGCCATCCAGCCGAAGGTGATCGTGACGCTCGGCCGCCATTCTATGCAGCGATACTTCCCCGGTGAAGGCATCAGCAGGGTCCACGGCCAGCCCCGCCGCAAGGACGGACAGATCGTCGTGCCGATGTATCATCCCGCCGCCGCGCTCCACCAGCAGTCGCTTCGAAACGTGATCGAAGCCGACTTCCGAAAACTGCCCGACTTCCTCGAGAAAGCCCTCAGCGGCGAGCTCCCCACCGAAGGCAAGGTGCGCATCCCGGCGCACCTCCGCGCCGGCGCGCCGACGGATGATCCGCCGCGCGACGCGCCCGAAACTGAAACTGCGGCCGCTCCGGCCGAGATCGATTCTCGCCAGATGAGGCTCCTGTAGGAGGGCGATGACCCAACCACTCCGCGTCATCCCGCTCGGCGGCCTCGGAGAGATCGGCAAGAACATGCTGCTCTTCGAGTACGGCGATGACGTCATCGCCATCGACTGCGGCCTCATGTTCCCGTCCGAGGAGATGCTCGGCGTCGATCTCGTCATCCCCGACGTCAGCTACATCGTCGAGAACCGCAAGAACCTCCGCGCCATCTTCATCACCCACGGCCACGAGGACCACACGGGCGCGCTTCCCTACGTCCTCCAGCAGGTCAACGTCCCGGTCTACGCCACGCCGCTCGCCCACGGCCTCATCAGCGTGAAGCTTAAGGAGGCCAAGCTGCTGCAGAAGACGGATCTGCGCGAAGTGCGTCTGGGCGAGTCGATCGAGGAAGGACCGTTTACCGTCGAGCCCTTCCAGGTCGCGCACAGCATCCCCGATTCGGTCGGCTACGCCGTCCGCACGCCTGTCGGCGTCTGCATCCACACCGGCGACTTCAAGCTCGACTACACCCCCGTCATGGGCCAGTCCACCGACCTCGCGCGCCTCGCCCACCTTGGCGACGAAGGGGTCACGCTGCTCCTCGGCGATTCGACCTACGCAGAGATTCCCGGATACACGCCGTCGGAGCAGATCGTAGGCGAGTCCATCCTCCAGCTCATGGCGAAGGCCAACGGCCGCGTCATCGTCACGACCTTCGCGTCCCTGATCGCGCGCGTCCAGCAGGTCTTCGACGCCGCCGAGCGCACCGGGCGCCGCGTCTTCATTACTGGCCGCAGCATGCTCGACAACGTGCACATGGCGCTCGAGCGCGGCTACCTCCGCGCGCCGGAGGGCATGCTCGTCAGCGTCCGCGAGCTGCCGAACGTCCCGCACAGCGAGCTGGCGATCGTGACCACCGGCAGCCAGGGCGAGCCGACCTCCGCGCTCACCCGCATGGCCAATCAGGACCACCCGCACGTGAAGATTGTCGAAGGCGACATGGTGATCCTCTCCGCCTCCGCCGTCCCCGGCAACGAAGCCCTCGTGCACCGCACCGTGGACAACCTCTTCAAGCTCGGCGCGAACGTGCTCTACAACCGCATCGCCGACGTACACGTGCGCGGGCACGCCGCGCAGGAAGAGCTGAAGGTCGTCCAGACGCTCGTGCGCCCGAAATACTTCGTGCCGGTGCACGGCGAATATCGCCACATGGTGCTGCACGCCCAGATCGCCGAATCACTCAACCAGGGCACCGAGTCGTTCGTCATGACCGATGGCGACGTCCTCGAGATCACCGAAAACGGCGCTGAATACGGCGAGCGCATCGAGGCCGACTACGTCTACGTTGATGGCCTCGGCGTCGGCGACATCGACCACGTCGTGCTTCGCGACCGCAAGCATCTCGCATCCGACGGCATGGTCGTCGTCATCGTCGCGATGGATAAGCAGACCGGCCACGTCGCCGGACGCCCTGAGGTCGTCTCTCGCGGCTTCGTCGACATGGACGAGAGCGATGATCTGATCGAGCGCACCCGCGACGAAGTCACGCGCTCCCTCGCCGGCGCCGAGCACATCGTCGAGTGGGGCGCGGTGCACACGCAGGTCAAGGAAGCCGTCGCGAAGTTCCTGTACGACGAGACCCGCCGCCGCCCGATGGTTCTGCCCGTGGCGATGGAGATCTAGCCGATGGCCGTACGCTCCCGGGCGAGAGGATCGCGCCGCGGGACTCCAGTGAAGTCCGTCGGACGCCGCCGTCGCGGCCAGCCCTGGTACTCGACCCTCCATGACCTGCTCGTGCGTCGCGAGACCATCGGCGTCGGCCTCGTACTGCTGGCGCTCCTGGCCATCCCGTGGCTCGTGCCCTTCACGTCGGGACTTGCGTCCCTCCGCAACAGCTTCGTCGAAACGTTCGGTCTGCTGATCTTCGCCTGGATCGCGCTCTTCATCTACGCCGGCTGGCTCGTCATCCGCGACGAGCAAGCGAAGCTCTGGGCGGAGTGGAAGCCGTGGGTCATCGGCATCCTCTCCGCGCTGTTCCTCATCGGCTTCTTCGGCTTCTTCCGGCCGCACATGGACCTCGGCGACGTATCGCTCAGCGCGCATACCGCCGGCGGCAATCTCGGCCATCGCTTCGCCGGCAACCCGCTCGGCGTGCTCGCGTGGTTCGCGATCGCCATCGCGGCGTTCGCCTTCATCGCCCCGCAATCCGCGGCGACCGCCATGCGCGAGTCGCCCAACGTCATGCGCGAAGTCTGGTCGTGGCGCATCCCACACCGCGTCGGGCACGCCGCGAAGGTCACCTTCGAGTTCGTCTTCCCGATGCGCCCGAAGCCCGCAGTCTCGAAGAAGGTCCCCATCGACTCCGCCATGTGGGCCCGCACCGCCGGCGCCGAAGTGGACGAAGAGGAGACCGAAGAGATCGCCGCCCCGAAGCAGGCGGCGATGTTCCCCGAGCTCGACGAAGAAGAGGACGCGGAAGAGGAGCCCGATCAGGGCGTCCAGGTCGATGCGAAGGGCAACCGCCGCTCACGCGACGGCTGGCAGCTTCCCGCGATGGATCTCCTCGTCGAGAAAGCGCCCGGCGAGAACGGCCGCCCCGACAGCGCCGTTCGCGCATCCTTGATCGAAGAGACGCTCGCCAGCTTCGGCGTCGATGCCCACGTCGTCCAGATCAACGAGGGCCCGACCGTCACGCAGTTCGGCATCGAACCCGGATGGGAGATCAAGACCCGCACCGTCGTCGAACGCGACGCCGACAACAAGCCGATCATCAGGAAGGACGGGACGCCGAAGACCCACCAGGAAGAAGTCTCGCGCACCCGCGTGCGCGTGCAGCAGATCACGTCGCTCGCCAACGACATGGCGCTCGCGCTCGCGTCGCCCTCGATCCGCATCGAGGCGCCGGTCCCCGGCAAGCCCGTCCTCGGCATCGAAGTCCCCAATACCACGTCATCGCTCGTGACGTTGCGCAGCGTCGTGCAGAGCACGCAGTTCCAGCGTCAGCAGTCGAAGAGCAAGCTCGCCATCGCACTCGGCCAAAGCGTTGCGGGCGAGCCCATCGTGGCCGACCTCGGGCGCATGCCGCACCTGCTCATCGCCGGCACGACTGGCTCCGGCAAGTCGGTCTGCATGAACGCGATCATCTCGTGCCTGCTCATGCACGCGTCGCCGGCCGAAGTGCGCTTCGTGATGATCGACCCCAAGCGCGTCGAGCTCTCAGCATTCTCGCCCATCCCCCACCTCGCCTTCTCGAACATCGTCGTCGAGATGGATCAGGTCGTCGGCACCCTGCAGGCCGTCATCCACGAGATGGAGTCGCGATACCGCCGCTTCGCCGCCATCGCCGTCCGCAACATCGACAGCTACAACCGCAGCCCGCGCGCGCAGGACAAGATGGCCTACTGGGTCGTGGTCATCGACGAGCTCGCCGACCTGATGATGGCCGCGCCCTTCGAAGTCGAGCGCCAGATCTGCCGCCTCGCGCAGCTCGCCCGTGCCACCGGCATCCACCTGGTCGTCGCCACCCAGCGCCCGTCGGTCGATGTCATCACCGGCCTCATCAAGGCGAACTTCCCCACCCGCATCGCCTTCGCTGTCAGCTCGAACGTGGACTCACGCACCATCCTAGACATGGCTGGCGCCGAGAAGCTCCTCGGGCGCGGCGACATGCTCTACATGGCGCCCGACGCCGCCAAGCCCCGCCGCCTCCAGGGCGTCTTCGTCTCCGACGAAGAGATCGAACGCCTGGTGGACTTCTGGACGCAGGACCGCTTCTCCGACATCGACCGCCCCACCTTCGATCATCTGCTCGACGAAGCGAAAGCCCAGCTCGAGCAGGACGGCATGACCGACGATATGTTCGACCGCGCAAAGGACCTCGCCCTCGAGCACAACCGCATCTCGACGTCGCTGCTGCAGCGGCGCCTGCGCATCGGCTACCCGCGCGCCGCCCGCCTCATGGACATCCTCGAGAAGGAAGGCATCGTCGCCGCCGCCGAGTCCTCAGGCGGCTCTCGCGAAGTGATCCACGACCGCGAACCCCGCTTCGCCGAACCGGAAGAACTCCGCTTCTAGCGCTCGAAGCCTACTGCCCCGATCCGATGTCCCGCCGCCGAAACACGATGAACGCGATCGCCACGAACGCGATCGTATACAGCGCCAGCACCAGCCCTGCCTCCGGTGGCGTCAGCCCGCTCGCGTCACCGCGTCCGCCGAACCGCGGTAACACCTCGGGCAGCTTGTTCTGCAAGAGGATCACCTGGCGGTTGGTGTTCAGCAGGTAGTCCGGCACTTTGTCCCACGGCCTCCCCGCCGCGCCCATCAGCCCGTCGATTAGCGGCTCCGCGAACGCCACGCCCATTCCGGTCCCCACCCCGGCGAGCGTCGACCGGAATACTACGGCGACCGCGAACGAAAGCGTCAGGTACGGCATGATCACGAACAGCGTTCGTCCGTACGCCTCGAGTTGGTCGCGCACGAATGCGCCCGTAAGGAAGCTTGCGCTGGCATCGCCGTAGTACGCCGCGATGATCGCGCTGTATGCCAGCGCGGCGAAGACCGCCAGCAGCGCGCCGAGCGCAGTCAGCCCCACCACGATCAGCAACTTCGCTGACAGCCATCGGATTCGCCCGCTCGATGCCGTCGCGACAAGCCGCACCGTCCCCCACGCGTATTCGCTGCCGATCGATCCTGCCGCCAGGATCACCGCGAGGATGACGCCGAACGTCCCCACGATCTGCAGCGCGTACGGGATCGCCCCGGGAAGAAACAGTGCCTGGCGAAGGTCGATGCCGGTGAACTGGTTCTCCTCACCGAATCTCGCCACGCGGCTCGATGTGCTCCAGAGGATCGAATAAAGCAGGACGACGAGCCCGATGAGGATTAGCCCCAGCACCCACGTCATCATCCGCTTCCGAAGCTTGAAGAACTCCGCGTGCAGCAACCGCTCCATCAGCCGATCTCCTCTCCGGTGAGGTCGAGGAACACGCTCTCCAGCTCCGTCTCCCACGGCGCCAGCTCCGAAAGCAGGATCCCCTGGCTCGCGAGCAGCCCGTTCAGCTCCGCCGCTCTCGCGACCGGCGCCGACGCACGGATGTATCCGTCCACGCTCTCGGTCTTCGTCACCCACGGCACCGCCGCTAGCGCTTTCTCCAGCGCCTTGGCGTCCGCCGACTGCAGCCGCAGGTATTCGCCGCGCCCCAACAGTTCCTTCACCGTCCCCTGCGCGACCATCCGTCCCTTCTTCACGATCGCGACGCGGTCGCTCACTGCCTGCACCTCGTGAAGCAGGTGGCTGCAGAGGAACACCGCTCGGCCCTCGCGCGCGAGACGCGGGATCAGCTCGCGCACCTCGCGCGTCCCCGCCGGGTCGAGTCCGTTCGTCGGTTCGTCCAGGATGATCAGGTCCGGATCGCGCAGCAGCGTCGACGCGATCCCGAGACGCTGCTTCATCCCCAGCGAGTACGTCTTATACGGGTCGCCGCCGCGCTCTCGAAGGCCGACCAGCTCCAGCATCTCGTCGACGCGCCCCGCCGGTATGTCTCCGAGCGTGATGGCGAGCTGCTCGAGGTTGTCGCGGCCGGACAAGTACGGATAGAACGCCGGAGTCTCGACCACTGCGCCGATGCGCTTCAACACCGGCCACGGGTGCTCCGCCATGTCGCTTCCGAACACCAGCGCCTTCCCGCGCGTCGGGCGCACGAGGCCAAGGATCATCCCCACCGTAGTGCTTTTCCCGGCGCCGTTCGGCCCGAGAAAGCTGAAGACCTCCTGCTCGTACACGCGCAGGTTCATGTCGGCCACAGCGGTCACTGCGCCGTACTGCTTCCACAGGCCTTCAGTCCGGAGGACCTCGTTCGCCATCTCGCCTCTCGCAATGATCGTAAAACCGCGAGAGTCGATGCGGTAATCGCGCCTGAGGCGGATCTGTTTCGGAAGTGTTGCCTCGCGGCTCAGGCAGGCACAGGAGCGAGCGATGTCAACCGGTAGACCGGATACTCGGCCGCCACCCGCTCGAACTCCTCGATCGGGGCGTTAATCGGCACGCCGACGTGATGCCTCGCACCGATGGCGCGCTTCACGTACGCCTTGATGATCGGCGCCCGCTCCTCGACCGGCACCGGCTCCAGCCGCACCGGCCGCGCGGCGCCGTGCACGATGACCGCTTCGCCGTGCGCCGCCACAACGTTCTTGGACCACTCCGATCCGGGACCCAGCATCGACACCAGGTACTGCGCTCCCTCGTAGTCTGCGACAACGATCGGCACTCGCTGCACCCCGCCGCTCCGCCGTCGTCGCACCTCCAGCGTTGACATCACCGCGGGTGTCGTCCGCGTCGAGTACCACCGGGCCATCACGTCGTTCGTGAACTTCCCGAATCGCGTTGGCCGCCGGTCGCGATAGAAGATTGACTTCGGCGTCAGCGCCGCGAGGAGCGCCAGGGGAATGCCCAGCGCCGCCGACCCATAGCTCACGACTCGTTTGAACATCACTCCACCGCAGGAGTTCCCCCTCTCCGCTTGTCGGCGAGGGTCCTAGGGGGCGAGGCTATGCCATGCGTTACGTAAGTCCCCACGACGCACGGCGGCGGCGCGCACGCCTTTCGTCCGCGCACCAACACACACGCCGCGCATGTCCCCGTCCATCGTCGCGCGGTGCGCCGTTGCCGCTTCATGCCGCCTCCCGCGCCGTCTCGCGCCTCCGCCTGCACTCCGCGAGCGTAGCGTTCACTTTCCGTACCGCCAGGAAGTACAGATGCGGGTTCGCGTGTAGCCATGTCGCGCCCTGGTGACACCCTACGGCCGCCACCAGCCGGATGACCATGTCGCGGTCGCACATGTCCGCGAGCTCGAACCGCCGCACCAGCGCCAGCCCCGCCAGCGCCTCGGCGTTCAGTTCGTACCCGTGCATCTCGACCCGCCCATGTCCCTCTCGATGCTCGTTCTCTCCCGGTGTCAGCAGGGTCGTCCTCATCACGCACCTCCTGTCGTGATGAGCCTACGCCCGCCCCGCCGTCCGCGACGACTGGCGATCGGCACGACTCCACCCTGCCATTCGGCCCTACCACGCGATGGACAAAGAACCCCCTCTCCGCTTGTCGAAGAGGGGGCTAGGGGGTGAGGCTGAACAAAGGCCGATTCGCCCAAACCGTAACCCTCTACTGCACCGTGATCGTCCCCTTCATCGTCGTCGGGTGCGCGTCGCACTGGAAGAAGTAGCTGCCCGCCGACACGTTCACCTGCAGGTCCTGCTGCACCGGCCCCGGCGCGAACGCCGTCTGCCCCACGCTCGTGCCCTGAGCGTTCGCGCCCTGGAACACGTGCAGGTTGTGCACCACGCCCGAATCGCGGTTGTCGAAGTGGATCGTGACCGCCCCGGCCGTGGCCGTCACGCTCGTCGTCTGAAACTGCGTGTTCTGCCCCACTATCGTCACCGCTCCGCCCGCCGCTGCCGAAGCACCCGGGGCCGGCGACGCATTCGCCGTCGGCGATGCGCCTGCCACGACCGTCCTCGGCTCCGCTGCCGGCGTGATCTTGAACGTCTTCACCGGCGTTGGATCCTTCGCCTCGGAGTTCGCGCACCCCACTGCCCCGCTCGCCGCGATCGCCAGCACGATGCATGCCGCGACCGCGATCCGAATCCTTCCCTTCCTCACGATGCTTGCCGATCTAATGCCCGGCATGGCTCGCCCCGTCGCTTGCCGGCGCCAGCGTTCCCGGCGGGTCGGCGACCGCCGGCTGGATCGATGCCACCGCGTCCTGCAGCGCCTTCGAGAGGTCGCCGATGTTCTCGCTGTCCGTGTACACCACCGGGATGATCATCCCGCCGTTCGCCTTCGCCAGCTCCAGCGACTTCCCGTCTGGTCCCATCACGTGCGATAGCACATGGCAGTGAAAGATCCACGCCCCCTTCCCCGGGGCGTTCATGCGCACCTCGACGTCGATCGTCTGCCCGGGCGCCACCCAAACCGTATTCTCTACCCGCGCGTCGGCGCTGTTCGCGACGTCCGTCCCGTCCTGCGCGATCTCTTTCGTGAAGTGCCCGTGGAAGTGCATAGGGTGACCCTCGAGCGGACTGATGTTGATCATCCGCACGCGAAGGAGGTCGTTCTTCTTCACCAGCCACGGGTCGATATTCGGGAACTCCTTCCCGTTGATGAGATAGTGCCCCTGGATGTTGTTCAGCAGCACGATGTGGTCCTGGTCATACTTATCGTCGCCGCCGTCCTTCGGATCGACGATGAATGCCCCGCTGAGTCCCATCCCGACCTGCTCCATGTCATCCATATGCGCGTGGTACATGAACGTCCCAGGCGTGTTCGGCACGGTGTACTCGTACACGAACGTCTCGCCCGGCATCACCGGCGGCTGCGTCAGCGGCGCCACCCCGTCCATGGAGTTCGGCACCACCAGCCCGTGCCAGTGCACGCTCGAGGCCTCGTCCAGGTCGTTTCGATAGTAGATGCGGATCTTGTCGCCCGCGCGGAAGCGCAGCGTCGGGCCGGGGATCTGCTCGTTGTACCCCCACACCTCGACCGGCGGCTGGTCGTCGCGGAACTGCCACAGGAACTTCGAGCTCGTGAGGTGCACCGCCTTCACGTCGCCGTCCTCGATCGATACCTCCGCTTCCTTCGGCCCGAAGTGCTGCGTTGCCGCGTGCGCGCTACCCGCTCCTCCGCGCATCGCGAGCGCGACGATCACGACAGCGCCGAGCAGCATCGCTACCCACGGCCCGATGATCCATCCGCGTTTCATCTCTCTGCACCTCCAAACTCCAGATCGCTGCACACGAGAGAGGGGCGCCGGTAGCGCGACACCCCTCACCAACGCCCTTACCCTCGCACCATCATGCCGTGCCCGGCTGGAGCCCCGGCCTTCTCTCATGGTGCGGCAGCACTCCGCGCACTGCCGGCCCGGGCTCCCACGGCGTGCCCAGCGCCGGCAGCAGCCACCGGTCCACGCCCATCCAGCCCGCGACCTTCCAGCCAAACAGGATCAGGATCGCCAGGATGAAGAGCACTGGATTGGTGCTCGCCGACCCGGCCAGCATGAAGTTGAAGTTCATCGTCGCGCCCGCCAGCGCCGCCAGGCCCGTGAACGCGCCCACGATGAGCAGCACGCCCACGGTCACCTCGCCGATCGCGATCACCCATGAGAACCAGTGGTACCAGGCGTGGTCCGACATGTACGTCAGGAAATGCCGGTACCAGTCGTACTTGATCGGCGGAGACCCCTGCGCCGGGATGGCCGTCGCGCGGTCCCAGAACGCCTTCAGCGACAGCCCGTCCTCTCCGGGCCGGTTGATCCACCGGTTGCCGCCCCAGACCTTCCCCGATCCCGCGAGCAGCCACTGGTACCCCAGGTACACCCGCGCCACGAGCCAGAGTGGAGCGAGCAGCGTGTTGCTGAACACCAGCCGGATCGGCTTGGGATCATGAAGCTCGCGCTCCGTGAACAGCCTGTCGAAGATCGACATCACTTCGCCTCCTTCTCGAGCACCCGCTCCGTCACCACTTCGCCGATTCCCCACGCCACGAACACGGCTGCGATGATCGGCAGGAACATCAGCACTTGATTCTTGTCCCCGATGTTGAACCCGATCACCAACGACAACGCCACGACCCCGCACCACGCCGCCACGCCGCACAAGAACGCAATGACCTTCGTCATACCGTCCCTCCTTTCGATGCCCTGGTTAGCCACCCACAGTCTCCCGCCTCTCCCTCGCGGTGGCAGTGGCTAATGGTCACGACTCCCCGTGCCATTCGGCCCTACTTCTCGCGACGTCCCAATCACCGACGCGTCGGATTCCGACGCGCCGTGGCTGTTTCACGGTGCCGTGGGGAAAGTCAGGAGAGGGGTCGAGGTAGCTCCGGCTACTGCGTCCGCTGCATCGATCCGGACAGCGAACCGCTCAGCGCTGTCTCGCTGTCCGCGCTGAGCATCGGTTCGAGCGTCATGTGGACGCCCTGGTACGGTCCCTGGCCGTCGCACGCCCCCTGCGCGGTCTGGCGGTTGAACGCCGTGAGCTTCCCGTCGCAGACCACGCTGTTCGACGCTGGATCGAGCAGTTGCAGTTTGTTCGTGACGATCGTTGAGGACGACGCTCCCGGCTGCCCCGCCGTGACGAGTTCGAGGTGCAATTTGAGGTTCACGTCGCCGGAGGTCGCTGCGTCAACGGTGAGGCCTGATTTCGAGTTGCTGTTCGACTGCGAGTACGTTCCGGACAGGTCGGCGTTGAACTGGTCCATGAATGGAAATGCGTTCTGCGGTGACGCGGAAGAAGCCGCTCCCTGCCCAGCGCCCGCCGCGCTAGAACCCACGGGCTCGCGCACGGACATTGACACCGCAGTCGCGACCAGCGCGACCGCGACCAGCGCCGCGGCGATGCCGGACGCCGCCCGCAGCCTGCCTTGATGGAGCTTCATCGCCGACGAGATGCTCATCGCGGGTGACTGAGTGAATCGCATCAGCGGCGTGATCCACCGGTCATGACGACGCTCAGACGCGACAACCAGGCGTCGCGCCGACTCCCACGCGTTTCCGACGAGCAATCCCGCGGGGAGGAAGTACACACCGCCAAACTGGAGGAGCACGAAGTACGAGCTCGCCGCCACGATGAGTCCGAACACCACCTGGTCTTCGTGCCGCACCGGGCTCGTCGGCGGGTCGTCGAGCATGAAGAACGCGAAGAACAGCGCCGCCTGCAGGTCCGGCGTGCGGAACGTCTCCGCGACAGTGCCCGGGTGCGAGAAGCTCGCGATTGTCAGCAACCCGAAGTACGTCGCCAGGAACGTCAGGATCATCGGCAGCTTGTTGATCCGGTCTGCGATGAATACGCCGGATACGACGATGGCGACACATCCGATGACCCCCAAGTCCGGAAGCGCGCCCCACCAATCCTGCGCCGTCTTGAACGCGATGGCCGCGACCACCAGCGCGAACGCGGCCGGGTTGAAGATGTTCGACCACCGCGTGCGGAGCACGTGCTTGCTCAGGATCGCCACTGCGACCACGTTCAGGATGACGATCCAGCTCTCCTGGAGTCCCAGCACGAACGCCACGATCATGCCCGTCAGGAACGCGCCGTCCGGCAAGATCCAGCGGCGGTTCCGGAAGTACTCGATGGCCACGTCCATCACCGAGGCCGCGACCGCCGCGAACACCACCTTCTCGACGGCAAGACGTGAGTCGACCTTGATGCACGCGAGCGCGAGCAGCCCGCACAGGATCAGCACGAGCAGCCCCTTCGGAGTCCGCGCGAAGCGCACCAGCGGCCGCGAATAGGTCGATGACGCGAATGCGGTCATGGAAATCCGTACCTGCTCATTCCGGGCGTCGCCGTAATACCGAGGTCGCCGCGCACGATCAGTCCTTCGATGCCCTCGCGTTCCAGCAGTGCCATCCCGGCCTCGGCGCCCAGCACGAATACGGCGGTCGAGAGCCCGTCCGCGACACTCGCGTGCGGCGCGATGACGGTTGCGCTCACGGTTTCCGCGACGGAGGCGTTCGTCTTCGGGTGGATGATGTGACCCTTGCCGCCCGACGTCCGTTCGTAGTCGCCCGAGGTGCAGACCGCCGCGTTCGTGATGTTCAGGCACGTGAGGAGCTCATCGTCTCGCCGCGGATGTCGTATGCCGATCTGCCACGGATCGCCGTTCGGATTGAGGCCCGAAGCGCGGATGTCGCCGCCCGCGTTGACGACCGACCCCGGCAGCGCTGCAAGCTCCTGCGCCGCGAGATCGATCGCGAGTCCTTTCGCGATCGCGCCGAGGTCCAGGGACAGCGGCCGCCGCAGCGTCACGGTTCGGCCGTCCTCCTCCAGGACCACGTCACGGAAGCTCGCCGAGCCGTCCACGCCCTCCGATTTCACCGTCGCGCCCGTCACGTAGTTCGTCGCGAACCCCGCGCGTTCCATGGCGCCGCCGACCGTCGGATCGAGCGCGCCGTCGGTGATCTGCGCGATCTCCAGTGCCATCCGCAGCGCCTGGAACACGAGCGGCGACGTCCGCGTGGGCTCGCCGATCCGGCGCGAGAGCTGCCTCAACTCGCTGTCCTCGTCGAATCTGCTGCATCGCCGCTCCACCTCCCTGAACCAGGAGAATGCCGACTCCGTGAGCGCGTACAGCTCTTCGTCGTCGAGCCCCGGCGCGCACAGCTCTATCACGACCGTCGTGTCCATGAAGACACGCGTCTGCACGTATCCCTGGGTCAGCTCTCGGACCATCGCTTCGCCGTTACGCCTTCGCCTGCTTGAGCGCGCTCGCGAGCGCCTGCGTGTACGCCTTCGAGCTGTCCGTCGCGCCCGAAACGTGATTCGTCGGGACGCTCTGCTTCGAGACTGCGGAGCGGATGAGTGGATTGATGTCCGAGCACGGGTAGCGCGTGCCGCACGACGTCACGTTTGCGGAGGTGATCTTGCCGTCCTTGATCACCACCGTGACCTCCATCCCTCCGTGGCGGGAGTTGCCTGTGCCGGTGTAAGTCCCGTCTCGATACGTCGTGTTGGCGATGGGGCTCGCCTGGCTCGTGACGTCCGGCGCCGGCGCGGCCGCCGAAGCGCCTCCGTCTCCGCCTGTGATTTCGTCGTAGGCCGAGCTGCTGTTCGCGCGCCCGAGCGTGTAGATCGAGAGAATCGCCGCGGAGCTCAGCGCGACGAGCCCGCCCGCCACCTTGCCCTTGCGCGGCTGAAAGCTGCGTGCGAGCAGCCGCGGAAGAGGCTCACCACCACCTCGCGTCGACATAGAACCTCATCGCCTGTCGCGTACCCGGACGTTCCGCAATTTGAGACGTCCCTCTTCACGTCATGATCGCAATCTCATCTTGGGAATGTATTGCGAAGTTGCTGCGGTACGCTTGCGCCACTGACGGCGGGCTCACAAGCGAGCTTCGATGCCTGCCGCACAACGACGGTACCCGCAGCTTTCCGGGGTAAGCAACCGGTCGGGCCATGGAGTGAGATGCTCAACCGCATCGTGGTAATCGCTCTGGGCCTCGCGATCGCACTGTTCCTGTTCGAGGTGATCTGGCCCGTCTTCGACGACGATCCTGCTTCGATCGCGCAGACCGCGTATTTCACCGGCGGACTCGTCGTAGTCGGCGTCCTCGCGTTCGCCTACTGGAGCCACCCCTCGTAGCTGTGGCGATCGCCGAGCGCGGTGTCCGCCCTCGCCGACGATTTCACGTCGGGCGACGGCGCGCGGCTGGCGGAGCTTCGGGTGCGGCATCGCGATCCCCTACGATATACGCAAACGTGCAAGATCCCGAAGTGCCGCTGGTATCAGACGCCGAGTCCCAACTCGACCGCGTCCGGTTGCTCGCCGTTGTCCTGCCGATCGCCTACGTCGTCGCGGTTGTGGGATTCCTCGCATTCAACCCGTTCCCGTCGTGGGCCTCCGCGCTGGTCGCGGTCGCCGTCTCTGCCCCTCTCATCGCCGGCTTCACCGCCCTCGTCTTCAACGTCGTCAACCGCAGCCGGTCCGACCTCGTGAAGCGCGAGCAGCGCTTCGCCAGCCTCCTTGAATCCGCCCCCGACGGCATCGTCATCGTCGATGCGTCTGGCACGATCGTCATGGCCAACCACCAGGCCGAGCGACTTTTCGGCTATTCGAAGCAGGAGCTCGTCGACAGCCCCGTCGAGATGCTCATGCCGCAGCCGCTGGCCGCGCGCCATGTCGCGCACCGAGATGCATACGGAAGGGCTCCAGGTGTCCGCCCCATGGGCGCTGGCCTGGACCTCGTCGCGCGCCGAAAAGACGGTGCAGAGTTTCCCGTTGAGATCAGCCTCAGCCCGATCAGCCAGGACGGATCGCTGTTGGTGAACGCCGTCATCCGCGACATCTCCGAACGCCGAGCGTTCGAGCGCGAACGCGAGCACCTGCTTGCCGAAACCGAGACGCAACGTGAGCGCCAGCGCATCGCCATGGACCTCCACGACGGCATCATCCAATCGATCTATGCCGTCAACCTCGGCCTTGAAGCGACAATGGATGACATCGAACGCGCATCGCAAGATGACACGCGGCGCCAGATTGACCGCGCGCTCAATCAGCTCGATGAGGTGACCCGCGATATCAGGAGCTACATCTTCCAGCTCCGGCCCTCGCGCATCGAGGAGTCTCTCCCCGAATCGCTCAAGCTCCTTGCCGATGAGTTCCGAGTCAACTCCCTCGTCGAAACATCCCTGGAAGTCGCGCCCGGCGTCCCGACGTTGGCACAGCCTCGGTCCCTCGCCGCATATCACATCGCGCGGGAAGCCCTGAACAACGTCCGAAAGCACAGCAAGGCCACGCGCGTCGATCTCTCGCTCGGTGCCGCCAACGGCTTTGTGCGCCTCGACGTAGTTGACAACGGAGTGGGCTTCGTCCCCGGCGCTACGGCCTCATCGGACCACCGCGGACTCAACAATATGGCGGCGCGCGCTCAGACCGTCGGCGCTACTCTTACGATCGATAGCCGTCCCGGAGGCGGCACTCGCGTACGGCTGGATATCCCGCTGCTGGCGAAGGACGATGCAATGTGACCCGCATCATGCTCGTCGATGATCACGACGTCGTCCGCGAGGGCCTGCGCGCGCTCCTCAGCCGCCGCGAAGGCTTCGACATCGTCGCCCAGGCCGCCACCGTGGCCGAAGCCGTCGCCGAAGCCACGCGCGCGCAGCCGGACGTCATCGTTATGGACGTCCGGCTTCCCGATGGCTCCGGCATCGAGGCCTGCCGCGAGATCCGCGACGGCCGTCCCGATACCAGGGTCATCATGCTCACGTCCTACGCCGATGAGGACGCCGTGTTCGCCTCGATCCTCGCCGGCGCTGCCGGCTACGTCCTCAAGCAGACGCGCGGCAGCGCCCTCGCCGATGCCATCGCCGCCGTGGCGCGTGGTGAATCGCTGCTCGATTCGTCCGTAACCCAGAAAGTCCTGGAACGTGTCCGCCGCGAGCGCGAACCCAGGCCGGACGATCCGCTATCGAAGCTCAGCGACCAGGAGCGCAAGATCATCGCGCTTATCGCCGAGGGCAAGACCAACAAGGAGATCGCCGAAGAGATCTTCCTCAGCGACAAGACCGTGAAGAACTACGTCAGCAGCATCCTCAACAAGCTCAACCTCCGCCGCCGCTCAGAAGCCGCCGCCTTCATCGCCCGCCACGACCAGCCGCCGCCGTCTGCATCGGGCTGATCTCCATGCAGTGGAAGGCTGTCACGCGAAGCCGCTGAGATCACGGGCCCGAGCCGGTGTGCGCGCTCACGACTGAACGCGTTCGCTCTGCGCTGGCTTGCGGCTCGCGCTGCCGCGGAGGATGTATCGGTAGTTCGTGACCGTCACGCGGGAGTCGTTCAGGAACGCGAACTTCAGGCGCGTGCCCGTCATATGATGCAGCCCGCGGACGACCGGCCACTGCCACCAGCTTGCCGGCGCGCTCCATTCCGGGATCACCATCTCGACGTGGATCTCCGGGTCAACCAGCAGCATGCCGCGCACATAATCAACGAGATCGCCGACGACGTTACCGCCTCCAAACTCACTGTGCAGGCTGACGAGCGGCAGGCCCGCAGCGTCGAAGCCTTGCTCCGCCCACCGCTCCTTCAACAAGCCCGACGAGCGCTCGCCGGTATCGATGTGCACGGCTTCCTGGACGACGCCGCGACCGCCTGTTTGCAGCAATTCCCTGAGCGCCGGAAGGCTGTGGCGGTCGAGGCCCGAGATTGCCATGACCCGGATGCGCCTGATCGGCGATTCGATGTACGTGGCGATCGAGTCGTCCTCGAGCAGGAGTTCGTCTTTCACTGTTTTGTAGTGGTGGTGTATGCGGAAGAACAGGAAGACCAGCGCGGGTACCAGGATCACCGTGACCCATGCGCCCTCCGTGAACTTCGCGACCGCGAATATCACGACGACGACCCCCGTGACGATCGCGCCCACCGCGTTGATCCCGAGCTTTAGCTGCCAGTGCCTGTCGTGCTCGAGCGTCGTGACGAGCACGCCCTCCGGCGAGTGGCTTGGGACCCTTTCACCCGGACGGAGCTTCGCGGTCTTCAGCCACCGGACCACCATGCCGCTCTGGCTAATCGAGAACGATACAAACACGCCGATGGCGTACAGCGGAATGAGCCGCGACACGTCCGCTTGGAACACGACGATGAGCAGCCCTGACGCGACCGACAGCACCGTGATGCCGATGCCGTAGACCAGCCTGTTATCACGGTCCGTCATCCATCTCGGCAAGAATCCATCGCCCGCATGGAGCGCGGCCAGGCGCGGGAAGTCCGCGAACGACGTATTCGCTGCCATCACGAGCACCGCCGCGGTCCCGAAGATCACCGCCACGTAGAACGGTGAGTGAGCGCTGAATACCGTGCGCCCGAGCTGCGAGATCACGGTTTCCGATGTGCTCGGCTGGGCGTTTGCTCCCAGCGCGAGCAGCGTGATGCCAATGAACATCGCGCCCAGGGCCGCGACGAGCCAGAACAGGACGGTCGCCGCATTCTTAGACTTCGGCTCTTCGAACGCCGTGATCCCGTTGCTGATCGCCTCCACGCCGGTTGCCGCGACGCTGCCGCTCGCGAATGCCCGGAGGATTAGGAAGAGCGTCAGTCCCTGTCCGCCCTGTATGACGTCATTCACCCCCTGGACGTCATGCAGGGTTCCCGTCATGTACTTGATCAATCCGACGAGCAGCAGCAGCAGCGTCGCCGCCAGGAAAAAGTACGTCGGAGCGGCGAATGCGCGCCCCGATTCGCGTATGCCCCGCTTGTTCACGTACCACATCAATGAAAGGACGGCGACGCTCGCGATGACCCGCTCGTTCGCCGTCGATTCGGGGATCGAAGGGATGAACTGGTGCACGCCGCTCGCGAAGTTCGCCACGCCGGCCGCAATGCTCACCGAGACCGTGAGCACGTAATCGACCAGCAGCGCCGCTCCCGCGACCTGCGCGACACCTTCGCCGATGTTGTCTCGCGCGACGATGTAGGCGCCGCCACCGTTCGGATACGCGAAGATCGTCTGCCGGTAGCTGAGCAGCAGGATCACGAGCATCCCGGTGATCAGCAGGGACAGCCAGAACGAGTGGAAGAAGTAGGCCGCGCCCGCGAGCGCCAGGACCTTCAGTATCTCTTCAGTCGCGTAGGCGACGGAGGACAGAGCGTCGCTGGCAAAGACTGGAAGTGCGTATTTCTTTGCAAGGACCTGGTGCGGTAGCTCACTGCGCTTCAGCGGCCGTCCGAAGGGGCGCCGCAGCAAAGCGATGCTTCCGATGCTCATGCGCCGTTCCTCGCGCTCACGAGCACTTTTCCCGGCGCGCGACGCAACAACTGCGAAACCGTCGGGTTACTCCCGCTCCCGTCTTGGCCCGCGCTTGAGTTCGAGACGACGATAAGTTGTGCGTCGTCTTCGTCGGCGGTGCGTATCACGGAACCGGCGACGTTTCGCCCGTGCACGATGTGTGAGGCGCGAAGACCGAGCCGGTGGCGCTTCACGATCGCCTCGCCCACCTCGATCGCGCGTTCGGCGCGCGCGACCGCGTCGCCGGATGGCTCGTCCAGCGCAAGCGCGTACGGAACCTCGATCACGTGGATGAGGATGATCTCGGCCTGCTGGGCTGCGCCGAGCCGGCACGCCAGCTCGACCGCGCTCCCGGACGCCACATCGTCATCGACGACGACTGCGATGCGGCGCAGGTGACGCAGCGACTCCTCGCTTGAATCCACCGTCGCGGAAAGCTGCGGGGAGAGACGGCTCGCCTCGCGGCCGACATCAGAGGTAAGGAGCGCTAGGAACGCATGAATCGCGCCGAGCGCTTCGATGCCGCGAGATGGTTGCACTAAACGCGCCATCGGAAGCCGCCGCGCCGTCGCCTCGGCCGAACGCTGAAACGCAGGTCTCCGGGTCGGCTGCAAGACGAGCGCAGGCGCTGTGATCGACGGCAGCAGAGCACCCATGTCGGCGCTGAGGATCAGGTCGCGTCGTCGTTGTGCCGCCTCGGCCGATGACGACGACTGCCATCGTTCGGCCAGCGCACGAGCCTCGCCCTCATCGACACCGAACGCTTCCAGCAATCGCCGTGGATCATCAGCGACATCTCCGAGCTGCGAAAGACCGAGGCCGGCGCCGTTACGCGCCGTCCAGGCGGCGGACTGCTCTTCTGTCACTTCCGCCGGCGATTCCTGGTTGGAGATGGATCCTGGCGGCACGAGGTTCAGGATTACGCCGAGGACGCGCTCCGGGTTAAGAGCGGCTGCCTGCGCCACCGTGTAACAGGCATCCCCGACTCCATACAATACGGCCCGTTCAATCCCGACCGCGTCGGCGACGCGCCAGAGGTCGGCGCCCAGTTGCTCCCAGTTGAGCACCGCTCCAGCGTCGCTACTCCCTCCGCTCCCGCGCTGGTCGTACGTGATCAGATCAAATCCGGAGGCCAGCGCGTCGAGGAATGCCGATTGTCCGGCGGCGTCCGCGATGCCGTCGTTCGTGACGCCGTAGCTGAGTGGATTGATGATGGCGAGTCCGTGCCCGGGACGCCGCCGCCACGCTATCGAATCACAGGGCGGGGTAGGTTGGTCATGCGGCGGGCGTCGGCCATCGACCGTCGGTGATTCGAGAGCAATTTCGTGGCGATGGTTGGCGACGATCAGTGGCTGGCCTCCGATTCGAGCGTACGCTCGAACGAGTCCAGACCGTGTCAGACGAGATACTCACCGTGTACACAACTTGTCAGGACAGCCGAGCCGGGTGTATCAGCGACGACCGGCGCGACTGGGAGCGCGTGCTTTTCCGACGAGGCGTCTGTGACTCTTCGCGCCGAATGCCCGTCGGCCCGCTGCGCGACACTCGTCGCGCGCCCCGGTGTCAGCCCCCGCTGCCAGATCCACCGCGAGGTCCCCTACGCTCACGCCATGCGCGACCGTCTGACCTAGACCTGCTCCGACTTGAGACGCACGCCGTCACCGTGCTCGCCATAACGTTTGATTGCTTTTCGGTGAGACAATAGAAAACAACCAGAACGATCAAGAATCCGAATCTGCGCGACGCCTCACATCGTCACTGCCAGACTCGAAACCCCTGCCGTACCCGGGAAAACAAAGATCAATCAAATACCGGACATAACCTAGACCGTTGGCTAGCCTCACCGCCGCCCGGTGAACAGCTCCCGTATCCGGTCGATGATCCCACCACCCTTGAACCCCGACTCGCGGTCGCGGTCCCACCGCGCTTGCGCCTCGGCCGATCGCCGCATGTCGCCGACGCGCTCCTGCATGATCTGCCGCACCCGCTCGGACTCCCCCGCGTCCAGCCAGAAGCCGTGCTCGTCCGGGCAAGCGTCCAACTCCACCGCATGCGCCCGGTAGTCGAACGCCACCATCGTCTTTGCGCACATCGGGCACTTCAGCTCGCTGTCCCGCTTCGAGTACTCGAGCATCCCCGCGAGTGACGCCTCGTCGTGCGTGACCGTCGCCTCCAGCTGCGACAGCTCGCCGAAGTCGTACCACGCGCCCCGGCACGTCGGGCACGCGTCCACCTCGATGGCGTCGTGCTTCTCCGTGTGCAGCTGCCCGCCGTCGCGAGGGCACCGTAGCGTGCGCGCTTCGTTGTTAACCATGGTTGCAGCCTAGAATGCGCGGCGAAGGAGTGAAAGGGGAATCTGTGACGAACACGTTTTGGGACGCCGATGTCTATACCCGGATCGGCAAGCCCATGCGACGTTGGGCGCAGCAGGTCATCGACGATCTCGCCCTCCGCGGCGACGAGACCGTGCTCGACGCCGGCTGCGGCTCCGGCGCTGTCACCCTCGACCTCGTCGAACGCCTGCCCGAAGGGAGGATCTACGCTGTCGACGCCTCCGAGGAGATGATCGAAGCCCTCCGCCGCGCTCTCGAAGAGCAGCGCATCGCCCGCGTCCACCCACTTCGCGCCAGCCTCACAGACTTCACGCTCCCCGAACCGGTCGATGTCGTCTTTTCGAACGCCGTCTTCCACTGGATCCCCGACGACGACGCCCTCTTCGGCTGCCTGTACAGAGCGACGAAGCCCGGCGGCCGTCTCCGCGCCCAGTGCGGCGGCTACGGCAACAACGCGCACGTCCTCGAGGCTGTCGCCGCCGTCCGCGAGAACCCGCGCTTCGAGCCCCACCTTCGCGGCTTCATCGACACCAAGAAGTACCGGACCCCCGAGGAGGCCAGCGCAGCGCTCGAGCGCGCCGGCTGGCGCGACGTCCGCGCCAACCTCTGGGCCCAGCCCGTCCCCTTCGACAACACCGACGAGGCGGCGCTGTACGTGAAGACGATCCTCCTCCGCGATCACGTCGCCCGCCTCCCAACCGACGACCGCGACGCCTACGCCCACGCCGTCGTCGACGAAACGGTACGCCGATGGGGCTCGCCGTACGTTGCCGACTACGTCCGCCTCGATCTCTGGGCGGCGCGCTAGATCATGACTCCCGCATACGGCGGAGGTCGTCCATAATCAGTCGCTCAACAGGAACGAAGACATCGACAGGGAGATGGTGAGATGGCAGAGGTAGACGGCGCGACGCTCATCGCGCGGAGCCTGAAGCAGCACGGCGTCGAGTACATGTTCGGGATCGTCGGCGTGCCCGTTGTCCCGATCGCCTTCGCCGCCCAGCGCGAAGGCATCAAGTACTTCGGCATGCGCCACGAGCAGTCAGCGTCCTATGCGGCGCAGGCCGTCGGATACCTTACCGGTCGCCCCGGTGCCTGCCTTGTTGTATCAGGTCCGGGGATGACGAACGCTATCTCCGGACTGGCGAATGCCTGGTCCAACCGCTGGCCGATGCTCCTCCTCGGTGGCTCGTCCGACATGTCGCAGCACGGCATGGGCGCCTTCCAGGAAGCACCCCAGGTCGAGGCCGCCCGGCCGTTCTGCAAGTACGCCGCTGAAGTGGATCGCATCGACCGCATCCCGTATTTCATCGAGCAGGCCGTCCGCACGTCGATCTATGGCCGCCCGGGCGCGGTCTACCTCGACCTCCCGGGCGACATCATCAGCGGAAAGGTGGAAGAAGATCGAGTCCGCCACCGTCCGTCCGTCGCTGAGCCGCCGCGCCCGTGGGCTGATCCCGCGTCGGTCGAAGGAGCCCTCGCGGCGCTCAAGAGTGCGGAGCGCCCGCTCGTGATCGTCGGCAAGGGCATGGCCTACTCCCGCGCCGAGGACGAGGTCCGCGAGTTCATCGAGAGCACGCAGTTGCCGTTCCTCGCTACGCCCATGGGCAAGGGCGTCATCCCGGATGACCATCCGTTGTCGGCCGCTCCCGCCCGTTCCTTCGTCCTTCAGAACGCCGATCTAGTCTTTCTCATGGGCGCACGCCTCAACTGGATCCTCCACTTCGGCCTGCCGCCGCGCTTCAATCCCGACGTACGCGTCGTCCAGCTCGACATCGCTGGAGACGAGATCGGCACGAATGTCCCCGCGGAAGTCGCGCTCGTCGGCGACGGCAAGGCCGTCACCGCGCAGCTCAACCAGGCGCTCCGCGAGTCGCCGTGGCAGTACGGGGTCGAGAACACGTGGCGCACCGGCATCGCGAAGAAGATCGAAGAGAACCGCATGAGCACCCAGCCCATGCTCGACGATGACTCGACGCCAATGGGCTACTATCGTGCCCTGCGCGAGATCCGCGACGTCTTGCCGAATGACGCGATCATCTGCAGCGAAGGCGCCAGCACGATGGACATCGGTCGCACCGTGCTCCCTAACTTCCTCCCGCGCCACCGTCTCGACGCCGGCAGCTTCGGCACCATGGGCGTGGGGCTGGCCTTCGCGATCGCGGCGGCGGCCGTGCATCCCGAGAAACGAGTCGTCGCCGTCGAAGGTGACTCAGCGTTCGGGTTTAGCGGCATGGAAGTGGAGGTCGCTTGCCGCTACAACATGCCGATCACCTTCATCGTCATCAACAACAACGGCATCGGCGGAGGGCCGAGCGTCATGGATCCGAACCGCCCGCCGCTCCCGGTCGCG
The DNA here is from genome assembly GCA_964487335.1 of uncultured Dehalococcoidia bacterium. GTDB lineage: Bacteria > Chloroflexota > Dehalococcoidia > DSTF01 > JACRBR01 > CAZAPT01. The sequence continues at coordinate 32,031 of CAZAPT010000024.1, forward strand.
TACGTCCCCAACGCGCGCTACGAGAAGGTGATCGAGGCGTTTGGTGGCCAGGGCTACTTCGTCGAGTCACCCGACGAGCTCCGCCCCGCCCTCGACGCCGCGATGTCCAGCGGGAAACCGGCGGTGGTCAATGTCATGATCAATCCCCAGTCCCAGCGAAAGCCGCAAGAGTTCGCGTGGCTCACCCGCTAGCGGCTCTTCCGGAACGTTTGTGACCGGCGTCACGCGCGGAGTGCCTTGATCCAGAACACATTGCGATCTTCGTTACATACCTCGATTCGGTAACACGGGCCGTTGCGGGGGCGTGAGGCCGCGGCTAGGGTGAATCTAGCAGTCCTCACCGCAGGTCCCGGCCGGACGGGCACCACCGAACGCACCGACGACTCGACGGGTAGAGGCACAGGCTGTCCGCTCTGGCGGATGCTCGCGAGACGGAGGTGACTATGACAACAGGAAAGATTGCGCGCCTTGTTCGAGACCGTGGCTTCGGCTTCATCCGTCCGGAAGGCGCCTCGCAGGACATCTTCTTCCACAGCTCGGCCGTTGGCAGCGCCACGTTCGACACCCTGAATGAAGGCCAGCCGGTGGAGTTCGAACAGGAATCGGATCCTCGCGACCCCAAGCGCAATCGCGCTGTTAACGTCCGCGTGACGGAGTAGTCGGCGGGACTAGCCCGGCTCTCTTGGGAGACGCATCGAGCGGTTCTACGCCACCATCCCGTCGTTTCGCCGCAAGAACTCCTCGATGAACCACGCGTGTTTCTCGTGCGTCTGCACAAGCGTCGAGAACAGGTCGTTCGTTCCGTAATCGTCCTCTTCCTCAGCGATCCGGGCACCGGCGCGCATCTCTCTGATCACCCGTCGCTCGTTCGCCAGCGCCTCGTCAAGCATCTCCTTCGGCGACGGCTTTCCCTCCGCGATTCGCACGGAGGTACATGACTCGATCTCGCGCGGCGTGGAAAGGGCGTCCGCGCCGAGCATGCGCGCCCGCTCTCCGAACGGATCGACTTCGGCCAGCGCATCCGCCGCGAGTTCGTCGAAGAAGAGGTGCAGATCCCGGAAGAGCGGGCCGTACGTGAACCAGTGGTAGCGCTTCGCATTGAGATAGAGGACGACGGCGTTCGCCTGCGACTGCCTCAGTGCGCTCGTGATCTTGATATCGGTGCCCGTCGCAACCATCGATCGCCTCCAGACTAGCGTCCCACGGCCATCGCGCCGTGCTTCCAATTTATCGCCGGGAGTCTGAAGCCGGTCTACTGCAGACGGGCGATCTAGATCTGGCGCAGCCGGCGTGACGTGATGCCGATGCACAGCACGACGGCTGCTGCCAGTCCGGCGAAGCAGAAGACTGTCTCCTGCGGACCAAACACGTCGATCAGCAGTCCCATGAACAGGGCGCTGAACGGCGTGATGCTCGCGACCATCATGTAGAGCGACAGCACGCGGCCGCGATACTCGTCGTCGACGATGAGCTGCACCATGACCTGGTTGAACATGAGGTAGATGCTGTTCGCGATCCCCGCGAACACCAGGATCGAAAACGACAGCACGTACACGTTCGACAGCGCGAACGCGCTCACGAGCGACATGTAGATGAACGTCGTCCATACGAGGATCGGACCGCGCCGCTCGATCCGCGTGAGGTTCGCCGCGAGCACCGCGCCGATGATGGAGCCATAGCCGACCGCGGACGCGAGAAAACCGTAGCCCGTGGAGCCGCTATGGAGCACGTCCTTCGCGAACACGGGAATGTACGAGACATACGGATAGACCAGCAGGCTGGGCAGCCCTGCCATGAACACCAGCAGGCGCACGTCCGGATGCGAGCGCGCGTAGCCGATGCCGTCGGCGACGCTCGAGAACACGGATGCTGTTTGCCTGTGCCGAGGCGCGCCGCTCGTCCGAATGCGCGACGTCGCGAAAGACGAGAAGAGGTAGGCGCCCGCCTGCAGCGCGAGCGCTGCGCCGACACCGCCTATGCCGATGAGCGCGCCGCCAACCGCAGGCCCGAGGATGCGCATCGTATTGTTGCCGAGCGAGTTAATGGCAACGGCGTTCGGGAGGTCTTCGGCGCCGACGACGTCGTAGACCATGACCTGGCGGGCGGGCTGGTTCACGCTCTCGGCGAGTCCGTCAACGGTCGCGGTGAGGTAGAGCATCCAGACACTGATGACGTCCGTGACGACGAGGATCACCAGGGTCACCGCGACGATCGAGCTCACGCCGGTCATGACGACGAGCACGGACTTCCGGCTGAAGCGGTCGGTGATCGCGCCTGCGAACGGCGAGACGGTCAATGTCGTGGCGCCGCGGACGAAGGCGATGGCTCCGATCTGAAACGGCGAGTGTGTCAGGTCGAAGATGAGCCATCCCTGAGCGACGAACTGCACCCACTGCCCTAGCATCGTGCCGACGTTCCCGAACCAGAGCACCCGAAAGTCGGGGTACTTGCCGAGCGAGTAGAAGGTGCGCGAGCCGAGTCCGCGGACGCCGCGCAGCGGGACGCCCGCCTCGGCAGTAGCTGTCGGGCTCGTCGAGGCAGTGGACACAGGCTTCCGATCTGGTGATTCGGGGGGTCGGGTCAGGATATCGAACGCGGGCGTGAGGGTGAAGCCGGACGCCACGACGCGAGCGACGCGCGGCGAGGGAGTATGCGGCGGGTAGCAGACGATCCGTCGCGGCGCGAGTACGATCGCCGTAGCGGCAGGTGTTCTTGAAGGGAGTCATGAGCCATGGCGGACAGCGTCTACAAGATCATCGAGCTCGTGGGGACGAGCACGCAATCGTGGGAGGACGCGGCGCGGACGGCGGTCGAACGGGCGGGCGGGACGCTGCGCGACCTGCGCATCGCGGAGGTGCAGCAGCTCGACATGCACGTCGAGGACGGGAAGGTCGCACTCTTCCGCGCGAAGATCAAGCTCTCCTTCAAGTACGAAGAGGCGTAGCGAAGGCCGTAGCAGTTGTGCGACGGGGCGGCCACCTTGGGGCCGCCCCTACACGCACTTCATTTCGGCTGCCTAGACGGCGACGCGGTACGGGTGCGGGCCGAACTCCGCCTCGTAGAACGGGGCGACGCTGTCGCCGCGGCGGATGATGCGGTTGATCCGCTTTTGATCGTCCTCCGTTATTTCGACGTTCAGGGCGCCGATGTTGTCCTCGTATTGCTCCATGGTGCGCGGGCCGATGATTGGGCTCGTGACGCCGGGCTGGTTCAGCACCCACGCCAGCGATAGCTGCGCGAGCGTGCAGCCCTTCTCCTCGGCGATGGGCTGGAGGGCTTCGACGACGTCGTAGATGCGGTCGGTGAGGCGGCGGCGGTAGATGGGGTTGGTCTGGTCAGCGAAGCGCGCACCCTCCGGGGGCTCTTCGCCGCGCTTGTACTTGCCGGTGAGCAGGCCGCCGGCGATCGGGCTCCAGGGGATGACGGCGAAGCCGTACGTGCGCGCCATCGGCAGGAGCTCGCGCTCGATGCGGCGGTCTAGCAGGTTGTAGGGCGGCTGGTCACAGATGAAACGGTTGAGGCCGAGCTCCTTCGACGTCCAGAGGGACTCCACGAGCTGCCAGGCGGCGAAGGTGCTGCTGCCGAGGTAGCGCACCTTGCCTGAGCGGACGAGGTCGTCCATCGCGCGGAGGGTCTCGTCGATGGGGATGTCCGGCTGCGGACGGTGGATCTGGTAGAGGTCGATCCAGTCAGTCTGCAGGCGGCGAAGGCTCGCTTCGCACTGCTCGATGATGTGGCGGCGGCTGTTGCCCTGCATGTTGGGGTCTTCGGCGCCCATGACGCCGTGGACCTTGGTCGCGAGGACGACGTGGTTACGGCGGCCGTTGCGCTTGAGGGCTTCGCCGGTGACCTCTTCGCTGCGGCCGAGGCTGTAGACGTTGGCGGTGTCGAGGAAGTTGATACCGGCATCGAGCGCGCGGTCGATGATGCGGTACGAGTCGTCGGGGGCGGTCTTGCCGCCGAACATCATGCAGCCGAGGCAGAGCTCGCTGACCTTGACGCCGGTGCGGCCAAGCGGACGGAGGTTCATCTCTTATCGGGCTCCTTACTGGTGAGCACAACCGGTGGGGAGTTCAGCATAAGGCGGTCAACTGCGTGGGTCGAGGAGCGGCGCCGCGGCGGTTGTGCGGCCGTTTGATTGATCTTTGTTTTTTCAGGTACTGGCAGGGTGTTGAATCTGGTCGGTCGTGCGGAGGGTGGCGTGTAGATTCGGATTTCTGGTCGTTTTCTGATTGATCTTCGTAAGAACGATCAAACGTTTATGAACGGTGGCTGGGGGCCGGTGGCAGTTCGGACGGGCATGTCCAGCGGGCGCGCATGGGGTGAGGGTATGGCATTGAGGCGCGAACGTCGTATCGCCGGTTGGCATGGCTCCGCGCGGCGAGATAGCCGGACGAGATCCGACCCGTTGAACGTCGACACCCCTGGACAATTCATATTCCGGCCGCGGCAATCCGCGCGGCGACATGTGCGCTCTGTTTGCTCATAGACGCAGTATCCGAGCGCTCCCGCTTTGGATCGGATAAGCATATACCGCGAGGGCTGCCTTTTCGCGCATGGTTGACGTAGCGACAACTCCTCGGCGGCCCCGGGGGGGAGCATATGGTGTGTCCGGCGTGCGGACACGAGAACGAGAGCGACGCCGCGTTTTGCGGCGGGTGCGGGCAGGCACTGCACACCACCAAGGCGTGCGGCAGTTGCGGACGAGAAGCGCCGGCTGACGCGCGATTCTGCCAAGGATGCGGGACGGCGCTGAGTGGTTCGCCAGCGGCGGTTCCTGCACAAGTGACCGCTGACGGCTCCGCTGCTGGCGGTGGGGCATGGGCGGGTGCGTCGGCGACGGCCGGTGGGTCGGTTGGCGCGGGTGCGACGCTAGCGCCCAGGGCGATGGCGAAAGCCGCGGCGCCACTTCCAACTTCATTCGACGACGGGCGCTATGCAGTCAAGGCGTTCCTCGGCGAGGGGGCGCGGAAGCGCGTGTATCGCTCGCACGACACGAAGCTCGACCGGGACGTAGCGTTCGCGGTGATCCGCACGGAAGGGCTGGACGCCGACGGGATGTCGCGGGTGCGCCGCGAGGCGCAGGCGATGGGGCGGTTGGGCGACCACCCGAACATCGTCACGGTCTTCGACACGGGTGAGGATGCGGGGCAACCGTACATCGTGTCGCAGTACATGGCTGGCGGCGACCTTGCGGCCATGCTGCAGGCGCGGGCTGATCACCGGCTGTCGATTGACGAGGCAGTGCGCATCGCGTCGCAGGTATGCGCGGGGCTGGAGCACGCGCACGCTCGCGGGATCGTGCATCGCGATCTGAAGCCGGGGAACATCTGGTTCGACGACGCGGGTGTCGCGCAGATCGGCGACTTCGGGCTGGCGATGGCGCTGGACCGATCGCGGCTGACCGTCGCCGGGATGATGGTGGGGACGGCAAGCTACATGCCTCCGGAGCAGGCCATGGGCGGCGAAACGACGTCCGTCAGCGACCTGTATGCGCTGGGCTGCGTGCTGTACGAAATGGTGACGGGGCGCCCGCCGTTCGTCGGCGACGACACCGTTGCGGTGATCTCTCAGCACGTGAACACGCCGCCGGTGTCACCGAGCTGGCACAACGCGGAATGCCCGCCGGCGCTCGAAGCGTTGATCCTGCGCATGCTGGAGAAGGACGCGAAGCGCCGGCCTGCTGCCGCGTCCGAAGTGCGGGAGGCACTGGCATCGGTTTCGCGCGGGTCGACTCCCGCGGCGCAGCCGGCCGTCGAACCGGCGGCGGACGCCGCGAACCCGATCTACCGCCGGACGTTCGTGGGACGAGAGCAAGAGTTGAAGCAGCTCGAGCGGGCGTTCGACGCGGCGCTCTCCGGGCAGGGATCACTGCTGATGATCGTCGGCGAGCCGGGGATCGGGAAGACGACGATCACCGAGCAGCTGGCGACCTACGTCGGCATGCGCGGCGGCAAGCCGCTGGTCGGCCATTGCTACGAAGAGGGATCGCTGTCGCTGCCGTACCTGGCCTTCGTCGAGACGATGCGGTCGTACGTCGTGGAGCAGGACCGCGAGGAGCTCGCAAGCCAGCTCGGACAGGGGGCGGCCGACGTGGCGCGGATCGTCTCGGAAGTGCGCGACCGGGTCAACGTGGTGCCATCGACAGCTTCGAGTCCGGAGGAGGAGCGGTTCCGGCTGTTCCAGGCTGTGACGGGTTTCCTGCGCAACGCGTCGAGTGCGCAGGCGCTCTGCCTTGTGCTAGAGGACCTGCACGACGCGGACAAGGGCACGATGGAGATGCTCGTGCACCTGGCACGGAACCTCGGCGGCGCGCGGATCATGCTCGTCGGGACGTACCGCGACGTCGAGGTCGACCGGACGCATCCGCTGTCGGCTGCGCTGGCGGAGCTGCGGCGCGTCGAGAGCTTCCAGCGCATTCCGTTGCGCGGCCTGAGCCCGGACGAAGTGCAGAGGATGCTCTCCAACATCGCCGGGCAAGAGGTGACGTTCGTGCTGGCGGAGGCGGTGTATCGACAGACGGAGGGCAACCCTCTCTTCATCCAGGAAGTGATCCGCTACGCCGCCGAGAGCGGGCTCATTAGACGCGAGGGAGATCAGTGGGTCGCGCCATCCGGCGGCCCCGAATCACTGATCGCTCAGATCCCGGAGGGACTCAAGGACGTCATCGGGCGGCGGCTCACGGGCCTCAGCGAGGGATGCAACCGCGTGCTCAGCGTCGCGTCGGTGATCGGGCGCGACTTTGCGGTGGACGTGCTGCAGCGGGTCGGCGGGATCACGGAAGACGAGTTGCTGTCGGCACTCGAGGAAGCGATGCGGGTGTCGCTGATCGAGGAAATGAAGGGCGGCCGCGAGGCGCGATACCGCTTCACGCACGCGTTCTTCAGGCAGACGCTGTACGAGGAGATGATCGCGCCACGACGGCTGCGGCTGCACAACGAAGTCGCGAAGGCGCTGGAGGAGCACTACGCGTCGCGGGTCGAAGAGCATGCGGCGGAGCTGGCGGAACACTACGCGCATTCTTCGAGCGAAGAAGACCTTGCTCGGGCAGTCGCGTACGGACAGATGGCGGCCGCGAGGGCGGCCTCGGTGTACGCGTTTGGGGAGGCGTCGCGGCTGCTGGCGCAGGCGATCGAAGTAGCGGAGATGGTGGCGCCGGATGACTTCCTCAAGCTCTACGAATTATGGATTTCGTTGAGCGCATCCCTGTTGCCGGCCGGCGAGGCCGAGCGAGTCCTCACCGAGACGGCCAAACGCGCAACCGATCTCGGTATGAAGCTGGGCGGGGGTGCGTTCGCGGTGCATCCTGCCGAACTGGCAGCGATCGCGACGGTGTACCACCACGGTGTGGTCGGTTTCGCAATGCCTGACTATCGGGCGTGGTGCGATGTGATGGATCAAAACGCGCCGCCGGAATCGCGCGAACGCGTGATGGCAGATGTGTGGAAGTCCTGGATCACGTGGGTCCAAAAGGACAGCAAAGGGACATGGCCTCCACGCCGCGCCGCGCTAGAGCTCGCGCGGCGGCTCGGTGACACCGAGCCGCTGGCGATGGCGCTGTTTGCGTTCACGGTCCCGGGCATACCGATCGGTTGGGAGCCCGAGAGACTGCAGGCCGCGCGCGAGCTGACGGAGCAGGGCAACGAGACGCGCGCGTCCTTCGCGCCGTTCCTCACCGGCCAGATGCTATGGTCCGTGGCCGACGTGCTGTGTGACAGCGGGGACATCGAGGGTGCGCAGCGCATCTGGCGCGAACTGGACGAGTACGCGGACCGCGTCGACGATCCGTACGTTCGCTCGTGGCAGATGTTCTCGCTGTCCGCGCGAACATACTTCGCCGGCGAGCTGGAGAAGACAGCGGACATCGGCGATGACCTCATGAGCCGCGCGGACAACATGGGCATCGCTGCGTGGGGCAGGCTGGTCGGCGCCTGGCTGCGGCCGGCCGCCCTTATCAGCCTCGGAAGATTCGACGAGGTGTTGCAGACGGCATGGGCGTTCGAAGCGCTTCCCTACGGCGAAGCGATCGGGGCGCAGATCTATGCAATGTGCGGCCGCCGTGAGGAGGCACGCACGGCGATGGACAAGGCCCTGGTACGCGAGAAGTCGAACGGGGAAGAGTGGACTGACAGGGTCACGCTGATGGCGTTACTGTATGCAGCGACTCAGTTGGAGGAACGAGAGGTCGTCGCAAGTCTTCTTCCCAGACTTGAGGACGCCGTTCGGTACAGCCACAACAACATGGCCCTCACGACCGGCCGCGTGTTGGGGACGGCCTCGATGCTCCTCGGCGATGCGGAGCAGGCGCGATTGCAATTCGAAGACGCACTGGCGGTCGCTCGGAACCTCCCAAGCCGGCCCGAGGTGGCTCTGGTGCGATCGGAGATGGCACGGCTGCTGTTCGAGCACTTCCCGGAGGAGCGGGCCGCGGCGATAGAGCATCTCAACGAGGCGAGCCGCGAGTTCCAGGCGATGGGGATGACGCCGGCGCTCGAAGAGGCGATGCGTCTGAAGCTGCGGTTCCAGGGCATCACGTCGTCGGACGTGAACACGTCGATCGAGGCGGTGGCGAGCGTCATTGATGTCGAGAGGCCGGACCTTCGCGCGCACGCGGCGCCGGACGGGACGGTGACGATCATGTTCAGCGACATCGAGGACTCGACGGTGCTGACGGAGCGGCTCGGTGACGCGCGGTGGCAGGAGCTGCTGCGCCAGCACGACGCGATGGTGCGGTCGTGCGTCGAAGCGCAGGGCGGTTTCGTTGTGAAGCACCTGGGTGACGGCTTCATGCTCGCGTTTCAGTCGGCGCGGAAGGCGCTCGACTGCGCGCTCGCGATCCAGCAGGCGTTCGCGTCGGAGGGCGCCATGCCGGAGCCAGTGCGCGTGCGCATCGGGATACACGCGGGGGAGGCGGTGCGGGAGAACGACGACTTCTTCGGGAAGAACGTGGTGATGGCGTCGCGGGTGGCGGGGAAGGCGGCGGGCGGGGAGATCCTGGTGTCGTCGGTGCTGCGGTCGCTTGTGGAGTCGTCGGTCGATCCGGCGATGTTCGGGGCGGCGCGCGAGGTGGAGCTGAAGGGGCTGGAGGGCAAACATACGCTGCACACCGTGTGTGTGGCGTGACCCTTGGGGGGTACTACCTTCACGGACGCGTACCGTTTGTGGCGCGACGGGCTAACTTCTTACGGACAAGAATAGTTCGCGCCGGACCTCCGAACATTCCCCAGTCTTGGCCGCCTGAACATCCGGAACGGCGGGTCGTGTGTTTGCTGCGGCAACGGCGTGAGGGATAGATTGAGGCTGCCCCTTGCGGGGGTAGCTCAATTGGTAGAGCGCTAGCCTTCCAAGCTGGATGTTGCGGGTTCGAGCCCCGTCCCCCGCTCCACTTTTGCCAGCGAGTGTGATCCATGATGGCCCTACAACATCGCACACGTACGCCAGCGACCGCGGCGTGGCCCAGGCCTGACGCCGTCATCCGCCTCACAGATGGGCGGCTGCTCGGGTATTCGGAGTACGGGACGGCGAGCGGTACGCCGGTGATCTTCTTCCACGGGATGCCGGGATCGCGTCTCGAAGGCGCGCTGGCGCATGAGGCGGCGTCGCGCGCGAACGTGCGGCTGATCGTGCCGGACCGCCCGGGTTACGGGCTGTCGGACTTCAAACCGCGGCGGCGGCTGATCGACTGGCCGGACGACGTGAGCGAGCTTGCGGATGGGCTCGGGATCGGGCGTTTCGCTACCGGCGGGATCTCCGGCGGCGGACCGTACGTCGTAGCGTGTGCGTTACGGATCCCGGACCGGCTGACCGGCGCGGCGATCATCAGCGGCGTCGGGCCGTTCGATGCGCCGGGGGCGACGGACGGCATGAGCCGGCAGAACCGAATGCTGTTCGGCGCCTCGCGGCGCTTCCCTCCGCTCGCGCGGGCGATCGTGGCGCTGATGGGCATGGTGATGACGAGATGGCCGGAGCGCGCGAGCAAGCAGCTGTTGCGCGTCATGCCGGCGCCCGACCAAGCGGTGCTCGAGCGGCCGGGCGTGCTAGAGAAGTTAATCGAGAGCTCGCGGGAGGCGTTCCGCCAGGGCTCGCGCGGCGCGGCGTGGGAGGCGCGGATGTACGCCCGCCCGTGGGGTTTGCGGCTACAGGACATCTCGATGCCGGTACAGGTGTGGCAGGGCGGGCAGGACGTGAACGTCGCGCCGTCGATGGGCAGGTACCAGGCGGCGGCGATCCCGGACGCGCACCTGACGTTCCTCGAAGACGAGGGGCACCTGCTGGGTGTGACGCACATGGAAGAGGTCCTGGCTCAGCTGGTCTCCGCGCGCAGCTAACGCACTCCGTTCCGAAGACACGACGAAAGCCCCGCCACGTGAACGGGGCTTTCATCACAGGCAGAGGAAGGAGGTAGCCGGTCGGCAGCCCCTGCACGGCAGCCTTCCGTCAGTTTCACCATCGGCGGCGGGAGGGGGATCTGTTGTGCAATGCGCTTCAGGTATGGGCGGGAGCGTTGCGCGGGCGTCTCAGATTCGAATCAGGGCAATAACCGCGGCTGCAGGGCCCCGAGGTGGGGCTGAAAGGCCCGCAGTAAGGGTTTGGGCTCTAGCGGCGATGCGAGTCGTACGGAGGCTAGCTGCGGGAGCCGAGGAAGCTGTGGCCTTCGACGAGGCGGGCGAGGACCGCGCCCATGAAGTAGAGGACGATGATGGGGGCGGCGACCACGGTCTGCGTGATCGGATCGATCGAGGGCGTAACGACTGCGGCGACGACGAACGCCAGGAGCAACGCATAGCGCCACCATCCGATGAGGCGGCGTGAGGTGACGACGCCGATCTTCGCCAGGCCCATGATCACGAACGGCATCTCGAAGACCAGGCCGGTGATGAGCAGCAGACGAGTGACGGTGTCGATGTACGTCTGCACGCCGATGGTCGGCTCGACGTCGTTGCTGTTCGCGTGCAGCAGGAACTTCAGGGCCGGCGGCAGCTCGACGTAGTAGCCGAAGGCCATGCCGGCGACGAACATGACCGATGCGCCGAGGACGATCGGGTAGAGCCATCTGCGCTCTTCCTTCGTGAGGCCGGGGCCGACGAACGCGAGGACCTGGTACATGATCACGGGCATCGCGAGGGCGATGCCGAGGAGCAGCGAGACGCGGAAGTACGTGCTCCAGTAGTCGAGGAGCTGGAACTGGTGCAGCTTGAAACCATCGACCTGGTTCTGCGCCGGGATCACCAGGAAGTGGATGGCGTACTTCGTCAGCGGCCAGATCGAGACGAGGACACCGACGATGAGCGCGGCGGCGCTGACCATCACGCGATAGCGCAGTTCCTGCAGGTGCTCGATGATCGTGAGGACTTTGCCATCGTCGCCGGTGCCCATGGGGCGGGCGCTGGCGGTCACGGATGGGCCTCCTCACGGTGTTCTGCGGGCTGAACGCCGTTAGGGGTGGCGCCGTTCGCCGGAGACGCGGGGGCGGACAACGGTGCGTCCACAGCGGGCGGCGACGATGGCTCGTCGGATGGCGATGCGCCATTCGTTGTGGCGGTGGGCGCGGCTTCAGCAGCGGAGTCGGGCGCAGGTGCGGGAGCTTCGGATGGCGCCGGTGGGGGGAGTGCGGCGACGGCGCCAGAGGCGGCGGGCTTGCCTTCGGCGTCGGCGCGGGCGTTGTGGATGGCACCGGCGACGGACTTGGTGGCGTTCGTCAGGCCTTCGCCGATGTCCTTCCACTGGCTGCGGTCGTCGGCGGTCTCGCGCTCGATGTCCTCGATGACCTCGGTGAATTCGGCGGCGATGTTGCCGGTGTATTTGCGGATCTCTCGGATCGTGCGGGCGATATCGGCGGCGAGGCGGGGCAACCGCTCCGGACCGACGAAAATCAGCGCTACGACGAGGATGACGAGTAGTTCGGCGGGGCCGACGCCCATGAAATTCATTGCAACCTAGATTGTACCCCGGCGGTCTTGACGCGCCTCAACGGGTTTCCGATGCTTGATCTGCGAACGGACGACCGGCGCAGATGCAAGCGTCGCGAGTCCGACAAAGGGCTTGCATGGCACGCATAAGCGCGAATGTCGACGGTCCGGGGACCGATATACTAAGGGAAACGCGCGTCCGCGTCCGGCGGGCGACTCTACACGAGGATGCCACCCCGAACATGCAGGTGATCAAGGCGAAGGAACTGGGGTTCTGCATGGGCGTGCGCCGTGCCGTCGACATGATGGAGGCCGCGGCCGGGGAGATGGGTCGCATCACCAGCCTCGGGTCGACGGTGCACAACCCGCAGGTCGTCGAGCGGCTGCGGGCGCGGGGCGTGGACGTCATCGCGACGCTCGATGCGGTGGACGCACGGCCCGTCGCGATCACGGCCCACGGCGTGTCGCCGGAGGTGCTGGAGCGGCTCGAGGCACAGGGCGCGAACGTCGTCGATACAACCTGTCCCATCGTGACGCGGGCGCAGCAGTGGGCGAAGAAGCTCAGCGACGAGGGTTTCGGTGTGATCATCTTCGGCGACCCGGAGCACAAGGAAGTGCGGGGGATCGTCGGATGGGCGGCGGGGCGGGCGCTCACGATGCGGTCTGAGGCCGATCTCGAAGCAGCACTGCCGGAGTGGATGCCGTCGCGGATCGGCGTGCTGTCGCAGACGACGGAGACGGAGGCGCACTTCGCGAGCTTCGTGCAGAAGCTGCTGAGCCTGCACATAGAGCGGATCAGTCAGCTGCGCGTGGTGAACACGCTGTGCAACGCGACGACCAGCCAGCAGGCCGCGACGGAAGAGCTGGCGCAGCAGGTTGACGTCATGGTGGTCGTCGGCGGGCGCGAGAGCGCGAACACGCGGCACCTGGCGGAGGTCGCACGCGAGTGCGGCGTCGAAACGCACCAGGTCGAGTCAGCCGCGGAGCTGGATGCGACGTGGGTGGCGGGTCGGGAGCGCGTCGGCGTGGCGGCGGGCGCTTCGACGCCGGACGCGGTGATCGACGAGGTGGTGGCGCGGCTGCACGCCCTCGCGGCGTAATTTCCTCTGTAATGACACGATTCGCACGTAACACCAACGCTTTTGCTTGCTCTGCAACGAGGGCGGCCACACGGGGCCGCCCCTGCATGCCGCATCCGCGCGTGCATTCGTCAGTGGAGGGCTCGAGGCGGTTGCCCGATGACTGAGGTGCGACGAACCGCGAGTATGCGGCGGCCGAATGAGGGCGGCGTGGTGGATGCGGTGCGCGAGGGCAGCATCGCGGAGCGCGCGGGGCTGCGGATCGGCGATCGGATCAGGTCGATCGATGGGCGGCGGTTGCGGGACGCCGTGGACTTCCAGTTCATGGCGGCGGAGGACGTCATCGAGCTGGAAGTGGTGCGCGACGCGAGCGCGATGCGCCTCGAGATCGAGAAGCATCCCGACGAGGACCTGGGTCTCGACTTCCAGGATGCGGCGTTTGACGGCGTGCGGACGTGCAACAACTCCTGTTTCTTCTGCTTCCTTAAGGGCAATCCCAAGGGCATGCGGAAGACGCTGTACGTGAAGGACGACGACTACCGCCTCAGCTTCTTCCACGGGAACTTCGTCACGCTGACGAACCTCACGGACGACGACTGGGCGCGCATCGGCGAGCAGCGGCTGTCGCCGCTGAACGTATCGGTGCATGCGACGGAGGTGGAGCTGCGGCGCTACCTGCTCGGCAACCGCGAGGCGCCGGACATCTGCGCGCAGCTGCGCCGGCTTGGCGCGATGGGCATCGAAGCGAACACGCAGGTGGTGCTGTGCCCCGGCGTGAACGACGGCGCGGCGCTGGACCGGACGATCGAGGATCTCGCCGGGCTCTATCCGACGGTGCAGACGATCTCCGTCGTGCCGGTGGGCGCGACGATGACGGCGGAGGAGCGCATCACGCGCGGCGTCCATGGCGACGAGGTGGATGCGTGCACGCCGGAGTTCGCGCGGGGCGTGATCGGGCAGATGACGCCGTACCAGCGTCGGTTCCGGCGCGAGGTGGGGAAGACGCTGCTGTACCTGGCCGACGAGTACTACCTGACGGCCGGCGCGGCGCTGCCGGCATCGGCGCGATACGACGGCTTCGCGCAGTTCGAGAACGGCATCGGAATGACGCGGTCGCTGGTGGAGGACTGGAAGCGCGCGAAGCGCGCGTTGCTTCGGAACGGGAATGCGCGAACGTCAGATGTGCGGCGGATGACGCTTGTGTGCGGGACGCTGATTGCGCCGTTGCTGTCCGAGATCGCGCAAGGCTTCTCGGGCGTTACGGGGATCGATGTGCGGGTGCGCGCGGTCGAGAACCGCTTCTTCGGGCCGCGAGTGAATGTTTCGGGGCTGCTGACGTCGCGCGATCTCATCGATGCGCTGCGCGGCGAGGAGCTGGGCGATCTCGTGGTGATGCCGCGGTATGCGCTCGATTACACCGGGACGCGCTTCCTCGATGATGGATCTGCCGATGACGTGCAGCGTGCGCTCGGCGTGCCGGTTGCGTTCGCTTCGACGATGCGGGAGGTCTTGCAAATCGTGAGTGAACCGCTATTATCCGAAGTGACCGGCGCCGGCGTGGCTTCGGCGACGAACGGTAAATCGTGGGTGGACTACTCGAAAGGAGGTGCGATCGCGGCGAGCACGGGGGCATGAATAGCGAAGCGCCAGGCCCGCATCTGATGCGGGTGACGAGGTAGAGGTCGATCGAAACACTCGGCGGGTGGCCTCTCGGCAGCACAGTCGGAATGGCCGGGGCAAAACGGGACGCGCGAGCGCCCGACAAAGACCGGCCAGCGTGCACGGCTCATGGCACGAGCCGTTGCTCCCCTCTCGCAGACCCTGAACATCCGGTGTGAGCCCTGTTGTGGGGCGTTGCGCGATCGTGCGTCGGTCGCGCGGAGGAGTCTGCATGTACATCTACAGAAATGGCGCCGTGACCAACGCCGCGCGGGCTGAAAGCCCGCGCTCCGGAGGCGTGGTGCGTGGTGCGTGGGCTGAAAGCCCGCGGTACGGAACGGCGGTGCGTTGATGTGCGGGATCATCGGCTATACGGGGGAACGGGAGGCAGCGCCGCTGCTTCTGGACGGGCTGCAGCGGCTGGAGTATCGCGGGTACGACAGCGCGGGGATCGCGGTATTGGACTGTAGCGACGGCGTCAGGGACGCCGAGATCAGCGTGATGAAGGGCGCCGGCAAGCTCGCGGCGCTGCGCAGCGCGCTCGAGGGTGCTTATCCCCGCGGGACGAGCGGCATCGGACACACGCGGTGGGCGACGCACGGCAAGCCGACGACGGACAACGCACATCCGCATCGTGACTGCACGGGCGACATCGTCGTCATCCACAACGGGATCATCGAGAACTACCTGGAGCTGCGGGCGGAGCTGCGCGCGTCGGGACACGAGCTGTCGTCGGAGACGGACACGGAGACGCTGCCGCACCTCATCGAGACGTACTCGCGCGACGGCGACGATCTGCTGACGGCGCTGCGGCGCACGCTCGGACGGATCAAGGGGGCGCACGCCATCGTCGCGATCTCGAAGCGGGAGCCAGGGCGCATCGTCGCGGCACGCGCGGGGAACGCGGGTGGCGTAGTGGTCGGGTACGGCGACGGCGAGATGTTCGTCGCGAGCGACCTGCCCGCGCTGTTGACCGAGACGCAGCGGGTGGCGTTCCTCGCGGACGGCGAGATCGCGTCGGTGACGCGCGAGGGCGTGGAGTACAGCACGTTCGCGGGCGAGCCGATCGAGCGGCGGCCGCAGGTCGTGCCGTACGACCCGATGTCGGCGGCGAAGGGTGCGTACAAGCACTTCATGCTCAAGGAGATCATGGAGCAGCCGGAGTGCATCATGGACACCTTCCGCGGACGCGCGGTGTTCGACCCGCCGGGCGTGTCGCTCGAGACGATCGGCGTGGACGATGCGACGCTACGCAGCATCTCGCGGATAGTGCTCATCGGCATGGGGACGAGCATGCACGCGGCAATGGTCGGGCGGACGTACTTCGAACGCATTGCGGGCGTGGCGGCGGAGGTCGACAACTCATCGGAGTTCCGATATCGCGACGCGCTGATCGGGCCGGAGACGCTCGTGATCTCCGTCGCGCAATCGGGCGAGACGGTGGACACGCTGGAGGCGATGGCGGAGGCGAAACGCCGTGGCGCGCCGCAGATCACGATCTGCAACACGCCGGGCGCGCAGTCCACGCGCGTTGCCGACGGCTACATCCTTACGCGCTGCGGGCCGGAAGTTGCCGTTGCTAGCACGAAGACGATGACGGCGTCGATCACGGCGCTCTACCTGCTGGCGACGCACGTCGGACGGTTACGCGGAGCTATCGACGACGCGAGCGTGGGCGAGCTGCTCGCCGACCTGGCGCAGGCGCCGTCGCTCATCGGGCGGGTGCTGAAGCAGGAGCCGCAGGTGCGAGACATCGCGCACAGGCTGTTCGGGAGCCAGAACTTCCTCTTCCTGGCGCGCGGACCGGAGTACGCGATGGCGATGGAGGGCGCGCTCAAGCTGAAGGAAGTCAGCTACATCCACGCCGAGGGCTATCCGGCGGGCGAGATGAAGCACGGGCCGATCGCGCTCATCGACGCATCGATGCCGGTGGTGGCGATCGCGCTGGACGACGGCACACGCGACAAGATGCTGTCGAACATCGAGCAGGTGCGGGCGCGCGACGGGATCGTTGTGGGGATCATCAGCGACGGCGACGACGAGATCGCATCGAAGTGCGACCACGTGCTGGCGCTGCCGCGGACGTCGGCGCTGCTGTACCCGCTACTTAGCGCGTTGCCGATGCAGCTGCTGTCGTATCACATCGCGGTGCGGCGCGGGTGTGACGTGGACCAGCCGCGGAATCTCGCGAAGACGGTGACGGTGGAGTGAGGGCCGGGCAGAATGAATGGTGAAGGGTGCCGACGGCCCGGCTGAGGAACAAAGAACAAGGAACAAAGAACAAAGGCGTTCTACGCGGTGACGCGCGGGAGCCGGTCGAGATAGAGCTTTGCGCTGTGCTCGGCGAGGATTTCGCCGGCGCGGGCGAGGTGCAGCGCAGGATTGCTGCCGGTGCGGTTCGCGACTTCGGCGAGGCCGGCGAGGCATAGGGCGAGGTCGATGGGGACGCGCTCGCGCTCGCACCAGCCGGCGCCTTCGCTGTAGACGCGCTCCGCTTCTTCGAGCTTGTTGAGGCGTACGCACATGGCGCCGTATGTCGGCGCCGTGGCGCGGCCGAGGAGCGTGGCGTAGGCCGGCGCCACCCGATGCGGCGGCCGCGGGGTGCGGTAGGCGTCGTAGACGCGGCGGACCATCTCGTCGTCGCCGAGGGCGGCGATGCATTCGAAGAGCGCGGGCGCTTCGTCGGCGAGGCTGTCGTGGGGCGCGGATGCCTCGAACCATGCGGCGAGCTGCTCGTTCGCGGCTTCTTCGTTGCCGGTACGGAAGAGCACGCCGGCGGCTGCGCCGTGGATCTGAGAGATCGCCGTGGGTGTACGCCCGGAGCGTTCGGGGTCGACCATCATCGTTAACGCGGCGCGGCTGTCGCCACGAAGCTCCGTCATCCACATCCGATAGAGGTCGCCGCGGAAGTCGGTACTGTCGGGCGCTTCGTCCACCAGCGCGAGGCAGCGGTCGAAGTTGCCCCGGGCGTACGCTTCGCCGGCGAGGTCCATGAGGGCGAGGTGCTCCGTGAACCGCAGGTGCACCGAGGCGGCGTAATCGCGGCATTGGCGCGCGATCTCAGCGCCGCGGTCGAGGTGTCCGTGCGCCATCGTCGCGAAGCCGACGCCACGAAGGACGCCGGCTGCGGCGTCATACGCATTCATGCGCGCGAAGGTCTCGTGCACTTCGAGTGCGAGCGGGATCGCCTCGTCGATGCGGCCGTTGTCGAGCGCCCCCCATGCGGCTCGCTCCTTCGGCGCGGCGAGGATGTCTTCGAAGCCGTGCTCGCGCGCGATCGCCAGCGCCTGTTCGAACCTCTGCTCAGGATCGTCATCGAACCAGCGATGCCGCAGGAGCAGGCGGGCCTTCAGGTACGGATCCGCGTCACCGAGCGCTTCGAGCGCGTCTTCGGTCATCGCGCGCTGGCGGTCGGGCGGACCCCAGATGCGGAGGATCTCGACCGTCGCGCGCGCCACGCCGACGCCGTCGCCGCGCTCGCGGTAGAGCGTGATCGCGCGGCGGAGCGTGCGCCAGGCGGTGCGCGGTTCGGAGAGGTTCCAGTAGCACGAGCCGAGCGCGGTAAGCAGCGCCGCTTCGTCTTCGTCAGGCGCGTCGCCGGACGACACGATCGAGAGGGCGGCCTCGTACTCGCGAACGGCGTCGTCCCAGAGCGTCTGTTCGGCGAAGCGCTCGGCCTGGAGGCGGTGCTCCCTCGCTGCGAGTGCGGGTTCGGAAGTCATGCGGGGAATGGTAGCGGACTGGTGATTGGTGATTGGGGTGGTGAGGTCAGTTGCCGCCGGTGGCAGCGAGAAGCAGCGAGTGGCCGTCGGAGAGCCAGGTGAGGCTGTTCGCGAAGGTGAAGCCGAGGTCGAAGTCGCGCGATGTGAAGTCGTCGAGGCGGACGACGCGGACCGTTTGGTTGCGCTCGGTGTCACCCAGCGTGAAGGCGACGAACTTCCGATCCTCCGAGACAGCGACCGGCCGATAGTCATCGGTGGTGATCAGCTCGTGCACGATGCCGTGCGCACGATCGACGTACACGAGGTGCGTGTCGCATCTGGACGCAGATGTAGCTCGTGACTCGCACCAGCGCGCGATGCCGCTCGTGTCGGTCGCGCCGCTGTCGCCAAAGTAGCGGGGGACGCTGCGCGGGGATTCGTAGCCCTCGGGCGGCATGCCGCAGCGCGGGCCGCACGCTGCCCACGGCGGGTCTGCGGGATCGACGAAGTGGCCGCCGGTGCCGTCGTCGTTGATCTGATAGCGCGGACCGGGGAAGAATTCGCCGCTGCCCGAAAGCTCCGGCCATAACACTTCGAACTGCAGTGTGTGCGGTGCGACGAATGAGAGCGAGTCGACGCGGTTGCCAGAGGGAGCGACGTACACGTCGTGCGGTTTGCGCGTTGCGGCGTCGAGCACGAGCACAACGGTCGCGCTGCCGTTGAAGTGCATGAGTGCCAGTTCGAGTCGGTCCGGAGACCATGCGGACTTCCCATCGCCGTGACCACTGACTGCGTCGATCGTTTCCTGCCGGCTGTCGCGGTCGTAGATGTGCAGGTTGTCGTCCACAAACCACGCGATCTTCCGGCCGTCTGAGGTCCATGCAGGGTTCGCATCGACGCCGTTCAGCGTCGCTTCGATCGTGCCGTCGGGGTCAACGATGAACGTGCCGACACCGCCGCGGGCGAGCACGGCGCCGTCCGGAAGTGATGTGTCGAATCGCGCACCACTCGGGATTGTGGTGGTGGTGGTCTTCGTCTGCGCGTCGTAGAACTGGACGCTGTCGTGGATCGTCGTCCACATCACATAGCGGCGGTCGAGGGAGACGCGAAACTCGCGCGTGGCCGGCATGTCCAGCTGGCTGACCGTCGAGCCGTCGAGTGTGATTAGTTGCGCGGGACCGGTGGCGTATTTGGTGAACAGCAGGGATCCGCTGCTCAGCACCGTTACGAGCGTGAGGTCTCCTGGAGCTGGCACGACGCGCACGTCGCCACTCTCCACGTCGAGCACGCGGGTGGAGGTGTCGGGCGCCGGCTCTGGTGTCCACGTCGCCTCGACGATGATGCTGGGGTACACGCTGTGGGCGGCGGTCGGACCATGGGCTTCGGGCGAAGTGACTTCGGTCTGGTGCGGGCGGATGACGTAGAGGGCGACGAGGAGCATGACGCCCGCGGCGGCGAGCCCGCCTGCGAGCTGTGGCAGCTTGCCGAGATTCATGCGGGCAGTATGGGCCGCCCCGTGAAGGTGCTGCCCGACGGAAGGACGACGCTAGGACAACGATCGGCTGACCGCTCGACGGAAGCGGCCGTCCCGGGTCGGAGGTCCGAGCGCGGCGGCGCGCAGTGACGGGCGGGCGGTTGACCGTCGTTCGGGAGGGAGTTAGTGTAGATATGACACTAAGTCGAGGAGGCGACGGGCAGGCTTCGAGATGGCGCAGCGCTTCGATTACATCGTCGTAGGATCGGGGATCGCGGGGCTGTACGCGGCGCTCCTGGCGCGGCGGCATGGCACGGTGTGCGTCCTCACGAAGGGCGGCATCGACGAGTGCAACACGAAGTACGCGCAGGGCGGCATCGCGGCGGCGGTGGGGACGGACGACGGCCCGGAGCTGCACTATCGCGACACGATCGAGGCGGGCGCGGGGCTGGTCGACCCGGAGGCGGCGCGCATCCTCGTTGACGCGGCGGCTGATCGCATCCACGATCTCGTGGACTTTGGCGTGCCGTTCGACAGCGCGGACGGCGAAGTGTCGCTGGGGCGGGAGGCGGCACACAGCCGGAATCGCATCCTGCACGCGGGCGGCGACTCGACCGGCGCGCACATCGAGCTGTCGCTGAGCGCGCTGGCTCGGGTGTCGCGGATCACGATCAAGGAGTACGTTCAGGTCGAGGACATCGTCGTCGAAGGCGGGCGTGCTGCGGGTGTGCGGACGCTCGACGCGCGCACGAACGTCACGGAGCGCTTCGACGCGGGGTCGATCGTGCTCGCGACGGGCGGATGCGGGCAGCTCTTCCGAGTGAGCACGAATCCGGACGTCGCGACCGGGGACGGCGTTGCGCTGGCGTATCGCGCGGGCGCGGAAGTGATGGATATGGAGTTCATCCAGTTTCACCCGACGGCGCTGCGCCTGCCGGGCGTGCCGGTGTTCCTCATCTCCGAAGCGGTGCGCGGAGAGGGCGGCGTGCTGCGGAACGCGCACGGCGAGCGCTTCATGCCGCGATACCACGAGAAAGCGGAGCTGGCGCCGCGCGATGTCGTGGCGCGGGCGATCGTGAGCGAGATGGCGGAGACGCGCGCGCAGAACGTCTTCCTGGACATCACACACTTGCCGGCGCAGCGGGTGACGGCGCGCTTCCCACAGATCTACCGGTACTGCCTCGACCACGGCGTGGACATCACGCGCGAGGCGATCCCGGTGTCGCCGGCGGCGCACTACATGATGGGTGGCGTGCGCACGAACACCTGGGGCGAGACGACGATCGCAGGACTGTACGCGTGCGGCGAAGCGGCTTGCACTGGCGTGCACGGGGCGAACCGGTTGGCGAGCAACTCCCTCCTCGAGACGGTGGTGTTCGCGAAGCGGATCGTCGAGCGGACGATCGGATCGGAGTCGGGTTCCGCGGTGATGTCCGAGGACGCGCGGAGCCTGCCGGAGCATCGCGGCGAAGGGGCGGGCGCGCCGGACCGGGCCGGGCTGCAGTCGCTGATGTGGGATAAGGTGGGGATCGTGCGTGACGGCGACGGACTGCAGCGCGCGACGGCGCGGTTGGCGGCGTGGGAGCGCGCGATGCCGCCGCCGAACGATCGGGCGTCTCACGAATTGGCGAACATGATCACCGTCTGCAGGCTGATGGCGGAGGCGGCGCTGATCCGCGAAGAGAGCCGTGGTGCGCACTATCGCACGGACTTCCCGGAGGCGCGCGAGGAATGGCGGCGTCACATCGTGTTCCGGAGGACGGCGTAGCGTGACGGAAGCGCTCGCGCCGATCCCGGAGCACATCGTCGGAGCATCGGCGCGAGCCGCGCTCGAAGAGGACGGCTCCTTCGACGACATAACGACGCGGTCCGTGGTCGATCCGGCGCAATGGGGGCGCGGTGTGTTCATCGCGAAGCAGCACGGCGTGGTCGCGGGGCTCCCGGTCGCGGCGGCGGCGATTCATGCCGTCGATGCGCAGATTTCGTTCGATGCACTGGCAGGCGAAGGTGCGTCGGTCGCGCCGGGCACGCAGCTCGCCGAGGTGGAGGGGCCGGTGGCAGCGATCCTCTCGGGCGAGCGCGTGGCGCTGAACTTCGTGCAACGCCTGTCGGGGATCGCGACGCTTACGCGGGAGTTCGTGGATGCGGTGGTGGGGACGAGTGCGCGGATCACAGACACGCGGAAGACGACGCCGGGGCTGAGGGCACTCGAGCGGTATGCCGTGCGGGCGGGCGGCGGACAGAACCATCGGTTCGGGCTGGCGTCGGGCGTGCTGATCAAAGACAACCACATCGCCGCGGCGAAGGAGCGCGGGGCTGCGAGCATCGCGTCGATCGTGGCGCAGGCGCGGGCTTCGGCGCCGCACACGATGCGCATCGAGGTCGAGGTGACGTCGATCGAGGAGCTGGAGGACGCGCTCGAGGGCGCACCCGACATCGTGCTGCTGGACAACATGAGCGTCGATGAGATGCGGCGCGCGGTGGAGACGGTCGCCGGGCGGGCGATCGTCGAGGCGTCGGGTGGGGTGACGCTGGAGAACGCGCGCGCGATCGCGGAGACGGGGGTGGATCTCATCTCTGTCGGGGCGCTGACGCACTCGGCGCCGGCGCTCGACATCTCGCTCGAACTGTCGCCGCTCTGATGTCGCAGGTCGTGATCGTCTCCGGGCCCCCGGGCAGCGGGAAGAGCAGCGTCTGCGAGTCGCTATGCGGGAGGTACGACCGGACGGTGCACCTGGAGACGGACCGGTTCTATGCCGCCATTCGCATGGGTTATCAGAAGCCGTGGAAGCAGGGGACGACGCGCCAGAACAAGATGGTGACGCGCGCGGCGGCGCGGGCGGCTACGGCTTACGCCGAGGAGCTGTACGCGGTGTTCATCGATGGCGTGGTTGTGCGCGAGGACATCCTCGAGATCTACTCTGGCATCGCGCGGATATCCCACGTGCCGGTGCACTTCGTGACGCTGCTGCCGGACGTCGAGACGACGGTGCGGCGAGGGCTGACCCGCGAAGTCACGGTGCGGGCGCCGGAGGATGTGATGCGCGAGATGCACCGGCAGTTCGTGGAGGCGGCACCGAAGCTCGGCGGATGCGTCATCGACAACAGCGCAATGACGGCGGACGAGGCGGCTGACGCGGTGATGACGGCGTGCGGGCGCGGCGAGTGCGTGGTGTTCAGTCCGTAGATCCGCCTCGGCGCGGACGATCGAGGTCGGCGCTGTCCACCACGATGGTCACAGGCCCGTCGTTCACGAGCGAGACGTTCATGTGCGCGCCGAAGACGCCGGTCTTGACGGTGATGCCTTGCGTGCGGAGGGCGTCGGCGAAGGCATCGACCAGCGGTGAGGCGACGTCCGGAGGAGCGGCGCGGGTGAAGCTGGGGCGGCGGCCCTTGCGGACGTCGGCGAGCAGTGTGAACTGCGACACGACGAGGGCTTCGCCGCCGGTCTCGGTCAGCGAGCGGTCGAAGTGCGATGGGCCGTCGCCGGCGAAGATGCGCATCTCGGCGCAATCCGCGGCGGTCCGCCGGGCGACGGAATCATCGTCGCCGTCCTCGACGCCCACGAGGAGGAGCACACCGGCTCCGATCTCCGCGACGATGGCGCCATCGACCTCGACGCTGGCCCTGGAGACGCGCTGGATAACGACGCGCAAGCGCTAGCTCGCGGCCGCGGCCTCGGTGGTGCTGGAGTCGGAGGACTTGGAGTCTGCCGAGGCCTTTTCGGACTTCGCCGGCTTCGCCTCGGACTTGTCGGACTTCGAGCTGGGTTCGGCGCCGCCGTCGGTCGAGGCGCTCGAAGTTCCGCGGCTGTCGGTCTTGTAGAAGCCGGAGCCCTTGAAGACGATGGGCGGCGCGTGGAGGATGCGGCGTGCGCTCTTCCCGCAGTACTGGCACTTCTGGCGTGACGGTGCGTCGAAGCCCTCACGCTTCTCGTAGCGCCGTCCGCAGGCTTCGCATTGGTATTCGTAGGTCGGCAACGGCTCACCCCGCTGGATTGTGTACTGCATAAAGTTTAGCGATGCGGTCAGGAATGCGGCAACTAGTCGTCAATCGGGCGGTTGGGATTGGCGGCCTGGGGGCCGGCGTAGAGGTCGTCGAAGTATGCGAGAGCGTGGGTGTTTGGAGCGGGCAGTTGGGCGGCGAGCTCGACGCCGACGCTGACCTCGCGTACAGGGTCCTGCGCTTTGCCGAAGCGGGCTTCAAAGGCCTGGGCGACCGGATAGGCGAAGTACGTCCAGGCACCCGTGTTCGGCGGGTCGCGGCTCAGAAAGACAACGCCGTTCTCGGGCTCGGTCCCGCCTGGATGCCAGTTGCCCGCGATGGAGAAATGGAGCACGTGCTCGTCGGATCCGTCGGCGAAGCCACCGCCGCGCAATCCGACGAAAAACTCGAGGTGGAGCGGCGCGCTGGCCGGGTTCCAGTTGTCCACGCGAAAGAAGCCCGAGACGAACTCGGGGATCGCAGGTTGGGTCAGACGCTGGGATGCTCCGAAGGTGGGCGGACTGGAGGACGACAGTTCGATCGACAATGCGTTGTCCCCGGCGTGCGCTCGCGCGGCACTAACTGCCGCCGGCGGCTCGACTTGCCACGGCGCATCGCCGGACTCGAAGCCTCCGTTTTGCAACATGCTCGCGGCCGACGGCGTGGCGGTGAGGATCGGCGCCAGCTCGCCCTTCAGGCCGCACGCGGACAACGCCAGCGGGAAGATGATCGATGCGACGATCAGCAGACCGAAGCGAAGCGTGCGCATCATGAGCGTGTGATGGGACGCCGGGTCACGCAGGGGCGGCCTGCAGGCGGGATTCTGCGGCGAGATCGGCGTCCACCATCATGTCGACGAGTTGCTTGAACGAGACCTTGGGCTTCCAGCCGAGCTTCTTCTTCGCCTTCGACGCGTCGGCGATGAGGACGTCGACTTCGGCCGGGCGCATGAACTGCGGGTCGGAGCGGATGTAGTCCTCGTAGTTCAGGCCTACGCGCCCGAACGCGAGCTGCGCGCACTCCTTGATCTGGTGCGTCTCGCCGCTGCCGATGACGTAGTCGTCGGGCTCGGTCTGCTGGAGCATCAGGTGCATGGCGCGGACGTAGTCGCCGGCGAAGCCCCAGTCGCGCCGGGACTCCAGATTGCCCATCACCAGCTCGTTCTGTATGCCGAGCTTGATGCGCGCGGCGCCGATCGCCAGCTTCCGCTCGACGAACTCAGGCCCTCGGCGGGGCGAGCCGTGGTTGAAGAGGATGCCGCCGCAGGCGAAGAGGTTGTAGCTCTCGCGGTAGTTCACGGTGATGTAGTGGGCGTAGGCCTTCGCGACGCCGTACGGGCTACGGGGGTGGAACGGCGTCTTCTCGTTCTGCGGCGTCTCGCGCACCTTACCGAACATCTCGCTGCTCGACGCCTGGTAGAACTTGATGCCCGCCGCCGACTTTGCCCGCGACGGGGAGGCCGCGGCGTTGAGGCGGATGGCCTCGAGGACGCGCAGGGCGCCGAGGCCCGTGATCTCGCCGGTCAGCTCCGGCTGGTTCCAGGAGAGCATCACGAAGCTGATTGCGGCGAGGTTGTAGACCTCGTCCGGCTTGGTCTTCTGCACGATGTCGAGCAGGGACGCCTGGTCGAGGATGTCGCCCTCGACGAGCCGGACGTCCGGTAGTGTCCGCTCGAGCGTGGCGCGCTTGGGGTTCGCCTGGCCGCGGATCAGGCCGTAGACGTCGTAGCCCTGCTTGAGCAGGTACTCCGAGAGATAGAACCCGTCCTGTCCGGTGATGCCTGTGATCAGGGCGCGTGGCATGTGGGGAAACAGCCTCCTGCTAGATACCGAAGGCTAGGATACCCGACGTATCCGCGTGACGCGCATTCGCCACGCATACAACGAACGGGCGCATTGTCGCGCCCCTCCGCTGCACGTGTGCTGTGTGTTCGGCCGCTACTCGGATGACTGCGCGCCACCGCCGAAGGGCGGGCGGGGAGGTCCGGGAGGCCCGCCCTCGCCGGGACGCGGCTCGCGGAAGGAGCCGCCGCGGCTGCCGTCAGCGCTGCGGCGCGGGCCGCCGTAGTTCCCGCCACCACCGCCGCCACGCTGTCCGCCACCGCCGCCTCGGCGATCGTATCCGCCGCCGCTGCGA